>CAYLUN010000153.1:0-9668 GCA_964386865.1 uncultured Lentisphaeraceae bacterium | reverse complement strand
ACTCTGCGTGATGTGGACCTGAAGGGCAAGCGCGTCGTGATGCGCGTCGATTTCAACGTGCCGATCAAGAACGGCGTGATCACCGACGACACGCGCGTGACCGGCGCCCTGCCGTCGATCAAGTATGTTCTCGAGAAGGGCGGCAGCCTGGTGCTGATGAGCCACCTCGGCCGTCCCAAGGGCAAGGGCTTTGAGGCCGATTTTTCGCTGAAACCGGTCGCCGAGTACCTCGCCAAGCTGACGGGCAAGCCGGTGACCTTCGCGGCCGACTGCGCGAACGCGGACGCCGAAGTCGCGGCGCTTCAGCCCGGCGGCATCGTGATGCTCGAGAACACCCGCTTCTACAAAGAGGAAGAGGCGAGCGTCAAGAAGACCGACGAGATGACCGACGAGGAGTACAAGGCCAAGAAAGCCGCGCTCAAGGACAAGCAGAAGGTGCTGGCGCAGAAGCTCGCCTCCTACGGCGACATCTACTGCAACGACGCCTTCGGCTCCGCCCACCGCGCCCACGCCTCCACGGCCGTGATCTGCAAGTACGTGAAGGACAACGTGGCCGGCTTCCTGATGGAGCAGGAGATCGAATATCTGGGCACGGCGGTCGAGAAGCCGACCCGCCCGTTCGTCGCGATCCTCGGCGGCGCCAAGGTCTCGGACAAGCTCGCGGTCGTCAACAACCTGCTCGACAAGGTCGACACGCTGATCATCGGCGGCGGCATGGCCTACACCTTCCTCAAGGCGATGGGGCACAACGTCGGCAAGTCGCTGTGCGAGCTCGACCAGCTCGAGTACGCCAAGGCGATGATCGAGAAAGCCAAGGCCAACGGCAAGCAGTTCCTGCTGCCGGTCGACAACGTGGCGGCCGACGCCTTCTCTAACGACGCCAACACGCAGGTCGTCGGCAACGAGATCCCCGAAGGCTGGATGGCGCTGGACATCGGGCCCAAGACCACGGAGCTCTACGCGGCGGCCATCAAGGGCGCGAAGACGGTCGTGTGGAACGGGCCGATGGGCTGCTTCGAGATGCCGAAGTTCGCGGGCGGCACGACGGGCGTGTGCAAGGCCGTGGCCGAGAGCGGCTCGGTCTCGATCATCGGCGGCGGCGACAGCGTGAGCGCGGTCAACAAGAGCGGCCTGGCCGACAAGATGACGCACATCTCCACCGGCGGCGGCGCCTCGCTCGAGTTCCTCGAAGGCAAGGAACTGCCTGGCGTGGCGGCGCTGAGCGACAAGTAGCGCTTCCCGACGGTGAGCCGAGTACGAGGCCGGGCGTGTCTACGGACGCGCCCGGCCTTTTTGTCACGCGCACAAGATCTTGAGGGGGAAGAGGCGGGCGACCGCGTGGAGCGACGCGTCCGAGGTGAGCAGAGACGCGTGCGCCTCCAGCGCGGCGGCGGCGGCGGCGAGCCGGAGCGGCGCCAGGGGCGCGTGGCCCTCCGCCCGCAGGCGGCAGGCGATCCGTCCGGCCCGCAGCGCGACGCGGGCGGAGTCCTCGGGCGCGCACACGCCGAGCAACGCCTCGGCCAGCCGGTCGCACGCGGCGGGCGTGGCGGCCTGTGCGAGCAGTTCCTGCAGCGCGGCCGCACTGACGCGGGCGAGCCGCTGCGCGATCAGCTCGTCCACGCGGTCGCCCAGCTCGGGGCTGCGGCCCGCGAAATAGTCGCGCCACACCGGCGTGTCGATGTGAACCGACGTCACGGCAGCACCCCGCGTTCGGCTGCGGCCAGCAGGTCCGCTCGGCCGCGCAGGGCCAGCAGGCGTTCGCGGCGCAGCGCGGCTTCGTAGGCGCGGAGCGCGGCGACCACGGTCTCGGTCTTCTCGACGGATCCCGAGAGCTCCATCACCGTCTCAAGCAGGCTGTCCGGCAGATTGAGGGTCAGGCGTTTCATAGTACATATTATTAATACATATTTCAGATACATACAAGGCGGAAAACGCGATCGAACGCGTTTGGAGGTGGTTTATGGCGCTTGAATATGGTAAACTTCCTCCGTTTTCAAATGACTAACAGCGGAGCGAGAATGAGCGACGAGATCCAGCCGGTTGACGGCGCCGACCACGGCTTGCTGAACATCAATATCGAAGACGAGATGAGTTCCTCGTACATCGATTACTCGATGAGCGTGATCATCGGGCGCGCGCTGCCGGATGCGCGCGATGGGCTGAAGCCGGTGCACCGCCGCGTGCTCTACGCGATGAGCGAGCTGGGCAACACCTGGAACAAGCCCTACAAGAAGTCGGCCCGCGTGGTCGGCGACGTGATCGGTAAGTACCACCCGCATGGCGACCAGGCGGTGTACGACACGATTGTGCGCCTGGCGCAGGACTTCTCGATGCGCTATCCGCTTGTGGACGGGCAAGGCAACTTCGGCTCCATCGACGGCGACCCGCCTGCGGCCATGCGTTACACCGAGATCCGCATGGACCGCCTCGCCGAGGAGATCCTCGCCGATCTGGAGAAGGACACCGTCGACTTCAAGCCCAACTACAACGAAGAGTTCCTTGAGCCTACGGTCCTCCCCGCGCGCCTGCCCAACTTGCTGCTCAACGGCTCCACCGGCATCGCGGTCGGCATGGCCACCAACATCCCGCCGCACAACCTCGGCGAGCTGGTGGACGGCATCACGCACTACCTGGAACACCCCGATTGCTCGATCGACGACCTGATGCAGTTCGTCAAGGGGCCCGACTTCCCGACCGGCGCGACGATCTGCGGCACGCGCGGCATCGAGGCGATGTACAAGCTCGGGCGCGGCTCGATCCTGATCCGCGGCAAGGCGGAGATCGTCGAGTACAAGAACAAAGAGGCGATCATCATCACCGAGATCCCCTTCACGGTGAACAAGGCCAGCATGATCGAGAAGATGGCCGACCTCGTGAACGAGAAGGTCATCGAGGGCATCTCCGACATCCGCGACGAAAGCTCGAGCGACGGCATCCGCGTGGTGATCGAGCTCAAGCGCGGCGCGATGGGTCAGGTCGTGCTGAACAACCTCTACAAGCACACGCAGCTCCAGACCACCTTCGGCGCGAACATGCTGGCGATCGACCAGGGCCGACCCAAGGTGATGACCCTCAAAGAGCTGTTCCGCTGCTACGTGGACCACCGCTTCGAAGTCATCACCCGCCGCACGAAGTTCGAGCTGGCCAAGGCCGAGGCGCGCAAACACATTCTGGAAGGGCTGCTCATCGCGCTCGACCACCTGGACGACGTGGTCGCCATCATCCGCGCCTCCAAGAACCGCGACGAGGCCAAGCTCCGCCTGATCGAGCGCTTCGGCTTTTCCGACAAGCAGGTGGACGCCATCCTCGAAATGCGCCTCTACCAGCTCACCGGGCTCGAGCGCGCCAAGGTCGAAGCCGAGTTCAACGAGCTGTGCGTGCGCATCGCCTACCTTCAGAGCCTGCTCGCGGACCCCGTGAAGATCTACGGGCTGATCAAGCAGGACCTCGCCGACATCCGGGCCAAGTACGTGACCTCCTCCAAGCGCGGCGACGTGCGCCGCTCCGAGATCGTGCCGATGGAGGGCGAGGTCAACATCGAGGACCTCATCGCCGACGAGCCCTGCGTGATCACGCTGAGCCACCGCGGCTACGTCAAGCGCGTCCCGCTCACCGTCTACAAGGAACAGAAGCGCGGTGGCAAGGGCATCACCGGAGCGGCGATTAAGGATGAAGATTTCATCACCACGGTCTTTGTGGCGGAGACGCACGACACGCTGCTCTTCTTCACGAATCTCGGCCGCGTCTTCTCCGAACGCGCGTTCAACATCCCCGAGGCCCCGCGCACCTCGTTCGGCAAGCCGATCGTCAACCTGCTCAAGCTTCAAGAGTGTGAAAAGGTGGCCGCTCTGCTACCGATCCGCTCGTTTGAGACCGGCGAGGATGTGTTTTTTGCCACCGAAAACGGCATCATCAAGCGGACACCCCTGTCGGCGTTCCGCAACATCAACTGCAACGGTATCCGTGCCATCACGTTTAAGGATCCTCAGGGCGATGACGACGAGACGCAGGACGGCGACGAGGCCGGCGATCAGAGCGAGTCCGCCGAGCAAGCCGCGAACGACCGCCTGATTCAGGTCCGGCTGACGCGTGAGAGCGACCACATCCTGCTGGTCACGGCCAACGGCAAGGCCATCCGTTTCCCGGTCTCCTTGAAAAAAGCGAAAGAAGACGGAAAGTTCGAAGAGAAGAGCGTGCGTTGCATGGGGAGAACCGCGGCGGGCGTGCGCGGCATCCGGCTGGCGGCAGGCGATTCCGTGCGCAGCTTCGATATCGTGAACGACCAAGAGACCCTGTTGATCGCAACCGAGAACGGCTACGGCAAGTGCACCGTATTCAATGAGTTCACGCCGCACCACCGCGGCGGCGGCGGCATGATCGCCATCAAGGATGCGGAAGAGGGCCGTAACGGCAAGGTTGTGGCGGCGCATGCGGTGAAGGAAGGCCAGTCGACGATCATGATCACCTCGACCGGAATGATGGTGCGTTCGCCGGTGAGCGATATCCGCATCTGCGGCCGTTCGGCGCAGGGCGTGCGTCTCGTGCGCCTCGACGAGGGCGCCACCCTAGTCGCCGTTAGCATCGCCGACGCGGACGAAGTGGACGAACTGCCGCAGCCCGCGCCGGAAACGGCGGCGGAGGTTGCGATCGCGCCTGACACGCCGCCTCCCGCTGCGGCGCAGGAATAACCGAAGAGGACGTGTTGCGGTGAAGACCACCGGAGACTCGGCGTATTGGGGTCGATGCGCCGCAGCGCTGGATTTGGCGCTTGATGCGGCTCCGTTTTATGCTGCGAGGCGCGTATCGGATTCCGGACAGGACGCGTCGGTGACGCGCCGCTATTCGCTGTTACCCGCGCTGACCAAAGCCGATATCAGGGGCCATTTTCCGCACGGCTTCGTGCCCGCCGGGGTAAACGTCGACGAGGAGCTGGCGAGCGGACGCGTCTCGTATGTTTCGACCAGCGGCTCTACGGCGGATCAGGTGACGCTCTTCTGGTCGCAGGCGTGGTGGGATCAATCCGAGCGGGCCAGTTGGGCGCTGAACGTGCATCTCCGACGTGTGGCGGACGGCGCCCACCGCGAGGCGGTCTTGGCCTCGCCGCTGTGTGTCGGCCCGTATCAACCCGGAGAGGCGCTGCCGATGAGCTCGCGCACGCTGGGGCGGCTGCTGTTCTTAAACCAGTCCGTCAACCCAGGGTGCTGGAGCCCGACCGAGATGTGCCAAATGCTCGATGAGCTGGCGCTGTTCCGGCCGGATGTGCTGGAAGCCGACCCCTTCTATCTGGCAGCACTGGCCGCCTTTGCGCAGGATCATGCGCGGACGGTCTATCAGCCCGCCGTGATCACGCTTACCTACTCTTTTCCTGCGGGAGTTTTCTTGCGCGTGATTCGACAGGTGTTCCAGGCTCCGCTGGTCAGCTCCTACGGCTCGACCGAGACGGGATACGTGTTCATGGAATGCGAACAGGGGCGGCTGCACCAGAACACCGACTCCTGCCATGTGGACTTTGTGCCGCTTGAAACACGCCCTTCGGGAGCGGTGCTTGGCCGATTGCTGGTTACACCTTTTGGACACCCCGTGCAGTGCTTCGTGCGGTTCGACATCGGGGATCTCGCAGAGCAGGCGCCGGCGCAACCCTGCCCGTGTGGGCGGCGCGGGGGGCTCACGCTGGAGCGGATCGCGGGTCGCGCCTCAGACATGACGATGACGCGGGGCGGGCGCCGGATGACCGTGGCCGACGTGGACGAGCTGCTGGTGGAGATTCCCGAGGTTCGCGGTTTTCAGGTCGATCAATCGGCCGCAGGCGAGCTTCATGTTCGACTCACTCTCGGGCCGCTCGCCGGGAGCGGCACGGTGCGGCGTGCGGAACAGCGGCTCGAACGCGCGTATGGTTATCCTGTGCGTGCTGAGGCCGTCACGGCGTTGATGACTGAGCCGTCCGGCAAGGTGCGTCTCGCGCGGCGAGCCGCCGGCTGAGGCAGGGGGAAAAGCAATGAACGGTGTCGTTTATCTTTTGGCCGGCAATTCGCATGCCCGCAGCGGGCATCCCGATCCGGCCATGCAGGCGTTTTTCCGTGAAGTCGGAAAACCAAAGCCCCGCGTGGCCTACATCGGCACGGCGAGCGGCGATGACCGGGCGTTTTTCGAGGCCATGCGGGCATGCTTGCAGGCGAGCGGCGCGGGCGAGGTAGAGCTGGCACCGCTGTGCGGCGCGGCCAAGGACGCTGTCGCGGCGCGGTGCGTACTGTCGCGAGCTGACGCGGTGTTCGTCAGTGGCGGGGATGTGGCCGAAGGCATGGACGTGCTCCGCTCCCTGAAAGGAATGACGGCGTGTCTGCGCGAGCGGTTCGCGAGCGGCGTCCCCTTTATGGGCCTTTCGGCGGGGAGCATCATGCTGGCGTGCGGGTGGGTGCGCTGGGCCGGAGAGGACGAAGCCGCTGAGCAAGGCACACTGTTTGATTGCTTGGCATTTGCGCCTGTCTACTGCGACGTGCACGGCGAGGCAGATGGCTGGGCCGAGCTCAAGGCGTTGTTGCGGCTGCTGCCTGATCAGGCCGTCGGCTATGCGATCCCGTCGGGCTGTGCGCTCCGGGTCAGCGAAGGCATCGTAGAGCCAGCCCCCGGCGCTTGCATGGGAACAAGCGCTGTGCTAAGTTAGCCCGATGAACCGAAACATCCTCTGCGTCGGCGCCGGCTATGTCGGCGGCCCGACGATGGCTATGATCGCCCTCAAGTGCCCGGAGCTGCGCGTCACCGTCGTGGACGTGAACGCGCACCGCATCGCGGCGTGGAACTCGGACGCTCTGCCCATTTTCGAGCCCGGGCTCGACGAGGTCGTACGGAAATGCCGCGGCCGGAACCTGTTCTTTTCGACGGACGTCCAGAAGGGGGTCGTAGAGAACGACATCATCTTTGTGGCCGTCAACACGCCGACCAAGACGTTCGGACATGGCGCGGGCTATGCCGCCGACCTGCAGTACTGGGAGAAGACGGCGCGCCTGATTCACGACTGCGCCACGGGCGACAAGATCGTCATCGAGAAGTGTACGCTGCCGGTGCGCACGGCCGAGGCGATGTCGCGGATCCTGCACGCGGGCCACTCGCCGTATCACTTCGAGGTGCTCTCGAACCCCGAATTTCTGGCGGAGGGAACGGCCGTCGCCGACCTGGAGAGCCCGGACCGCGTGCTGATCGGCGCCGACGAGACGGCGTCCGGACAGGCGGCCCTGCGCACGGTCGCTGACATCTACGCCCGCTGGGTGCCGCGCGAGCGGATTCTCGCAGCCAACGTCTGGTCGAGCGAGCTGTCCAAGCTGGCCGCCAACGCGATGCTCGCGCAGCGCGTGAGCTCGGTCAACGCCCTCTCCGCGCTGTGCGAGGCGACGGGGGGCGACGTCGCGGAGGTCGCGCACGCGGTCGGCATGGACTCGCGGATCGGGCCGAAGTTCCTCAAGGCCAGCGTCGGCTTCGGCGGCTCGTGTTTCAAGAAGGACATCCTCAATCTGGTCTACCTCTGCGAAACGTACAATTTGCACGAAGTGGCTGAGTATTGGAAGCAAGTCGTAGTGATCAACGAGTGGCAGCAGAATCGTTTTGTGGGCCAGATTCTGCGCGCCATGTTCAATACGGTTGCGGGCAAGCGCATCGCGCTCCTGGGGTTCGCGTTCAAGGCCGACACCGGCGACACGCGCGAGAGCCCGGCGATCCGCGTGGCGCGCATGCTGGTCGAGGAGCGCGCGCAGGTGGTGGTGTGCGATCCGCAGGCGCTGGACAACGCGCGGGCGGATCTGGCGGATGTGGGCGAGCGCGTCGTCTTCGAGGCCGACCCATACGAGGCTGCGCGCGGCGCGGACGCCGTGGCGGTCTTGACCGACTGGGCCTGCTTCCGCGCCTTGGACTATGCCCGGGTGTATGCCGGGATGAGGCAGCCGGCCTTCCTGTTCGACGGCCGCAACTGCGTGGATCACGCGGCGCTGCACCGGCTCGGGTTCAACGTCTATGCGGTCGGCAAGCCGCCTCAGACGGATCTCGCGTGAGCGGCTAGCCTGCGCCGGCGTTCAGGCTCTTCGATCGGCTTCCCGCTCGCTTTCAGCAGCGTCAGGCCGGGCACACAATCAGGGCGACCCAGACGTTCGGGTCGGCGGTCAAGAACAGGGCCGGACCGTCGTGACGGGCCCGCCAGGCCAGCGCCACATGCAAGGCCGTGGTCGCGCCCTGAACGTCACCGCAGAGCGCCTCCGGGCGGATGACGGGCCGGGAGGGCGACAGCGACTGTGCGGCCGTGGCGGCGGCGGCATTCGCGTAAACCGCCGCAAGCGCTGTCGGGGCGAGGTTCGCCTGCGCCAACGCAGCGGATATCGATTCCGACGCGTTCGGCGCCAGCCCGCAGCCGAGCAGCCGGCCGAGCGCGCGCGCGCCGCGCGACGCGGCAGAGGCCCCGCTCTCGAGGACCAGCGTCGCGGCCCCTTCGCCGGGAGGCGCCGCGTGGCCATCGGCGGCTGCCGCACGCAGGCGCGTGGCGGACAGGGCCTCCGTGCCGCCCGCCGCCAGCACGCTCGCCTGGCCGGAGCGGATCAGGTCGAACGCCTCGACAAGGGCGATGCCTGACGCGGTCGCAAGCGACGCCACATTCTCGTGCGGGCCTTTGAGCGACCACTCCATTGCGGCGAGGCTCACCGCTGTGTTCGAATAGGCGTGCGGGAACAGGAAGGGCTTCACCAGCCGCGGGCCTTTCAGAATGTAGTCTGAGAAAAACGCCTCCGCCGTCGTCATGCAGCCCCAGGCCGTACCGCACAACACGCCCGCCTGAAGAGCCGACAGCTTCTCGGCGTCAAGCCCGGCCTGCCGGAACGCTTGGCCACACGCCGCCAGGAAAAGCTGGCTCGCGCGGTCGAGGTAAGGCTTGGGCGCGACCCCGCACGCCGCCAGATCGGGGTCGGGCGCCTCTCCTGCCAGCGGAGGCTCGGCGCGCTCCGGCAGCGACACGCGCGACAGGGGGAAGAGCGCGGGCTCGCCCTCTTGGAGCGCGGCGGCGATCTCGTCGCCGTCTGCCCCCAGCGCGCAGATCGCGCCGAGGCCGGTGATGAGGACGGGGGAGGGGGGACGGAGGTCGGAGGACGGAGGTCGGAGGACGGAAGGGTCTGGCCGCTGATCGCTGCCCTCTGACCGCTGGCCTCCGACCTCTGCCCTCTGACCGCTGGTTAGCACGACGGCGGCGTTGCAGCCGCCAAAGCCGGCGGAGTTGGAAAGCACGCAGGCGAGCGTCAGGGAGCGGGGCGCGGTGGCCACGTCGAGCGGGCACTCGGGGTCTTGGTTTTGGAGATTGCCGGTGGGCGGGATCATGCCGCGCTGCAGGGAGAGAACGGACACAGCCAGCTCAACCGAGCCGGCCGCGCCGAGCATGTGCCCGAGCAGGCCTTTGACCGAGGTGACCGGGATAGCCGCAGAGCGCGCACCAAACAGATCTTGAATTGCCTGCGTCTCCGTGGTGTCGTTGGGCTTGGTGCCGGTGCCGTGGACGTTAATGTGATCCACCGCCTCAGGCGCGAGTCCGGCGCGCTCGAGGGCTTTGCGCATGACGTGCTCAGAGCCTGCGCCGCGCGGGGCGGGGGCGGTCATGTGGTGCCCGTTGTTGCCGGTGGCCCAGCCGCTGAGAAGGGCGAGCG
>CAYLUN010000152.1:0-9706 GCA_964386865.1 uncultured Lentisphaeraceae bacterium | reverse complement strand
CCAAACAGAGCGTGGCCGCCGTCATGGCCGCCGTCCTTTACCTGCTGCCGGGTACGGGGTCCGCCGTCAGCCAGAACGGCTACCGGGTGACCGCACCTCCGGCCTTTCCGATCCTCAACACCTCGGCTCCCTCAGACTGGGCCGTCTCGAACGGGGCTTCGGTGGTTTGGACCGCAGGCGGCTCAGGGCTCACGACCAATGGCGGTTATCCTACGGCGCTCGACAACGCAACCCGTGCCGCGAAATACCGTTTGGTCGAGTCGGTCATCGGATCGCCCGTTGAGCACATCAAGCCGGACTATTACCTGGGCGACCAGCTTGTCGCTGTCTCGAACGTGGATTGGGAGGCGACCTCTGCGTGGCTGACAAACTCAGCGGACTATGCGGCCGGTGCGGTTTTTTACGAGCCCTCCGTGCCCGGCATCTTTCTTTCCGCAGGCGGCATGATTCAGATCAACTGGGTTCTGACGGACGGGTCCATCAGTACGAACCATTATCAGGTGAGCGGGTCGTCAAAAGCGAAGCCCTACCGCATTTTCTGGACGGATGAGCCCTACAACGCGCCGCCCGTGGACTTGACCAAAAAGTTCGTGAAGTTCTATGGCGATCCCGACGTCGTGACGCCGAAATTCGGCCCGGAGGAGAGTACCCCCGGCGGCATACCCATGACCATGACCAATGTGGTGTCGGGGCTTTTCCTGGACCTGTCCACCCACTGGCTGCAGGCGCGCGGCGAAGTTGAGGGCCGGGTGGTCATGGCCTATTACGACTCCGGCAGCTTTGACAAGCTGCTGGGGTCAATCGTGATAGAGGTGTGCAAGCCGGAAGTCAACACCGTGAGCGCGGGCATCGGCCGCCAGCTCTTGCCCACCGGCGACGGCTACGACGTCGTCGGGCTGAGCCCCCAGGTGACCGCAGGGATGTCCGGCGGGGACGATGTCGGCTCCTACGTCTATCAGCACAAGGGCGACCACAGCTACAGCCCCAAGAACGGAAACATCTACGCGATCCGCAAAACCGTGGGCGAACCCTGGAAGGTTGAGGTGTATTGGCGGCAGGAGGACCTGATGGGCACGAGTTGGCCCTTCGAAATCCTGCACTACGCGTGCGACTGGCCGGCGGACGCCGAGACCTTTGTGCGGGGGAACGTGTCAGGTGCCGACGGGAAGCCGGATTACGGCCTGACAATCCCGATCTCGTCCTCCTACACCGCCGAGCTGCAGGAGTTTCAGGAGCCGCCGGGGCATGCCGTGTGCGACAACAACACCTTCTCAACCGATGAGTGCGGCTACTCCCTGCTGAAACTGACCGGTACCGATGTCAACGGCGACGACAACATCTGGTTCGTTCCTGTCCACTCCATCTGGCGCGATGCCCCGCAGTTCGACCTGACCTCCGGCACTTGGCCGGTCGGCCTCGAGGTGGTGCCGCTGCCGACCTCCATCGCGCTGGCGTTTGACGGGACCGCCTCGCTGGAGACACCCATCACCAACCAGTTGAGCGGCTCTTTTACCGTCGAGTGCTTCTTCCAGGTTAAGACGTCCTTGCGTCCGCAGACGCTGTTCTGCAAAAACGCGGTTTCCAACAGCCTGGATTTTCAAGTCACGCTTGAGCCGGACCGGCAGGTGCGCGCGACCTTGGGGTCGGCTCAGGCGAATGTTGTGGTTGACGCTCCAACCCTGATCGACTTCGCGGACAAAGGCTGGCACTACGTCGCCTTGGTCTATGACCCGGCCACGACAAACGTGTCGCTCGTTCTGGACGGCGCGCAGACCTCCGTTCTGCTGACCCAAGCTCGGCCGGAAAGTCACACGAACGCGCTGTGTTTCGGTGCGGATCTGTTGTCGGCCACCAACCGTTTCAACGGGGAAATGGATGACATCCGCATCTGGTCCCGGGCGCTGACCACCAATGAAATTCAGAGCGGAAGCGTCGGGTTTTTGCATCAGGCTGAAACCACGGCGGATCTGGTCGCCTATTATCCGATCGACGACGGGGTCGGCCGCGCGGTCACTGACGCGAGCACCAATCGGCTCGATGCCGCGATGGTAAACTGCATCCGCGTCGCCCCGGGCGCCATCGGCCTGTCGGACATGGACGGGTTCAGCAAATACCACGGCTATATTTACGAGCCGGTCTCCGGCGATAATTACAACACCAACCTGTACATACGGCCGGATCAGCTGAGCACGGGCGACGACCCCACCGCCGCCGCAGGCAGCGACGAGACCTACATTTTCGCCGTCAACAAGAGCAAGGAGAAGCCTCTGGAGGTCTGGTGGTCGCACGAGGTTTTGCAGGAGGCGATGCCTGACGCGCTCTGGTTCCCGGCCTGGGTGCAGCAATATCGGTTTGACTGGCCGACCGAGAAGTTCGAAGTCCCGGAGATCGTGCTGGCCAGCCAGCTGGGCAGCGCGAATCAATCCCTGGTCAAGCGCGGCGTCGCGGTCGACTTCTCCGCCTCCGAGAACTCGCGGATGCGGATCGAGGACGGCGCGTGGTTTGCCGGGGGCACCTATACCGTCGAGTGCTGGGTCAAGCCGCACAGCTTCGGGAAGGCGGGCCAGGTCTTCAATTTCAACAACGGGGACTCCCTCAACAGCGTCGCGCTGATCATTCAGGCGAACAGCAACTTCACGTATGTGGTCCGCGAGTCCTCCAATGGGGTTCATGCGGTGCTTCAGCCGGCCGCGACCAACACATTGCGGAACGGGTGGACCCATCTGGCCCTGGTGGTCAAAGGCGGAGTCCCGACAGTCTATCAGGACGGCAGCGCCGTTTGTACCAATGCCGTGCCGACGGTGCCCTCGTGGGAGGTCGCGACGACCAACAACAACCTCGCTTTCGGCGTGCAGGACGGGACGAGCTACAGCTTCGACGGGCAGATCGACGAGTTCCGCATCTGGAATGTGGCGCGGACGGGCAGCGAGATCTTCAAGTCCATGGTGACGCCGCTGACGGGACAGGAACTCGGGTTACGGCTCTATTATCCGTTCGAAGCGGCCGGCGACGTCAATCCGGAGGTCGGCGTCACCTCGGAGGCCCGGTTCGCCTATGACCGGGTGGGCCATGTCCAGGGGACGATCAGCGCCGCCGCCTGGGCGCTGCCGGGGTCGCCGCGGCTGGATACCGGCGTGCTGATGGCCGACGAGGCACCGTTCGTCTACTACCAGAACGACAGCACGCTGCCCGGCTACAATCCCAACGAGGAGCACGCGTTTGTCAAAGCCAGCGAAGGCGGCTACGTGACCTACGCGCTGCGCAACGACCTCAACGGAGAGTCCAGCTCCGAGGCCTATGTGCTGGTGCAGTACAAGGATCCGGTCAACGCCGGGCGTCCGAAGATGCAGGTCTACCAGGTGGTGCTGACCAATCTGCTGTATACGGAGTTTGCCGACACCATGACCGCCGGCACGCTCGTGCCCGGCCCGCATCCGCTCGACTACCTGCCTGATCCGTGGAACACAAGCACCTACTGGGACGTCAGCAACCACACCAACAGCCTCGAGTCTGCCGGGTATCAAGACCGCAAGCTCCAGGTCTGGGCCAAATGCGCTGGAACGAACGGGCTGACGACCCAACTGGTGATGCACAATTATTACCCGATGCAGGACGGGTTCTATTTCCCGTCGCTGACCACGCAGCCGGCCTCGAATACGCCCGTCCCTTGGCTGTCAGGAAAGGTGCAGCCGCTCACCGCCCCGCCGCACATCTGGACCTGGACCGTGGCCTGGCCGAGCAACAGCCCGGCCATCGACATTGGCCAGACGCTGACGAAAGCGACTCTGGGGCTGCCCGAGGTCTGGGGCGCCAAGAGCCTCCAGCGCATCTACCAGCCCACTGCGGGCGCGGTGGCCCTGTACGACCCCATCGTGATACAGACGGCGGGGCTAGATTTCGAGGGCGACTTTGCCAAGGCCTTCGGCTTTGACACCGGCCCGCAGGGCAATATCCTGCTGAAGAACGGCAAAACCTATTTTAAGGGCGTGCCGCCCAACGTCAGCGACCGCTTCTATTTCGACCCCGCCGCAGCGAAAACCAATTGCCTCAAGCTGGCTGGCCGGCTGGTCGAGCATACGGGCGGCCTCAGCTACCTCCAGCTCAATGTGCTGAGCGAGGCGGAGCGTGCGGTTTTGAGCGGTCTGGCTGTCGGTGCCGACGAGAAACATCTGGCCCGCTGGGTGGATGCCATCGCCGAGATGGCGAAGCATAAGGTCGACACAGACGGCACGAACGGCGTCGTGAATTACGCCATGACCCACATGGGGCCCGGGGCGGGCGGGTTTGTGACTCTGATCGAGAACGACACGACCAACAAGGTTTTCGGCGTGAGCGCGGGCGACCCCATCCAGATGCACGTCATCAGCCTCTCCACCAACCTCTTCACGGGCCACCTGCTGCCGCTCAAAGACCCCTTCAACCTGCTCAGCGAACAGCTCGACATTCTCTATACCGAGTCCTTTGGCGGAAAAGGCACCGATTTCGAGTTCGAGTGGAAGCGCGCCGAGCCGAATGCCAACGGCACCACGCCGTACGATTATGAAAACGCGTACCGCCTCTACCTCCGCGACAGGGGCCTGACCCGCTTCACGATCGGCAAGCAGGGCGACACGCTGGCCGACATGGTCAATAATTTTTACGTGATGCGCTACCGTGCGTTCACCAACACCCCCGCCTACGCCCCGACCGGCGGCGCCTGGAGCGACTGGGTCATGCCCACGCTGGCCGAGGGCTGGGTTCAGCGCGTGGTCAACGGCGTGACGCCCTTCACCCAGCGCATGCAGGACCTCTACAACAACCCGGCGGAAACCCAGGTGAGCATGATCCAGCAGGCCGGCGCGCCCTACGAGGGCGACGTGGCGCTCAACCAGGACAACCTGACCAGCGTGGGCCTGATCCAGCTCTACCAGACGGTGCTCAACAAGGCGGAGTCGATGTGCCTGACCTTGGGGATCAACAGCACGGCCGCCAACCAGCAGCTCATGCTGGCAGCCACGCGCCTGAACGACCTGTACATGCTGCTCGGCAACGAGGCCTACGCCGACGCCATGGACCCGACCATCGGCTTCGGCAGCGATTACGTCAACAGCCAGGACCTCACGCTGGGCAATGTCGATTACGGCGCCATGAGCTCCTCGCTCTTCTGCTTCGACAACCTGATGCCCAACCTGCGCGACGAGGAACTGGCCCTGCTGCGCGGCCGTTCGGACCAACTGGCGCCGTCGCTCCAGCTCTCGCCCACCTTCAACCGGCTCTACTGGAACTTCACCAAGGGCATCACCGCCGGCGAAGTAGCCTACGCCATGAACTATCAGATTGTTGGCAACGAGGCCACGCTCGACCAGCCGCAGGCCGCAGCCCTCTACCCGCAGGGCCACGGCGACGCCTGGGGCCACTACCTGAGCGCGCTCAACGGTTATTACCGCCTCCTGCGCAATCCCTACTTTAGCTGGGGCACGCCGTCGATCTCCCCCCTGATGGTGGGCGACGCGGTGGTGGACGCCGACTACTACGACGAGGAGAAGTTCGCCGAGTCGGCCGCAGCCATGGCGCGCACCGGCGTGGAAGTCGTCAGGCGCTCGTGCGAGAAGGCGTATGTCGAGAACAGCGGCACGGCCATGGCGGGCTACTTCGACGAGAACGCCAACCGCGCCTTCGGCTATGGCGAGTGGGGCGCGCGGGCCGGCCTGACCGCGCTCTACAACTGGGCCGCTGCCAACTCGCTGCTGCCGCAGGCGGTCGATCCCGCAAGCTACGACTTCCTCACCTTTGCCACCAATACGCACCTGAGCTGCCTCGCGCCGTCCGCCAAGGTCGACTTCAACTGGAACTTCACGGTCGAGTTCAAGGTCAGGCCGGACGCCTCCCTCGCGAGTGCCGCGGGTCTCTGCACTCTTTTCGACTGGCGTGCGGCCGACACCAACAGCGATGCGTCGGCCGGGGTCAGCATCGCCCTTGACCTGCCGTCGGGCTGCCTGGTCATGCCGGTTCCGGGCGTGGATACCAACCTGTGCGCGGGAACGCCGGCGGTCGGCGTGTGGAGCCATGTGGCCTTCACCTACGCCGCCGAGGCGCGCTGCCTGACGACCTTCCTGAACGGCGCGCCGCAGGGCGTCTACTCCAACGTGGTCATGCCGGATATCGTGGCCGCGACCAACGCGGTCCTCTGCCTCGGCCCCAACAGCTCGCCCGTGCCCTTCGCCGGCAAGCTCTCCGAATTCCGGGTCTGGAATACGGTCCGCACGCCGAGTCAGCTCGTGGCCGCCCGAGACGGCGTCGGCGCCACGGCCGACGGGCTGCTGATGTACCAGCGCTTCCTCGCGGACGCGGCGCAGGGGCCCTACCTGCCGGACGAGGCCTGCGGCGCGACCTGGCGGGCCGAGAATCCGGCCTGGGAGCGGCAGACGGCCGCGGGCGTCACGCTCGCTTTTGTGGATGACAGCATCCTGCGCATCACCCGCGACTCGGTCGGCTCGCTGGCCGAGGTCTGCGCGGCTATGAAGGACGTGCAGCGCGCCGTGGATCAGGCCGACGCCGGCCTGACGCCGCTCGGGCTCTCCGGCAGCGCCATCCCGTTCGACATCGACCCGGCTGAGCTGGCCGCGGGCAAGAGCCACTTCGAGCAGATCGAGGCGCGCGCCGAGCAGGCGCTGGCCAACGCCGCCACGCTGCTCGACCGCGCGCAGGGCGTCTCCAAGCTGCAGCGCCAGCAGGCGCAGAACGCCAGCAACACCAAACAAGATCTGACCAACGAAGAGCTGGCCTTCAACACCCAGCTTATCGGCATCTTCGGCTATCCCTACTCCGCCGACATCGGCGCGGGTGCCACCTACCCGCAGGGCTACGACGGCCCGGATCTCTACCACTACATGTGGATGGATCTGAAGTCCTATGGCTTCGAGGCTTTCGAGCTGGAGACCGCGCACAGCGTCGTGTACAAGGCGGCCGGTCTGGTCAATCCGGAGCGCGAGCGCATGGATCTGACGTTCAAGCTGGCCTCCAACGGCATGGTTCTTAAGCCGGACACCATCGGCGGCACCCGCCGCGCCCAGGGCCGCCTCCAGGCCGCGTACGGCACCTTTATCCAGTCCTACCTGGAATACCGCAAGGCGCTGTTGGCTTATGATGAGGCGGTTGACCACTTCGTCGCGATGACGGGCCTGGCCGGATCCAAGATCGGGGTGAATGCAGGAATCGAGGCGTATGGCACGGCTCTGAAAATCAAAGAAATGGTCGAATATAAAAAAAATGCGGTGGACTCAAAATTGCTTTTGGCTGCTGAGAAACTTTTGTCGCTCGATGATATTGCAAATGAGGCTGCCAAGGAGGCGATTCCGTCTTTCTATGTTGCGGGCATGGCTGTTGGTATAGACATTGGTGCCCCAATCCAAGCTAGTTTAACTTTGAATGAATATCTACCTCTATCGTCGTCCAAAGAATTGATAAGAACCAAACAAAGTGAATTTATCATGTCGCAGAACTGGGTAAAATTCAATGAGACCCTGTACGAACTTCTCAAGGATGCTGCCGAGTACAGTTTCGAATCCGCCACGCTTGCGCTGGAGGCGCAGAAGACGGTGATGGAGTCCAACGACGCGGCCCTGGCGCTGGATGTGGCCAACGCCGCGCTGATCAACGCCCAGGAGAGTTACAACGCCATTTTGGCCGAGGGCGAGCAGATCCTCTCCAAGCGGGAGTCGCTGCGCAAGCAGGCGGTCAACCGCATCGCGGCCAGCCGCTACCAGGACATGGCCTTCCGCACCTTCCGCAGCGACGCGCTGGCGAAGTACGGCAATGCCTTTGACCTGGCGAAGAAGTACACCTACCTCGCCACCAAGGCCTACGACTACGAGACCGCGCTCGGGCTGGACAACGCCTACAGCGGCGACTCGGTCTTCTGCGAGATCGTGGGCGCGCGCAATCTGGGCTTCATGAAGGACGGCCAGCCGCAGCTCGGCGGGCTGCACGGCGACGGCGGCCTGGCGGACGTCCTGGCCCGGCTGAAGGCCAACTGGCTGGTGCTCAAGGGGCGCCTCGGCATCAACAACCCGCAGGTCGAGAACAACTGGCTGTCGCTGCGCTCGGAGTGCTTCCGCCTCCGGACGGACATCCCCGACGCCGCCAAGGCCTGGCAGGACAAGCTCTCCTCGTTCCGGGTGGACAACCTGCTGGACCTGCCCGAGTTCCGGCGCTTCTGCCTGCCCTTCGAGAGTTCGACGGGGTTGCTGCCGCAGGAGCCGGGCCTGGTGATCCCGTTCTCCACCAGCATCGACTTTGCCAAGAACGTCTTCGGCCTGCCGCTGACCGGCAACGACCATGCATTCGACTCGTCGTACTACGCCACCAAGATCCGCAAGGCCGGGGTCCGGTTCATCGGCTACAACCAGGCCAGCAACGGCGTGGTGGCGCTCGCGGCCACGCCGCGCGTCTACCTGGTCCCTGCGGGCCACGACGTGCTGCGCTCGCCGGGCAGCGGGGGCGATGACCTGCTGGCGTACAACGTAGTGGACCAGGTGGTGCCGCTGCCCTTCCCGCTGGGCGACTCCGCGCTGGACGAGCCCGACTGGACCGCGATCTACAACGCCTACACCGGCGGCGGCGACCCGCTGGCCTCGCTCCGGCGCTACCCCTCGCTGCGGGCGTATCCCGACCAGAGCGGGTCAGACGAGGCGATGCTCTCCAACACGCGGCTCGTGGGGCGCTCGGTCTGGAACACCCGCTGGCTGCTGATCATCCCGGCGGGCACGCTCCACGCGAACCGTGACTTCGCGCTCGACGCGCTGATCAAGGGCGCGGACCTCAACCGGGACGGCAAGCTGGAGCAGCCCGGCATTCTGGACATCCTGATCGGGTTTGAAACCTACTCCAACTCCGGCAACTGATCGGTCAAAGGCAAAGAGGAACGCATGAAAAAGATCACACAATGCTTGGGGCTGCTGGCTGTCATGGCCGCCTCGGTTCAGGCGGCGGTTATTGTGCCGCTGCCGCCGTTCACGGTTTACGGTAAGGTGCGCAACTGGAACGGGCGTGCCTTTGCAAGCAGCGACGCGGCCACGGTGATCGTCAAGGTCAAGGGCGTGGAGGTGAACCGGTGCAGCGTGAAGTCGGGGATTTACCCGACCCTGAACTACCGCGTCCAGATCCCCATGGCCAGCGGGAAGCTGGCGGGCCGTGGCGCGGTCGGCGACCCGATCACGTTCGAGGTCTACTACGACGGACAGATGCACGCGGTGGCGTCCGGCGGTGTGGCTCCCACGGTGGTGAAACCGGCGGGCACCCTGTGCTGCGATCTGATTGTCGGCTCCGACGCGGAAGGGGACGGGCTGCCCGACGAGTACGAGGAGCTGCTGATGTATTACTATGACGCGGCCGGCTTGGGATCGGGCCTGGAGGATATCAAGCCCGGTGACGACTTCGACGGCGACGGCTTTACCAACCGCCAGGAGTTTGAGGCGGGCACGAACCCGGTGGAGAAGGGCGATTATCTCAGGATATCCCAGTTCCGCGCGCTGGAAAACGGCACTTTCGCGCTCTCCTTCCTCTCGGCGCCGGGCCGCACCTACCGGCTGCCCCGGTCGAAGAGCGCGAGTTCCAACACGTGGGAGACGGCGGTCTTCTCTCAGGCCGCCAACGAGCCGCCCGCGCACACGCTCTTCTCCAGCGATACGGACGCCAACGTCACGCTCTACCTGCTGCCGACCACCAA
>CAYLUN010000151.1:0-9792 GCA_964386865.1 uncultured Lentisphaeraceae bacterium | reverse complement strand
CAGGGGCTGCCGTCCCTACCGAGTGGAACGCGGGCCTTTTGCGCGGGCGTCGGAATCGGCGCGGTGCGGATTCCCTGGTAGGGACGGCAGCCCCTTGCCGTCCGCCCAGTCGGATAATCGGTCCGCCGGTGGCGATCGTGTCGCGTGTGCGGTCACGCGGACGGCAGGGGCTGCCGTCCCTACCGAGTGGAACGCGGGCCTTTTGCGCGGGCGTCGGAACCGGCGCGGTGCGGCTCACCGTCTGACCAGGCAATTCTGTTTGATGCCTTCTGTTTGAAGCGCACAGAAATACATGGTACAGTGTCGGCGTGGTTGATCGCGAAGACTATCCAGCAATTACCATTATGAAAAGGCGAGCCTATTGAAGCGGACGGCTATAGCGGTGGCCGTGGCGGTCTTTCTGTTGACGCTGCTGCCCTATCTGCAGACGGTGTCTTTCGACTTCGTCAACTACGACGATACGCTCTACGTCACGAAGAACCCGCATGTCCAGAAAGGCCTCTGCGCGGAGTCGCTGCGCTGGGTGTTTAGCGCGGAGCCTGTCAGGCAGATCGCGAATTGGCATCCGCTCACCTTTCTGTCGCTGATGGCCGACGTTTCGCTCTTCGGCGAGTCGCCGGGCGCGATCCACCTCCACAATGCGCTCCTGCACGCCCTCGACGCCGTCTTGTTGTTTCTCTTTCTGGCGATGGTGCTCAAGAGGCTGGAAACGGACGGCGTGAGCGCGGATCCTTTTGCGCGGGCGTCGGAACCGGCGCGGTGCGGATTGCTGGGTAGGGACGGCAGCCCCTTGCCGTCCGCCCATTCGGATGATCGGCTCGCATATAGCGCGCCTGTCGCGTGTGCGGCCGGGCGGACGGCAGGGGCTGCCGTCCCTACCGGAGAGAGCGCGGACGGCAAGGGGCTGCCGTCCCTACCGGTCGACCTCCGGCTTCTGACGGCCGCGGCGCTGGCGGCGCTGTTTTGGTCGCTGCACCCGCTGCGCGTGGAGTCGGTGGCCTGGGTGTCGAGCCGCAAGGACGTCCTGTGCATCTTCTTCCTGCTGCTCGGCCTGATGTCCTACCTCCGCAACGTGGGCGGGGGCGGCAAGTCGTTTCTGTTCGCCAGCGGGGCCTGCTTTTTTTTCGCCTACGCGTCCAAGCCCACGGCGGTCGTATATCCGCTGCTGGCCGTCATGCTGGAGTATCTGGTCACGCGCAAGGTGTCGTGGCGCAGGAACGAGCTGCTGGTCTACCTGATGGCGGTTTTCTGCATGATCACCTATCTCGCCCAGCACATGGGGCATGCGGCGGTCAGCGGGCTGGCGCTGACGCAGCGGCTGTCGAACGCCATCGCGTCGGTGGGGCAGTATGTGACGACGACGCTGCTCCCGGTCAACCTCGCCATTTTCTACAAGTACGAGATCCCCGTGCCGTACACGCGACTGGTGCCGGGCGCCCTCTTCCTTCTCGCGGTGTTTCACTTTTTCCTGAATCACGTGTTCCCCATAATCCGTGAGCAGTGGTCGGCCTCACGCGCTCGCGGTAGGGACGGCAGCCCCTTGCCGTCCGCCGGTCCGTGTGGCAGGGATGGTGGCCACGCCAGCCGAGCGTGTGGTCAAGCGGACGGCGTTAGCGACCGGCGGACGGCAGGGGGCTGCCGTCCCTACCGTGTGAGCGCGGATCCTTTTACGCGGGCGTCGGAACCGGCGCGGTGCGGATTGCCTGGTAGGGACGGCAGCCCCTTGCCGTCCGCCGGTCAGGTCGCGATTCCGGGCACCGCTGGCGAAGCGCAGAGCGGTAGGGACGGCAGCTCCTTGCCGTCCGCCCATTCTGATGATCGGGACGTCGGTAGTGAGCGTGTCGTGTGTGCGGTCGAGCGGACGGCAGGGGCTGCCGTCCCTACCGGAGAGAGCGCGGACGGCAAGGGGCTGCCGTCTCTGCCGGAGAGCACGCGGGTCTATGCCGTCGGCATCCTGTGGTTCGGCGTGGCGCTGGGGCCGGTGGTGGGGCTTGTCCAGGTCGGTTTCGCCTCCTGCGCCGACCGCTACACCTACCTGCCCGCCATCGGCTTGAGCCTGGCGTTGGCCTATGCGGTGAGCCGGGCGCTCGCGGGCGCCGCTTGGCTTAGGGCCTCGGCGTTGGGTGCGCTGAGCGCGCTGCTGCTGGCGCTGCTGGCCTTGACCTATCGCCAGACCGGCTTCTGGAAGGACACCCGCACGCTCTTTCTCCACGCGACACAGGTGACGCGGGAGAACTACGTGGCGTACTGCAACCTGGGAACCTACTCGCTGGATAGAGGCAACTACGAGGAGGCTTTCGACTACAATCTGGAAAGCGTCAAAGCCCTGCTCTCGGAGCTGGAGCGCAAGACGATCATCATCGGCTACAAAGACCAGATGATCAACAATCTGGGGATCGTTCTCGCGGTTCTGGGCGGCGCGGAGCTGAAGAGAGGCGTGGGGGGTGTCAGCGTCGAGAACTACAACGTTTTCGAGTATCCGGTCAAGAAGGACGATCCGAAAGCGGCCGACCGATATTTCGCGCTCGGGCTGATGGCCTATCACAAAGAGCTGAACGGGCTGGCTGAGCAGCATTTGCGAACGGCGTGCGAGCTGAAGCCGGCGGACTGCTACCGGTGGCGCTTTCTTGGGTTTCTCCTCGAGCGGCAGGCGCGGTTTGAGGAGGCGATCACCGCCTATGATAAGAGCCAGTCGCTCGAGTCTGACGCGACGATTCGCGAGCGGCTCAGGCGTCTGAAAGGGCGTGGAGGAGGGTAGGGACGGCAGCCCCCTGCCGTCCGCCGGTCCATTTCTTTGGTAGGGACGGCAGCCCCTTGCTGTCCGCCGGTCCGGGCGATGAGCGGGACTTCGGCAAGGCGGGCGCGTGTGCGTGCGAGCGGACGGGCGCTGCGGACGGCAGGGGCTGCCGTCCCTACCGGAGAAGAGGGAAGATGAATAATTGTCCACTATGTGGCGGCGATAGGCGCGTGGCGCACCCGTGCGTCAAGGATCCGGTGACCGGGGAGGGCTTCGCCATCGTGACGTGTCGGACGTGCGGGCTCGGCGTGACCGAGCCCCTGCCGCCGGACTTGGGGCGGTATTATCCCGCCGCGTACTACGGCGGCCGCCACGGGGCGACGGAGCGCTTCTGCCTTCGCCGCCGGCTGAGGTGGCTGGGCCGGGCGAGCGGGCGGCTCTTGGATATCGGCTGCGGCGACGGGGCTTTTCTCTTGGCCGCCCGCGAGCGGGGCTGGGATGTGGAGGGGGTCGAGCGGAACACGGAGCCCGCGGCCCGCGCGGGGCTGCGCGTGGCCGAGAGTCTGGAGGCGGTCGGCGCCCCCCCGGAGCGCGGCGGCCCGCGCTACGACCGCATTACGCTGTGGCACAGCCTCGAGCACATCGAAGAGGGGCCGGAGCTGATCAGGCGGGCGGCCGGACGCTTGAAGCCGGACGGCAGGATCCTGATCGCCGTGCCGGACTTCGGCGGCTGGCAGGCCCGGCTGTTTGGCGCCACGTGGCTGCACGCGGACGTGCCGAGGCATGTGCACCACTACACGCGTGAGTCGCTGCTCAGGCTGTGCGAAAAGGCCGGCCTGCGCGTCGGGCGCACGTGGCACCAGGAGTTCGAGTACGATTTGCTGGGGTGGTCCCAAAGTGCGTTGAACCGGCTGTTTTCGGAGCCGAACCTCTTTTTCAATTGGCTCACCCGGAAGCCCGTGCGGGCGGCCGGGTTCGTCAAGTGGGCGCAGATCGGAATCGGCCTGGGCCTCACTGCGGCCAGTGTCCCGCTCGTCTGGCTGGCCGCGGTATGCGGCCAGGGCGGAACGGTGATCGTGGAGGCTGAACGGTAGAGAGGGCTGGCAAGGTGTGTTATGTACAAAGACAAGCGAATCATCGTGGTGATGCCCGCGTACAACGCGGAGAAGACGCTCCGCAAGACCTACGACGAGGTCATGGCGCAAGGGGTGGTTGACGACATCATCCTGGTCGATGACGCGAGCCGCGACCGGACGGTCGAGATCGCCAGTCAGCTTCCGGGGGTGAAGGTTCACGTCCACGAGGACAACAAGGGCTACGGCGGGAACCAGAAGAGCTGTTACCGGCTGGCGCTCGACGCCCGAGCCGATATCGTGATCATGGTTCACCCGGATTGCCAGTACACGCCCCGGCTGATCCCGGCCATGGCCTCGATGATCGCCAACGGTCTGCACCCCTGCGTCCTGGGGTCGCGGATCTTGGGCGGGTACGCGCTGAAGGGCGGGATGCCGCTCTGGAAGTACGTCTCGAACCGCGCTTTGACCCTCGCGATGAACCTCCTGTTCGGAGCGAAGCTCTCCGAGTACCACACCGGCTACCGCGCCTTTTCGCGCGACCTGCTGGAGCGGCTTCCGCTCGACGAGAATGTGGACGATTTCGCGTTCGACGCGCAGATGCTCGCGGAGATCCTGTGGACGGGCGCGACGATCGGCGAGGTCTCCTGTCCCACGGTCTATTTCGACGACGCCTCGTCGATCAATTTCCGGCGCAGCGTGACCTACGGGTTCGGGTGCATCGGGGCCGCGGTCGAATACCGCCTGTGCCGCTGGGGGCTGCGGCGGTCAACCAAGTTCGGCCGGTAGGGACGACGCCCCGCCGGCGTCTGCGGACGGCAGGGGCTGCCGTCCCTACCGGAGAGAGAGGACTCGCATATGTCCGTCAGATTCACACAGCAGCTTCAGAAGCCGGCCTTCTGGTTCGGTCTGGCGGTCGCGCTTCTCACCCTGCTACCGTATCTCGGCGTGGGCGGTTTCGCGTTGGTGAATCACGACGACTATCTGTATATCAAGGGTAGTCCCGTGGGGAAGGGCCTGACGCCGGAGAACGTGAAGTGGGCGTTTCTGGCTGTGGGGGACATGGCCAATTGGCATCCGCTGACCTGGCTCTCCTACATGGCCGACGCCTCGCTGTGGCGGCTGGCTCCCGGGGCGATGCACATTCACAGCGCAGCGCTTCACGCGGCCAACGCGGCGCTCGTGTTTGTTCTGCTGGCTGCGGTTCTCAGGAGACTGGAGGCCGGCGGAGGGTTGGGGAGGTTCACGGTTCGCCCTTCGGCTTCGCACTGGGCTGGCGGTTCAGCGGTTGGCGGAACGCAGGACGGTAGGGACGGCAGCCCCTTGCCGTCCGCCGTCCGTCCGGCGATTCCGGGCAGCGACGGCGAAGCGCGGAGCGGTAGGGACGGCAGCCCCTTGCCGTCCGCCGATTCTGATGATCGGGACGTCGGTCGTGAGTGTGTCGCGTGTGCGTGCGGACGGACGTTGTCTGCGGACGGCAGGGGGCTGCCGTCCCTACCGGCCGACCTCCGGCTTCTGACGGCCGCCGCGCTGGCGGCGCTGTTTTGGTCGCTGCACCCGCTGCGCGTGGAGTCGGTGGCGTGGGTGTCGAGCCGCAAGGACGTGCTGTTCCTGTTTTGGGAGCTGCTGGCGCTGATCTTCTGGGTGAGGGGAATCGAAACGGGTAACGACTCACGCGGCGGCGCGGGGGCGCGGAGCAGCACAGACGGCGGAGAAGAGCCGGGCAAAGGCGGACACGCGGCAGCCTTCCGCTTCGCCTCCCTCCTCTGCTTCGCGCTGGCTGGCATGGCCAAGCCGACGGCCATGACCTTCCCGGTCTTGGCGGGGCTGCTGGAGTTTCTAATGGTGCGACGCGTGCGTTTCGCGGCGCTGATGTGGCCCTTCCTGTTGTCGCTGGGGCTCGCGGCGATCACTCAATTTGCGCAGGCCTCCGGTGGCGCGACGGCCGCGCTTGCGGGGGTTCCGTTCTCAGGCCGGCTGCTGAATGCGGTCGCCGCTTTCGGAACCTATTGCTGGAAGACCGTCTGCCCGAGCGGCCTGGCCGTGCCCTATGAGCATCGCTGGCCTGACATGCCTCTGTTCTTCTGGCCGGGCCTGGCGCTTTGTGCGGCCTATGGCATCGTCCTGCTCTGGAGCGGCCGGCGCTGCGGCGCTTGGCAGATACTAACAGACGTGTTGCCGCCCTCCATCCGAAGGGGTGTCTGTGCGGGTCTTAACCTACAGCCTACAGCCTGCAGCCTACAGCCTTTTCCGTCCGCCCTTTTCGTCGGCCTCGCGTGGTTTCTGGTGGCGGTGACCCCCATGCTGGGGCTGGCGAAATTCGGCTTCCATTCGCATGCGGACCGCTACACCTACCTTCCGGCCATCGGGTTCTCGCTGCTCCTAGCCGTCGCGCTCGCGGGCACACTCGGGCGCGGCAGGGCGGCGACGGGCGCAACCCTTGCGCTGAGCGCCGCCGTACTTGCCGCGTGGTCCGCGCTCGCGTGGGGGCAGGCCCAGCACTGGCGCAACGACAACACGCTCTTCTCGCACACGGTTCGGGTGACGGGCGAGGGCAACCAGGTGGCGCAACGGGGCCTGACGATCTACACGTTTGGCATGACGGAGAGCGCGGAAGAGGCGCTCCCCCATGCCGAGGCGCTCTTCCGTCATCACCGGGACGCTCACCGGCTTTTTCAGGATGTATATGTCTTTCTCCTGGCCAAAGCCGGCCGCTTCGAAGACGCGCAAAGGGAGGCTCGCGATTTGACGGAGTGGGCCGAGCGGCAACGAAACAGCGGCATCGAACGCGTCGATGTTTCGCCTTCCGATATTTTCAACTGGCTGGAGATGCAGGGTTCGGGGACGGATGTGTTTTCTTCGGCCAGCCGCGTGTGCTACGCGGCGATCGCCTACTACAAGGGAGAGCGCGACTTGGCGGCGGAGCATGTCAGCGGGGTGCTGGGCACGTCTGGCGCGAATCCGATCGCCAACTACCTCGCCGGCCTGATGGCTTTGGAGAAGGGGCAGGTCGCCGAAGCGTGCGGGTTCTGGAGGCTCAGCGTGCGGGAGCAGACGCTGTTCGCCTTCCTGCAGGGCCGCATCGATGAATTGGAGAAGACGGGCGCCGCGAAGCGCGAAGCGCACTGACGTGAGGCGGAGAACCATCATATGCGCCACAGGCTAACGAAGCTGCTTCAGAAACCGGCCCTCTGGCTCGGTCTGGCGGTCGCGCTTCTCACCCTGCTGCCGTATCTCGGCGTGGGCGGCTTTGAGCTGGTCAATCTCGACGACTACCTCTACGTGGCGTGCGGGCCGGTCACGAAAGGGCTCTCGCTCGAGAATGTGCGCTGGGCGCTGGGCTCGTTCACCCAGAATGCCATCTGGATGCCGGTGACCTGGTTCTCTTACATGTTGGATGTTTCGCTTTTCGGCGGCGGCCCAGGGGTACACCATGGGGTAAGCGCTCTGCTTCACGCAGCCAACGCGGCGCTCGTGTTTGTGCTGCTGGCTGCGGTCCTCAGGAGACTGGAGGCCGGCGGAGGGTTGGGGAGGTTCACGGTTCGCCCTTCGGCTTCGCACAGGGCTGGCGGTTCAGCGGTTGGCGAAGCGCGGAGCGGTAGGGACGGCAGCCCCTTGCCGTCCGCCCATTCTGACGATCGGGACGTCGGTCGTGAGCCTGTCGCGTGCGCGGCCGGGCGGACGGCAGGGGCTGCCGTCCCTACCGGAGAGAGCGGACGGCAGGGGCTGCCGTCCCTACCGGAGAGGCCGGCCGGCCGGGAGTCGATTCCGGGCACCGCTGGCGAAGCGCGGAGCGGTAGGGACGGCAGCCCCTTGCCGTCCGCCCATTCTGACGATCGGGACGTCGGTCGTGAGCCTGTCGCGTGCGCGGCCGGGCGGACGGCAGGGGCTGCCGTCCCTACCGGAGAGAGCGGACGGCAGGGGCTGCCGTCCCTACCTTGTGACCTCCGGCTTCTGACGGCCGCCGCGCTGGCGGCGCTGTTCTGGTCGCTGCACCCACTGCGCGTGGAGTCGGTGGCGTGGGTGTCGAGCCGCAAGGACGTGCTGTCGCTCTTCTGGGAGCTGCTGGCGCTGATCTTCTGGGTGAGGGGAATCGAAACGGGTAACGACTCACGCGGCGGCGCGGGGGCGCGGAGCAGCACAGACGGCGGAGAAGAGCCGGGCAAAGGCGGACACGCGGCAGCCTTCCGCTTCGCCTCCCTCCTCTGCTTCGCGCTGGCTGGCATGGCCAAGCCGACGGCCATGACCTTCCCGGTCTTGGCGGGGCTGCTGGACTATCTGCTCCTGCGGAAGGTGCGGTGGCAGGCGTTGTACGTGCCTGCCGTGATGGCGCTGGCGTGCGGGATGATCGCCTCGTATTCCCAAATGTCCGGCGGCGCGAAGGCAATGCTCGGCGACGTGCCGCTGTGGGGCCGGCTCCTGAATGCCGTTGCGGCGATCGGCGATTACTGCTGGAAAACCGTCTGGCCTGCGGATCTGATGATCCCCTATCTGCACACCTGGCCGTCGTTGCCGAACTTCTTTTGGCCGGGTCTGGCGCTCTGCGTTCTGTATGGGCTTGTCTTACTCTGGAGCGGGTGTCGCTGCGGCGCTTGGCAGATACTAACAGACGTGTTGCCGCCCTCCATCCGAAGGGGCGTCTGTGCGGGACTTAACCTACAGCCTACAACCTACAGCCTACAGCCCTTCCTCCCGGCCCTCTTCGTCGGGCTCGCGTGGTTCATCGTGGCGGTGGCGCCGATGCTGGGGCTTGCGAATTTCGGGTATCACTCCCACGCGGACCGCTTCACGTATTTGCCGGGGATCGGCTTTGCGTTGATTGTGGCCGTCGCGCTGGCGGCGCGCCGGCAGGCGCGCAGGTGTTTCCGGCTGGCGGCTGCCGCGGGGGGGGCGGCGGCGCTGCTCACGCTGGGC
Source organism: uncultured Lentisphaeraceae bacterium (assembly GCA_964386865.1). Classification (GTDB taxonomy): domain Bacteria; phylum Verrucomicrobiota; class Kiritimatiellia; order RFP12; family UBA1067; genus CAYLUN01. The sequence goes on along the minus strand of CAYLUN010000151.1, from coordinate 1,068 downwards.
GCGGCTGCGTGGCGGCAGGCGACTGTCTGGAAGGATGACCCGACACTCTACCGGCACACGCTGGCGATCGATCCGGGCAACTACGTCGCCAACCGGAGCTTGGGTCTGCACTACTGCGGCCATGGGCCGGACTATGCCAAGGCTGCCGCCTATTTCGATGAAGCCTTTCGCGTGAACCGGGAGTGCAACCGGGTGGTGCAAATCGGCTACGTCGTCGCCTTGGCCGGCTCCGGCGCCTTGGGCCGGGCGAAGGAGGAGGCCCGCGACCTGGCCGAGCTCCACGAGCGGAACGTCGCGGCGACGCTGGATCGCGGCGACCCGCTTGGGCAGGACGACGGCTCGACTCGATCAGCGGAGACCTTCATTGCCTACGGGATCATCGCCTACTATGAGGGCGACCGCGGGCTGGCGCGCCAACATGCGGAAACGGTTCTCGGCCGATCCCCCGATCACGCCTATGCGCACTATATTCTCGGCTTGATCGCGCGCGACGAGGGCCGCCGGGAGGAGGCGGTCGAACGGTGGAAGATCAGCGCCGGATCCGACCCGATCACATTGCGGCCCTTCCTTGAACGGTGGATTGCCGAACTCGAAAGGCAGGAGACATCAAATCATGTTTGGCAGGCTCGATAGACTGTTCAAGAAGCCGGCTCTCTGGTTCGGGGCGGGGGTCGCTCTGCTCACGCTGGCGCCCTACCTTCAGACGGCCCGCTTCGAGCTCATCAATTTCGATGACCATAGCTACGTCAGCTGCTCGCCGGTTGCGAAAGGGCTTTCGTGGGAGAATCTGAAGTGGGCGATGACCGATTACCAAACGATGGCGAACTGGCATCCGCTCACGTACCTCTCCCTCATGTCGGACGTTTCCCTTTTCGGCATCGACCCCGGAGCCATGCACCTGGTCAACGCCGGGCTGCACGCGCTGGCCGCGGTCATGCTGTTCGCGTTTCTGGTGATGGTCTTAAGGAAGGTTGAAACCGGAGCGGCCAGCCGGGCGGCGATTCCGGGCAGCGACGGCGAAGCGCGGAGCGGTAGGGACGGCAGCCCCTTGCCGTCCGCCGATTCTGA
>CAYLUN010000150.1:0-9948 GCA_964386865.1 uncultured Lentisphaeraceae bacterium | reverse complement strand
CGACCGCAAGCAGGTCAGAATCGCGTGAACCAAAAAATCAACCTTGCACCCTTTCAAGAACCCCCCCGTTTTTTCTTCTTTGGCGTCGGCGGCTGGTCTAAAATGGGGCCTGAGACAACAACTAGCGAGGTTGATGAGATGGATTTGACAGAAAAGACGTTAAGCGTGCGCCGCGCCTTTGAGGGGCGGGCGCTGACCATCGACGTGGCGGAGATCGAACTGCCGAACGGCCGGCACTCGACGCGCGAGATCGTCCGGCACCGCGGGGCGGCGGTGATTCTGGGTCAGCGCCCGGACGGCGCCTTTGTGCTCATCCGCCAGTATCGCCGCTCGATCGAGCGAACGCTGCTTGAGATGGTCGCCGGGTGCCTCGAAGCGGGCGAGGCGCCCGAGGACGGCGCGCGCCGAGAGATGGAGGAGGAGAGCGGCTACCGCGTCGAGTCGCTGGAGAAGGTCGGCACCATCGTGCCCTGCCCAGGGTACTCGGAGGAGTGGCTCCACCTGTACTACGCGCGGCTCTCCCAGCAGCCCCTGGAGCAGCGGCCGGACTTCGACGAGAACTTGGAGGTGGTCGTCATGACCGCCGAGGCGATCGACGCGGCGCTCGACGCCGGCGAGTTGGTCGACGGCAAGAGCATCGCGCTCTGGCTCATGTGGCGGCGAAAGAAACACACGGAGGAGTAAGGAGTTAGTAGTTGGACGCGATTGCTGCTGGCGCCGTCCGGCATTTCTTTTCGCGCCCCGATGCGCTATACTGATGCCACCTCAAGGAGGGTGGGTTATGGCGACTCAGACAGCACAGAGCGTCAGGTGTACGATCTGCCCGAAGCAGTGCCGGATTCCGCCTGGGCACAGCGGCGAGTGCCGCTCGCGGATGAACCTCGACGGCGCGCTGGTGGCCGCGACTTTTGCGCGCCCCTGCGCCGTGCACGTCGACCCCATGGAGAAGAAGCCCCTTTTCCACTTTTTCCCCGGCGAGCCGATCCTCTCCCTCGGCACGGCCGGCTGCAACCTGCACTGCAAGAACTGCCAGAACGCCGAAATCTCGCAGGGCAACCCCGAGGACGTGCCGGCTTACGAGGTTCAGCCCGTCGACGTGGCCGCGCTCGCGAAAAAGAACGGCTGCCGCCACGTGGCCTACACCTACACCGAGCCGCTGGTCAGCTACGAGTACACGCTGGCGTGCTGCCAGGCCGCCCGCGCCGCCGGGCTGCGCAACGTGCTCGTGACGGCCGGCTACATCAACGAGGAGCCGCTGCGCGCCCTGCTGCCGCACGTGGACGCGGCGAACGTGGACATCAAGGCCTTCAGCGACGCGTTCTACCGCGACGTGTGCTCGGCCACGCTGGAGCCGGTGCTGCGCACGGTGCTGCTGATGAAGCGGGCGGGCGTCCACGTGGAGGTCACGAACCTCGTGATTCCGACGCTCAACGACACGGACGAGCTGTTCGAGAAGCTCTGCGCGTGGATGCGCGACCAGGCGGGCGACGACGTGCCGCTGCATTTCTCCCGCTTCTTTCCGCAGTTCCGCATGACCCACCTGCCGCCGACCCCGCTGGAGACGCTGCTGCGGGCTCGCGACATCGCGCGCAAGGCTGGGCTCAAGCACGTCTACGTGGGCAACGCCGAGGTCGCGGACGGCGAGACCACCTGCTGCGCCGGATGCGGCGCGCGGCTGGTGGTGCGCGAGCGCTACGTGATCCGCGAGAACCGCGTCACGAAGGCCGGCGCCTGCCCGGAGTGCGGCCGGCGCGTTTACGGGGTGTGGTCATGACCGGCGGGGGCTGCGGCCGGGCCTGGACGCGGCGCGCCTTTGCCGGCGCGTGGGCGGCGGCGTGCCTGTGCGCCTGCCGCGGGCACCTGCCGCGCCGGCGGTTCTTGGACGACGCGGCGGTCCGCCGCATGGCGCGCTGGGCCGGGTAGGGACGGCGCCCCGTGCCGTCCGCAGACGCCGGCGGGGCGGCGTCCTCGCCGGAGGCTTGCGGGTGTAAGGGGTGGTATTTGTGATGAAAGTTGCCTTGTCAGTCATTGTGCTGGGAACATGCGGGTGGCTCGGCTGTTCGGTCGGGAAGCCTGCGGACGAGGAGGTTGCTATGGCAAAAAAGGTCATGGTCTCGCCCTTGGCGGGCCGGTGGTTTCCGTCCGGGGAGCGGGCGCTGCGCGACGACATCGCGGAGCGCTGCAAGGGGATCTCGGTGGTGCGCAAGAAGAACGTCTGCGCGGCCGTGGTGCCCCACGCGGGCTACCGCTACTCCGGAAGCGTCGCGGCGGGCGTCTACCTGCGCATCGACCCGAAGCGCTACAGCCGCGTGGTGGTCATCGGCCCGAGCCACTACGTGGGCATGCATAACCGCATGAGCGTGCCGGACGCGACCCACTTCCTGACGCCGCTGGGCGAACTGCCGGCGGACACCGCCTTCGTTGAGAAGATGCGCAAGCTGCCCTTTGTCACCTGCGAGCCGGCCGCCCACGCGAGTGAGCACAGCGACCAGATCCAGCTGCCGCTGATTCAGGCCTGCCTCTCCAGCAACCTGCCCGCCGTGTGCGTGGTGTGCGGGCAGTTCGACGCCTCGAGCCTGGTCGCCGCCGCGACGGCCTTCCGCGAGCTGCTCGACGACCAGACGCTGGTCGTGGCCAGCTCGGACTTCACACACTATGGTTCAAACTTCGGCTATGTGCCCTTCACCAAGGATGTGGAGAAGAACCTGGAGTCGCTCGACATGGGCGTCTTCGACCTGTTCGCCCGCAAGGACCTGCCGGGCTTCACCAAGTACCTGAACGACACCGGCGCGACGGTGTGCGGCCGCGACCCGCTGGCGTTCCTCTTGGCCATGATGCCCGCCGACGCCAAGGTCGAGCGCACCGCCTACGAGACCTCCGGCAAGATGCTGCACGACGACCAGAACTCGGTCAGCTACGTCGGCGCGCTCGTGCTCGGCTCGTGGGGCGACCCGGCCAAGAAGGCCGAGGCCGCCGCAGCGCCGGCGCCGGGCGACACGCTGCCCGAGGCGGACTGCGGCCGCCTGCTGGCGCTGGCCCGCGAGACGATCGACCTGGCGCTGCGCGCGGGCGCGCTGCGGGCGGGCTCAGCCGAGCCCAAGGAGCTGACGCCAGGCCTGAAGGCCGTGCGCGGCGGGTTCGTCACGCTGAACAAGCGCGGCGGCCTGCGCGGCTGCATCGGCGAGATCGTGCCGCGCCGCGAGATCTGGAAGGTCGTGCGCGAGCACGCGCTCAACGCGGCGTTCCACGACCCGCGCTTCGAGGCCGTGGAGGCCGGCGAGCTGAAGGAGATCGACATCGAGATCTCGATCCTCTCGCCGCCCCGGCCCGTGGGCTCGTGGCGCGACATCGTGATCGGCAAGCACGGCATGGTGCTCAGCAAGGCGGGCCGCAGCGCGGTCTTCCTGCCGCAGGTCGCGCCGGAGCAAGGCTGGGGGATCGAGGAGACGCTCACGCACCTCTCGATGAAGGCCGGCCTGCCGCCGGACGCGTGGCGCGAAGGCGCGGAGTACCTGGTCTTCGAGGCGCAGGTGGTGCACGAGAAGAAGAGGTGAGCCGCGCGAACGGACGGCTGGCGCGAGACGGCTCGGCGTAGCCTCGCCCCCCAGGCCTGCGAACAAGGCGCGGCTGTGGGGGGCGAGGCTGTGCCGAGCCGTTGCATGGGGGGGCAACATGGATTTAACGAACCTGCCGCAGCGGAAACGGCTGGCGCATGCGCCGCCGGTCGAGCGTCATGATCGGCCGGTTCTCCTATTTGTGACACTCACCGTCCAGCCGCGCGGGAATTTCTTGGCGTCTGAACTATTCCATGCAGTCTTTCTTGAGGCGTGCCGCGATGCGGATACGTGGCTGGTCGGACGGTATGTCATCATGCCTGATCACGTGCATCTATTTTGCGCTCCGGCAAGGTGGCCGGCGGTTGGCGTTCAAAGGTGGACGCGGTATCTGAAGGAACGGATCACGAAGCGGCTCGAAAAGGAACGGCTCGGCGCAGCCTCGCCCCCCAGGGACGAAGCGGTTTGGCGTTGGCAGTCGGATTGCTGGGATACGCAGATGCGTAGCGGCGAGAAGTACCACGAGAAATGGTTGTACGTCCGCGAGAATCCGGTGCGTGCGGGACTGGTCGGCGATGTCGAGCATTGGGTTTTTCAAGGGGAGTTGAATGTGTTGCGGTGGTAACCGCGCGGGCGGGCGGGATGGCGCGAGGCGGCTCGGCACAGCCTCGCCCCCCCAGGCCTGCGGACAAGGCGTGGCGCTGGGGGGCGAACCTGCGGTGAGCCGCGCGGGCGGGATTGCGCGAGGCTGTGCCGAGCCGCGCGGGACGGTTTGCTTTTTTTGTGTTATGCTCGTTGCGTGGCGGCGGGCTGGAGGGATGACGATGATGAAACGGGCGGTTGCTGCGGCGGTCTGCGCGAGCGGGCTCTCGGCGTTCGGCGGTGCCGTGGTGCGAGTCGGGTACGACGAACTGGGCGCGGGCTTCGCCTTCGAGGGGGTGCCGCCGCCCGCGAACAACGACGCGGCGACCGCCGCGGCGTTCTCGCTCGCGGACGGCGCGGGCGACCGTAACGGCGGCGTCCTCGGCGTGCTGCACGACGGCCGCGTTCCCGGCGGCGACGACCGGCCGGGCGAGAACTTCTTCTTTCAGGCGGGCTCGCCCGGCGGCCGCATTGTGGTTGACCTGGGCCGCGTCGTGTCCGTCCGCCAGGTGAACACCTACTCGTGGCACGCGGGCGCCCGCGGGCCGCAGGTCTACGCGCTGTATGCGGCGGACGGGCTGTCGAAGCTGGTCGCGCCGGCAGGGGGCGCCGAGCCGGCGGCCGGCGGCTGGAAGCCGGTCGCCCGCGTCGACACCCGGCCCGCGTCCGGCGACGGCGGCGGCCAGCACGGCGTCTCGGTGGCGGCCGAGGGCGGGGGCGTGCTGGGGGCGTACCGCTACCTGCTCTTCGTGGTCGCGCCGACCGAGACGCGCGACCCGTTCGGGCAGACCTTTTTCAGCGAGATCGACGTGGTCGACGCGGGCGGGCCCGCTCCGGCCTCGGACGCGGCACTCGCCGTCAAGCCGGTTCGCATCGCGTTCGGGTCAGCGGACGGGCAGACCGCGTACGTCATCGACGCGACGGTCGCGCCGGATCTGGCGGAGTGGGCGGAGAAGGAACTGAAGCCGGTGGTGCTGGCGTGGTATCCCAAGCTTGTGGCGCTGCTGCAAAGCGACGGGTATCAGGCGCCGAAGCGGGTCATCCTGCGCTTCAAGGACGACCTGGGCGGGACGCCTGCGGCGGCGGGCGGCGCGGGCGTCGGGCTCAACGCGCAGTGGTTCCGCAAGGAGCTGCGGCGCGAGGCGTGCGGCGCGGTCGTGCACGAGCTGGCGCACGTGGTGCAAGGCTACGGCCACGCCCGCCGCACGAACCCCGCGCCTGCGCCGACGCCGGGGTGGGTCGTGGAGGGGATCGCCGACTACGCGCGCTGGTTCCTGTATGAGCCGCAGTCGCGCGGCGCGGAGATCACGAAGGGCAATCTGGAGCGCGCGCAGTACGACGGCAGCTACCGGGTTTCCGCGAACTTCCTCGACTGGGCGTCGCGCACGTACGACCGCGACCTCGTGCGCAAGCTGAACGCCGCCGCCCGCGAAGGACGCTACGCTGAGGCGCTGTGGCAGGAGTGGACGGGCAAAGACGTGCAGGCGCTGGGCGACGAATGGCTCGCGGCGCACAAGAAGCGGCTGGCGGAAGCGCGGTAAGGGCGGCGCTAATACGAGACGGCGCGCTGGAGGGCGGAGACGGAGTCGGGTCGCGACGGGACGGAGACACGGAGCGCGTCCCACGCGAGCGTGAGGCGGCCGTCGGCGAGGGTGTGGGTGAGCCGGGGCGGCTGAACCTCGGCTGAGGCGGTCAGGCGCAGGGCGAAGCCGAGGGCCGCCGACTGGATCTGGGTCAGGTCGAACGCGCGCTCGTCGCCCGCGTAGAGCGCGAGGTCGAGCCACGACCGCTCCTGGTCCCGCCCGCTCTCCCAGCGCGGCTGGAGGTCGCCGAAGAGGCAGACCGGCGCGGCGAGGGCGACCGACAGCGGGCCGAAGCGCACGGCGGCCGCGCCGTCCGGCGCGGCGGGCGCGGTCGGCTTCTGCGACGCGGCGCTGCCGCCGAACTCGAAGCGCAGGCGCAGGTCTCGGGCGCGGAACCGGCCGCTCTTGATGCGGTCGAGGCCGATGTGCGTGTTGCCGCCGTCGGTGCCGAAGTTGATGGCCGCCAGGACGTCGCCGCGCCGCTGCGCGGTGAAGAGCTGGGCGTCGGAGAAGTCGTAGCCGTCGCGCAGGAAGCGCACCTGCAGGTAGGCGGGCTTGTCGGGCGTGCCCCAGTAGGCCACGATCCCGCGGCGCTGGTTCCAGAGCTCGCCGCGGCTGGCGCTGCCGAGCGTGAAGGCGGGCTCGAGCCAGGTGGTGCCGACGACGGGCGGCGTGGCCTTGAGGTAGGTCTTGACGATCTCGCGCGGGGCGTCGAGGCGCTGGAAAAGCGGGAGCAGGTCGGGCGGGCAGGGCAGCGGCAGGCGCTGCTCGGAGATGCTGGGCTCGTCCGCGCCCCAGTCGAGCGCGCCGCCGGAGGAGCGCTGAATCAGGGCCCGTGCGGAGGGCTTGAGCAGCGTGCTGTAGCAGCGGCTGTGGGGGCCGGCCCACTGGCGCGAGGGCGCGTGGAAGTGGCGGGCGATATCCTCCCACACCTGGCGGTAGAGCGCGTCGATCAGCGGGCGTGCGTCAGCGTCTCGGACGTGCAGGCGCATGCGGCCCAGCTCTTCGAGCGCGACGAGCGAGTAGGTCGGGCTGTTGTACTCGGTGAACGCGCCCTGCTCCTGGGTGTAGTCGTAGAAGCGCCGCAGGCGGGCGGAGGCGTAGGCTTTGAGGTCAGGCCACCCGTACAGCTCCGACGCCACGTAGGTGACGTAGGTGCCCATGATCGCGATGTTGGTGTAGCCGGGGCCCATGTTGCGGCGCTCGACCGAGCGGGCCGCGTGGCGGATGGCGTCGTCCACGCGCGTCGCGAGGCCGGGCGGCAGGCGCGCGCGGTGGTCGAGGGCGACCTGCAGGAGCTGGGTGCCGCAGAAGTCGGCCCAGTTCCAGTCGGGCGGCGACATCTGGGCGAGCGGCTCCTCGAGGAACCACGACCAGATGCCGTAGGTCTTGCTGGCGGGGTCGGTGTCCTGGAGGGCGATGACGGTGTCGAGGACGTCGCAGGCGCGCAGGCGCAGGGCCTCGTCGCCGGTGTCGAGCAGGGCGACGGCGTAGCCGAGGGCCGCGCGGGTGCTGTGGACGGCGCCGTCCTTGAGGGTCGTGTGGTAGCCGGGCGAGCGGAGCGGCTCGCGGAGCATCTTCGCGGCCGGGTCGTAATTGGCGTGGAGCGGGGCGAGGGCGCGGCTGAGGCGGGCCTTCTGCGCGTCGGTGAGGGCGAATGGCGTGCGCGGGGCCGGCGCGGCGGGGGTTTGGGCGTGCGCCGCGATCGGGCACGCGGCCGCAGCCGCGCCGAGGCTGGCGGCGTGGAGGAAGGTGCGGCGGGAGAGTCGGCCTGTTTTCATGGCGCCAGATTAACAGGACGGAGGCGGAGTTTCAATGTTCATGGGCGGGCGGTCGAGGCTTGTGCAAACGGGCGGGGAAAGTTATACTAACGCCTTCTTTTTTCGAACCTTCTAGCGAGACCGTGAAACATGAGAATTCTCTCGGGCATTCAGCCGTCGGGCAAACTGCATTTGGGCAACTATTTCGGGATGATGCGGCCGGCGCTGCAGCTTCAGGAGCAGGGCGAGGCGTACCTGTTCATCGCGAACTACCACGCCCTGACCTCGGTGCACGACCACGCGCGGCTCCGGCAGGACACGTGGGACGTGGCGCTGGACTTCCTGGCGTGCGGGCTGGATCCGGCGCGGACGATCTTCTTCCGCCAGAGTGACGTGCCGGAGGTGCACGAGCTGGCGTGGCTGCTGTCGATCGTGACGCCCATGGGCCTGCTGGAGCGCTGCCACTCCTACAAGGACAAGGTGGCCAAGGGCATCGCGCCCTCGCACGGGCTGTTCGCCTACCCGGTGCTGATGGCGTCGGACATCCTGATCTACCAGTCGAACATCGTGCCGGTCGGGCGCGACCAGAAGCAGCACGTCGAGGTCACGCGCGACATCGCGATCAAGTTCAACAACGAGTTCGGCGAGGTCTTCACGGTGCCCGAGCCGTCGATCCAGGAGGATGTCGCCGTGGTGCCGGGGCTCGACGGGCAGAAGATGTCCAAGAGCTACGGCAACACGATCGAGCTGTTCGGCGACCTGAAGGAGACCAAGGCCCGCATCATGAAGATCGTGACGGACTGCAAGGGCCTTGAGGAGCCGAAGGATCCGGCGGCCTGCAACATCTTCGCGCTCTACAGGCTCTTCGCGAGCGACGCGCAGCGGGCGGAGATGGAGGCCAACTACCGCGGCGGCAACTACGGATACGGCCACGCCAAGAAGGCGCTCTACGCGATTTTCGAGGAGACGTTCGCGCCGTTCCGGGCGCGGCGCGCCGAGCTGCAGGCGAACCCGGACTTCGTGGAGCAGGTGCTGCGCCAAGGCGCGGAGCGGGCGCGCGCGGCTGCGGCCGTGACGCTGGCAAAGGCCCGCAAGGCCGTGGGGATCGGATAAATGTCGGTCGAAGCGCTGCTGACGGAGGATTACAAGGTGGATCTGGAGGTCTTCGAGGGGCCTCTGGACCTGCTGCTGTATTTGATCCGGCGCGAAGAGGTCGACATCTACGACATCCCGATCGAGAAGATCACGGCGCAGTATCTGGCGTATCTCGAAGTGATGCGCATGCTGGACCTGAACATCGCCGGCGAGTTCTTGGTGATGGCCGCGACGCTCATGATGATCAAGAGCCGGATGCTGCTGCCGGTGGAGTCGCGGGCGGCCGAGGAGGAGAGCGACGAGGAGTGGGTCGACCCGCGGCTGGACCTGGTGCGGCAGCTCATCGAGTACAAGAAGTTCAAGGACGCCGCGGGCCAGCTGCTGGAGCTGGAGGCCTTGCAGAGCGAGGCGTTTAGCTACGGCGGCGAGGGGCCGGCGTTCGAGAAGGAGCCGCAGGACGCGGGACAGGCGCTGGGCGACATCGGGCTGTTCGACCTGCTCACCGCGTTCCAAGAGGTGCTCGTGCGGGCGCCGATGGAGCCGCTGGGGATCATCGAGCCGATCCGGTTCTCGGTGCCGGACAAGATGGAGCTGATCATCTCGCTGACCAAGGCCGGGACGCACGTGGCCTTCTCCTCGCTGTTCAGCCCCGAGTCGCACCGGGGCGAGGTGATCGTGACGTTCTTGGCGCTGCTGGAGCTGTTGCGCCTGCGGCAGATCGTGCTTCAGCAGAACGACGCGTTCCACGAGATTCTCATCATGCCGGTGGAGGGCCACTCGTCGGAGCGGTCGCAGGCGCCGGTGATCGGAGGGGGCGAGCATGTCGAGTCCTGACGAAGTCAAATTGCCGATGGCGTCCAGCCTGCAGCAGATCGTCGGCGCGCTGCTGTTCGGCTCCGACCACCCGCTGACGGTGGAGGAGATGCGCGCGTGCCTCGCGAGCGTGGCGGAGACGGAGGGCGCGGAGAACGAGACGGTCAAGCTGTTTGCGGAGGCGTCGCCGCGCGAGGTGGGCGACGCGGTCGAGAGCATCGCGAAGGAGCTGTCGCGGCTGGGGCTGGGCGTGGAGGTGGCGGAGGTCAACGGCGGCTTTCGCTTCCAGACGCAGCCGTGCTGCGGCCGCTGGGTGCGCAACCTGCTGAAGCTCGACCGCCCCAACCGCCTCTCGCGGCCCGCGCTGGAGACCCTGGCCATTATTGCCTACCGCCAGCCCATCTCGAAGTCGGAGATCGAGGCCATCCGCGGCGTGGTGGTGGACCACATCGTCAAGGCGCTGATGGAGCTGCACCTGATCCGCATCGTGGGGCGCAGCGA
>CAYLUN010000149.1:0-9970 GCA_964386865.1 uncultured Lentisphaeraceae bacterium | reverse complement strand
GTCGCGCGGCGTGTTGGCGTGGGCGGTCGTCAGCGAGCCGTCGTGGCCGGTGTTCATGGCCTGGAGCATATCCAGCGCCTCGGGCCCGCGGCACTCGCCCACGACGATGCGGTCGGGCCGCATGCGCAGCGCGTTGATGACGAGGTCGCGGATCGCGACCCGGCCCCGGCCCTCGATGTTGGCTGGCCGGGCCTCGAGCCGCACGATGTTGCGGTGGCTCAGCTTCAGCTCGGCCGAGTCCTCGATGGTCACCAGCCGCTCGCCGTGCGGGATAAACTGCGACAGCACGTTGAGCAGGGTCGTCTTGCCGGAGCCGGTGCCGCCGGAGACCACGATGTTCTGACGCGCCCGCACCGCCTCCTCCAGAAAGAGCGCGATCTCGGGCGTCATGCTGCCGAACTTGATCAGGTCGTCGGTGGTCAGTTTCTTTTTCGAGAACTTTCGGATGGTCACGGACGAACCGTCCAGCGCGAGCGGCGGGATGATGGCGTTCACGCGCGAACCGTCGGGCAGGCGGGCGTCGACCATGGGGCTGGCCTCGTCCACGTGGCGCCCCAGCGGCTCTACGATGCGCTGGATGATCGTGATCAGGTGGCGGTCGTCAAAGAAGCGCGCGCCGGTCTCGTAGAGCCGGCCCTTGCGCTCCACGAAGATGCGGGAGGGCCCGTTGACCATCACCTCGTCCACGCTCAAATCGCGCAGCATGGGCGTGATGGGGCCGTAGCCGATCAGCTCGTCCAGCAGCGTCTGCCGGAAGAGGTCGCTCGCGAGGTCGCGCGGCAGTTCGTGGCGCACCTCGCGCAGGACTTGGTCGAGCGCGAGCTCCAGCTTGGCGCGCAGCTCGTCGTCCTGCAACTGCTTGGTCGCGATCTCCGGCAGGTTCAGCTTGAAGAGCACCTGCTCGTGGATGCGCTTCTTCATGGCCATCATCTCGTCGGAATAGAGGATCGCCAGGGCGGCCAGGGCCGGATCCTGGGGGATCTCCGCCTCTTCCGCGCGGGCGGCCGGTTTGGCGGCCGGCTTGGCGGCTGGAGCGGGGGCGGGCGGGGGAGCGGGAGTCGGCGTCGTGGCCGGCTCCTCCTCGCTGTAGACGAGCGCGTGCCCGCCGAGCTGCAGCCGGTCGCCCGGCGCGAGCTTCGCGGGCGCCGCCGTGAGCCGCGTGCCGTTCAGGAGCGTTCCGAAGGTGCTCCCGTTGTCCGTGGCCCAGCAGGCGCCGTCGCGCCACGCGAGGCGCAGGTGCGCCCGCGACACTTTGGCGTCGTTCAGAACGACGCGGTTATCGGGCGCCCGTCCGACGGTGGTTTCGACGGCGGGATCGAGGGCCATAATCTGGCCCTTGTCCCGCCCCTCGGGTGCGATGATGGTGAGAAACGGCATAAGCCCTCAGAAGAAGAAGAACCGGCGCTTGCGCTTCTCTTGCTCGCGCTGCGCGTTGGGTTTGGACGACTCCTCGGCCGCCGGCCTGGTCTGGAGGGAGACCGGCGCGGTTTCGGTGGTCGCGCCCGCGATCCGCGGGCTGAGCAGGATCAGCACCTTGCTGTCCTCTTTCAGGTTGTTCTTCTCCGAGAAGAACCACGAGATCGCCGGCACGCTGCGCAGGAAAGGCACGCCCTCCGTGGAGGACTTCTCGACCAGACTCTTCATGCCCGCCAGCACCATGGTCTGGCCGATCGGGCAATTGATCGTCGTTTCGATGCGGTTGCGCTTCAGGTCGTAATCGGTGCCGATGGGAACCGGATAGCTGAGTTCGAGGTTCACGTCCAGAGTCGCGGTCTTGGCATCCAGCAGGCCGCCTTTGATCTTCATGATCAGGCCGTAGTCGATGTCCTCCAGCGAGGTCGCGTTCTGCGTGGCCACCCGGACCTTCAGCGTGCCGCCGCTGTGGTAGATGCGCCACTCGGGCGCGTCGTTCTTGAAGGTCATATGGCCTGCGGTCTGGAAGCGCCCGGGGCCGTTACCCGCGAAGAACTTGAGCGAGCCCTGCAGGCCGCTGTTGATCGTGTAGGAGCCGGCCCAGCCGGAGGACTTCTCGCCGAGGTCGCCTTGGAACCCGGCCGACGCGGAGTTGAGCACGATCAGTCCGGCCTTGGCCAGGTTCACGCCGATCTGCTTCTCCTCGCTGTCGGTCACGCCCACGAACATGGCGTCCATCTCCAGCATGATCGGGATCACCTCGATGTCGAGCAGCGCCTTGACGCGCGGATCGTCCGAGGCTTTGACCTGCGTCGCCGTGCCCCCCTTGGCGTCGTCCTTCTTGGCGAGCGTCAGCCAGTTCTGCGCCTCGATGATCTGGATGATGCGGTCCTTGTCTTTCTGGCTGTAGACTTGTCCCGTGACGAAGATGCTGTTTCCGCTGTACTTGAGGTTGAGGAGGCCCGGCGCGGTCCGGCCTGCCGGCGTGTCCGCGTCAGCCAGCGTGAAGCCCGTTTTTTCGAAGGCGGCCTTCAGCCCGAGCATCACCTCGGGCGTCGGCTGGAAGGACACGAGGTTCGCGACCGAGTCCTTGTACAGGTCGACCACCTTCATCAAGTACTTCCAGTGCTCGATGCTGCTGACCTCGCCCTTGAGCACGACGCGGCCCAGGTTGATCGCCACGTCCACCTCTGGAACGGAGTCCAGATCGCGCTTCACCGCCGCCAGCACGGCGTTGACGTTTTCCAGCACGGAAAGGGAAAAGAGCGCCGAGACGCCGCCTTCACCCGTCACCTGCAAGTCCGTGGTGCCGGCCTTCAGGCCCATCACGCGCAGCTGCTGGAGCCCCAGCGTCTCGACCTTGGCGAAAGAGGGGTCGGCGACGCGGAAACCCTGGATCGGGAACGGGATGTTGACCAGTTCCATTTTTCCGACGGTGACCGATACCGGCTGAGCGTCGGCGGCCGCGGCCCGTTCGGGCCCGACGAGCAGCACGACTGCGGCAAGGCACGCGGCAGCCATGAATTGAACCATCCGTGTAAGTGATTTCATGATCGACCTCCTATTGTTTTTCCACACTCTTGGCCGGGCTCGTGGTGGTCACCACGCCCGGGACTTTCGGTAGCTCAAAGGGCACCAGCCCGCCGAGCAGTTTGTCAAAGGTTTCATCGTTCACCATGCCCGTGTCGATGCGGTTGACCGCCGCGTCGTCGCCCGGCCGGCGCAAGGCCAGCGTCAGCCGCGCCTCAGCCTGAGCGGCGATAAGCACTTGCGCCTGCTGCGGCGGCAGCGCGAGAATCAGCTCGCCGGCCGTGGCTTCGCCGCCGGACGAGAGGGTTCCCACGTCGAGCACGCGCACACGCGGAAAAAGCACGAGCGTCGCCTCGCGGGCGACCTCCTCGGGCGCGGCCGAGAGATCCGCCGTCTTGACTTTGCTTTTGATCTTCAAGGTGGCGATCACGGCCACCTCGTCGCCGGGCTGCACGATGCGCGCGATACCGCCGGGCGGCACGGTGAGCGACACGGCCCACTCGCCCTCGCCCACGATGTCGGCCATGCTGCGTGAGAGACCGACGTCGGAGAGCAGCACATAGTCGCCCTGGGAGATGGCGCGCAACGCTTTCTGGCCCACCACCATCTCGGAGCGCGTCCAAGGTATCGCCTGTGCGGGCCGGGCGGAAAAGGGCACTTTTTTCTCCATGATCGAATCGGCGGTCAGCACGGCGTTTGCCGTCACGTCGCGGGCCACGGCCACGACCGTGGTCGTCTTCTCCGCCGCCTGCTTGCGCGACTGCAACAGCCTCCCGACGGCCAGAACGGCCGCGAGGCCCAACAGCACCGCCAGAATCAACGGAATGAAATTCTTCATCTTTTTCCTTTTCTGGGCAGCCACCGGAGGCTGCCCCTACGTGCGGCCGGCCGGCCGCCCCTACTTTTCCTCACCCCAGGCGAAGCCGCACACGCCCGCCTGCTTTTCCCACACCATGAACAGGATCCGGCGTTTGTTCCGAACCCACACCATCAGTTCTGAGCGCGATCCGCCGCGCCCCAACACGATCGTCTTGTTCAGCGCCCAGCCGCCCGCGCTGAGCGCGGCCATGAACGCGCCGCGCATGCTCGCGACCGACCCGCCAAGCTCGCCCGACTGCTGCCACGTCGTGCCCGAGTCGTCGTCCGCGCTGACGCGTGCGAGCGGCGGCAGCGGCACGGCCAGCGGCGGGCGCGAGTCCGCCGCCAGGCAGGTCCAGGCGGCGAGCAGCCACACGCAGCCGAGGGCACACGCGCTATTCATACGGCCACTTTTCACTGGCGACCTCGCTCCACTTCTGCGCCGCCTCGCCCGAGGCGGACACGCCGTACCTGTTGCGGATATAGCCCGCCTGCGCCTCGGCCCGGGTGCGCATCAGCACCACGTGGCGCAGCCCGTTGCGCTCCCGTCCGTACACCTCGGTCACGTTGGACATCCACCTGCCCTGGCCGGTGTGGATCCGCATCGCGTTGATCATCGCGTACACCCAGTCCGGCATCCGCACCCGCGCGCTGACCTGCCCGTTCGCGGCCTGGCTCCAATCGTAAACGGCCTGAATCTGGGCGGAGCGCACGGTGGGCGTATGGTCTTGGCTCAGAACGCCGGATTTGTCAGACAGAAACAGGCGGTGGATGTCCGACGCGGCAACGCCTCCGCGGTCGTCGTAGCGCAGCCCGCTGTTCCAGGCCACGTAGCGGTCTGCGGCGACCAGCCGCTGCCGCGTCACGGTCAGGTCGCCGATCCAGAAGATGCCGCCCAGCATGATCATAAACAGCGGAATAGCGATGACGGTCTCCATAAGGATCGCGCCCGCCTCCGATCGCCTGGGTGATTCCACCCGCGTTCTGTCTGGATCTCGCTTCATCTCCACGTGGCCCCGCGTCAATTGCTCCAGGTGACGTACTTCTTAAACCGCTTATACTCCTGGCCGGCGGCCAGAGCCTGCCCGGCCGCCGCCGCCCAGGCGATCAGCACGACGACCCAAACGATTCGTTTCATCGTTGCATCCTCCGTTCGACCGCAAATCGGTTTCAATGCAGAACCCAGCCTTCAGCCCCTCCGTAGGCGACCTCGGCCCCTTCGGTCATAAGCTTCGGTGCGCCTTGCGCGCCCAGCGCGCCGCCGCCGCCATAGAGGGGTATCCACGGGCCGTTCTTCATCTCGCCCAGAATCGTGCCTGCCGACGCGCTCGTCCACGCGTGGTTCTCGCCGAGGGCGCCGGCCCGGTGCAGCGGCAGCAGTTCGGCGTCCCAGTCGCTCGTCTTCAGATTCCAAAGCTTGTTCCCGCTATTGTTCTCGTAGGTCACCTCGTATCGGCCCTGGGCCTCGGTGCGGGGCTGGGGGTTGTAGCCGGCGATGGCCGCGGCCACGGTCCACATGTAGCGGTTGCCGCCGTTCAGGGTGAACGGCCGGAAGACTCCGGGCCCGCCGCCGCCCAGCATGAACTGGAAGGGGTTGTTGAGCCGCCGCGTCAGCGCGACGCGGAGGCTGCCACCCGCCGCGAAAAATTTCTTTTGCAGCCGCTGCGGCTGGGCGAGGGCCGTAATGTAGTAGCGGGAGTCATAGATCTGCCAGTCGTCGCCTTTGACCGAGTTCTTGCCGGATATCGAGGGAATTAAGGGGACGCAGACCCCGTCTACGATCTCCCAGACCGAGCTGCACCAGTCCCACTCGGAGATCAGAATGCGGTGAAAGCGTTTGTACTGGCGCTGGATGCCGGGCCCGACGGACGCGTAGCGCTTGATGAACCAATCGTCTGTGCCCGCCTGGAAAATATCAAGCGCCGAGGAACCTTGCTCGGTGATGTAGTCGGAGTAGCGCAAAAAGTCTTCCTCCTCGCTCTGCTCCAGTACTTGGAAGTTGTTCGCGAGCGGCTGCTCCTCCTGCTTGAGCGCATACATGAGCTGTCCGCCGCCCGCAAACCCGTCGTTCCACGTGTCCGCGACGTTCTGCCGGAGAATATTCTCCACAGTCGCTTTGACGCGCCCCGGAAGCCTGCGAAGCAGATCCTTCTCCTTGTCGTTCATCGCGTCGATCTGCTGGCGGCAGTGGTCGATCTTGGGTGCCAGGGCCGAGTAGCTCTTGCCCTGAGCGGCGGCCGACTGGCGGGCCGACTTGATCTCGTCCGTGGTCACATAGTGGTGTTTGTTGAGGAGGATGCGCTTGTGGCTGGCGCCGTTGCCCACGAAAACCCCGTAGCCCGTGCCGTACCACGGTGTGCCGTTGTTGCAGGTGCTGGGCATGTTGAAGAGCTGCATCTCCGTGTTGTCGATATCCCAGCGCTGGAGTGTCAGCCACAGCCACTTGTCGACGATGTAGTCCATCTCCATGCGCACCATCTGCACGTAGGTCCAGGACATCGCGCGGTTGACCGTCGCCAGGCGGCTGTTGCAGTCCGCCTGAACGACGGCGGCGGAATAGGCGGCCGCGTCGGCCGCGTTCTGCAACTCCATGCGGTTGCGGATCGTCTCGCCGCCGGCGAAAATCGCGCTGAGCATCATGAACAGGGTGAGGAATACGACGACGGTCAGGGCCAGAACGACCCCGCTTTCGTCCTTCCACAACCGCAGCGCGGCTCTGTTTACGGCTTTCAGCATAACTACCAGCCCGAAGCGGGAAGCCCCATCCGAGGCAGCGTCACATACGGTTTGGTCATTACAATCTTCTCGGTGAAGCGGACGTGGGGATAGCGCACCGTCTCCGTGTCGCCGACGTTGCCCGTCATGTCGGCGTGTTGCTCCGCATACGCCCGCGTGCGATCCCACGGGCTCACGCCCCAGCCGATGATCGGCCCCACGAGCGGGAACACCAGCGCGAAATCGTGCTCCACCGTCGCGCGGACGTTCCACCGGCCGACGGTCTCGATCCGAACGCGCGTCTTGCGCGCGACCCCGCCGGAGCCGGGGATCCGGCCCCAGCCCGGAACGCGCTTGTCCTTCTCGCCAGCCGTCACGCCGATGGAAATCCACGCGCAGACCTGCTCGGCCGCCTGCTGGGCCGCCTGCTGGTACTCAGCCTGCGTACACACCAGCGTCGCGCGGGCAGCCGCGAACGCGGCATACTGGACGACCTGCCGGGCCATCCACATGTGCGCGAACTGCATGCACGCCAACAGCAGCACGAGGATCAGCGGGAACGCCAGCACGAACTCCAGCATCACGCTGCCGCTCGTGCCGCGCCCGGCGCGGGTGAACACGTGCGCGTGGGTCAGGCGTTGGGCAGATGGATGTTGGTTTCTCATGACGCCCTCGTTCACCCCAGTAGCGCCGCGAGCAGGCCGACCGTGATGGGCACGCTGAACGGTATCCGGTAGCGGGACGACTCTTTTGGCTGCAGCGCCGCCGCTCCGGCCTTCCGGTCGTAGCGCCAATCGACGGTGCACCGGATGAGGTGTTTCAGGCGCGCGCCGTCGAGCCGTCCCAGAACCAGCATCGCCACGCCCATCACTACGCCGGCCAGCGACGTGACCCAGAGCATGTACAGCACCCGGCTCCAGCCGATGATCGCGCCCACAGCGAAAAGCATCTTCACGTCCCCGCCGCCTGCCCCCCGCAAGAGGAACGGGATCAGCAGGAACGCGCCAGCGGCGGCAGCGGCGGCAAAGCCGTCCAGAAAGAACGGCCAGCCGCCGTAACCGAGCCGCCCCACGAGCGCCACAGCCGCCCCCCCCAGCGTCAGCCAGTTGGGAAGGATCCGCCACTTGAGGTCGTAATAGGAGAGCACACTGCTCCACCCGGCGGCCAAAAGCAGGGTCATCCACCAGAGTGCTGGGAGGGACATGTTCGCTCGGTTTCCGCGCAGGTCCGCTTACTTGTCGGCGTGCCGCTTACGATAATCTTCGTTCTCGGTTTCCGCTGAAGTGGCTTCCGCCTTGGCGGTTTCACTCATGACTGCAGCGTCCTCGGACTGGCCCGCCATGGCGTGGGTCGAGGTCGTGAGGTTGGTTACAACACCGCGGCCGAAGTACATGACGGCCAGCACGGCGGCGGCCGCGATCAGCACCGCCAGGATGACGTACTCCATCATCACGCCGCCTGCCCGGTCACCCATCAGGCGGCACAACAGTTTCTTGAAACGACTTTTGTTCCAGCTCTTCATGGATCTCTCCCTGTGGCGATGCACTCGCCGCTCGCCTGCCTGTTTCCCATTTCCTTTCGGACGCATCACGGCAGCGGCAGGCTGATTCCGCTCATGACCATCCGATAACGATTGACAAACGCATTGCCTAAAAGCCCGAAATTCTCGCCTTTTACCGCATCGTCAGGCGAGAAGGTCTCGCCGCTCACGTTCACCAGTCCGACCGACACGCCTACGAGAGGGAGGATGATCAGCAGCGTCAGCAGCACATACTCCAGCAGCACGTCTCCGCGCTCCTCGCGCAACGACTCGCTGAGCCGCAGACAGGCACATCTCACATCGCTTGATCCGACTGTTCGCATAAACCACTTGACCGCTTTAAACAACACCTTGCTAGGTTGCCGTAAGCATACGCTTAAGCTCGGATGGCGACAAGAACAAACGAAGGGCCGCGGGTGATCGGTTGGTGGCCGGGGGCATGCGAATCTGATGCATGTTGGACGCGAAGGCCCGGGAGCGTCTGCTCGTCCGGGCAAGCAGACGCTTGCTCCCTCAGCCAAACGGTCATCCGAAACGCGATAATCCTCGCCCCCCGGCCACCAAACCGGTTACGGAACGCAGGCCGCAGGGGCGCTCAAACCGAGCGGAGGCTGGCGGCGCCGGCGCGGGAGGCGGTCAGCCAGTCGGCTTCAGGCGGTACGCCGCCCGCGTCCAGCAGCGGGCAGCGCAGCGCGCGGTTGCAGCCCAGCGTTGGAATCAGCGGGAAGGCGTGGCGCCGGAGATCCGGCTCGCCGAACCGGGCGGGGTGGAGCAGGCAACCCACCCGCCCTTCGGCGCGGTCGAGGTAGCCCGCAAAGCGGCAGCTTCCGAAACGCCGCTGCCACAGCCACGCGCTCAGCCCCAGCGTCAGCGGCACCAGCCAGAACGCCAGCAGGTGGTCGCACCACCCGCCTCGCGCGAGATGAAACCGCACAAGGTCGCGCAGGCGCGGCCGCTGTCCGGCGCGGAACGCGCGCTCCGCCTCACGGGTGTTCGCGTCGAGCCACGCCGCGATGCGCGCGGGGTGCCAGCGCATATTCACGCAGCAGCCGCAGCAGCCTTGTCGGAAGGTTTGGCAGGTCATGGAAAAACAGGTTGAGGGGGTTGAAGAGGTTCAGCGGTTCACGGTTCAGCGGTTCAGCGGCGGCGAGGTTTGGGGAGAACATACGCCGATGCGCGAGAGGTGTCAAGGGTGCGATTTTACTTCGTTGCATCGCACCCAGAAGTCAGAATTCAGGAGTCAGAATTCAGAATTGCTTCGCAACGACTTACATACGAAAGCGCCGCCCAAAAAGGTGTCTCCCAAAGAGGAGACAGGAAGAATCTCGCGCGAATCGGACATAACTCGTTGGCATCCAACTCCTGAATTCTGGCTTCTGGCTTCTGAATTCTGTGCGATTGCAATAGTTTGCAATCGCACCCAGGTGTCAAGGTGGATGCGGAAAGGGTTTGACAGAAGCGGCCTGCTTGGGCAATCATTTTGTCATGGAAGATTCAAATTCATATCTCTCGCTGTTCTTCGAGCCCATCCGGCAGTATCTGCAGGACGACGCCGTTTCGGAGATCCTGATCAACGGGCCGAACCAGGTGTATATCGAACTCAAAGGCAAGCTGCAGGCCACGGAGGCGCGCTTCGTCAGCGAGCCGGCGCTCAAGGCCGCCGCAGTGAACGTGGCGAAGAACGTGGGCCGCCTGCTCAACGAGGACAACCCGCGCCTCGACGCGCGCCTGCCCGACGGCTCGCGCGTCCACGCGGTGATCCCCCCGCTCTCCCGCTGCGGCACGGTCGTCGCGATCCGGAAATTCAGGAAGGAGAAGCTGACCATCAGCCAGCTCGTGGAGTTCGGCAGCATCAGCGCGGCGGGCGCGCAGCTCATCGACGCGATCGTGAAGCTGCACAAGAACGTGATCGTC
>CAYLUN010000148.1:0-10031 GCA_964386865.1 uncultured Lentisphaeraceae bacterium | reverse complement strand
ATGTCGAGACCAACGAAGCGCCCTTCCCGCCGCCCTACGAGAACATCTGGCTGCGTGCGGGCTCGCCGGTCTCCAACGAGTTCTACCGCGTGCTTGAGCGCAACCCGGCGCCGTGATCCTGCCGGGCCGAGAAATGAAGGCCGACCCGTGGGCCGCTCGCGCGGCACGCGGGTCGGCGGGCTCGTCGCGCACGCCGCACAAAAGGAGGAGGTCCTCCGGCCTCACTTCAGCGCGCCGAGCGGGATGACCGCCAGCTCCGCGCTGTTGTTGTTCCAGAGCTGGCGGCCCTCGCCGACGCGGCCGACGCCGCCGCCGGAATTGGAGTAGCCGACGTAAAGCCCTCCGCCGTGTTCGACCGCGTAAGGGTAGGAGAGGGCGCACCTCGGGTTCGACTCGGGCTGGGAAGCGGCGGGGGCGCCGCTTCTGCCGAAGACCGCGTGGCGAATCACGAAGAGGCGCGAGAAGGCGGTTTCGCCGGGTTTGGAGAGGGCGAGGGTGAGCGGCGAGCGGCGGTTGCCGCCGTCGGCGGTGGTGGAGCAGATGAGGTAGCGCTGGCCGGTGCTGAGCGTGCCGGCGTAGGGCTTGCTCGCGGCCATGGGCAGGTTCGACGGGCGGGACTCGGTCCACGTGCGGCCACAATCCTCGCTGACCGCCACGAGCGCGACGGGCTGCTTGCCGTCGCAGCGCGCGATGTTGAGCACATGTTTGCCGTCGAGGATCACCGAGGACTCGCCCCACATCGTCAAGGACGCCGGCTTGGGAATGGTGACAAGATCCCACGTCGTAAGGTTGTCGCCATGGCTGATGGCGACCGCCGCCGGGTTGCCTTTTCCGATGCTGGCGCCGGCCATGATCCAGTTGCCGTCGGCCATGCGGAGCGGCTCCTGCAAAGGCCAGAAGCCTCCCTGGATGACGGTGCCTTTGCGCTCCCAAGTGCCTTCCGCCTCATTCAGAACATAGGCGCGGGTGTGAACCTTGTCGAGCGTACCGGTGTAGGCGCCGTGAAAGGCCCAGAGTTGTCCCTTGTGCGAGAGGAAGACGCCGTGGCTGACGCCGATGCCCGGCTCGTCGCCAGGGTCGATGGTCGTTATCGGCCCCCACGTTACGCCGCCGTCGGCGCTGACGCGCACGCGCGCCTCTTCGGAGTCGGTGTTCTCACCGCCTGGGTTGTGTCCGAACGAGGCGTAGAGCTTGTCTTTGTGAAAACAAAGCGCCACGCCGTGCAGGAATCGGTACCCGTCCTTCGGGAACTCGTAGGGCTTGATGACGCGGAAGGTGACATTCGAGAGCACGGGCGCCTCGGCGGCCCTGGGGAGCGGCGCGCCGGCCCAGAGAGGAAAAGGGGCGACGTCGGGCGCGGCGAACGATACGGTGGCAGCCGTAAGACAGGCGAGAAGCGCCGGACTATTTTTCATGTTCGGTTTCCTTTTGGAGGGCGAGCGTCCGCGCGAGCCGCAGGCCCGTGCGCGAGCGGCACGACGCAGGCCCGCCCTTCTGTTACACGGGCCGAGCGCCCTGTTTCGAGAGGGTCATTCTTACAAAGGCACGCTGTCCTTCCTCATGGTACGAGCTGCGCACGAGCGGCGCGCTGGCGACGAAAGCAAAGCCGAGGCTGTAGGCGAGGTCGCGGACGCGGTCGAACTCGGCGGGCTCAACGTAGCGGCTGACCGGCAGGTGGCGCGCGCTGGGCTGCAGGTACTGGCCCGCGTAGAAGATGCGGCAGCCCGCGGCGCGGGCGTCGCGCAGCGTCTGCTCGATTTCGCCGAGGGTCTCGCCGAGGCCGAGCATCAGGCTGGTCTTGGCGATCAGCCCGGCGTCGGCGGCGCGGCGGAGCACGGCGAGGGAGCGGGCGTAGTCGGCCTGCGGCCTCGCCTGCGGGTAGAGGCGCGGCACGGTTTCGAGGTTGTGCCCGAAGACATCCGGGCGGGTGCGGAGCACGGTGTCGAGGGCGGCCGCGTCGCCGCCGAAGTCGGGCACAAGCACCTCGATGAGGATGCCGGGTACGGCGGCGCGGATTGCGTCGACGGTCCGCGCCCAGTGGGCCGCGCCGCCGTCGGGCAGGTCATCGCGCGTGACGGAGGTGAGGACGACCTCCGTGAGCCCCGCATCGCACACGGCGGCTGCGGCGCGCTGCGGCTCGTCCGGGTCGGGAGGCAGCACAGGGCGCTTGTCCACGTTGCAGAACTGGCAGCCGCGCGTGCAGCGGTCGCCCAGGATCAGCAGCGTGGCGCGGCCGCGCGACCAGCAGTGGCCGAGGTTGGGGCAGAGAGCCTCCTCGCACACCGTGTGCAGGCCGTGTGCGCGGAGCCGCGCTTTGGTTGCCTGAAAGGTGTCGTTCTGGCCGATCTTGACCCGTATCCACGGCGGCTTGCAGCCGCAGCCCACAGGTGGTGTCTCGTTCATGACGCGCCCATTAAACCACAACGCGCGGCTGGTTAGAAGGCAAGGATTATGACGGCCCCCGAGATCTTGACGCTGCACACAGTCTCAATAGGAAGGAGACAACAGATTTGCACACTTCCGTAAGTGTGCAAATTCGGCAGCGACGAGTACGTTTCTCGGTGAAAGAGCCAGGGTGGATAGAGCGAGGGTCACGCGTGCCGGGCCTTCAGGTGGCTCAGCGCCCTCAGGATGCCGTCCAGAACGTCGTTGAGCCGTTCGCACACATCCTCTGTCAGAAAGCGCAGCACCAGGTAGCCGTGCTCCTGCAAGAGCGCGTCCTTGCGGCGGTCGCGCCGATACGCGGACGCGTCGGCGAAGTGTTGCGCCCCGTCCAACTCCACGGCCAACCGCGACTCCTGGCACACCAGGTCGACCTCCATCGTCCCGTCACCGGCGAACGGGATCGGCAGCACCGCGTTGAGGTGGAAGCGGCCCTGCGTCGCGTCCAAGCTCTCCAGCCGCCGATACAGGAAGGCCTCGGTGGCGCTGCGCGCATGTTCCGCGCCGATGGTCTCCGGCGAGACGGACGTCCACGCCGCCGACACGAACAGGTCTGCAAGCGCGGCATCCACCCCGTCGCGGCAGAGCCGCCGCACGCTCGCCGCATAGGTCTCCTGCCAGGCGGGTTCGACCGGCACAGCGACTTCAGCCGGCCACCCCGGCGTGGCGCTCAGCGGCATGACCAAGCGGTAACCGATCGCCTCGTAGCCGCGGCAGCGCCGGTCGAACATGCGTGCCAGCATCGGCACGTTCAGGTCGGCGTAGTCGAGTATGCGGACCTCGTGCTTGCCGCTGTGCCTCCGGTGCAGGCGGCCCGCATATTGGGCGATGCGCCCGCGCCACGAAATCGGCATCACGAGGAAGAGCGTGTCCAGCCGCGCGTCGTCGAACCCCTCTCCCAAGTACCGGCCCGTCGCCAGTAACACGCGGGGTGCGCCGTCGGGTATCTCCAGCAGGCGGGCTTGGAGGGCGGCGAGCTGTTTCCGGCCCAGCCCTCCCCGCAGGACGAGCACATGCGCGACCTTCTCCTGCAAGGCGTCCGCCAGCCGCTGTAGATGTTCGCGCCGCTCGGTGAGCACGACCGGCGAGCGGCCCTCCGAAACGGTCCGGAGCACGTCCGCGACGATCAGGCGGCTGCGGGCCTCGTCCGCGACCAGCTCGTCGCAGACGGACTGGAACGCGCGGACAGGCTCCTTTTCTTCGACACCGAGCGACGCGTGGAACGCGGTCGGCCTCACCTGGACGACGTGCGCGAAGGGCTCCGCCTGGCTGAGCTGCTTGGCGGTCACGCGGTGACGCACCGGCCCGCACTGCATGGTGATGATCGGCTGGTGCCCGTCCTTGCGCACGGGCGTCGCCGAAAGGCCCGTGAAGTAGCGCGCCTTGGCCCGCCGCACGACGCGCTCGAAGGTCGGCGCGGAGAGCGTGTGGCACTCGTCCGCGACCACATGCCCGTAGGCCGCCACGCAGTCGTCCACCTGCCCTTTGCGGCCGAGGCTCTGGAGCAGCGCGACGTCTAATTTACCCGTTATCTTTCGGTGTCCGCCGCCAAGCCGCCCGATCTCCTTCTCGGGGATGCCAAGGAATAACGACAGCCGGGCGACCCATTGCGCCTGAAGCTGCTGACGGTTCACCAGCACCAAGGTGTTCACGCCCCTCGCCGCGATCAGCCAGGCGGCCAACACGGTTTTGCCGAACGCCGTGCCCGCCGCGAGAACGCCGGTGTCGTGTGCGAGAAGCGCTTTCGCGGCCCGCTCCTGTTCCGGACGCAGCGTGCCGTGAAAGCAGGCGTCCAGCGGCACGCCCCGCTCCCGCTCGTCTTGGAGGTCGGGACGGATGCCGTTTTTCTCCAGCACCGCGACGAGCGCGTCCAGACAGCCTCGGGGTAACGCGAGAAACTCGTCGGTCTCTTCGGCACAGCAGATCACGCGTGGCTTGCCGAACGTGTTGAGTCGCAGTGCCTGCGCCTTGTAGAATTCGGGGTTCTGGAAGGCGGCCAGTCGCCGGAACCGACCGGTCAGGGCGGGGGTGAGGTCGGCCTTGCGCAGGTAGAGCTGGTCGCCGAGGACGACGGTGGCCTGCTCGGGCAAGGGCCCAGCCAGCGGGCGTTCCGCCATCTGGCGCGAGGGCGGCGCTTTCCACGGCTTGTCGGCGTCCTCATCGTCGGCGACGGCCTCGGCCGCCACAAGCCGGCGCTCCCGTCGCGCTCCTTCCACGTGTTTCTCGACCTCGGCCCGGCCCAACCGGCGGACGCCGCTCAAAAACGCCCATTGGTCGTCCAACGGCTCGAAGCGCTCGTCCACGAACACGCTGTTGCCCGCCGTCCGCGCCCGCTTCTGAAGCGGCAGGGCGATGAGGTTGCCGAAGCCGCCTTTGGGCATCGTGTCCTGATTCGGGAACAGGCGGTCGTACGAGTCCAGGCCGACCTCCGGCCTGCGCTCCAGCGTCTCCGTGAGGATCCATGAGGTGAACTCGCGGGCGAGCCGGGCGGGGAGGGGCTCGGCGAAAAACCACCACAGGTGCGCCCCGTTGCCGGAGCGCGAGCGTTCTGCGGCGACGGGCAGCCCGAAATCTCCGCACGTCTGTAGCACGGCGGCCACATCATCCTGCCAGCCCGCCTGGTCGAAATCCGCGGCCACAAAATGACACTGTTCATCCTCAAGCAGCGGATAGACGCCCATGACGAACGGTCGGCCTTTGTCATCGGCGCCGGACAAGTGACAGCGAAGTGCCTCAAGGGTGACAGGCAGGAATTTCCGCTGACCGCACACGGCGCACTTGGTCTTGGGTTTATCGCACACCCCGCGCACCCATTCGTTCGCGCACGCCGGCTGGTAGCCCGAGCGGCCGGAGACCGCGCTCTCGAACCGCCGCGGGTAGACGTCCTCGCGGCCCCGGAACAGCGACGCGAACAGGGCGAGCTTCTCGTCCGGAGAGGAAAGGCGGGTCACACAGGTGGGCGTGGGAGGACGCATGGTACTTTCTATTATCTTGTTGAAGATCGTGCCCATAAATGACCTCCTTTGCTTGCCGGCATTTTATCACGCGTGTCTCTAGTCGCAAGTCGGGAGTCGGAAAATGCGAGGATCCGCGACTAGCGACGAGCGGGCGGGCTGCGGCCCTACGGAACCCCGGCGCGGTAGAAGCGGGCCTGGCCCGCGAGCGAAGGCGGAGCGGGCGCGAGAAGAAGCAGGAGAAGGAGGCGGCAACGCTCAACGTCCAAGTGGGGAAGGAGAGAGCGACGAACGCGGAAGGGTATGAAAGGCCTAAACACCGTGGCGGAATGTCACGGGTGCCTCCGCAATCGGAATAGCCGGAACAGCCCCAGAGTCGTCCCTGTTGGCCCGGCGACGGCGACAGTGGGGCAGGTCTCGGCAACCGGCAAGACAGCCGCATGTAGTAGGAACAGTGAGCCGCTGAAGAGACCTCCGCGCATCGCCCGCCAGTGGCCTGCAACATACCCGACAACATCAGCCCCCTATTCACACTTTCGAAAGTGTGAATAGGGGGCTGACGGCTACAACAATTCCAAGAGCACCTTCGTGATCGGGCGACTGGGTTTCGCGAGCGACCATTTGTCATCCGAGTCTGTCACAAGCCCCCGGAGCCGAAGTTTGCGCAAGTGACGCCAAAGGGCGGGCTGGCTGATCTTGGCCATCGCCCGGATGTCTTCGGCACACAAAGGCCCGCGCTCGCGAAGGAGCCGCAATATGAGCAATCTGCGCGGGTGCGTGAAGCCTGTCAGCGTGCGCACAAGCAGCGTGTCCCTCTGACGCGGCATGAGCAACGTCCGTTTAAGCGCGTTTAGTAGGAACTGGGAACCTTTCACGAGTGGATCGGGAGATGCCTCGTAGAGAACCCAGCGGCTTTCGCGCCGCGCGCGTATCAGGCCGCGGGCTTGAAGGGCCCGCAGATGCAGACTTGTGTGGCTGAGTGAGAGACCCGTCGCCTCGGCGATCTCGCTGACCGGGCTGTCGGGGGCGGTCAAGACCGCTCTCAGGCATGCCAAGCGCTTGTCGTTCGCCAGCACTCGGCACGTTCTCCAGAGCGTCGGATGATAGAGGGCCTCGGCCGTCCTCGGCACGGCCACTTCCGCACTGCGTTTGGAGGGCATGGTAGAATCCTCTTAGGGTTGGGTCTTCCCGGCTTCAGCAGCGGCACGCTGAACGCGAGTCTTCTCATTCACACTTTCGAAAGTGTGAATGATGAAGGAGCGCCGGATTGGCGTGTG
The DNA here is from genome assembly GCA_964386865.1 of uncultured Lentisphaeraceae bacterium. Lineage (GTDB taxonomy): Bacteria > Verrucomicrobiota > Kiritimatiellia > RFP12 > UBA1067 > CAYLUN01. Next base: position 3,358 of record CAYLUN010000148.1, on the reverse strand, counting down.
AATGCGATGGGCCATAGCGGGCTTGAGTGGTTGGTCGGCTGTGATCACCGGGAGTCAATCCGGTGCCGGCGCTACTGCGCGTAGACGCGGTAGAAGCGCTGGGAGGCGGTCGGGTTGAGGTTGGTGAGTGCTTTGACGGTGCCGTCGCCGATGGTGGTCGCGCCGGAGACGCTCTGCCAGGTGCCCGAGACGAGGTTCGTGCGGGTTTGGAGCTGGTAGCGCCAGCCGTAGCGAGTCTGCACGCGGACCTGGAAAGACGAGCCGCTCAGAAGCGGTGACTCGGGAAGCTGCTCGTACGCGGGGTGTGAGGCTTGCACCTCGTATGCGCCCATATCGGGCTTGGTGCCTGACGAGCGGCTGTCGCCATAGAGGTCCTGCGCGCCCGCCGTCCAGGGCATCGCCGTGCCCGCGTTCTTGCAGGGCGAGTTGGTGGCGATCATGAAGTTGCCGGCAGGCGCGTTGACGAACTTCGGCTCAGCGGTGATGTTGCCGGTGCCGCTCCAAGCGGGGGTCGTGCAGGTGTAGCCTGCGCTTTCAAGATACGCCCGATTACTTCCCGGGCCGGTGTTGTAGTGGGCGATGCAGTTGGTCAACGCGCCGCCGTAAACCGCTGCGTTGACCGTGCTCGAATTGCTGACGACCGTGCAGTTCTGCAAGACGCAGTCGAACGCCGCGCTGCCGTATTCGCCGGTGTTCTGGAGGAGCACGGAGTTACGGGCCAGGCAGCGGAAGAGCCCCGCGCCCAGCCCGTCACCCGGGCCGCCCTGGTCGTTGTTCGCGCGGTTGTCCGTGATGACGCAGTGATCCACCACGAAAGAGGCGCCCTCGGTGGTGGGGTAGTCCCAGATGAAGGCGCCGCCGCCGAAGCCTCGCGCCAGTTCGTCTTCGGTCGCGTACGACTCCGCGTAGCTCGCGTTGCCGCCGGTGACGGTGAAGCCGTCGAGACGCACGCCGGCCGCGCCGCGCACCACCGTGTAGCAGTTGTCGGTAACGGTGTTGAGGATGCCGATGTCGCCGCTCAGCACGGTCGGGTTCGTGCGCCAGTCGCGCTGGCTGCGCCGCGTCTCGGTGCCGGCGAAGCCGCCGTAGGCCGCTTGGCCCGCGCTGAAGAAGAAGGCGTTGTCGCGCGACGAGGCGTTCGGCTTGTACGTGCCGGCCGCGACCCAGATCTCCTTTTCAACGGGCGTGCTGTCGAGCGCGGCGACGAGGTTCGTGTAGGCGTTCTGCCAGGACGCACCCGTGTTCGTGCCGGCGGCGCTCGCTTTGACGAAGCACACGAGGGTGCCGAGGAAGTCGAGGCCGGCCGCGTCGGCCTGGAGGTTGGCGATCGCGTAGGCGGGCGGCTCGAAATAGGCCGCCTGCTGCGTCGGGGTGACGGTGCCGGACCAGCCGATGGGCAGCGCCTGCGAGTAGTTGCCGAAGCCGTCGGTCCACGCGCTGCCGCCGCCATCACTGAAGAGGATCTCGACGCCAGCGAGGCCGTTGCTGGCGGCGTTGACGATGCGTCCCGAGACGAGGCGGTAGGAGCCGCTGAGCGCGCCAACGAAATCGTTGCCGGCGCGGTTGCCGCAGGTGGTCGTATAGCTGGCCGAGGTGCCGAGCGTGACGCTCTTGGGCGCGAACGAGTAGCCGGCCTTGGCAGCGGTGAGCGTGACGGAGGAGCCGGAGGCCACGCCGGCGAAGCCGTAGACGCCGGCGCTGTCGGTGGCGTCCGTGCGTCCGCCCGATGAGAGGGTCACCGTGGCGCCGGAAAGGGGGTTGCCGCCCCCGTCGAGCACGCGCCCTGAAACGACCTCGCCGGCGGCGCCGGGAAAGATGTTGCCGTAGACGTACTGGATGCCGGTGAAGAGGTAGCCGCCCGACGTGATGGTGCCGAGCGTGTACCAGGCGTCCTCCTGGCCATTCCAGCCCATGTTGAGGTGGTGGTAGGCGGCGCCGCTCTGGAAGCCATAGCCGTCGCAGACCACGGCGTGGCCAGGCAGCGCGACATTTAGCGGGTAACCCGCGTCGAGGTTGGCGTTGATGGCGTTGGTGCGGTTGACGGCGCCCTCGTAACGGATCGTGCTGGCGTAGCCGAAGATGCCGGTCATGACGAAGGGCGGCATATAGGCGGAGGTGTTCGTGGGCGTGTACTGGCTGATCGAGCCGCTGTTGTTCGTGCTGGCCGCGACGACGGCGTCGTACGTGAGCGAGCCGATGGCCTGACGCTGCGCGACGGAGAGTGAGGCGTCCGGCAGCAGGGGCATGGACGACCAGTCATAGGGGCCGCCGGTGCCGTTGCCGCCGCGCGTGGTGGCCGAGCGCGCCGTGGTGTTCACGAGGATGGTGCGCGTGCGTTGGCCGATACCGTTCGTCGGGTACTGGTGGTAGCGCATGAGCTGGCCCCATGAGGTGCCGATGCAGCCGCAGACGTAGTTGCTGGGCGTGTAGTAGTTGTAGCAGGTCATGCCACTGACGGTGCTTTGGCCCCAGCGCGAGCCGAGGAGCGGGGCGACCCGCAGGTCGGCGGGAGGCGAGGCAAGTCCGTTATTGGAGAGCGCGGCGATCGAGCCATCCCCGCCAGCGGCCGCCTCGGTGAAGAGCGCCCACTTCTGCGTGGCCTCCGGCGCCTGCGTCGAGCGCGTACCGCGCACGGCGGGCGCGGCCGCGAGGCGCTGCGGCAGGTCGGCGCGGAGGAGCGCGGCGAGCGGGCTGCCTTCGGACAGCGGCCGGCTGCCGGTACGCGAGAAGGCGATGACCGGCTCGACGGCGTCGTCCGCGGAGGTCACGACGAAGCCGCGCGGCCGGAGGGCGAAGGCGTACCCAACGGTTTGGCCGCTCACCGTGAGGGCCTCCGCGGTTTCGCCAAGGGTGCCCAGCCGCTCATGCAGGGGCGCGTCCTGCGCGACGCGCAGCCAGCCTTGCGCCATGAGCCGCGCCTCCTCCGCGCTGCGCGGCGCCGCGGGCGCCGTGGCGGCGGCCAGCGCGAGGGTCAGAAAGAGCGTCGTGGTGCGTGTGGCCGTGGGCGTCGTCATGCGAACCTCCTTCTCAAACAGAACCCTCCGAACAAGCACGTCGGCTTGATCGGTTAGTGAGGACGGTACCCCGTGCCGTCCTCGGACGCTAATTAGTTTGGCCCAACAGTCTAGCAGCCTATAGCCTAATAGCCTTCACACGATCACTCGGCTTTCAGCAGCGTAGGCGGCTGGAGCAGGCCGAAGGGGATCATGTAGTAGTCGTCGCGCCACACCTTCGCCTTGCCGCCGAGGCGCGCGTCGTACCAGTCGCGCTCGCCGGCCTCCTTGTTGGGCCAGTAGTGGTTGGCGCGGAAAGTCGCGGGGCCGACGGCGGTGTGCTCGCCGCCCTTGTGGTGGTGCGG
>CAYLUN010000147.1:0-10211 GCA_964386865.1 uncultured Lentisphaeraceae bacterium | reverse complement strand
CCCGCTCGCGGGCGTGCGGCTGGCGGGCGACGGCGCGAAAGCGGCGGCGGCGCGCGCGGCCGACATTCCGGCCGAGATCCACGTCCGCGCGGTCGCGCGGTCATCGGCGAAGGTGGCGGCCGAGGCGCGCGAGCTGCCCGAGCTGGCCGCGTGCGACGTGCTGGTCGTGGGCGCGGGCACGGGCGGCGCGCCCGCGGCGATCGCGGCGGCGCGGCAGGGAGCGAAAGTCATCGTGTGCGAGTACCTTTACCACATGGGCGGCGTACAGACGGTCGGCCTCATCGGCGGCTACTACTACGGCAACATCTGCGGCTTCACAGACGAGATCGACGCGGGCGTGAAGGCGATGGCCAAGGTCAAGGTCATGGGCAAGTCCGAGTGGTACCGGCGCCAGTGCCGCTCGGCCGGCGCCGACGTGTGGTACGGCGCGCTGGCGACGGGCGCGGTGAGCGAGGGCGACGCGCTCGCCGGCGTGATCGTGGTGACGCCCGACGGCCGGCGCGGCGTGATCCGCGCCAAGGCCGTGATCGACGGCACCGGCAACGCCGACATCGCGGCGGCGGCGGGAGAAGAGACCGAGTACTACCACCCGGCCGAGATCGCGTTTCAGGGCGCGGGCAACGCGCCGCGCCGGCTGGGCTCCAGCGGCGCGAACTCCGACATCGGCTTCGTGGATGAGACCGACGCCGCCGACCTCTGCTACTTCGCGCTGCGCTCGCGCAAGTCGCTGCCCGCCTCGCTGTGGGACCAGGCTCAAAATGTCAACAGCCGCGAGCGGCGGCGCCTGGTCGGCGCGCACTACGTGACGCCGCTGGACGTGATCAACGGCCGCACCTATCCGGACACGGTGATGCAGTCGCACAGCGACCTCGACTCGCACGGCTACACGGCGCATGAGAACTTCTTTGTGGCGGACTTTGGCCGGCGCCACTTCTTCGAGGCGAACTTTCCGTACCGCGCCATGCTGCCCAAGAAGCTGGACGGCCTGCTGGTGATCGGCCTCGGCGTCAGCGCGCACCGCGACGCCATGCCGGTGCTGCGCATGCAGCCCGACATCCAGAACGAGGGCTACGCGGCCGGCTATGCGGCGGCGTTGGCGGTGAAGGACGGCGTGGCGCTGCGCAGCGTCGACATCAAGAAGGTGCAGAAGCATCTGGTCGAGATCAGGAACCTCCGGCCCGAGGTGCTGACGGCGGCGGACAGCTATCCGCTTTCGGACGCGCGGATCCGCGAGGCGGTGGCGGCGGTCGCCGACCTGACGAACCACTACGAGTCGGTGGCTGTGGCGCTGGCCGAGCCCGCGCGGTCGCTGCCGCTGCTGGAGTCGGCCTACCGCGACGCCAAGCCGGGCGACGCCAAGCTGCACTACGCGCACCTGCTGGGGATCATGGGGAGCCGGCTGGGCGAGGACGACCTGATCGCGGCCGTCTCGGCGTCGGAGTGGGACGAGGGCTGGAACTTCAAAGGCATGAGCCAGTTCGGCCGCAGCGTGAGCTGGATCGACAGCTACCTGATCGCGCTGGGCCGGAGCGGCTCGAAGAAGGCGCTGCCCGCGCTGCTCAAGAAGGCGGAGGCGCTGACGGCGGAGTCTGCCTTCTCGCACTTCCGGGCGCTGGGGATGGCGCTGGAAAAGCTGGGCGATCCGGCGGCCGCGCCGGCGCTGGCGGCGGTGCTGGACAGGCCCGGCATCCGCGGCCAGGCCTTCACGCTCGCGACGATGACTGAGGTGCAGGGCCACGCGAACGCGGCGGCGGATGTGGAGCGCTCCAAGTGCCTGCGCGAGATTGCGGTCGCCCGCGCGCTGGTGCGCCTGGGCGACTGCGAGGGCAAGGGCCGCGCGGTGCTGCAGGCGTACGCCGAAGACCCGCGCGGCGTGTATGCGCGGCACGCGCAGGCGGTGCTGGCGGAGAAGCGGTAAGCGAAGGGGCTGGAAGGCGGGGCGTTTCCCTATTTCTTCCGCAGCAGGTACGTCGGCGTGCAGCTCCAGGCGTGGCAGTAGCTGTTCATGAGGTGGCTCTTGTAGGGGGAGAGTTTCTCGTCGGAGGTCACGTAGACTTCCCAGAAGGTGTCGGCGCCTTTGCGAACCATCTCGCCCCAGTAGCCGCGCATGTGGGCGGCGGCTTCGTCGCGCAGGCCGGCGGCCTGGAGCGCCTCGACGATGTAGTGGTGCATGTAGGGCGTGACGGGCTTCTCGGCCGTGGGGTGCTTGAGCACGCCGGACATCGCCCGCTTGGCCTGCTCGGGCGTGGGCACGCCCGCCAGAACCATCCACGCCTGCGAGGCCCACGAGAGCTCGCGGTTGGGGCCGCTGACGAAAAGGCCTTGCTGTTCGTCCCACAAGCTCTTGCGCGCGGCCTGCTCCATGCGCGTGACGAGCGCGGGGATGAAGGCGACTTCGTCCGTTTTACCAAGCTTCTCGGCGAGCCTCTGCGTGGCCTTGAGCCCGACGAGCACGATCGCGTGCTCGGACGCTTGCTTGTCGAGCGTGCGGTGCCAGTCGATGAAGCACCACCAGCCTTTCGGCGTGAGGAGCAGTCCGTCGGGGTTCACGGGTTCGAGGGTGAAGTCGAGCTGCTTGACCACGAGCGGCCAGAGGTCCTCTGCGGTCGCGCGGTCGCCGCTGGCTTCGAGGTACTCCAGCACGGTCGGCGCGAAGAGCGCGGTGTAGTCGAGGATGCTGTTGCCGCCGCGCACGGGCTGAGGCTGTTCGAAGGCGCAGGTGCCGACGAGGCCGAGGTCGGTGCAGGTGCCCGCGAGAATGTAGAGCGAGCGCTTCACGAGGTCGTAGTTGCGGTAGGTCGCGTAGTTGGCGAGGGCCTGCAGGCGCAGGTCGCCGAGCCAGAGGCGGCGGTCGCGCTTGGGTCCGTCCTCGAACACGGTCTGCATGCAGTCGCGCAGCGTGGCGCGGGCCACGCGGTCGAGCGCGGCGTCCTCGGCGCTGGCGGGCGCGTAGGGCGCGAGCTTGCTCTCGTCGGCACAGTTGACCGCCTCGGCCGAGATGTCCGAGAAGCCGAACTTGCCGTGGGTGCTGCACGAGACGACGCTGACCTTGAGGTAGCGGAAGGCGTAGCGGCGCGGCAGGCGCACGGTCTGCGGCACGACGTCGATGTTGATCGTCTCGTCCTGCAGCCACGCGCGGGTGAGGCCGCCTGTGTAAGGGTCGAAAGGCTCGGTCACTTCGGCCAGCACCTCGCCGAAGATGAGGGCGAGGCGCACCGGCGCGTCGACCGGGATGTCGAACGCGCGCAAGGAGAGCTGGGCGTAGCCGGTCATGTGCTCGCCGAAATCGAGGATGAAGCTGTCGCCGGGCTTGAGAGGCCGGTCGTAGACCGATTTCACCTCGACGGTGGAGCCGACCTTCCACCCTTGGAAGCTCGCCGCGTTCGTGGCGACAGTGATGACAGCGACGGGGTTTTTGGGTGTGCGGAGCAACGCGGGCGTGGCCTTCTCCGCCTTCTCAAGCCAGCCGGCTCGGCGCGGGCCGATGAGCGCCATCTGGCGTTCGAAGAGATCGGCTGGAACGCCGGCGGCGGGCTTGACTGTGCCCTCCTGTTTGGGCGCCTTGTTCGGGCCTTGGGCGAAGAGCGCGGGGGCCAGGGAAAGCAGGATGGTGACGAGGTGGAGTGTGTGGTGACGTGCGTTCATTGTGGCTTGTTCTCCTTCTGATTCTTGCCCTTTCCGGCTTTCTTGGCGGCGGCGTTCTTCTTTTCGCGCCGGCCGTCGTACGTGGCGGCCATGGCCTTGAGTGCGTCTTGCAGGGCTTGCGGATTGCCGCGCTGGGCGAAGGCCTCGGCCAGCGGATCGACCGTGCGGCGCAGTGTCGCGAGCAGGTCGGCGCGCAGGGCCTCGATCTCCGTTTGGCGGGCGGGGTCGGCGATGAGGTTGACGCGCTCGCAGCGGTCGCCGGTGAGGTCGTAGAGCTCCTCGGGTACACGGTGCAAGTAAAACTGTGTGCGCGCGCGGATCTTCGGGTCTGTTTCGGCGGCTTTGACCATCGCGCTCCAGGTGAGCCCCTGCATGTTCTCGCCGACGTACGTGGCCGTTCCATCCGCCCAGGCGTTCCAGATATAGGCGCGGTCGCGCGTGCGGACGCAGCGCATGGGAAACCACTTGCCGGCGGAGTTCTGGTTGTAGACGGTGTAGACGCGGTCCCAGCCGTCCAGGGGCTGGCCTTTCAGCAGCGGCGCGAACGAGCGCCCGTCGCGGTCGGGCAGCGGCGGCAGGGACGCGGCATCGAGCAGCGTGGGCGTGAAGTCGAGTGTGGAGACGAGGTGCGCGGTGTCCTCGGTGCCGGGCTTAGCCACGCCCGGCCAGCGCAGGATGAGCGAGGCGCGCGAGCTGTTCTCGTAGGCGTTCGACTTGGCGAAGGGGATCGACATGCCGTGGTCGCCGCCATAGAAGAGCACGAAGGTGCTGCCGCGCTCGCCCGCGTCATCGATGGCCTTGAGGATCTGGCCCACGCAGTCGTCGAGCCGGCGGACGCTGGTATAGTAGCCTGCGAGTTCGCGGCGCACTTCCGGCAGGTTTTCGAGGAAACCGGGCACGGACGTGATCTCGTCGACGGAGACGGTGCGGCTGGGCTTGTCGCCGCCCGCGAGGTCGTCGGGGCCGCGGATGCCGACGAACGGTCGGTGCGGGTCGGTGCAGTTGACGTTGTGGAAGAAGGGCTTCTTCTGCTCGGCGGCCTGCTTGAGGAAGGCGCGGGTGGTGTCGTAGAGCTTGCCGGGGCTGCGGCTGATCTGGGTCTCTGCGACGTCGACGCAGAATTTCTCGGCGGGCTGGTAGTGCGGGTTCTTGCCGATCATGGAGATGAGGTAGCCCGCGTCGTGGAACTGCTGGCTGACGGTGCGGACCTCGGGGTTGAGCGGCATGAAGCCCATGCTGCCGCTGCGCTGCGGATAGAGGCCCGTCATGAGGGTCTGCCGCACGGGCTGGCAAACCGCCACGGTGGCGTAGGCGTAGCGGAAGCGGAAGCCCTCGGAGGCGAGCCGGTCGATGTTAGGGGTCAGGTTCGTGATCACGCCCCCGTAGCAGTTCGGCGAATCGAAGTTCATGTCGTCCGACGTGATGAGCAGGACGTTGAGGGGCTTTGCGGAGGCCGCGAAGGTTAGCACACAGCCGACGAGCATGGCCAAGGCGAGCGAGCGGAGTGTCAGCGTTAGCCCCACGCGGCTCTCTATGCGTAGTCCTTTGGCGTGGAGGAATGAGGCTTTCAGACAAGTGAATGCGGGCGCGGGAAGGAGTATTTTCATGGGGTTTTCCAATGGCTTAATGCATAGCATACTGGACACACAGAACACAGGCAAGTGTAGAGTCCAGGCGTTGACGTTGACATGTTTCTGTCAAGGGAGTACTGTGTTCTCTCAGCAATAGCAATAGAGAGCTGACGATTGGGGCGAGAAGACCATGAACGAAGCGGAACGTTTTCTGGAGCAGAAGATCAATCGGGCGAAAACGCCAAAACGCGAGCAAGTACAGGGAGCGGATTCGGCTGATAACGAGCAAAGCGCCTCTTCCACACCTGCTGGGGCTGGGCCTTGGACGCCGGAACGGAAACCCGGCTCGGGCGCCAAAGTATGGAAAGTGGGTATGGCGGTATTTGGGATTCTGATGACGATGTTCTGGATGGTGTTTTTCAAGGGCGGATGTCGATGAGACTTCCTTTTGCGGTCTATACGGCTTATGACGGGTACGGCTGGGCGGCCGGGCTCACGCATGGCCGAGCGACGCTGGAACGGCTGCGGCGGGCAGTCGGAAAGACGCCAGATTTCGACTACGGCGCGCCGCCCTGTTGCGGGACGGTCAGCGACGGCGATACGGTGGCTGTTTACCGGTTCATGCGGGCGGAGAGGTGGGACTCGAAGGGGCGTAACGCGACTTATCTGGCGCTTAGCTACTTTCCGCGTGCGTCAGCCAAAGATGTCGATGTGGAGAGGTTGCTTGCTTTTGAGCCGTTCAGGGTGCCGCTGCGGGAACCGCCAGAGTGGCTGGAATACGATGGGCCTGGGGCGGATGCCAGTGGGTTTGATCCCGAAACGGAGGAAAGCTCCGGGGCAGCGCTTGATCTGTCATGTGTTGGCAGCGTGTTCATGAAACCGTTCGCGGGGCAATTGCTTGTGCGCCGCGACGAAGGGGCGGCATCATGCCGCGTAACGTATCGGCGTTTGCAGCCTGTGCTGAATGAGCCTGCGCCGCCCCCAGCGACGAACGTCGTATTGCGTGAGACCGAAGAGTATGCCACAAGCGCGACGCCCGCGCCTGCGCGGCGAGGGTTGAGGGTTTTTGCGCACGCCGTTTTGGTTGCTGCGGCGTTGGCATTGTTCGTCGGCGGGGTTTATTGGCGAGCGACGCGGTGCGGGACGAGTGGTGCAATTGTCGCGCCTGTTTGCGAGAATACTGGGCGTGGGGGGAGATGCGGCGATGACTACCTGTGGCTGTTTGACGCGGATGGGCACTGGCAGGGTCTGACCGGTTGTTTGATGCCTCTCGAAGGTAAGGACGGGCGAGATGACTGAGGCTGAACGGTTTTTGGATGATAAGTTGAGACGTACGGCAGCTTGCTCGGTGCCTCCTCCGCCGGTGCCGGTTGAACCGCCGCCGACCTCGGGGATAGGTGGCGCGTCGAGCCGGCGTGCGGAATCTCGGAAAGAAGTGGCGGTCGGGAAGAGGAAGGGGCTGGCGATTGCGAGCCTCGTTTGTGCGATCATCGGTGGTTGGGCTTCAACCGCGACTATTCCGGCGGTCATTTGCGGGCATCTGGCGCTCAGTCGCATGAAGAAAAATCCGCAGGAGTTTGGCGGAAAAGGGATAGCGCTTGCCGGTTTGATTCTTGGGTACTTCGGGCTGGGGCTCGCCCTAATCTTGGGCGCGACGCGCGGGTATACGAGCGCGATGGTCTTGAGATGGATGAACAACCAGTAGTCGGTCGGGGGGGGCTGAAAATGGGCAAGGTTGCGATAGTCGGGGTTGAAGGCAGCGGCAAAACGGTGTTGATGGGTGCGCTGTGCGAATGCTACAAGCAGGGCGCGGAGGATGAGCCTTATCTGATGCCCGAGAACCAAGCGGCGTTCATGTTCATGGAGCGTATTCCGCATAAGTTACGTGTCGAGCGCGAGTGGCCGGAGGCGACCAGCGTCAGCTCGCTCAAGTCGATGCGCTGGACGCTGCGGCTGGGCGCGGAGGTGCTGGAAGAAATCGAGATGCTGGACTATCCGGGCGAACTGTACCGGATCGCTTTTGGGGAGCGGACGAAAGAAGAGGCAGACTCCCACCGCGCGGAGCTGAGCGAGTTTCTCGAACATCTGACGAGCGCGGACACGCTGATAGTGCTGCTGAATCTGGGCGATGTACGCAACCTCGGGGCGAACCCGCGGAATGCGGAGACCGTGTGGATCACGCGCGGAATCTTCGATTTCGCCAAGAAATTGACAGGGCTGAAGCACAAGGCGCTGGTGTTCACGCAGGCGGATCGTTTCCAGGCGACATTAGAGGCCGCAGGCGGCGCGGAAGGCGTCTACGCCAATCGGTTGCCGATGCTCAAGACGCTCTATCCGGATCTGAAGGTGATTGCGGTATCGGCGGTTAGCGGGATGGATGGCGACAATCGGCCAAAGCTTGGTTATTCAGCTAAAGGGTGTTTGGAGGTGATGAAGGAGATTCTGTGGGTCGACGATGCTAGAGTAAAGGAGAATCTGGAAGCTTGCAAAGAAGTGCTAAACCAAATCAAGAGTTTTAAGAATGGTAGCGATACGGATTTCGTGAGGCTGCTCGACCGATATTGCACGGCGATCAGGGCTGCAAAAAACGTGACGAAGAGCCTCATGCAGTGTTATGGGGCCGTCGTGAGGACACATGATGAGCAATGGATCTCTGTTTACAGCCACTTACGCGCGTGCATCGGCGAATGCACGACCAATCTAACCGTTTGCCAAAAGGCTAAGTTGAACGCATGGACAATAGTCTTAGAGCGTTTTGACGGTTGCGAACGTGTCGTTGCGGCTTTTCGAGACTATTATGATGCTGAGAAGCGAAAGGCGGATGATTTTGCTGTTAAGAAGAATAGAGCGTGGTACAAGGCCAAGATAATTTGCATAGTATCCGTGATGTCTGTGCTTCTAACTGTATGGGCGTGTATCAATGACCGCTCGGAGAAGTATAAACTTGCGTTGAAGCGCTCTCAAATAGCATTAAAATGTGGAAACTGGATAGAGGCTTTAGCGGGCGCCAATGAGGCCATGGTGCATAAGACCAACGATACTTCCGCCAAAAGGATAGAGGCAATCGCAAGATTTGAACTAGCGGCTAATGAAGCGAATAGGACGCAGAAGTACGAGAGTGTTTATCCGTTAGCAAATGTTGTTTTGTCAGTGGTTGCGGATTATCCAAGGGCGCAGTGGGTAATCGGTAAATGTTATTGGAAAGGCGTTGGTGTAGCAAAAGATGAAGCCGAGGCTGTGAAGTGGTACCGCAAGGCGGCGGAGCAAGGTGTTGCGGATGCGCAGTACAGACTTGGTTTGGCTTTGTCGGCTGGTAGAGGGGTGGCGAATGATGAAAACGAGGCTGCGAAGTGGTATCGCAAGGCGGCTGAGCAGAATCGCCATGATGCGGAGGATGGGGATGCAGTTGCGCAATTCGGTTTCGGTATGGCTCTGTATTTTGGTCATGGAGTTGCGAAAGATGGAACCGAGGCTATGAAGTGGTGGCGCAAGGCGGCTGAGCAGGGGATTGTGCGGGCGCAGTATAGGCTGGGACTGGCTTTAGCAACAGGTAATGGCGGCACAAAAAGTGAAGCCGAGGCTGCGATGTGGTACCGCAAGGCAGCTGAGCAAGGGTATGCGGATGCGCAGGTCAATCTAGGATTGGCTTTAGCATCAGGCGATGGTGTTGTGAAAAATGAAGCAGAGGCTGCGATGTGGTACCGCAAGGCGGCTGAGCAAGGGGATGCGGATGCGCAGTACATGCTCGGAAGGGCTTTGTCGTTTGGCAAAGGAATTGAGAAAGATGGTGCCGCGGCGGCGAAGTGGTACCGCAAGGCGGCTGAGCAAGGGAATGCGGATGCGCAGTTCAGTCTAGGATGGGCTTTAGCATCAGGCGATGGTGTTGTGAAAAGAGAAGCAGAGGCTGCAATGTGGTACCGTAAGGCGGCTGAGCAAGGGAATGCGGATGCGCAGTTCGGTCTAGGATTGGCTTTAGCATCAGGCAATGGTGTTGTAAAAAGTGAAGCAGAGGCTGCAATGTGGTACCGTAAGGCGGCTGAGCAAGGGTCTGCGGGTGCACAGCTCATGCTCGGAGTGGTTTTAACAAGAGGCGATGGCGTTACAAAAAGTGAAGCAGAAGCTGCGATGTGGTACCGCAAGGCGGCGGAGCAAGGGTATGCGTATGCGCAGTACGTGCTCGGAGTGGCTTTGTCTTTTGGCAAAGGAATTGAGAAAGATGGTGCCGCGGCTGCGAGGTGGTACCGCAAGGCGGCTGAGCAAGGGCATGCGGGTGCGCAGTACATGCTCGGATATGTTTTAGCAACTGGCAATGATGTTGTGAAAGATGAAGCCGAGGCTGTGAAGTGGTATCACAAGGCGGTGGAACAAGATCACGTAGGGGCGCTATTTAATTTGAGCCTGTGTTATGCTAAAGGAGAAGGTGTTGAAGCCGACGAAGCCAAGGCCTTGGAGTACTGGCGAAGGGCCGAGGGCAAAGATGATCCAGAAATATTGTATTTTATGGGGATGGCTTTGGCGTCTGGTGACGGTGTACAACAGAACAGAAATGAGGCCGTGAGGTTGCTTCGAAAGGCGGCTGCTCTTGGATCTGAGTTAGCAAAGAAAGAATTGGATCGGCTGGGGTATTGACAAGCTCGCACTTAAACGCATGGTCTCGACCTGCAATTGGCCGCTTTGTTTAGTCTGTAGCCCTCCCATACGCCATTACCTTTGTATAGTCTGATCCTAAAATAATTACATCGTGGCAGATACGAGATGACGGCGCCCACTTCGTACTTGAAGTCTTCTTGATCAACAAGGCCCTCAACCTTTGCTTGATCCCATTCATTGCCATAACCCTTCTTTGCCTCGATGATAATTGAATTATCGGCATTGCCCCCTTTGCGTTGATGCACGACGATATCTGGTCTTATGTTGCGGCCGTCTAACGTCTTGTGTGCACTGAGGCGCTCCCCATGTGCTGGACAGCAAAACGGACTTGCTAAGATATAAAAG
>CAYLUN010000146.1:0-10227 GCA_964386865.1 uncultured Lentisphaeraceae bacterium | reverse complement strand
GCCCGCGCGATGCCGGTGGAGTTCCAGTAGCCGCCGTCGTACATCGCCTGCGCCTCGACCACCTGGAAGCACGCCTCGGCCATCGCGTCCTTGAGGTCCACGATCACCGTCTCGACGCCGCAGGGCGCCATGCGCTTCTTGATGTCGTTGATGTCCTTCTCGTCGGGCTGCCCGAGGTCGGCGGAAAAGCCCACCACCTTCACGCCCGCATCCATCATGACCTTCGCGATCGTGCGGCTGTCCAGCCCGCCCGACACGCACGCTCCCACCGTCAAACCCTTCAAGTCAGACAACGTCATCGCCATAGCTCAATTCTCCTGTGAAATCAATAGAAGGCACTAGCGTACCGCCTCCCCCGCCCGAAATCAATCAAAACGCTCAACGTTCAACTTTCAAGTATGAGAACTGGGTGCCTCTCGCCGGCCCCACCTTGAGCGTTGAACGTTGAGCGTTCCTCACAGGCCCGGCGCCACCGATCGCCGAACGTCAGACACGTCAGCGACAGAGAGGGCGGGCGCCGGGGACGGCGCCCCTCCATGCGAGGCGCTTCGACCCGGCCGGCCTCGCGCTGGAGGGCCCGCCTCCATGCGGGCCGCAGACGGCCATACAAACAACGAGTCGCCGGCGCCCCCTGCGCGCACCCCGTTCCCGCCGTACTTGCCTGCCTCACCCCGATCACGCTCTGGCCGCGACGCAAAGGATGGGCCCTTACATAGCGCCGATGAGCAGAATCACCAGCGCGAGCATGAGCCACAGCGGGACGAGCAAGCACCCGATCTGCCACCGGCGGGCCGCGGGATTGTGCCGCTGGAAGACCCGTGCCAGCCCGATTCCGACCACCTGCGCCAGCAGAGCCGCCAAGACAAAACCCTGCCAGCACGCGTCCTTTTCCCCTGCCATGCCCACAAAGTAACACGCCACCGAGAGATATCCGCAGAGCCAAACCCCGACCACAGGCCAGCTTGTCAGGTGTTTTCGCCGATCCGGCGCGCCTATTGCGTAGCGCACGCCGAACACCGCAAGGAAGACCATGGCAACGACGAACAAAACCGGACCGACTTCCTTCACAGCGGTCATCCGCATCCGAAGTTCCTGCTTGGCTATCCCCAATTGTCCGCCGGCCAACCGATAAGCGATCTCCGCCCCCTCTTTGTAAGCCCGCTCGCCGGGCGTGATCTCACGCGACGGCGTCAGGTACTTCAGCGGCGGCGCGACGACCCCGTTTATCGTCGACGCGGCGTCGAACGTCTGGTTTGCGTATACGACGCTCCACGCCACGTACTTGGACCGATGCTTGCTAATTGCCCCGCCTTTGCGGATCATGACGAAAAACCTGTCGCCAAACGGGGTCTGCCAGCCGGGATCAAAGCGCAGCGTCTTCTCTTCAAGGTCCTGTTCGTCAACCTTCGCAGCCAAAGACGAGGCGTCGATATTACGGGTGATCAACACCGGGATGAGATCGGACATGTCGGCCCGCACGTTCTTCGCGATGGTCCACATGTTGTTGTCAGCCGTCAGCACATGCCCGTCCGGACACGCCGACACCCCTGCCCCGGCCAGCTTGCCGTAGTTAAACCCCTCCACCTGTGGAGCCCACTGCGGCGTGCCCAGGTTCTTTTCGTCGTACAGCACTCTGAAGTAGTCCGTGCTGTTCGTCACACTGAACAGGGCGCGATCCGCGGCATTTGTGTCGATGTTCGGATCGATCTCCCTCGGCCAAAGGGGCGGCTGCCCCAGCGCCTCGCGTTCGACGTTCGCGCCTGTGATCGACACGAAGATATCCTTGCCGCGCATCCCGACCGCCGTCATTCTTGCCGACATGGCCGAGCCAGCCGCGCCCCCCAACCCCACAAGAACCAGCGCGCCGACCACGACGCACACCACGACCACGATCAGCTCGACCAGCGTCAGCCCGCTCGCGGATTTCACGTTCATGAGAACCCTCTTCCGCCTTGAGCGTTGAACGTTATGCGTTACTGGGGCCGCACCTTCAGCCCGGCCTTCTGCGCCAGCGCCGTCTGCCGCACGTCGAAGGTGTAGAACGCCTTTGCGCCCAGCACCACGGCCGCCGCAACGTGAAGGATGTCGAACGACCGTGTTCCGAGCGTGCCGGTGTGGCTCGCGCTCAAAGTCTCGGCTTCTGCGAGAACCTGACTCCATACCAGCGGCACAGCCAAGAACGCCCCTTGGTTGACGTCGTCCGACACCTGTTGCAGCAATCGGAGACAGGCGGCGTCCGACAGGTGCCCGCGGAACACGGAGAGCCGCAGCGCGTTGCGCAACTCGTACCGTTGGAAATCCGTCAGCAAGAACGTCACACCAGCCCCTTCGGCCGCGCGCGCCGCCCGCGCGGTGTTGGAGTCCTGCGCGTAGAGTGAAAACAGAAAGCTCGTGTCGGCATACGCTACCACCGGTAGCCCTCCCGCTCCTCAAGCACCATGTTGGGAATGACCTTGTCCCCGAATATCGCCTTGGCGCGGGCTGCGAAGTCCGGCATCGTGGGCCGCGCCTTTGGCTCTGCGGGGCGAGGCGGACACAGCCGCGCCACGGGCTTGGAGCGCTTGAGCACCGTGACCTCCTCGCCCTCGGCGACCCACGCGAGCACGGTGCTGAGGTCGTGCCGCATCTGCCTGATCGTAGCCGTTTTCATGTGACACATGATGGTACACATTGACGCGAATGTCAACTGGATAGGCCCGACATACCCAACACTCCAAACACCGCGCCGACGGTGATCGTCGGTCGGGTTGCCGTCAGATCTGTTGACGCACACCCTCCGATGCTGGCATAATACCATCATGGTAAAAACACAGATCCAGTTGCCCGACGCCCTATACGGCGAGGCGAAGCGGATCGCCCGCGAGCGGGAGATTTCGTTCGCCGAGGTCGTCCGGCGCGGGGTCGAGTACGTGGCGCGCATCTATCCGCCGCTCGAGCGCGACGCCAAGGCCTGGCGCCCCCCCAAGCCGAGCCGCCTGGGCGCCTTCCACGCGCCGCCTGAAGACTGGCGCACGTTGGCCAACGAGTGAACGGGAGGCGTGACGCCATGCTGTCGATCGACACGAACATCCTCCTCTACGCCCAGAACACAGATTGTCCGGAATACGCACGGGCGTCCGGTTTCTTGACCGCGTGCACGAGCCGCTCCGACGTGCTCCTGTGCGAACTCGTTTTGGTGGAGCTTTACATGTTGCTCCGCAACCCGGCCGTCGTGGGACGTCCTCTGGGCGCGAAAGCGGCTACCGCGGTATGTCAAGCCTATCGGGATCACCCGCGCTGGCGGCTGGTCGAGAACGCGCCCGTCATGGAGCAGGTCTGGCACCTGGCGAAAGGCGAGGCTTTTGCCCGGCGCCGGATCATCGATGCCCGGCTGGCCCGGACGCTCCAACACCATGGCGTGACCGAACTGGCCACCGTGAACACGCGGGATTTTACCGGCCTCGGGTTTGCCCGTGTTTGGAACCCGCTCGTGGATTGACTCGTTATTTAATGATGGGAGGTTAAGCGATGAACCCTCTGGTTTTCTGCATGTTGAGCGTATGTGTCGGCGTGTCGGCAGCGGCGGCTGAAAGCCCCCTGGTGCTGCACTACCGGGCGCCGGCCGGCGAGAAGCAGTGGGCGAGCCACGCGCTGCCGCTCGGTAACGGCCGCATCGGCTGCATGCTCTTCGGCGATCCCTTCCGCGAGCGCGTGCAGTTCAACGTCGACTCGCTCTGGACCGGCGACGCCAACCCGTCGGGCGACTACAACTCCATGGGCGCATACCAGAATTTCGGCGACCTGCGCATCGAGCTGGACGGCCCCGCGGCCGAGCGTACCGAGGTTGTCGCCGCCAGCGACCACAAGCCCTACTACGAGGCGGAGGGCATCGCGTCCTCGGCCGACGGCGACGCGGGCACCAAGTGGTGCGTGGAGCCGCATGGCACGCCCGTGGTCTGGGAGGCCCGCCTCGCCAAGCCCACCGCCGCCGACGCCTACACCCTCACCTCCACGCCCGAGAACCGGCCGGACCGCGACCCCAAGACGTGGGAGTTGGCCGGCTCGGACGACGGCGCGTCGTGGGCCGTCCTCGACCGCCGCGAGAATCAGCCCGCCTTTGAGAAACGTGGCGAAACGAAGACGTTCGCCGTGGCCTCGCCCCGCCCGTTCCGCCGCTACCGGCTCTCGATCCTGGCCAACCAGGGCGGCTCGCATGTGCAACTCGCGGAGATCGGCCTCGCGGGCGTCGCGCTCGGCGGCGCCGCCACGCCGCCGCCCGCGAACTACCGCCGCAGCCTGGACCTCGCCACAGGGCTGCACTCGGTCACGTTCACGGCGGGTGGCGTGACCTACACGCGCGAGACCTTCGCCAGCCAGCCGGATCAGGCGATCGTCTTGCGCCTTACAGCGGACAAGCCCGCCGCCCTGAGTGGCACGCTCAAGCTCGCCGGCGCGCACCAGGAAAACACCGTCACCGACCTGAGCGACCTGCTCTTCGGCGGCGCGTTCCCGAACGGCCTCGCCTACGCGGCCCGCGTCCGCGCGGTCGCCGAGGGCGGCACGGTCGCGAGCGCGAACGGCGCCTGCCGCTTCGAGCGCTGCGACAGCCTTACCCTCTTCCTCTGCGCCGCCACCAGCTACGCGCCCGACGCCGCCCGCGCCTTTACCGGCGAGGCGCCCGCGCCGATCATTCGCGAGCAGCTCGCGCGCGCCAGCGCCAAGCCCTACGCCGCGCTCAAGCGGGCGCACCTCGCGGATATCGCCTCGTTCATGGGGCGCGTCACCCTCGACCTCGGCGCGACCGCCGCCGGCCAGCGCGTCCTGCCGACCGACGAGCGGCTCGCGGCCTACGCCAAGGGCGCGGCGGACCCCGAATTGGAGGCGCTGCTCGTCCAGTACGGCCGCTACCTGCTGCAAGCCTGTTCGCGGCCCGGCACCTTGCCCGCCAACCTGCAGGGGCTGTGGAACGACAGCAACAACCCGGCTTGGCACAGCGACTACCACTCCAATATCAACATCCAGATGAACTACTGGCTCGCGGAGCCCGCCAACCTCGCCGACTGCCACACGGCCTTCCTTGACCTCATCCGCAGCCAGGTTCCGGTGTGGCGCACCGCCACCGCCGCCGCCAAGGAGTTCCAGACCGCGAAAGGGCCGGCAACGGGCTGGGCCGTGCGCACCTCGCACAACATCCACGGCGGCCTCGGCTGGAAGTGGGACAAGACCGCCAACGCCTGGTACTGCCAGCACCTCTGGGAGCACTACGCGTTCGGCGGGGACAAAGCCTACCTGAAGGATTTCGCCTACCCGCTCATGAAGGAGGTCTGCACCTTCTGGCTCGACCAGCTCAAGGCGCTGCCCGACGGCCGGCTCGCCGTGCCAAACGCGTGGTCGCCTGAGCACGGCCCGGACGAGGACGGCGTGAGCTACAGCCAGGAAATCGTCTGGGACCTTTTCAATAACACCGTGGCGGCAGCCGACGCGCTGGGACAGGATCCGGCGTTCCGCGACGCGCTCGCCGCGGCGCGCGACCGGCTGGTCGTCCCGAAGATCGGAAAGTGGGGCCAGCTTCAGGAGTGGATGGAGGACCGCGACGACCCCAAGGATCAGCACCGCCACACCTCGCACCTCTTCGCGGTCTACCCCGGCCGCCAGTTCAGCGTGTCTGCCACGCCCGAGTTCGCCCAGGCCGCGGCAGTCTCGCTCGCCGCGCGCGGCGAAGCGGGCGACAGCCGCCGCAGCTGGACCTGGCCCTGGCGCTGCGCGCTCTGGGCGCGGCTGGGTGACCCCGAGAAGGCCCACCACATGGTGCGCAGCCTGCTCACCTACAACACCCTTCCCAACCTCTACACCGTGCATCCGCCCTTCCAGATGGACGGCAACTTCGGCATCACCGCCGCCGTGTGCGAGATGCTCGTACAGTCGCACGCTTCCGAGATCTCCCTGCTGCCCGCCTTGCCGCAGGCGTGGCCGGACGGCGGCGTCAAAGGCCTGCGCGCCCGCGGCGGCTTCGAGGTGGACATCGCGTGGCGGCAGGGGCGGCTGGCTTCGGCGACGCTGCGTTCCGCAGCTGGAGGCCCCTGCACCCTCCGCGCCGGCGCGCAGACGGCGACGCTCAGCCTCAAGCCCGGCCAGACCGTGACGCTCGGCGCCGACCTGAGGCCGCGCTGATTCAGAGCGCCCCTGACCTGATCGCTCAAGCCTGTAATCGGTTGGCGACGGGGGGGGTGCGAGAATCATCGCGTTTCGGATGCCCGTTAGGCTGAGGGAGGGGCAAGCGTCTGCTTGCCCGGACGAGCAGACGCTCGTCCCTTGCCTTCGCGCCCAACACGCATCAGATTCGCGACCCCCCGTCACCAACCGATTACCTAAGCCCTAAACTTGGGGTTTGTTTCCTCTGCCTTTTGGGGTAGACTAAAGGACGTTTTTTGAAAGGGCCCCCATGAAAATCTTAGTCACCGGCGGCGCAGGCTTCATCGGCAGCCACACCTGCGTCGAACTCCTGAGCGCCGGCCACGCCGTTGCGGTCGTCGACAACCTCTGCAACAGCAGCGAGGAGAGCCTCCGCCGCGTCGCGCGCATCACCGGCAAAGCGCCCTCGTTCCACCGGGCTGACATCCGCGACCGAGCCGCGCTGGACGCCGTGTTCAAAGCCGAAGGGCCTGTCGATGCGGTGATCCATTTCGCCGCGCTCAAGGCCGTGGGAGAGTCTTCGAAGATCCCCCTCGCCTACTACGGCAACAACATCACGGGCACGATCACCCTGTGCGAGGCCATGTCTGCGGCCGGCTGTAAGAACATGGTCTTCAGCTCCTCGGCGACGGTCTATGGCGACCCCGCCTCGGTGCCGATCCGCGAGGACTTTCCTACGCCCGGCGCGACGAACCCCTACGGCTGGACCAAGCTGATGATGGAGCAGATCTTCCGCGACCTCCAGGCATCCGACCGCGCGTGGAACATCATTCTTCTGCGTTACTTCAACCCGATCGGCGCGCACGCCAGCGGTCTGATCGGCGAGGATCCGGCCGGCATCCCGAACAACCTGCTGCCCTTCGTGTCGCAGGTGGCGGTCGGCCGCCGCCCCAGCCTCGCGGTCTACGGCGCCGACTACCCCACGCGCGACGGCACCGGCGTGCGCGACTACATCCACGTCGTCGACCTCGCGGTCGGCCACCTCAAGGCCATCGACAAGCTCGCGTCCAAGCCCGGCCTCGCAGTCTACAACCTCGGCACCGGCAACGGCACCAGCGTGCTCGAGATCGTCGCCGCCTTCGAAAAGGCCTCCGGCCGAAAAGTGCCCTACACGATCCAGCCGCGCCGCCCGGGCGACATCGCCGCGTGCTGGGCCGACCCGGCCAAGGCCGAGCGCGAGCTCGGCTGGAAGGCGCAGCGCGACCTGCGCGTCATGTGCGAGGACGCCTGGCGCTGGCAGTCGCAAAACCCTAACGGCTTTAAAGAAGGCTGTTAGGCTGCAGGCTGCTAGGCGGAGGCGCGAATCCTACAGCGATGAGCTTTGACATCCACCTGCCTTCATGCGAAGCTTCCCTGGTCCACCTAACAGTCTAACACTCTACAGCCTAAACACCTTTTCTTGCATGTCCGACTGGACCTCCATCATCGACGACGTCATCGACCACGTGAACCTGCTCCGCGAGCTGGGCAGGCGCAGCGTGGAGATCGACCCCGCCGTGATGGCCGCGTGGGGCGCGCCCGCCAAGAAGGCAGCGTCAAACGCCGCACCCCAGCCCGCTGGAGGGGCTACGTCCCCGCCGCCCGCCGCCCGCGGGGACGCGAGCCCGCCAAAACAAGTCTACGGCGGGACGACGCCCACACCGGCCGACGCCACGCCTGCGCTTTCGCCCGAGGAGCGCCGCCGGACACTGGCCGAAATCGCCGCGCGCGTGGACGTGTGCGACGCCTGCCCGCTGCGCCAGAGCCGCACCAAGTCCGTGCCCGGCCAGGGCAACCCTGTCAGCCCGGACGTGATGTTCATCGGCGAGGCCCCCGGCGCGGATGAAGACCTGCAGGGGCTCGCCTTCGTGGGCGCGGCCGGCCAGTTCCTGACCAAGATGATCGCGGCCATGGGTTACACGCGCGACGAGATCTTTATCGCCAACATCTGCAAGTGCCGGCCGCCCAACAACCGCACGCCCCTGCCCGAGGAGATGCAGAAGTGTCTGCCCTTCCTGCGCGAGCAGATCCGCATCGTGCGGCCCAAGACCATCGTGCTGCTCGGCGGCACCGCGATCAAGGGCCTGCTCGACACGCAGGTCGGCGTGACCCGCCTGCAGGGGCAGTGGACCAAGTACGACGGCATCCCGGTGATGCCCACCTACCATCCCGCCTATATCCTGCGCTTCGAATCCTGCGGCGACTCCGACGGGCTCAAGGCCGCCAAGACGCAGGTCTGGAACGCCCTCAAGCTCGTCCTCGCCTACCTCGGCAAGCCCGTGCCGGCCCCCAAGAAAGCCTAATTCGGGCGCACGGGCGAACGTCAGGCGCCGCTGGCCCTACGGCGCAAATAGCCTTGCCTCAGCTCCTCGTCGAAGCGCTCGATCGCATAGCGAAGCATGGTGCGCGGCATGACGCCGGCATGACGCTCCAAGAAGGCCTCTTCAGCCGCCTGATCGCGCTTGCCCACCTCTCGCAGCATCCAGCCCACCGCCTTGTGCATCAGATCCTCGCGGTCACCGACCAAGCGCTCGGCGATGCGCAGCGTATCCGCGAACGCCCCGCGCCGGATGAAGTGGAAGGTGGCGAGGATCGCGATCCGCCGCTCCCAGAGGAGGCTGGATTTCGCCAACGCGTCTAGCACCGTCCGGTCGCGCCCCCACAGATGAGCCCCCACGACGTGTTCGGCCGAAACGTCGACCAGATCCCAGTTGTTGATCCAGCGGGTGTTCCTGAGGTAGAGGCCGTAGATGCGCTCACGCTCCGCCTCGCCGCCCTTCGCGTACGACTGGATCAGGAGTAGCAGCGCCAGCAGCCGTGCCTCATGAATAGGCGAATGCAGCAGCTTCACGGTTTCGCCCCTCGGCAGCGCACGCAGCTCCTTGGCCAGCGCCCGGACCTGTGGAACGGTCAACCCGACAAACACGTCGCCCTCGCCGTACTCGCCCGGCCCGGTCTTAAAAAAACTCCGCGACACGCGGGCCCGCTCGTGATCGCCCATTGCTTGCAACCGTTCTACGACCTTCTGCGCCTCCATATCCTGTCTCCTCCCTAACTTCAACGTTCAACGTTCGGCGTTCAGCGTTACACATTCGTCTACTCCCACTCCGCAGGCGGCGTGCTTGTTTTGAATCATACCACGACAGGGGCGGCCATCCACACAAGTTAACGTTCAGCCATGATTGGAATTACTGCCAGCCCCTTTCTGCCGCTTGGAAACAAACCCGGAATCGCGTATCATAGAGCCAATTAAGTAATCGGGGGACGGACCATGCATTCTCAGCCTACAGCCTACAGCCTACAGCCTACAGCCTTCTCTCCCATCGCCATCACCGGGCTCGGCGCGGTGACCCCTTACGGAGCCGGCGCCGACGCGCTGTGGCAGGCGCTGCTGCGGGGCGACTCCGCGATTTCCGACATGGATCTTTTCGACCTCGGCGGCATCGCCTGTACGAGAGCCGGAGTGATCCGCAACTACGCGCCTCCCGCCGGCTTCGAGAACGGCCCGCGCGCCTCGGGCTTCGCCGCGGGCGCCTGCCGCGAGGCTTTGCAGCAGGCCGGACTTCTGGACGACGCTGCCGCGCTCGCCGAGACCGCGCTCATCACGGCCTCCAATTTCGGCGACATCGACGCCGGCGAGGCCGCGCTCATCCCCGCCGACCAGCCCGGGTTCGCCGATGCCGCCAGCCGGCACTGCGCCCACGCCACGCCCGCCGCGCGGCTCGCGCAAGCCTTCGGGCTCGGCGGCCTGCGCATCCCGCTGTCTCTCTCCTGCGCCTCCGGCGCCTCGGCGGCCGCAACCGCCGCCAACCTGATCGCAGCGGGGCGCGTCAAGCGCGCGCTGGTTGTCGGCTATGATGCGATCTCCCGCTTTTCGTGGAGCGGCCTCTGTTCGCTGCGCACCATGACCAAGGACGCGGTCAGGCCGTTCGACATCAACAGGGGCGGCACGATTTTCACCGAGGGCGCCGCCGCCTTGGTCATTGAGCGCGCCGACGCCTGCGCCGCGCGCGGCTCGACGCCGCTCGCCCTTCTCAGCGGCTGGGCCACCGGCAACAACGGGCACCACATGACCGC
>CAYLUN010000145.1:0-10484 GCA_964386865.1 uncultured Lentisphaeraceae bacterium | reverse complement strand
GCGTGCCCGGCATCGGCCGCTTGGAGAACGCGCCGATCTCGGTCTTGCCCTGCGCATCGATCTTCACGACCGCCGCCCGCAGATTCGTCCCGCCCGCGTCCAGCACCAACACCGGCGTGTTGGTCTTGACCGGCTTGTCGATGGAGATGAACGACGGGATCATCATCAGCGACGACGGTTTTCCCGCCAGCCCGGCCGCCATTTCCTCCTCGAAGGTCTTCAGCAGGCCCTCGCGGTCGATCCCGTCAACGTCTAGCCCGTTCTGCTTCAGAAACGTCTCTATGCGGTCGCTCATCGTCTCCCTCCCTCATAATGTGAATGGACGGTTATTGTCGTTGCCCCGGCGCCTGTTTGTCAACCCCGGAAAGGCGGCCATTAATCCGCCAGTCCCGTCACCGCGTCGCCGAGGCCGCCAAAAAACTCGCTCGGCAGCTCGATCACCGCCTTGCAGAACTTAAAGGGCGCGACGACACCTTTGACCGTGTCGTCGATGCCCTCCATGAAGCCGATGCCCGGAAAGGGCGAGAGCACCACTTCGGTCAAGCCCAGCGGGAACCGCAGGCACTGCACCGCTTGGCAGGGGACCTCGTAAAGGCCCTTGGCCGCGCGCGCGAGCCCCGGCAAGCAGCCCTTGGCCATCACGGCAGCCTCGATCGCCGTCCCGGGGTCCGTCGCCCCCGCCGGCAGCGCCAGCCAAGCCGCAACCAGAACTGCGAGCGCCTGTCTCATCCGTTTCGCCCGTCCCGTCGTCTTTTGTGCCTTCACTCGCCGATGCAGTACAGGTCGCCGAGCGTGCGCAGGTACAGGCGCCCGGCCAGAATCACCGGCGTCGCGAAGACGCCGGAGGGCAGCTCGTTGACCGCCACCGCGCCCAGAGCCCGGCCCGCGTCCAGAATATAGCCTTTGCCCTTCCGGTCAAACGCGTAGAGCTTGCCGCCCGCCAGCAGCGGCGAGGAGTAGAACGGGGCCTTGAAGTCACGCTCCCACAGCACACGCCCGTCCGCCGCGTCGTAGCACCGCATCAGCCCCTGGTCGTTGACCGCGTAGAGCAGCCCCTCGTGCAGCAGCGGCGACGGGATGTAGCCCGCCTTGGCGTCGCTCGACCACACGACGTGGCTCTTGGTCACATCGCCCGCGCCGTCCGCGCGGATCGCCAGCAGCGCCCGCTTCGGCCAGCCCGCCGTCGCGTACATGACGTCACCGCTCACCACCGGCGTCGCCCCGCAGAACGTCGAGGGGCCTTCGCACTCCCACAGCAGCTGGCCGCTCTCAGGGTCGTAGCCGCGCGTGCTCTCGCCGCCGATCAGCAGCACCTGGTCGCGGCCCGCCACGCGCGCCACCAGCGCCGACGCGTAGCTCTCCTTCACCGCGCGCAGCGTCGCGCGCCACACCACCTCGCCCGTCGCGCGGTGCACCGCCACAAGCCGGCTGCCGAGCCCGCCCTCGACCGGCATGATCACCGCCGACTTGTAGAAGGCCGGCGACGCCGAGTAGCCCTGGATCGAGGTGAAGGGCGCCACGAGCTTGCTCCACAGCACCTTGCCGTCCAGCCCGACCGCCGCCAGCCCCACCGCCTTGTCCGTCTGATATGGCACGAACAGCCGCTCGCCGTCGCAGGCGGGCGTGGCCGAGGCCAGCGAGTTGTCCACGTGCAACTTCGCGACCGGCCCTTTGTAGATTTCCGTCTGCCAAACGGTCTTGCCCGTGGCCCGCGCCAGCGCGAAAAGCCACACCGCGCCCTGTTTCTGGTCGCCGGACGTGACGTAGAGGCGGTCGCCCACGACGCACGGCGTCGAGTGCCCCACGCCCGGCAGGCGCACCTGCCACAGCACGTTCGAGCCCGCGCCCCACGCGGCCGGCGGCCGCTGACCGGCAGGCGCGATGCCGTCGAGGGTCGGCCCGCGCCAGCGCGGCCACTCCTTCGCGTCGATTGCGGCAGGCGGCAGGTTGTCCCAGCCGGCCTTCGGCGCGACGTCCGGCCACTCGCCCACCTGCGCCCACGCCGCGCCCGCCAGCGCCGCCCCCACAAGCAACCACATCGCTCTTCTCACAATCGCGCCTCTCTTTTGTTTCAAGAAGTCACAGTCCTAACAGCCTACAGCCTAAACACCGTCAGCATTCCTTGTCACATCCGCTTGTTCATCTCCGCGATCTTGGCCAGTATCGCGGCCTCCTCTTCGTGGTACATCTCCTGGATCATCGGGTCATCGAAGCGGTACACGCGGTCCTCGAACGCCGTGGTCGCCAGCCGGTTGAACAGCCGCTGCTCCGCCTGCTCAATGTCCTTGCCGTAGATGTGGAACGAGTCGGCCTGCCAGTTCATGCGGCCGAGCCGGACCGCCTTGCCGGTGCGCCGCGCGACCTCGTCGGCGATGTTCTCCTTGTTGAACATCGTGAAGCCGAACATGTTCATGAAGTTCGCGCCCCAGGCGTCGTTGCTGCGGAAGCGGACGTTGACGTTGAGCCACTGCACGCCCTGCGCGTCCACCAGAATGCGGTACCAGATGGACTGCAGGCACGGCGGGTCGTAGCAGGCCAGGTCGAGGCTCGGCATCCAGGTGATCATCTGCGCCTGCCGCGTGAACGGCTGGGCGCAAAGCTTGCTGACCACGTACTCGACCTGATCCACCTGAAACGGCCCGGCGAAGACCGACTGGCCGTCGCGGTTCTCTTTCCACTGCCCGTAGTTCTGCAGGCGCCCGTGGTAGGTGTACTCCCAGCGCGTGTCCCCCGGGTCGTTGATCGCTTTGACCCAGCTGTCCTTGCGGCCCTCCAGCTCGTAGACGTACTCGCGCAGGTCCGCGATGCCCCCCGGGAACGCCTTGTGGATCATCGGGTCCGCGAGCGGGTCCTCGACCGTCATGTTCATGGTCGCATCGATGCTGAGCGGGTCGCCCGGCTTGTCGTACTGCGTGCCCAGCCGCACGCCGTCGCGGTAGAGGGCGACCAGCGCGTTCTCAAAGGTTTCGGCGAGCGAGCGCCCGCGGACGGTCAGCACAGGGATGTTGAGCATGCAAAGCCCCTTTCGTCGTTCGGAATAAACCACAGGAAACGGTAGCGGATACAATACACGAAAACCCTTACCCACGGAAGGTGTAAACGCGGAGCGGAGCGATTCAATTTTGTGGAAACCGAATCCCGTCAAAGCAGAGTTCTAGGCGTTAAGATTGAGGAGCTGAAACGCCTGGCTTCAGTGATCGGCTTCCTGAGCTGCACCCGCTGCTTCAGGTGGCGGGCAACCAGTCCCACGGCACCGCGAAGGCCTGTTCCGTGATCCGCCGGGGGCAATCCGCCGCACAGACGACGAGCCCCGGCGCGATCCGCTGGCCGGGATAGGCCGCGCGGAAGGCGTTGATCCCGCTCGTGTCGCGGGGCCGCGGGTTGCTGGTCAGACGCACTTCGATCGGATAAAGGCAGCCGTCGCGCTCCAGCAGCAGGTCGACCTCCGCGCCGCCCGCAGAGCGCCAGTGCCAGAAGCCGGGCTCGAACGGGAGAACCGACGCCTGCCGGTGAATGTCGTTGACGACAGCCGTCTCGAACAGAGCCCCGAGCAGAGGATGCCCGCCCAGCGCCTCCGGCGAGGAGATGCGCTGCCCGTGGCAGAGCAGCCCTGTGTCGCTGAGATAGCCCTTCGGCTTGCCGGACACGCGTTTGACGGCGTTGCCCTGCCAAGCGGGAACCTCGCGCCACTGATACGTTCCGGACAAGATGTCCAGCCACTTCCTTGCGGTGCGCGGCGTCAGGCCGATCTCACGGCCGAACTGGCTCGCGTTGACCTCCTGCGCGGAGAGCGCACCAGCCAGCCGGAGAAAAAGCCCGAATTGCTGCCAGTCGCTCAGTTCCGCCATGGTTCGCGCATCGCGCTCAATATACGTGCGCTGGTAGGCTTCCCAGAACGCCGGAACCCAAGCGTCCCCCACGGGCAGCGTCCCCGGCAGCGAGCCGCGCCAGAGCCACCGATAAAGGGGTTCTGCCGCCCGCCGCCCGCCCGCGCCTTCCATCATCCGCCCGTGATCGGCCAGCCAGCGCGGCAGCCAGAGCGCGTCCGGCGCGTCCGCCAACTCGGGCACGTTTAACCCGTAGAGATCGATGAAAACCGCACGGCCCGCAAGGCTTTCCGACAGGACGCGCATCACCTGCCATTGCTGTGACCCAGTCAGGATGTACTGGCCGGGACGGTCACCCGAGCGGTCCACCCTGCGTTTGAGCGCGGCCACAACTTCGGTCGCGTATTGTACCTCGTCCAAGATGAGCGGGGCAGGATGGTTGTCCAGAAAAAAGTCGGGGTCGGCCCGCGCGTTCTCGATGTCCGTCACAGGATCGAACGTGACGAAATCCCACTCCGGAAACTGGTGCTTGAGGAGCGTCGTCTTTCCCGTCTGCCGGGCACCTCCCACGACGACCACGCGAAATGTCCTGACCGCCTCTTGAAGCCGCTTGGTTATCGATCTCTCCTTAAACATACTGTCATATTAATACTTGTGGTATCAAACTGCAAGGTTATTTACGAACTCGGGCGCATCTGTTCGCTGTTGGCCGCCCATGTACATCTCGTGCAGATGCGAGGCTTTTGATCGACTGGGGGCGGCGATGCCCTCGTCCCCGATCGAAAGTCGCCAGACGCCCGTGAAAGCGCCTCACCCCCAGTTTGCCAGCCCGCCCGGCATTTGCTAACCTATCCCAACCGTGAACCGCTGAGCCTCCCCAACCTCTCCCTCACAATCTAACAGCCTACAGCCTAACCCCCTTCTTCTCTCCCATGGACTTCTACCGCATCACCAGAATCCGCCTGATCAACTTCCACAACTTCGTGGACGAGACCATCGAGCTCCGGTCGGGCGGCCACCTCTTCATGCTCGGCGACAACGGGTCGGGCAAGACCACCGTCCTCGACGCGGTCCACTACGTGCTCACCGCGGGCCGCTCGATGGAGTTCAACTCCGCCGCCCGCGTCGCCGGCGCCAAGCATGCGGGCGGCCGCTCGGTGCAAGGCATCGTGATGCGCTACAACATCGAGACCAACGGCCCGCTCCACCCCAACGGCGGCATCACGTACGCCGCCGTCGAGATCGCCGGCCGCAACGGCCGCCCCATCACCGCGGCCATCGGCGTCTCCACGCACAGCATGGACGAGGCCGTCGAGCGCTGGGGCGTCATCCGCGACTGCCCGCTCGAGGACCTGCCCCTGCTCCAGCGCGAGGGCGGCCGCTCGCGCCCCTCCACCAAGACCGAGCTCAAGGCCGCCCTCGGCGGCACCGGCTACTACGGCCAGATCGGCTCCTACGCGGACGACCTCGCGGCCCGCTTCTTCGCCGACCGCGAAACCTTCGAGGACGTCTGCAAGTTCCTCGCCACCGGCAAGGCCTACCGCGAGATCGCCGCCCACACCAACGACTACCACCAGCTCTTCCGCCAGCTTCTTCAAGAGCCGCCCCACGAGGTCTTCGAGGAGGTTATCGCCAATCTCAAGTCGCTTGAGGAGAGCCGCCAGGACCTCGACAAGCTCCGCGCCAAACACCGCTTCGTCGAAGAGCTCGCCAGCCTCACCGCGCAAGTTCTCGGCACGCGCATCGACCACGCCGCGAGCCTCTGGCAGGAGCGCCACCTCGCGGCCCGCGAGTTTCAGGCCGCCTACGACCAGTTCGCCGAGCAGCTCGCCGCCGAGGAGCGCCGCCTCGCCGACCTGCGGGAGGAGCAGAAGCGCCTCGAGATCCACGTCGAAGCCGCCGCCCAGCGCCTCCACGAGCTGCGCCAGCAGGACGCCCAGGGCCTCGTCTCCAAGGAGCGCGAGGCGCGGCTCAACGTCGAGAACGCCAAGCGCCTCTACGAGCTGGCTAAGCGCCGGCTCGCCGAGACCCAGCTGCGCTTCGACGAGGCGACCGAGACCGTCGCCCGCTCCCGCGACGCCCTGCGCAAGCTCGCGCAAGCCTTCGGCCGCTCGCTCCAGAAGCTCGGCCGCGCCATGCCCTTCTCCACCTCGGCGCTCGCCGCCGCGCTCGACGACGCGCCCAAGAGCGAGACGCCTGAGAGCGCCCTCGCCTCGCTGCCGCTGGCCGAGGTCCGCACCGCCGCCGACGACACCGCGCAGGGCCTCGACCGCCAGCTGGCGACGCTCGGCGTCCACCTCGAAGCGCTCGACAAGCGCCTCGCCGCGCTCGCCGCCGAGAGCGAGGAGAAGCGCCACCGCGGCGAGACGGTGCCGCTCGCCAAGGGCTTCGCGCAGGCCCAGCGCGCGCTCCAGCAGCGCCTGCTCCGCGCCCAGCCCCTCTACCTGGGCCTCGAGCCCGCGCCCGGCGCGACCGCCCGCGAACTCGCCGCCCTCGAGCAGCTCGTCGGCGACGCCACCCTCGCCACGTGGATCACGGACGAGGCCAGCGCCGCCGACGTGCGCAGCCTCCTCTTCCGCGACTTCCCGGAGCAGAGCCTCGCCGTGGTCGGCGACGACACCGAGCCGGTTCCGGCCGAGTGGCTGAAGCGCTACTTCGACCTCAAGAAGTCCGACCCCGGCGCGATCCTCGTGCTCCAGCACCAGCTCGCCGCCCGGCACGGCCCGCACGTCGAGAAGTTCCTCGACCTGCCGATCCTCCACTTCCGCCTGCGCGAGCAGACGCTCACCGACGCGCCGCCGCGCCTGATCGGCGACGAGATGCGCCGACGCGAGCTCGAGCGCGAGCTGCGCGAGCTTGACAAGAAGCGCCTCGCCGCCGAGAAGGAGCGCAAGGAGTCCGCCGCCGAGCACGCGAGCTTGAGCGAGCGCCGCGGCCAGCTCGCGCTCTTCAAGACCCTCCTCAACGAGATCGGCGAAGACCTGCCGCGCCAGCGCGACGCCGTCGCGCAGAGCGTCACCGCCCACGTCCTCGAGAAGAACGCTTACATCAACGCCCGCGAGACCTGCCTGTACCACGAGGAGGACCTGCAAGCCAAAAAGGACCTCCACACCGACATCCTGCTCTCCATGCGCAAGTCGGGCCTCGAAGGCCTTGAGGAGCGCCTCGGCGAGGTGGAGCGCAAGTGGAACAAGCTCAAGAAAGAGAGCAGCGACGCCCTCGTCGAGACGGGGCGCGTGGAGCACGCCGTCAAAGGCCTCAAGTCCCACTGCGAAAAGAACCTCGCGGACATCGCCGCCACCCGCTCCGAGCGCGACGAAGCCCAGGCCGCGCTTCTCGCGCTGCTGGTGCCCGACGGGCCCATCGACGCCTTCGTGCGCGAGCGCTGCTCCGCCGCGGCCGACAGCCGCAGCGCGCTCCGCGCCCGCGCCGCGGCCGCCAGCCAGACGGCCGCCGTCACCGCCGAGAAGATCCGCAGCAAGGTCGTGCTGCCCGAGGGCATCGCCTTCGGCTTCGTTTACGACGAGCCGCTCAACACCCTCACCGACCGCCGCGGCCGCAGCGTGTCCGACGTGCAGGCCGGCGCCTTCCACGAGCTGCGCGAGCAAGAGGATCTGATCAGCGAGCAGACGCTCAAGCTCTTCCGCCAGCTCGTGATGGACAACCTCGTCAGCAAGCTCCAGACCAGCGTGCTGCGCCTCAACGAGATGTCGCGCCGCATCGGCCAGCTCCTCAAGCAGCGCACCTTCGGCAACAACCGCTACGCCTTCTCCATCACCCCTCTCGAATCCTGCAGGCGCCTGTGCGACCTGGTCGCGAACTACCGCTCGCTCGACCCCGAGAAGACCGAGGCCGACCTGCGCGCCTTCATCGAAGACCACGCCGAGGAGATCAAGAACACCGAGGTCGGCGAGATCCCGCCGATCCTCGACTACCGCAACTGGTTCCGCTACGAACTCAAGGTCCTGACGGCAGGCGCAGACGGCATCGTCATGGACCGTAAGGTCAAGAGCATCGGCTCCGGCGGCGAGCAGGCCGTGCCGAACTACCTGCTCATCCTGACCATCGCGCACTTCCTCTTCGACAAGGAGAAGATCCGCCTCCCCATCCTCATTTTCGACGAGGCCTTCTACGGCATCGACGCGGGCCGCCGCGACCAGCTGCTCGGCTTCGCGAGCGACCTTGAGCTCCAGCTCTTCGTGGCCTCGCCCGACCAGGACGGCGTGAAGAAGGAGATCGCCTACTCCACCTCGATCCTCGTGGTCAAGGACGCCCGCTTCAACGTCCACCTCTACCCCTACCACTGGAGCGCCGCGCCCAAGCAGCTCGACCTCCTCGACGCCGCCCAAAACGAGCCCGTGCCTATCGTCTTCGGACAGGAGCTGTAGGAGCTTCCCATGACCTCCTCGTTCTGGAAAGAGCAACTCGAGCGCTGTCCCGCGATGCGGCCGTGGCTGCTGCGCGCGGCGCGGCGCGCGGTAGCCGGCGAGCCGCTGCCCGCCACGCTCACGCTCGGCGACGTCCCGCAGGACAAGGCCGTGCGCCGCGCGCTGGACGCGATCTTCCCCGGCTGC
This sequence comes from uncultured Lentisphaeraceae bacterium, assembly GCA_964386865.1. Lineage (GTDB taxonomy): Bacteria > Verrucomicrobiota > Kiritimatiellia > RFP12 > UBA1067 > CAYLUN01. Next base: position 2,083 of record CAYLUN010000145.1, on the reverse strand, counting down.
CGCGAGGAGAACGGCCGGCTCAAGGCGCGGCTCGATGCGGCCCTGCGCGAGCGCGAGCGCTGGCTGCCGCTCGCCGAGCGGCTCGGCCTGACGCCCGCCCCGCCGCAGCCCGCTGAGCCGCCCGACGCGCTCTTCGCGCAAACCCTGCGGCGGCTGAAAGTCCTGCACCCCGACGACGCCGCGCGGGTCGACGCCCTGCGCCGCGCGGATCCGCTCCGCCGCTACTTCCGGGCCTTCCCGTCCGCGCCCGACGATCTGGTCGCCCTCTTCGACGCGCTGGTCTCGCTGCGCACGACGCCCGCCGGCACCACCCTCTCCGAGCTCGGCGCGAAGTTCTTCAACGACAGCAAGGCCCTGCGCAGCGGCCCGCTCCGCCAGCAGCTCGAACACCTGCTCCGCCTGCAGGCGGGCGGCCCGGACGACGACGCGACCACGCTCTTCAACGCCTGCGGCATCATCGAAAACCCTTACACCACGCACGTCGTGGTCTTCGCGCCCTTCGCCTACCGCACGCACGACGGCGAGTGGCTCGACTGGCCCCACCGCCTGTGGCTCCACAGCGAAGCGGCCATCCTCACGTGGAAGACCGTGCGGGCGCTCACCGCCGTCCGCTTCGAAGAGCCCTGCCACTCGCTCGTCACCAGCGAGAACGCGGCCCCCTTCCACCGGCTCGTGGAGATGCGCCGCGCCTCCCTCTATACCGAAGGCTACCCCAACGCCGCCGTGAAGACGCTGCTGCGCCACTTCGCCCAAGCCAAGGCCACCTGCCTGCATTGGGGCGACACGGACCTCGACGGCTACCGCATCTCCGAGCAGGTCGCGCGCAACATTCCCATGCGGCTCTACGCGCCGCCCGAAACCGTGCACCTCTGGCGCAAGCACCTGCTGCCGCTCAGCTACGAACAGCGGCACCGCATCGAGCAGTTCATCCACGCCCACCCCGACTTCCCCTATCTCGCCGAGCTGCGCCACACCCTCGCGCACGGCTGGCTCGAGCAGGAACAGACCATCGATTTGATCGCGGGGCCAACAGCGGGCAAAGACTGCCCTGCGCCCCAGTGACGCCCCGCAGGAGGGGTGCGGACAGCAATTCTAATTATGACAAGGCGCGCGCGGCGGGAAGGCCCTTGCGGGCTACAAACGAATTCGCCCACGTTTGCTTGTGTTTGTAGTGGCGCCGTGAGGCGCTTGTTGGCCATAATTAGAATTGCTGGGGTGCGGAACGAAGGTGTTGCCAAACCGCGACCCGCTCCCCTATAATGACGCGCCATTCCGGGGGCATGGGCAGACAGTTCCCCTCGGTAGCAACCCCTAACCCGCGAGACAACGCAATGGCCTACGACAAGATCAAGCTTCCCTCTTTCGGCGACGCGATCACCATGGGCGCCGACGGCGCGCTGAAGGTTCCCAGCCAGCCGGTCATCCCCTTCATCGAGGGCGACGGCACGGGCGCCGACATCACCCGCGCCGCCCTGATCGTCTGGAACGCCGCCGTCGAGGCCGCCTACGGCTCCAGCCGCAAGATCGCCTGGATGGAGGTCTACGCCGGCGAAAAGGCCAACGACGTCTACGGCCCGAACACGTGGCTCCCGAAGGAGACCCTTGACGCGTGCCGCGATTACCTAGTCTCCATTAAAGGCCCGCTCACCACGCCCGTCGGCGGCGGCATCCGCTCGCTCAACGTCGCCCTGCGCCAAGAACTCGACCTGTACGTCTGCCTGCGCCCCGTGCGCTGGTTCAAGGGCGTGCCCTCGCCGGTCAAGCGCCCCGAGCTGACCGACATGGTGATCTTCCGCGAGAACACCGAGGACATCTACGCCGGCATCGAGTGGCTCGCTCAGACCGACGACGCCAAGAAGGTCATCGGCTTCCTGCAGAAGGAGATGGGCGTCAAGAAGATCCGCTTCCCCGAGTCCTCGTCGATCGGCATCAAGCCCGTCTCGATCGAAGGCACGAAGCGACTCGTCAAGGCCGCGATGGACTACGCCATCGCCAATGACCGCGAAAGCGTGACCCTCGTCCACAAGGGCAACATCATGAAGTTCACCGAGGGCGGCTTCCGCGACTGGGGCTACGAACTCGC
>CAYLUN010000144.1:0-10687 GCA_964386865.1 uncultured Lentisphaeraceae bacterium | reverse complement strand
CGGAGCGGTGTCCGATTTTCGCGGGGATAACGCAGCGACTGGATTGGAGTTTCCCTGATCCCGCCAGCCTGTCGGGGACGGACGAGGAGAAGATGGTTGGCGTGCGCGGGATTCGTGATGACATTCGCGGCCGCATCGCCCAATGGGCAGCCGCGCTGAAGAAACAAACATGACCAGCCGAGCACGTCGTCGCAGGAGAGCGCTATTTTTGGGTCTGCGCCGTCTGGCGGTTGACACAAGGTCTGGCGGATCACACCGCGCACGAGGGCGATCTGGTCGGCGAGGGAAGAGGGCCAAGGGAGGTGTTCGGGAGAGAGGTCAGAGGTCGGCAGACTGAGGACGGTTTCCTCGTACGTTGTACCGCCTTCAGGCGGCTACTTGCCTTGCTGCGGGCCGGCTGAAGCCGGTACAACATGCGGGTGCTGATACCGCGGGACGGAGATAGCGGATGAGGCCGCGAGATTCTTCATCAGCGCGTTGCTTGGGCGTGAGCGGCTCGGGAGGGCCGGGCTCCACCCCGGCCGCCGCGGACGGCGTGGAAGCCGTCCCTCCCTGCGATGCTGGTCGTTTCGGCAAGGCTCGCGCCGGCGAGCGTCCCCGCGAGCCGTCTGTGCGAACCGCTTCCGCCTCAAGCCTATCACCGGCCAACACCCGCAGGCTTAGACCGACGATTGTGAAGATACGCAAGCTGTTTTTCGCTGCTAATTCCTTTGGCGATGTGTCGGCGGCCGATTGATGTTACCTAGACCGATCACCGCATTCTCACAATACACAACGCCGTTAGAGCACGGCACTGAAAAACAGGGGCGGCCGATAAGCACACCATAGACAGAGCCAGCCGGGATATCATGGCCTTCCTAATGACCGCTCATCAGCAACCGGGGAATGAGTGTCGAGGAATTCGCGCAGCAGCATGGAGGTGCAAGTGGAAAACGGGGGTTGACGTTTTCCACACCCTTCAGCATAATACCTGACAGTTGTAGTTATCTGAAACCAAAGGAGTCAACGCGATGAAGGTTCCCTTTTACGGACATGTCCGCCAGTACACCAACATGAAGTCCGAGATCGACGCCAACATCAAGACGGTGATCGAGAGCGGCGAATACGTCATGGGCCCGATGCTCAAGAAGTTCGAAGCCGAGTTCGCCAAGTTTTCGCAGAGCACGTACGCGATCGGCGTGGGCAATGGCACCGACGCGATCTGGCTCTGCCTGCTCGCCCTCGGCGTCGGCCCCGGCGACGAGGTCATCACCCACACCAACACCTTCTTCGCCACGGCCGAAGCCATCTGGTTCACCGGCGCGACCGCCGTGTTCGTCGACTGCGACCCGCTGACGAAGTGCATCGACCCCAAGAAGATCAAGGCGGCGATCACCCCGAAGACCAAGGCGATCATCCCCGTGCACCTGTACGGCCAGTGCGCCGACATGCGTGCGATCAGCAAGATCGCCAAGAAGCACAAGCTCTTCGTGATCGAAGACAACGCCCAGGCGATCGACTCAGCCGGCCCCGATTTCCGGGTCGGCGAGCTGAGCGACGCGGCGACCACCAGCTTCATCATCCAGAAGAACCTCGGCACCTTCGGCGACGGCGGCATGGTCATCACCAACAACCCCGAGATCGACCGCCTGGTCCGCAAGATGCGCAACCACGGCTCCGAGAAGCGCTCGCAGCACAGCTTCGGCTTCAACAGCCGCCTGGACGACATCCACGCGGGCATCCTGAGCGCCAAGCTGAAGCACATCCACGCGGGCAACAACCAGCGCCGCAAGCTGGCGAAGCGCTACACCAAGGGCCTGAAGAAGGCGAAGAGCTTTACGCTGCCGTACGAAGTGCCCGGCGGGCGTCACATCTTCCATCTCTATGTCATCGAGACCGTGAACCCGGCCAAGCGCGACGAGCTTCTGAAGTTCCTCAACGACAACGGCATCGACGCCAAGTGCCACTACCCCATCACCATCACCCAGCAGGCTGGCTTCCCGTGGGGCAAGCAGGCGCGCATCGTGGGCAAGATGAAGAACGCGGAGCGCAACGCCGCCTCGTGCGTCAGCCTGCCGATGTTCCCGGAGCTGACCGAGGCCGAGGTCGACTTCACGATCCAGAAGTGCATGGAGTGGGACAAGGCCAACGCATGAGTAAACCGTACTCCGTCATGGTCGTCGGCATGGGCAAGCGCGGCCTGCACCACGCCGCCGCGTTCAGCGCCAACCCCCGTTTCAGGGTGGCCGCCATCTGCGACATCGACCCGGCTCGCCTTGAGGCCGCCGCCCAGAAGCTGGGTAACCCCAAGACCGGCACGGACGCCGCCGCGCTCGCGCGGGACGTCCGGCCGGACATCTTTTGTTTTTGCACGATGCCCCACCTCCGCACGCCGTTCATCCAAGCCGGCATCGAGAGCGGCGCCCAGCTGATCGCGTTCGAGAAGCCGGTCGCCCTCACCAGCCGCGAGGGCATGGAGATCAAGCGCCTACTCGACGCGTCCGGAGTCAAGGCCGTGGTCAGCCACCAGCACCGCTACGGCGCCCACTACCGCAAGGTCAAGGAAATCGCCGCCAGCGGCGCCCTCGGCCGCATCCACACCGTGACGGGAACCGCCACCGGCTGGATGACGCACATGCTCAGCCACCTGATCGACTACGCCCGCTGGTACGCCGGCGAGCCCGAGGCGCAGTGGGTCATGGCGCAGGCCGCCGGCCGCGGCAAGTTCACCGACAACCACCCCTCCCCCGACTACCTCGCAGGCGTCGTGCAGTTCGCGGGCAACATCCGCGGCTATTTCGAGGCCGGGGCCGGCGCGCCGGACCAGCCCGAGGTCGCGAAGTGGTGGGGCAAGAACAGCATCTGCGTGCAGGGCACCGAGGGCTTCGCCGAGGTGCTGACCAACGGCGGCTGGCGCGCCGTCACGCGCCGCGACGGCTACCAGAGCGGCGACGGGGCCATGAACTATGACCTCGACATGCCGCCCTACATCCAAGAGATGGCGGAGTGGCTCGACGACCCGCAGAAGGTTCACGCGTGCAACTTCGACAGCGCCTACAAGGGCATGGAGATCATGCTCGGGCTCTGCCGCTCCGCCGCCGAGGGCGGACAGGTGGCCTTGCCGCTGGCCGCGCCGGCCGACGAGCAGGAGCTGCTCAAGAAAGCCATCGCCGACCGCAAGGTGCTCGTGTCGAGCGACGTCAACGCCAAGGAATACGGAGTGTAACGATATGGAACTGGTGATCCAGCCCGATGCCGAGCGCGCCGCGTGGCTCGTCGCGTCGCTGATTGCGAAGGCCTTGCGCGAGAAGCCGCATCTCGTCCTCGGGCTGGCCACCGGCCGCACCATGGAGCGGGTCTACGACCGCCTCGTCCGCATGCACCGCGAAGAGGGCCTCGACTTCTCGCTGTGCCGCACGTTCAACCTGGACGAGTACATCGGCATCCCGTCCGACCACTCCGGCTCGTACCGGTATTACATGGACAACCACCTGTTCAACCACATCAACATCGACCACCGCAACACCTTCCTGCCCGACGGCATGGCGGCCGACGTGAAGGCCGCCTGCCGCCGTTACGAGGAGACCATCGCGGAGTTCGGCGGCGTCGACCTGCAGCTCCTCGGCATCGGCTCGGACGGCCACATCGGCTTCAACGAGTCGCTCTCGGCCCTGCGCTCGCGCACGCGTGAAAAGGCCTTAGCGCCTTCGACGATTGCGGTCAACCGCACGCTCTTCGCCAACCCGGACGAGATGCCGACGCGGGCGATCACGATGGGCGTGGGCACGATCCTCGACGCGCACGCCGTCATTCTCCTCATCACCGGCAGCAACAAGGCCGAGATTGTGGCCAAGGCGGTCGAAGGCCCGATCACCTCGATGGTCTCGGCCACGGCCCTTCAGCTCCACCCGCAGTGCCGCGTGGTGGTCGACGAGGACGCCGCCGTCAAACTCCAGGCGCAGGACTACTACCGCTGGATCTTCGCGACCGAGCCGGAGTGGGCCGAGTATCGGGGGTAAGAGGGAAAGAACGCTCAACGCGAAACATCGAACGCAGAATAGCGGGGAGAGGGCTCAGATTCTCGCCAGATTTCCCGTGGGCAGGGCCTGGGGACAGGTGCTTTGGGCCGGCTGAAGCCGGCACAACAAGCCTGGGTTGCTCAGGTCCGCGACGTCCGCATGTTGTACCGGCTTCAGCCGGCCGAGGTTCGTTCGTGCGTAACCGCATCAGGCTTTAATGTGAGGTTGCGGATTTCGCGGATAGACGTCTTGTCTTCTCTGGTTGAAACTCCCACACGATACACCGCCGGACCAGCAGCGTCGGCCCCTTCCTGATTTTCAGATTCAAAAGATAGCTCGCCGGGGACGTGTGTCCAAATCCCCAGGCAGCCCCGCTTGACACGCTTCAAAATGGGCCAAGTCATTTTCCGGGATTTGCCTCGTTTTCCCGGTCGAGATCAGGAAGCCTGACGTTCTTCCGTACGCCCAGCCCGTCAGCGTCGCCATCGCCACGACGAGCAGCACGAACGCCGCGGTCTTCCTGAAGCCCAGCACGCGGTTGATCAGCAGCATGCCCGGCAGGCTCAGCGCCGGCCCCGCCAGCATCAGCGCCAGCACGGGCCCTTTGCCCATCCCGGCGTCCATCAGCCCGCGCAACACAGGGACTTCGGTGCAAGTCGAGAAGTACATCAGCGCGCTGCACGCGGCCGATACGAAGGTCGCCCGTAGCGAGTTCCCTCCCACCGCCTGCGCGACCCACGCCGAGGGGATCACCCCCTCTTCGCCCGGACGGCCGAGCAGGAACCCCGAAATCAAAATACCGACCAGCAGCAGCGGCAGCGTCTGCGTTGCGGACGACCAGGCGGCCTCGGCCCACTCGCCCGCGCCACCCCTCTCCCCAGCGCACGCCACCCAGAGCCCCACCGACCCCGCAGTGAACGCCGCCACGGGCCGCTGCGTGAGCACCCCCACCGCCGTGACGCAAAAGGCCACTGCCAGCACTTTCCAGAAGGCCACTCCAAAATACCGTGTCAGCAGCGCGCCCAGCGACGCCGCCAGCAGCGCGGTGACCCACCAGTTCGCACCCAGCTCCGCGATCGGCACCGCCCCGTCATGGCACGCGCACGACCCCGATTCGCTCCAGTTCGCGGCCACCAGAACGCCGAGCAGGCAGGCGAAGAAGAGGCCTGTCTGCCAGCCCTTGCGGCCGCTTTCCTGCTCCGCGCCCCCGCCCGCAAGCGCCCCAGCCGCCTCCACAGGATCCTTGCGGAACAGCGCCCACATGCTGAGCCCGATGACCACGCTGAACAGCACCGCGCCGACCGCACGAACGGCTCCAAGTTCGAACCCCAGCACCCGCGCCGTGATGATCGTGGCGGTCACGTTGATGGCCGGCCCCGAGTAGAGGAACGTGCAGGCCGGGCCGAGCCCCGCGCCCGCCTTGTAAATGCCCGCGAAAAGCGGCAGCACGGTGCAGGAGCACACCGTCAGGATCGCGCCCGACACCGCCGCGACTGCGAACGCCACGGTGCGGTTCGCGCCCGGCCCCAAGAATTTCAGCACCGCCTTGCGCCGCACAAACGCGCGAATCGCCCCCGCGATGAAGAAAGCCGGCACCATGCCGAGCAGCACGTGTTCGCGAGCGTACCAGCGGACTTGCGTCAGCGCCTCGCCGACAGCGTGGTCGAAACGCGGCGCGCCGACAGGCAGCAGGTAGCAAGCCACAAAACCTGCCACCAGCCACAACACGCCTTTCCACTCGCTCTTCCACTCCATCAGAGGCCCTTGACCGCGCCGACGATCGCGTCGGCGATCGCCTGCATGCCCTTGTCGCCCGGGTGATTGGCGACGCCCGCATGCTTGAACGCGCGCTCCGAGCGCGCGAAGTTCTTCTCGTCCTTGCAGAGGGCGCTGATATCCACGAAGGTGCCGCCGACTTCGGCGCAGGCCTGCTTGAGCGCCTTATCTTTCGCGGCATTCGCCCAGAAGCTGCTACGCACGATGATGACAGGCTTGCGATCCGCCCTGACGCCGTTCAGCATCTTGACGACGCTCTCTTTGAACTGCGCCTTCGCTTCGTCCGTGGTGAGGTTCGGCACATTCTCGCCGATACACACGACGATCAGATCCGCGCCGAAGGCGGCAGCCTCTTTGAGCGGCGCCGCATCGTAAGCGGCATACTGACGTTCGAAGGTCGCGATATTATTGACCAGCGTCTCGGGTGCCGTCCCGTCTTTCTTGACCAGCGCCTTCGTCACGAGATGCACGTAGTCCTTGTCCAAGGCGCTCGCCGCCATGCCCCAGTTGCCCGTCCAGTCGACCTTCTTCGACGGCCCGTGCAGCGTGATGCTGTTGCCCAGAAACAGAACCTTCTGAAACTCCGCCGCCTGCGCGATCCCCGAGCACATGACCGCCAGCGTGATTGCCAACATCTTCATTGTTTCGACTCCATCGGTTTCTTCGATTCTACCGACTCCCCCTAATAGTCTAACAGCCTTCAGCCTAACAACCTATTACTCACACCTTCAGCGCGTAGCCCTTACGGTACTCGGGCGTGACCATCGCGGTGGCCGAATCGCAGTTCGTAAAGCGCAGCGCCTCGCAGTCCCACTCCAGCTTGACGCCGGGGTGGCGCACCGCGATCGAGCCAAGCGCCGCGTTTTCGGCGACATAGCCCGCGGTCTCGAAGGGGTTGTTGGATTTGCGGCCGATCTTGATAGCCGTCACAAAGTCTTCGAAATGGCTGCCGATGTTGGTCATCCAGAAGCCGGGCTTGGTCTTCTCCTCCGCTTTGATGTCCTGGATCATCTCGCGCATCGCGGTCTCGGGGATGACGCGGCAGCCGTCCGCGCCGTGCGAGCCGTACTTGAGCGTGTTCTTGCTGCCGTACACGACCGCGCCCGCGTTCCACTGGCCCGGCACAATCTTGTTGCCGACCTCGCGCCCCTCTTCGAGCACCGCCGGACGCGGCACCTCGTTACAGAACTCGCCGTCGTGCCACAGGATCGTCATCGTTTTGCCATTCGACAAGTCGTACTCGTAGCGGATGCGCGAGGCGTTCGGGAACGCCAACGCATCGCGCTTAGGATCCCAGTCCGGCGTCACCTCCGCCGTGATGCGGTTCGGGCTGCGCAGGTTGAGCGCGTCGTAGATGGGGTCCAGCAGGTGGCAGCCCCAGTCGCCGGGGTTGCCGGTGCCGTAGGGCGTCCACGCGCGCCAGCGGTTGGGCGTGAAGTACGGCGAATACGCGTGGTACTCGGACGGCCCGACCCAGCGGTCCCAGTCGAGCCCCTCGGGCGCCTTCTCCCCCTTCGACAGCTCAGGGATCTTGCTCTTCGAGTCCAGCAGGCGCATGGTCGTCCACGTGTGGACCTCGCGGATATCGCCCAGCAGGCCTTTGCGCACCCACGACTTGAAGGTCTGGTGGCTCGCGAAGGAGTGGCCTTGGTTGCCCATCTGTGTGACGACGTTGTACTTGCGAGCCGCCTCCATGAGCTTACGCACCTCCCAGACCGTGCGGGCGATCGGCTTCTCAGTGTAGACGTGCTTGCCGAGTTGCATGGCGTCGACCGTGGGCAGCGCGTGCCAGTGGTCGGGCGTCGCGACGAGCACCGCGTCAAAGGACTTGCCAAGCTTGTCGTACATCTCGCGGTAGTCGACAAACGTCTTCACATCCGGCAGGAACTTCTTCGTCGCCTCGATGCTGCGCGGATCGACGTCGGCGACCGCCACGACCTTGCCCAACGCGCCGAGCCCCTGCAGATCGCCGCGCCCCTGCCCGCCCACGCCGACGGCCGCGAAGAGAACGGTCTCGCTCGGCGGCGTCTCGCCGCTGCCCGCCAGCAGCCGACGCGGAAGAATGGTGAACGCCGCCACAGAACCGGCGGCACGTAAAAACGAACGACGATTACATCCAGCGCTCATGTTTCTCCTACTTCAGCTCTTTGATCCGCAGGTTGCGGAACTGGATCTTCATCGGCGGGCCGGGGTGCATCTGCAGGGTGATGAAGCCCTTGCGCGGCGTATCTGCGCGGTGATCCTCCAACTCGCAGGTCTTCATGCCGTTGACGAAGAGCGTGATGGCGGGTCCCTTGCAGATGACCGCGTACTCGTTCCAGTCGTCGCCCTTGAACACCTTCTCCTGAAGCGCCTTGCTCTCGGCGAAGCGCTCGACGGTCTTCTGCCCCTTGGCGTCGATAACCACCTTGGCGCCGCGCTCGCCGACGAGGTGCTGCTTGGGATGGTAGAGATAGCCGACGTAGTTACCGCCGCCGTTCATGTCGGCCTGATAGCCGCTGTCGCCGAACTCCTGGTCGAGTGTGCGGATTTGGATGCCGGAGTTGGCCTCTGGGCTGAGCTTGAATTCGCAGCGCATTTCAAAGTCCCCGGGCTGGCCGCCTTTCCAGATGAGATGGCTCTGCTGTTTGCACACCTTGTCAGGAGAGCTTTGCGCCTGCAGGATGCCGTCCTTGACCTGCCAGAAGCCGCCACCGCCCTTCCACTGCTTCAGGCTGGTGCCGTCGAACATCGGCTTGAACCCTTTCTCGGCGAGCTGCCGGCGGGTGACGGCGAGGGCGGCTGAGAGGAATGCCTTGTCCTCGTCGCGGGCGGCCCAGGCCTGAGCCTGCTCCAGGCGTGCGAGCTGCTTATCCATCGGGATCGTGAAGCTCAGCTCCAGCTGGCGCACGAAGCCGCGCAGGGCGAGAATCTTCAGGCGATCCGAGGGCGCGCTCTGGGCGAAGGCGGCTGCATCCTCGAGCGCCTCAGGCGTCTTCCACTCAGCGAGCGCGCGAATGGCCACTTCCTGCAGTGCCGCGTCGGCTTTCTGCACCGCAGCAGCACGGGCAACGGCCAGCCCCTGCTCGTTCGACAGCGAGATCAGCACCTTGAAGAGCGCCAGCTTTTCCGGCCCTTGCGCCTTGTCGTAGGCGGCCTTGATCGGCTCCATCGCCGCCGGCAGCAAGGTCTCGCCGCTCAGGTGTACGGCGTCATTGTCGCGCACCTGGACGCTCTTCTCGACGCCGTCGAAGGTGTAGACCATGCGGAGCATCTTGGCTTTGCCCGGCGCGGGGTCTTCGCTGAACCCGTCCCACTTGCAGAGGCGGCCCGAGGCCTGGATGGTGATGGATCCGACGTCCACGAGCTTTTGGACATTGGCGGTGACGTCTTTGGTCAGGTCGTTCTCGAAGTTGCCGTAGACTGCGCTTGTGATCACGGTCTTGCCGCCGCGGGGGCGCGCGTAGCGGGTGCAGAGGGAGGCGAGCGCGCGGACGGCGGTCTCGCCCTGCGGCGCTTTGGCGATCGCGGCCAGCAGCGCCGGAATCTCCTTGTCCGTGCCGAGGTCGCCCACGCCCTTGACTGCCGCGTCGAGGATCTTCGCGTCGGCGTCGGTGGTGAGTTTCACCAGAGACGGCACGGCCGCGGCCATGCGGCGGCGCATCGCCATGTCGATGCCGGCCAGGCGGGTGGCGGCGTCGGCGTCAGCCATCATGGCCAGCACGGCGTCATCGGCGGGCTTGCCCGCGAAGCCCATGATCTCGTTCTTGGCGGCATCGGCGATGGCGGCATCCCCATGCTTGGCCAGCGCCAGCAGCGGAGGCATGGCGGCGGGGTCATTGAGCGCCGCGAGCGCGGCGGCGGCGGCGAGGCTACAGGCGGCGTCCTCTCCCTTGGCCAGGGCGGCCAAGGCGGGAACGGCGGCTTTGTCGCCGCGCTGGCCCAGGACCGTAGCCAGGCGCTCCCGCACGGCAGGCACCGTGGCGAGGGCCGCGGCGAAAGCGGCGGTCGCTTCCTCGCTCGCCGGCATGTCCAGCGCCGCGCGCAGGGCCGCGTCCACGGCCTCGGCGTCCGCGCTCGCGACAGAGTCCCCCCAGAGCTTCACGCCGTCTTTGCCCGCCGCGACGATCTCCCCGCGCAGGGCGGCCAGGCGCGCGGCCGGGCTGACGTTCGCCTGCGCCTTGCGCACGTCGGCGTAGTAGGCCGCCGCTTTTGCCTGATCGGCGCCCGCGACAATTCCAGCGCCATTCAAGTAGGCCACCGCCACGCAGGGGGCTTGGCCGAGGCCGGCCTTGAGCGCGGCCATCGCCTCAGTCGTGGCCAACTTGCCCAGGGACTGGGCCGCCGCCTCAGCGACTGGCTTGTCGCTGTCGGACATCCGCCCGCTCAGGACGGAGACCGAACGCGCGTTGCCGCGGTTGCCCATCGACTGCAACACCCCGACGAGCGCCGGGCCGGTCAGGCGGCCGGCCGCCTCGCAGAGGGCCGTCTCGACCGCCGGGTCGGGAATCATCTCCAGCCCGTAGCGCGCCGCGTGGCGGAGAACCGGCTTCTCGTTCGCAAGAAGCGCGGTCAGCGGGCCGATGGCCGACCGAGTCCCGCACCAGCCGAGGTTCTGGCAGGCCGTGACCTTGTCGTTGTCCGAGGTCTCGGCCTTCTGCAGGACTTCGATCAATTTGACCTCGCTCAGGAGGTCGGCCGCGGGGATCTCGGCGCGGGCGCCTAGCGCAGCGGCAAGAACGGCGATGGAGAAGAAGAGTGACTTTTTCATGATAGAAACTTGGTTTTGTTATTCGAGTAAATCGAAGGAATCGAGCGAATCGATTCATTCGATTCTGTCGATTCCTTCGAGGAAGCTACTTAAACGATCTGCCAGCCTTCGCGGGCGGCGCGGGAGCGGAACCGGTTGGCCTGCTCGTCGTTGACGAACTCCT
>CAYLUN010000143.1:0-10864 GCA_964386865.1 uncultured Lentisphaeraceae bacterium | reverse complement strand
CCACCTCGCGCTGCGGGTTGGCGGTGAACGACGCGAAGTCGTGCCGCCCCACGAAGCGCGCAGCCGCGTCGCGCATCGCCGCCACGTCGAGCGGCCGGTACGCGTGAGCCGCGTAGAGCCGCTTGTCAGGCAGCACCGTCGCGTCATTCCAGACGAAGTAGCGGTACTCCTTGCCCGCCGCCGAACGCCGCGCGTGGAAGTCGGGCCGCGCCAGCGACGCCCTGCGGATGCGGATGTCCTGCGGCAGCCGCGCGTTGAGCGCCCGGCCGACGGACTCCGCGCCCAGGCGGCAGGTCAGGTCCACGTGCGCGACCTGGCCTCGCGCATGCACGCCCTGATCAGTCCGCCCGCTGCCGTGCAGCTTGACGGCGTGCCCGACGATGCCCTGCAGCGTTTCCTCGATCACCTGCTGCACGCTGACGTGGTTCGGCTGCACCTGCCACCCCGCGTAGGCCGTGCCGTCGTAGGCGACGACCAGCTTGAAGCGGCGGGCGGAGATGTTCGGCTCGCTGGACATCCTACACGTACTTTTCGCCGTCGGGACGGGCGGCGATGCGGCGCAGCAGCTTCTTCACCTCTTCAGCCCGCTCCTTGGGGCAGATCAGCGTGGCGTTCTCGGAGTGCACCACGACCAGCCCGCGCACGCCGATCAGCGCCGTGAGGCGGTTCTCGGAAATCACGATGTTGTTCTGCGCTTCCATCTGCTCGCATGCGCCGATGACGACGTTGCCGTCGAGGTCGGCCGAGAAGTGCCCGGCCACGGAGGGCCACGAGCCCACGTCGTCCCAGCCGAACGCGCCGCGCGCCATCACGATATTGTCGGCGTGCTCCATCACGGCGTAGTCGATCGAGATCGCCCGCAGGGACGGGTAGGTTCGCCGCAAAACGGCCTCGAGCGCGTCGGTCGAGTCCGTTGCCGCCACAAGGTCGCCGAGCTGAGCCAGATCCGGCGCGTGGGCGGCCAGCGCGTTGCGCATGGTCTCCGTCCGCCAGATAAACATGCCCGCGTTCCAGCAGTAGTGGCCGCTCTCCACATAGCGCGCGGCCGTGTACGCGTCCGGCTTCTCCACAAACCGCCTGGCCTTATTGAAGCGCGTCACCGTGCGCGTCTCCAGCTCCTCGCCCGCGTCGATATAGCCGAAGCCGGTAGCCGGATAGGTGGGCTGGATGCCCATCGTCACGATCACGTCTTCCCGGCTGGCCACCTTGATCGAGTCGGCGAGCGTCAGCCGAAAAGTCTCGACGTCGCTCATGAGCTGGTCGGCGGTCAGGATGCAGACAACTCCCTCGGGGTCGCGGCCATGCACCATCCCGCACGCCACCGCGATGGCCGGGGCGGTGTCGCGCTTGCACGGCTCGCCGATGATGTTCGCGCGCGGCACGTTCCACGCCGCTTCCGCCGTGTCCTCCGCCAGCCGCTCGGCGGTTATGATGTAAATGCGGTCGGCCGGGATCAGCCCGTGCAGGCGCTCGACGGCCAGAGACAGAAGGGGCCGTCCGCCGAAAAGCGAAATGAACTGCTTTGGGCGGGACTTGGTGCTCAGCGGCCAGAACCGTTCGCCACTTCCGCCCGCCAATATCACTGCGTACGCATGCTTCATGTGGAGTCCTTGTTACACGTTATCGTCGAACATTTAGTTTACTATATTTCGCGCGCCGCCAAAAGGGGGCTTCGGAAGTTTTCGGCGGATCGCGGCCGTTGGCGGACTACTCCCAATAGCGGCCCCTGCTGAGGAACAGATACCCCGGAACCCCCAGCGCCTCCACATGGAAGTCCTCGAAGCCGCCCTGGCTCGGCTTCCCGAGCCGGATCTCCCACACGCCGCCCGACGCGCCCTGCCCTTCGGCCGCCGTGAAGCGCTCCATCTGCGTGATGGCGTCCTTCGCCCAGACCGCCTTGCCCGCCGGATCGATGACCGCGGCCCTCACCGCCTCGCCGGCGCCCTCGCCCGCCACGCCGAACGCGAACACGCCCGTCCCCTTCGGCACCGGCACGAACAGCGCGCCCGCACTGGCGATGAGGCTCGCCGCTCTCCGGGTCGCATCGAGCGCCACCGGCACGCTGGCCTCCAGCAGCGCGAACGCGTTCGCGCCGACGTCCACCTCAAGCGTGTGGAAGCCGCTCTCCGCCGGCGTGAAACGAACCTCCGCGCGCTCCTTGAACGGCGGCAGGGCCACCTTCTTGACAGCCGCCCCCGAAGGCGAGCGCACGATGAGCGGCTTCGCCCCGACCGCATACGCACCGACCTGCGTCTGCTCGCCGGCCAGCACGACCTCCCGCCCCGCCGCCGCGTGGAAGACATAGGCGCCGCCGCGGCGCAGCCGCAGCGGCGAGACCCGCTGCACGCCCTCGGCTCGGTCCGTCACCCGCGCCTTCGCGAGGTCGCCCGCCACGCGCGGCACGCGCACCGAGAAGCGCGGCGGGAAGGTCTTGGCCGCCCATTCCGGCGTCAGCGCGACCTCCTGCCGCTGCCCGCCCTGCTCGACCGTGACCGCGCCCGTCAGCGCCGCCACCGGCTCGGCCACCGTCGTGTTGTTCTGCCACGCGATCCACGGCCGCGCGACGGGCTGCGTCACGGTCACGCCGTCCAGCCGGATGCCGCCGACCGGCCACTCGTCCTCGATGCGGCTCAGCAGCACGATGTCGGGCGCGGCGTTCGTGCCCCCGCACCCGGACACCGCGCACCGCTCGAGCGCCAGCGCCATCCCGAACGCCGACTTGCGCGAGACGGTCAGGCCGCTGCGCTGCGAGCGCTCGACGCGGCAATCCGCGAAGGTCAGCGACCCTCGCACGGCCGCCTCCTCCGCGTTGCCGGTCGTGATCTTCACGCCCGACTTGTCATTGGCCGAGCGGCAGTTCTCCAGCCGGATCGAGACCGGCTCGGACGCGCGCGTCAGGTTCGGCAGGTAGAAGTCGTAGCCGCTACCCTGATTGTTCTCTGTCACGCAGTTGCGCATCACGCAGTTCTTGAGGCGCTCGCCCGCGTGGTTCGGCTCGAAGTCGATGCCCGCCGCCGGCGGCGTGCCCGCCGTGTCGCGCATCACCGTGTTCTCGATCAGCAGGTTTTCGGCGGAGATCACGCTGATGCCTTGACGGTAGTTCCGGTCGCACACCACGTCTTTGATCACGACATCGCGGTTCGGCCACTCGGAGCGCACGCAGCCGAGGTAAACGCCGTCCCCGCCGCTCTCCGCGAGCGTCAGCCCCTCCACGCGGATGTTCACGCTGCTCTTGACCGTGAGCACATGCCGCCACTCGGCCTTCGCGTAAGGCGGCGCGTCGTAGTCCGCGCGCCGCATGCGCAGCGTCGCGCCCGGCCCGCGCAGCGTCACGTTGGTCACGCAGATGAGCGAGAAGAGCGCGTCGCCCGCGCCCCTGAACGCGCCCTTCTTGGCCAGCACCTCGGCGCCGCGCTCGAAGACGACCTCCTGGCCGCTCACGCAGGCGAGCCGGTCCGTGACCCACGGCGCAGCCATGTTGTCCACGATCAGCCGCGGCACCCGCGAGTCGATGGCCGCCTGCAAGGCGCGCGTGGAGTCCTCCGCATCGAAGCCCCACCACGACGCGCGCGCCTCTTTCAGCTCGCCGGCCATCACCCGCGCCACCTGCCCAAGCTCAGCCGCCCACGCCCCCGACGCCAGCATCGCAGTCGCAGCCACAAAACGTACGCGCATCGCTGTCCCTCTGCTTTCCGTTCGGCTTGGCCGGAGCGAGCCCTTGCTCACAGCAGCTCCGCTCTTTCTCCCCCTTCCGCACCACCTCCGCGCTCTCCGCGCCTACGCGTGAGCGTCGCTAGTTCTTCTTGTACGCCCTCACGTAGTCGATGACGTACTGCTGTGGGAAGACGCTGTCGTCGATGCCCTTCTGCCCGCCCCAGGCCCCGCCGACCGCGAGGTTCATCAGCAGGTAGTGCGGCTTGCGGAACGGGTTCTGCTCGCCCGTGCCCGCCCTCTCGATCGGATAGGTGAAATATAGGGTCTCGTCGTAGTAGAAGTCCATGCGGTCCGCGAACCACTCAACCGCGTACACGTGAAAATCGTCCGAGGGCTTCTGCTTCGGCAGGTTGCCGCCGAGCGACGCGTGCTTGCCCTTCTCATAGCCGAACCAGTGGACTGTGGCGAAAACCTTCTCGGGCTCGTGGCCCACGAACTCCATGATGTCGATCTCGCCGCACTTAGGCCAGCCGATCTTCTCCCGGTTCGTGCCCAGCATCCAGATCGCGGGCCACTGGCCGCGTCCGCGCGGCAGCCTGGCCCGCACTTCCACGCGGCCGTACGTGGTCTCGAACAACCCCTCGGTCGTGACGCTCGCGGCGGTGTAATGCGCGGCCTTTCCGTCCGGCCCTTGGTACTCCTCCTTGCGCCCCTCGATCACGAGGCTGCCGCCCTCCACGCGGGCGTTCTCCGGACGCGCCTGCGTGTAGTACTGCAGCTCCTTGTTGCGCACGAACCCCGTCTCGTACGTCCACTTCTTCGCGTCCGGCAGGCCCGGCTTGTCGAACTCGTCCGACCACGCGAGCGTCCACCCCGCGCGCTCCTGCGCAGCCGCCGGCGCGACCACCCACGCGACAGCCCCCACAAGCGCCCACGCGTAAGCCGCAAGCCCCGATTTTCCGCTCTTCATCGTCGCCCCCTTCCTCGAGTTACTCTTGGCTTTCATCATACCCCTTCCTCGCCCGTTGCGGCAACTCCGAACCACCGCTCCCAACTTGTTAAGAAATTGGGCTGGCGTTGGACGCCCCACCGTACTATTATACGCGCCATTGTTTGTGTGGAGGTGGCATGAACGCGAATGTTGAAGAGACCGTCTATCTCTCGTTTATCTGCCCGGCGTGTAGACAGGAGATAGAAGCGCCTGCCGACCTGGCTGGCCAGGAAACGGAGTGCCCCACCTGTGCCGCTCCCATTTGCGTGCCCATGGAGTCTGAGCCCGGCACGCTGTGGGGCGCGCCTCCCGTGGCCCACGGGGGCCTCACCCCGGCTCAGATCCAGGCGATGAAGAGCCGCACGATCCGCATCGAGCTTGACGACTCGTGGTGACCCCGGCGCCCCCGGTTCCGAGTTTTCCGTTTCGAGTTTCACGTTTTGCCCCCCGCCCCCGCCATGAGCCGCATCCTGTTCATCTCCTCCAAGCCGTACTACCCGTGGGAGGGCGCCTGCCACCGCACCCGCCATACGCTTGAAGCGCTTGTAGCTCTCGGCCACAGCGTCGACCTGCTCGCGGTGCCCGTTGGCATCCCGCCTCCCGTGCCTGGCGTCCACACGCTCCTCGTGCCCCGCCTCCCGTTCTGCAGCCAGCTGCCCGAGGGCCCCTCGGTCCGGCGTTTCGCGCTGGACGCCCTGATGCTCTTCAAGGCGGTCTTCCTGACCGGCCGCGAACGCTACGCGCTCATCCACGGCGTCGAGGACTGCGGCGTCATCGCGTGGCTCGCGGGCCGGCTCACCAAGACGCCGAGCGTGTTCGAGCGCCACACCGCACTGGCCCACGCGCGCGTCAAAGGGCCGCGCCGCCTCTGGTTCGGTTTCTATCGCTTCCTCGAGCGGCGCGCCCTCATGCGCGCCGACGCCGTCATCGGCAACGACCAGTCCGTCGTCGGGCTCCTCGCTCAGTTCGGCCGACGCAGCCGCGCCTGCGTGATCCCGGACATTCCCGCCGTCACCGACGAGGTCACCCTCCCCACCCGCAACCTCGCCCTGGCCCGCTACCGTACCGCCCCCAAGCAGAAGCTCGTCACCTGCGTCGGCTCCTTCACGCGCTTCCAAGGCCTCGACCTATTCTTTAACGCCATCCCGCAGGTCCTCGCCTCTGCCCCCGACGTCCGCTTTGCCGTGGTGGGCGGCGACGCCGCCGAGATCCGCCGCATGCGCGACGCCCTCGCCAAGGCCGGCATCGACAAGTCGGTTACCTTCCCCGGCCGAATCACCTCCAGCGAACTCGCGGCCCTCCTCTCCGTCTCCGACGTGCTCGTCTCCCCGCGCCGCGCCGGCGCCACCGCCCCCATCAAGGTGCTCGACTACCTGTACTCCGGCACGCCCGTGGTGGCCGCCGACACGCCGGCCAACCGCACGCTGCTCTCGCCCGACAACGCGCTGATCGTCGGCCTCAAGCCCGACGCCATGGCCCGCGGCATCCTGACGCTCTGCCGCGACGCCAAGCGCGGGGCCGAACTCGCCCGCCGCGGCCGCGACACGCTCCGCCGCGAGAACCGCACGCCCGAAGATTTCCGCGGCGCCCTCCGCCGCTGCTACGACTACGTCCTTTCCACCCCATAACACACGTTGAGCGTTCAGCGTTGAACGTTGGGCGTTTCCTTGTCCCATGTCTACCCCCCCCTCCTTCTTCGCCGAGCCCGCCGAGCGCCGCGGCACCGACAGCCTCAAGTGGGGCGCCTACGCCCGCCACGGCGACGTGCTGCCCCTCTGGGTCGCGGACATGGACTTCCGCGCCGCCCCAGAGATCACCGAGGCCCTCTCCCGACGCGCCGCGCAGGGCGTCTTCGGCTACGCCAAGGACTCGCGAGCCGCCGTCGAGGCCCTGATCGATTACCACCGCGCCTTCGACGGGCTCGCCATCGACCCCGCCGCCGTCGTGCCCGTGCCCGGCCTCGTCTGCGCCCTCAACATCCTGTGCCGCGCCGTCGGCGCGCCCGGCGACGCGGTCGCCACCACAGTCCCCGTCTACCCGCCCTTCCTCGAGGCTCCCGCCCTCTCCGGCCGCACCCTCGTGGCCGCCCCCATGACCGCCGACGCCCTCGGCCGCCCGGCGTTCGACCTCGCCGCGCTTGGCGCCGCGCTCATCCCGGCCACCCGACTCTTCATCCTCTGCAACCCGCACAACCCCCTCGGCCGCGCCTGGTCGCCCGCCGAACTCCGCGCACTGCTCGACCTCTGCCACGCCCGCGGCGTCACGGTCTGCTCAGACGAAGTCCACGGCGGGCTCACCCTCGACGCGCCCTTCCGCCACACGCCCGCCGCCGTGGCCGCGCCCGAACTCGCCGACCGCCTCGTCACGCTCCTGTCGCCCAGCAAGACCTTCAACCTGCCCGGCCTCTCCTGCGCCTTCGCCGTCATCCCCGACCCCGCCCTGCGGCAGCGCGTCCGCGCCGCCATGGCCGGCATCGTGCCCCACGTGAACCTCTTCGGCTGGGTCGCCGCCGAAGCCGCCTACCGCCACGCCGAGCCGTGGCGGCTCGCCCTGCTCGACCTCCTGCGCGCCAACCGCGACACGGTCGAGCAGGCCGCCCGCGCCTGGGGCGTCGCCATGCCCCACGTCGAGGCCACCTACCTCGCCTGGCTCGACTTCCGCCCGTGGCTCGACCGCATGAGCGGCCTCTCGCCCGCGAAGTTCTTCCTCGCGCACGGCGTCGCGCTGATGGACGGCGCCCCGTTCGGCGCGCCCGGCTTCGCCCGCCTCAACTTCGCCTGCCCGCCCTCGCTCCTCGCCGAAGCCCTCGGCCGCCTCTCCCGCTCCCGCCTGTTTACCTGAGCGTGGGCGACTGACTGGTCGCCCCGACAGGAAACCACCCAACCGCCGAACCGTGAACCTCCCCCAACCTTCTCAACCTCTGAAACCGTGAACCGCAAGAAACTCCCCACCCTCAAGCGCCTGCTCAAGCGCCTCTCCGGCGTGTTCGCCCTGCTCTACCTGCTCCTCTGCGGCGCGGCGGACTGGTGCGCCCACCAGCCGCGCCGCTGGCAACAGGCGCAGGCCGGACGCCTGCCCGCGCCGCTCGGCGAGTGGGCCGCGCGCCTCGGCGACGCCTCAGCCGACTTCACCGACACGCTCGGCCTGACGGGCGCCGACGTCACCGCGCCGCTGCCCGCCTCGCTCGCCACCAACCGCATCCTCTGCGCCGGCGTCCCCCGCCGCCTGCCGAACAGCCCCGCTCCCGACGACATCCAGATCCTGAACAAGACCGGCTTTATCGTCGGCTACTCGCCTTCGCTGCGCCACCCGGTCTGGGTCGCCTACCGCGTACACGCAGTCACCAACGCCGTGCCGCCGCCCCGGCCGAGCGACTTCAAGCCAGACCCCGCCGCGCCCCGCGCGCCGCAGGGCAAGGAGTACGCCAAGAGCGGCTACGACCGCGGCCACATGGCCCCCAACCTCGCGATCGCCACCCGCTACGGCAAGGCCGCGCAGACGCAGACTTTCCTGACCTCCAACATCTGCCCGCAACGACCCAGCCTGAACCAAGGCCCGTGGTGCAACCTCGAGTTCCGCATCGCCGAGCTCTGGCCCGCGCGCTACGGCGAGGTGTGGGTTCTCACCGGCGCGATCTCCGCGCCCAACGGCAAGCGCCTTCCCTCAGGCGTCGACATCCCCACCGCCTTCTACCAGGTCGTCCTCGCCCGCGACGCCGGCCAGATCCGCGCCTTCGCGACCCTCATGCCGCAGAACGTCCGCCGCCGCGCCTACGCCCGCGCCAGCCTCGTCTCCATCGACGAGGTCGAAGCCCTCGCCGGGCTCGACCTCCTCGCCGATCTCCCGGACGACGTCGAGTCAGCCCTCGAAGCCGCCACACCCACGCGCCTCTGGCCCGCCGGCCCCCTCGGCGTCTTCAAGCTCCTCCGCGAGCGCTTCCGCACCTACGACTGACAACCCAAAGGCACCTATGTTTGACTGGCTGAAAGCACCTGTGATGAACGATGAGGGCCGGCAGGCGACCGCGCTCTTCCTGCATCGCTTTCTCGTTGCGCTGATTGTCCTTGGCGTCGTCATGCTGCCGCCCCTGCTGCTCTTCGCCGACACGCCTGTGCGCAGCCTCGTCATGATGGGCTTAATGATCACCGCGTCCGTCGCCCAACTGATCCTGCTCAGACAAGGCCGCATGAGATTGGTCTGCCTATTCTTGGTCTGCGCGTCGTGGGTCTTCACCACCACGCTGATTCTGACCGACAACGGCGTGCACTCTCCTGACGCCACGGGCTACGTTCTAATCGTGCTGCTGGCCGCCTTTCTTTTGGGAGATCGTTACGGCATCGGAGTTACGCTCCTCTGCGTCGCCTCCCTCCTCTGCATGGTCGTAGCCGAGCAACTGAACTGGCTGCCTGCCGCGGCGCCGGAGCCTAACGTGGACTGGTCGAACTTCGTCGTGCTCTCCTTCTTCATCCTCTTGGCCGGACTGCTTCAGATCACCTTGACTCGCATCCTGCGGCGCTCGTATCAGGCGCGGCAGCGGACGCTGGAGGCCCAGGTGGCAACCGAGCATCGCCTCCGCGAGACCGAGGAGCGTTTGCGCCAAAGCGAGAAGATGGAGTCGCTGGGGCGGCTGGCCGGCGGCGTAGCCCATGACTTCAACAACATGCTTCAGATCATCGTCGGCAATGCGGAGCTCGCGCTCAAGGATCTCAAGCCGGACTCGTCCACAGCCGGTTTTCTGCGCGCCATCACCCATGCGTCAGAGAACGCGTCTCTCCTGACCCGGCAGCTGCTGACCTTCTCCCGGCGAAACATCAGCGAGCCGAAGGTCGTGGACCTGAACCAAAGTGTCAGAAACCTTCAGGCCATGCTCGAGCGCCTCTTGGGGCCAAGCGTTCGCCTCTCCGTCGTGTGTGAGCCGCAGCCCGCTTGCGCCCGCACAGATCCTCACCAGGTGGACGAGATGCTGGTGAATCTGTCCGTAAACGCCCGGGACGCGATGCCGCAGGGCGGCGAGCTGGTCTTCGAAATAGCCGCTGTCGCGCTCGATGAGGACGCGTGCGCCAGGCTCGACGCGGAGCTGGCTCCTGGCGACTATATCCGCCTGACGGTGCGCGACACCGGGCTAGGCATGGACGAGGCGGTATGCGCAAAGGTGTTTGAGCCGTTCTACACAACAAAGCCATCGGGCACAGGCCTCGGCCTTGCGATGGTCTATGGCGCCATGAAGCAGAACCTGGGCACGGTCGAAGCTTTGAGCACGAGAGGATCGGGCTCTGCCTTTCACCTGTATTTTCCGCGCGTCCACTCAGCTCCAGACGCGGCAGCCGGCATGAAACCCCAAACCGCGCTTCCGACCAGCCAAGGCACGGTGCTCTTCGTGGACGACAACGCCGAGGTGCGCATAGTGGGAGCCGAAATCCTGCGCCGATGCGGCTATCAGGTGTTGGTCGGCGCCAGCGCCGAGGAGGCGATTCGCACCGCTGAAGCGCACGCGGGCAAGATCGACCTGCTGATAGCGGACGTCGTCATGCCGGGCATGAATGGCCCCGACCTCGCCAAGCAGCAGAACCGCATCCAGCCGGGCACCCCCGTTCTCTACACGTCCGGCTATGATGACCACGTGGTCGCCCATCACGGCTTTCTGGATCCAGGCCTCACCTTCCTCGCCAAGCCGTATTCACCTACTGCTCTGGCGCAGAAAATCCGCGAGGTTCTGGATGGGGCGAACCCCTGACAACCGCGGCCCGCGTACGTGGCGAGCCGTTATGAAGACACGCCCCTCCCCCGCGCCCTTGTACCCTTGCGTAAACCCATCCAGCCTGCTCCGCCTCGCCCGCCTCACCGTCACTTCCCCTCGCCCCACCTCTCGTTCGGGCGCGGCCCCAGCGTGAAGACCAGCGTGCTGAAGACATACCAGGCCGACATCTGCAGCAGGCTGGTCACCATGGGGGCCACGCGCCCAGGCGCAGTCAGCGACAGAAGAACGCAAACCACGCCCTCTTTCATCGCCATCCTCCTTACCTGACTGGCAGTCATCTTAGCAAAATGCCCCCGTCCACCAACAGGGCGATTGAATATCCGGCATGGGTTTGTTAGTCTACTTTTGAATATCCACCCATGCCCCGCAACCTCTCTGCCATCCCGCAAGTCGCGCTGCTCTTCGAGACCAACGAGCAGGCGCACCGCGACATCCTGCGCGGCGTGCTGCGCTACGAGCGC
>CAYLUN010000142.1:0-10873 GCA_964386865.1 uncultured Lentisphaeraceae bacterium | reverse complement strand
AGCGTCTTCTGCCTGAACGACGAAATCGTGCCCGTGTGTAACCTCCTTCGGAAGTATGCCGATGTCCCCATGTCGCTGGCCGACGCCTGTCTCGTCAGAATGTCGGAGCTTTATCCGAAACACCGGGTTCTGACACTCGACAGCGATTTCCATGTCTACCGACGCAACCGCCAGCACGTAATCCCGCTGCTGACGCCGGGGTAGCGGCATCTATCGGTGAGAGGCTCAATTGCAAACCTCTGTTATCACTGCGGTTGTTGCCGAGCGTCCTATCGTCAAAACGATTGCTTCGTTGTGGTGTCGGCGTTTGCCGGGGATTCCTTCGCCTCGGTCACGCGCAGGAAGACCATGATGTTTTCCTCGACCTGCGTTTCCCTGGTATTGGAGAAGACAAAGAAGCGATCCTGAACCAGCACCTTGTTGAAAACTCGTTGCGCACCGCCGAGCGCCGCCCAATCGCCAAGCTTAGCCACGATGGTCGAGTCGATCTTTCGCGATTGGATCACAGGGGCTCCCATTCTTATTCTTGTGCCCGGAAGCGGCGACATTTCGGCCAGCAGATTGTAACGGAATTTCACGTCCGTCTTCACGCCGCTCGTGCCAGCTGGCGCCACCGTGACCGCGATCGAGATTCCGGGGTTCTGTTCCTCGTCGAGAGCCTGCATCCGATAGAGGCCGTTGCTGAACGCTTCGACCTGGTCGTCCGAGAACCGGTGTTGTCGGACGCGATAGAGCGTGTTCGTTACGGGAACCAGGTAGGCGATCTGGCGGCCGATCGAGATCTTCGCCTCCTGCCCAGCCCGCGTCACAACGCGCGGCGCCGACAGCAGGTCCACGCCCGGCAGAGACTCGAGACGCTTGAGCAAGCCTTCGCCCGTTGGTGTCACGTTGCCGCCCACCGTCCACACACCGCTCGTCGAAACCGTTGTTGAGTCGGAGGTCACCGTCAGAGTGTTCGTCCCAAGCGCACCCGCCGGGAAGGAGATGACTTTAGCCTCAATTTCGTAAAGCGTGTCCGACGGCGCGACAGCCGCGTCCAGCGCGAGGGAAAGCGTGGCGCACAGCGCCGGAAGCAGAAACAGGGATCTTTTCATGGTTGTCCTTTCAGGGATAAACAAAGCTTCGCCCGATAAACGGGAACGAAGCGGGTGTCACGTCGCCGCATGCAACAAGAATGGTCTTCGGGCCGCCGATGCCATCGCGCGACGGCTTCTGAAACAGAAGCGCACCCGCCGCGATGCCGAGGGCGGCGGCGAGCGCACAGGCCCACGCCGGAACCGGGCGAGAGACAACGGGCACCGCCTGTTGCAGCGAGCGCTCCACACGCGCATCGAGACCGGCAGACGGCCGGCGCCGCGGGATTCTTCTGAGTTCCTTTTCCACGTCATTCATGGTTTGTCCTCCGCGAGAAGCTCGCGCAGTTTCTCGATGCCCCGCCGGTAATGCGATGCCACGGTGTTCTGATTCGCCCCGCGGATCACAGCGATCTCCCGGAACGTGAGGTCATCGAAGATCTTCAACGTCACCGCCTCCCGCTCGTCCTCACCCAGTTTCGCCAGCGCGGCATCCACCCGCTCCGCGCGCCAACGATCGGGCGAATTCGCGGGCACGGCTTCGAGTTCAAAATAGTCCACGCGCCGCGACTCATTCTTGCGCCATGCGCTCACCGCCGCATTGCGAACGCAGCGAAACGCGTAGAGCTTCAGGTTCAGTGGCAGGATTGGGCGGGCGATGAGTTTCTCGATCGCCACATGGACCGCATCCTCGGCTCGCGCCCGCTCACCGGTCACCGTCAGCGCGTAGCTGAACAGCCCCTGGCGGTGTTGCTCGTAAAACTTCTGGATTATGTCGGCGCGTCTGCTCATGATACCTTTCCCACACCTACCACGCTCAGCCCTCCGTTTTTTGTGCAGACTATTTTCGCGAGGTCATTTCGCGGAGTATATTACACGATTATGTATGTCGAGTCTGGAAAGTTGTACGTCCGCAGTAATCGGTTGGTATCAGGGTCGTGGCAGGTGTACGCGAGGAGAAGCGGAAATGTTGCCCCTGAGTTGGAGGGCGAGGCTGTGCCGAGCCGCTTGTGAATGGCGGATAGCAGGTTTTTCGAGCGGCCGTACGAAAGCAACTCCCTCAGTTTAGGGCACCGCTGTCCGCCCAGCAATTCTAACTATGGCAGAGAAACGCCTCACTGCGAGGCGGCGCTCTCCGAAGCGGTCTTTCTTTTGCGGACAATGCCCGGGGGCGTAGCGCAAATCGAGGGGATGCTGAGAACCGGCGGCCTCAAGAGCGTCTTCTGCCTGAACGGCGAAATCGTGCCCGTGTGTAACGTCCTTCGGAAGTATGCCGATGTGCTCATGCCGCTGGCGGACGCCTGCCTTGTCAGAATGTCGGAGCTTTATCCGAAACACAGGGTTCTGACACTCGACAGCGATTTTTTATGCCTACCGCCGCAAACGAACATGACGATTCGGACACGGAATACTGCCCCTGCCGCAATTTTGGATACCGCTGGGTTGACCGCAACCGAGACTTTGCTATAAGCTATGTATCGTTGTGGTTGGGCGTGATCGCCTACAGGGGCGGTCGGCGCAGACACGGTGTACCCCCACCATTGAGGCCTCAGCGTCAGCGCGAGAGGGAGGAGTGTCGGATGAGAACGAGAACGGACGTTGTGTTCTACTGCTGGCGGTGCGGCCAGAAAGTTTCGGTTCCAGACACCATGCAGGGCAAGCTCTTGCCGTGCCCCAATTGTGAACGCCTGCTAACCGTTCCGCCTGGCGCGGATGTTCCGAAACGAATCGTGCAGCTTGAGGATGCGGAGGAAATTGTCGCGACGGAAGACGACATGTCCTTCGACTGCGTCCACTGCGACTACTTGCTTATCGCGGACAAGCGCGGAGCCGGCATGACCCTCCAGTGTCCCGGATGCGGCAAGCCGATCATCGTGCCTCAGCCGAAAGATGCGCCTCCTCGGAGAGCCTACGACGCGGAGCTGCTCGAGTCCGCGTCCAGCGAGCAAGAGTAGCAGCAGGGGCGAGGTTGATCGTCCCGATCGTGGGGGTGTTCCAGGCGACGCCGCCGTTGATGACCGTCGTGCCGTCGCTCTTCAGCAGCACGTTGTCGTCGACGTTCTCGCCGAAGGTCCAGTTGACATTGGTTGAGGCCCGGTTCCAGAGGTAGCCGGTATGGATGAACGTGGCCTGGCCCAGCCACGGCGGCTTGACGCTCGTGTCCGCCATGCGCGTCGAGAGCTGGACTGTAATGTTGGAGCTCATGCGGTCCGTCTGGCTGAAGGCCCCGTTCACAAGCCCCTCGCAGAGGCCCGCCAGAACGGAGGGCATCCGCAGGACGCCGGCGGCGACGCGAATCGTCTGCGCCGCGCTGAGGGACGCGCCCACGCCCAAGTTTTCTCCGGTCTGGGTCACGGAGGCGCAGCTCAGCGTGCCGCTCCATGTGCCGCTGGCCGCATACGCCGCACCTGCGACAGGGCTGCCGCATGGGCTGAACGCTCAAACAGCTTCTTCATTAGTTGATGCCACTCTTACTGCTTACCATTGATTTGGCGGGCAGGGAGCGAGAGGATTCAACCCAGAAATACCCAGAAACCCCAGGACGCAAGATGGTCACATTACGATTTTGATTCCGCTGATCAAGCCATCTATCAGCGTCTGAGGGCGCCACGAAACGATTCTCGAGCGTTTGCAGCGTTCTCACTTCTCCAGCTCGGGGCGCTGCGCATGGCCTTCTTTGGCCTGTCCACCATGGCCGCCCTGCCCCAGGCCACCGCCTCCTTGTCCGCCATGGCCGCCGCCATTCTGCCCCTGTCCGCCCCCGCGGCGACCTTCTCCTCCACCCTGTCCGCCGCCTTTCCCTCCCTGACCGCCTTGGCCACCACCCTGTCCGCCTCCCTGGCCGCCCTGCGGGCGCGGCGGCATGCACTCGTCCAGCGTCAGCTTGCCGTCGCCGTTCTTGTCGAGCTTCTTGAGAGACTCCGGCGCCTTGGCGATCTCGCCTGCGTCGATCGTGCCGTCGCCGTTGATGTCGAGCGCCGTGATCAGCGGCGGCTTCTGCCGGCGCTGTTCGCCGCCTTGCTCCCCGCCTCCCCCGCCTCCCCCGGCGCCTCGTCCTCCTTTGCCGCCCTGCCCACCGCCCTCGCGCGGCGGGCGACCGCCCTCTTGGGCCTGAAGGTTACACGCCGCAAGGGCGAAGGTCAGTCCGAATACAAGTGTCGTTGTCTTCATGGTGTTTGTCCTTTCTTTAGCGATTCTCGCGGGGCTGACGGCGGTCGCGGCTCTCTCCGCCGCCCTGCCTGCTCTGCGCGCCCGGCTCGGGCGGACGCTCGCCGGGAACGGCGTTGGCTTGGTCCATGCCCGTCTTGCCTTTCTGCGCGGCGGGAAGCTCGATGACGCCCTTCGGGGTCAAGTCGCGGCCCTTGAGCCCGGGGTAGTCGGGCGCGTAGCGGTGGGCCTTGAACACGGCGTTGAAAAGGTGGCCGCGCACATCCTTGCCGGGCAGCTCGCCCTGCGCGAGCACGCCGCCGCGCACGACCGGGTTGACGAACTGCCAAACGGTCTCGCCCTCCGGCGTAACCTCGAACAGGTGGCCGATGACGCCCGCGCAGACCAGCGTGTTGCCGTTGGGAAGGCGGTGCGCGCCGGAAATTTCAGACGAGAAGAAGTCGGCGCGGTTCTTGGCCTCGTAATGCCAGAACGGCGCCGACGGTCCGTAAGGCTGGCCGGCTTCGAGGGCGTAATGTCCGTCGGCGTCGAGCGGCGGGACAATCTCCTCGATGCTGGTGTAGCCGCGGTTGTAGCCGTTGTTGAAGATCGTGACGTGGCCCGCGCCGGGGCAGCCGTCGGGTATCCACTCGCCGTCGTGCTGCTGGTTGAGCTGCGCATCGCGCTCGCTGCCGCGATTATAGGCGGACGGATTGCCCCAGCGGTAGATCAAGTCGCCGCCCTTGTCGTGCCGACCACCCGTGTGGCTGGCAGCCTCTTTCGTCGTGGTGCTGTGGTCGATGAACCAGAGTTCGCTCTGGCCGCGGGCGCTGACACAGATCTGGTCGAGCTTCGCGTTGTAGGCGATGGAGTTCGCGTGGTTCCAGAAGGCGGTGGGCCCGCGTCCGCCGGGGCCGCCTCGCATGGCGATCAGCTCCGGGTGCGCGGCGACCTCGCCGTAGTTCGCCTGAGTCTTGTCATGCTCCTGAACCAAGTGGTCCCACACGCGCCACTCCCAGACGACCTTGCCGCCGTCGGGGTAGATCGGCTGCACCTCGACGACCGCTTCGGGGTAGATTTCCCGGCCCTCCATCATCGAGGCCGGCCAGCCTGCGGCGACGCAGTCGGCGGAGGTCTTTTTCTCGACGACCAGCATCAGGATGTTGCCGTTGGGCAGCGGCGCGATGTCGTGGTGCTGCTGGTAGCGGTCGGTCGAATACGAAAACGCCCAGATCAGCTTGCCGTCCCACGTGTACTCCTCGATCCGTCCGCCCTCACCGCCGCCGGTGAAGCTGCGGCTACGCACCATGCAGGTGTGCAGCAGATTGCCGTTGGGCTTGAGATACACCGACTGCCCGGGGTAGTACCCGGTCTTCCACTGGTTCACGATCTGCCCGGCGTTGTTCATGAGATAGACGTCGGTGTTGTGCTTGGGCGCCAGCAACGTGTAGCCGGGACAGGCCTTGGGCGTGTTGAGGAACACGCCGACGGTCTGGCCGGGATTCGGCGAGGCCGGGGTCTTGTTGTTCTCCGCGATCCGTCCGCCGCCGCCCTGTCCGCCGGTCCGCTGCGGGCGCTGCCCGTCGGCTTGAGCGTCCGGCCGCTGCGGCCGCTCGCCGCGCGGCTCCTCGCGGTCGCGGACGCCTTCGCGAGGCACTTGCTGCCGCTGGTCATCGCCCCGCCCCTGCCCTTGCTCGCCCTCTGCTACGGTGTAGCGCGTGTAGCTCGTGCTCAGATCCGCGCTCGCGAGGAGCTTGCCTTTCACGGCGTCGAGCAGCGCCTCTTGCGTGACGCCGGTTGTCGGCAGCGCGAGCGGCGCGGGCGCGGAGAGCGCGTAGACGGTGAAGACGTACGTCCGCGCGCCGGGCCCTTTGGAGTGCGGCGCCGAGTAGCCCGCATGGTTGCCGCGGCTGCTCACGCCGAGCGTGCCGACGCCCTGAGCGTTCTTGGGAAGACGGGTGACCGTGGCGGGAATGTTGTAGACGATCCAGTAGGTCACGTTCTCGCCGCGCGCATCCGTGTGGTGCATGATGAGCGCGTAGCTCTGGGTGCCGGCCGGCGCGCCGCTCCACTCGAGCGGCGGGCTTACGCTGTCGCCGTCGCCGGTGAACGCCTTGGGCAG
This sequence comes from uncultured Lentisphaeraceae bacterium, assembly GCA_964386865.1. Classification (GTDB taxonomy): domain Bacteria; phylum Verrucomicrobiota; class Kiritimatiellia; order RFP12; family UBA1067; genus CAYLUN01. Next base: position 4,531 of record CAYLUN010000142.1, on the reverse strand, counting down.
GTCGCCGCCGTCGGTCACGTCGGAGCTGCGCAAGGCGAATGAGCCGGACAGCCTGCGGCTAGCTGTGGGAACGGTGGGAGTGGTGCGATCGGCGGGGCGGATCTCCGGGGCCTCGCCGGGGCGCGGCGGCTGATATTCGTCGGGCGTGATCGCGCCGTCGCGGTTCGTGTCGAGTTTCTTGAGCGACTGCGCGGCCTGGGCTAGGTCGGAGGCGTCGAGGGCGCCGTCTCCGCCGACATCAAGGGCGCTGAAGAGCGGCGCGGGCGGGCGCTGACCCGCCTGCCCGCGTGGCTCGCCTTCGCCGCGGCCTGCGTTCTGCACCGGGGTCGGCTGGACAGCGGGGCGGCTTTCGGCTCTGACAGGCAGGAGCACGCGGAAGCCGATGTGGAACCACGGGCCGTCGGCGTCGCTCAGGCCGGTGACGGGATCGGGGCCGCGGTAGTAGGACGGGTCGCGGTTGGAGACGCGGCCGTGGCCGAACTCGCCGTTGAACCAGCTGCCGCCGCGCATGCAGCGGTATGCCTTGCCGTCGGGCATCGGGCTGCCCTCGGCGGGCCCCGGCGGATTCTCGGCGGGGGCGTAGGCGTAATAGCCGCGCTCGTAGAGTTCGGTGCACCACTGCCAGACGTTGCCGGACATATCGTAGAGCCCATAGCCGTTCGCGCCGTTCGCGGTCTGGAAGGTCGCCTGCTCGCCCGGCCAGCCGAAGTCGGCCTTGCGCCGCAGCGAGCCGTCGAAGAAGCCGACGGGCGTGGTCAGCGGCAGCGCGCCCGTGCGCCAAGCCTGGCCGCCGGGGCCATCGGCTTGCCGGTAGCCGGCGGGCGGAGTCGCGGGCCTCTGGCCCACGCGGAACGGGTTGCGCGACTCCGGGACATTGGCCTTGAGCGGGTCGGCGTCGTCGCCCCACGGGAAGTTGAAGTAGGGAGACTTCTTCCCGCCGCGCGCGGCGTACTCCCATTCGGCCTCGGTGGGGAGGCGGAAGCCGCTGGCGTTGAAATTGCAGGCCCACGTCTTCGCGTCGTAGCAGGCGGGACGTTTGGTTTGCGCGCTCAGCCAGTTGCAGTAGGCCGCCGCGCCGTGCCAGCGCACGCAGACCATCGGGTGGCTCTCCTTGCGGTCGAGCACGGTGAAACTCTTGCCGTCCCAGCCGACCTCGCTCGACGTCGACGATTCGCGCGTATCGCAGAGCAGATCTCCGCCGGCCGCGAGATAGACGCCGCCTTTGCGCACTTCGATCTGGCGCTGCGCGAAGACCGCATTGAGAAACTCGACGTACTCGCGGGTCGTCACGTCGTACACGCCGATCTGGAAGGCGTCGAGTCGCACGGTGTGGAGCGGCGTTTCGTCGCCGCCGTGCTTGGGATCCACGAAGCCTAGGTGGTCGCCCATTTCAAAAGTGCCGGCGGGGATTAACGCCAGTTTCGGCGCAGCCGGCTGCTCGGCCCAAACGGTTCCTGCCACCGTACCGAATGCGCAGATGAAGGCCGCGACGCTCTTATTCGCTATGCTCATGGTTACGCTCCTGTGGGTTTGCAAAAGATATTCTTACCGTTCGCAATGACAATAACGGAATAACCATGACAGCAGGCACACGGCCAGATGACGAAACCGTCATTCTTCCCTGCTTGGCTGGCAGGTGGGCACCGTGCTATTGTCTTTATTATGACTATCCTTGTGGTCGAAGACGAGAAGAAGCTGGCGGGGTTCGTCGCCAAGGGCTTGGAGGAACATGGTTTTACGGTGACCGTCAGCCACGACGGCAACGAGGCGTACGCGCTCGCCTGTGCGGAGGCGTACGACCTGATCGTGCTCGACATCATGCTGCCGGGGCGCGACGGCCTCAGCATCCTGAAGAATCTGCGAGACCGCAAGAACACGGTGCCCGTGATCCTGGTCACAGCCCGCTCGGAGATGAACGAGCGGATCGAGGGGCTCAACCTCGGGGCGGACGACTACATTTCGAAGCCGTTCTTCTCCGACGAGCTGCTGGCGCGCGTGCAGGCCGTGCTGCGTCGTACGGCGGGCGAGTCGCTCAGCGTGCTGCGGGCGGGCGAGCTGACGGTGAACCTGATCGACCGGACCGTCCACCGGGGAGAGCAGGAGATCCTGCTGCCTCCGCGCGAGTTCACGCTGCTGGCGTTTCTGATGCGCTCGCCCGGCCGCGTCTTCACGCGCGTCCAGCTTCTCGAGCACGTGTGGGGCTTTGGCTTCGACCCGCAGACCAACCTCGTGGAGGTCTGCGTGGGCCGGCTGCGCTCCAAGATCGACGCGCCAGACGCGGCCTCGCTCATCGAGTCCGTGCGCGGCGTGGGCTACCGGTTTCGTAAAACGGAGGGCGAGTGATGCTCCGCTCGTTCCGACTCAAGATCGGCCTGCTGAGCGTGATCCTGTCGGGCACGCTGCTCACCGGTTTCGGGCTGTTCGCGCTCTCCGTGCTGAACCGCGTGGGCCTGGAGCGAATCGACCGCGAGCTGCGCGCGCTGGCGGATGACACGATCCGTAAAAGCGCGCCGCCGGGTCACTGGGCGCGGTTTGACGCCGCGCTGAGCGCGATGTACGGGCAGGACGCAGCCCGTCAGTTCCTCGTGAAGGCGACCCTGCCAGACGGGCCGACGTTATACGCAAGCGCGGACTGGCCTGCGGCGTTGCCCGGGACGGCCCTTCCGCTTTCGCTCGAGAACGCCCCCGTGCGGGCCCTGGAGAGCCCGCAGAGCGCAGACGCGCAAGCGCGCCCGCCGCGGCCGCGCGGCGACGATCCGCAGCGCCGCGCGCCCCCGCGCCAGCTGCCCGTGCGCGGCCCCGTCTACAGGACCTTAGGCGGAGCGGATGTCGCGTGGCGCGTGATGTCGATGGCAAACGAAGAGGTCACGCTCAGCATCGCCTTGAACCTCGCTGGCCTGCGGGCTGAGACGCGGCGCTTCCTGCGCGCGTTCCTCGTGGCCGTGCCGCTCGGCCTGCTGCTGATCGTGGCGGGCGGCTGGCTGATCGGACACCTCGCTTTGCGGCCGGTCACGCTCATCGCGAGGACGGCCGAGAGCGTGACGGCGGCTCGGCTGGACGCACGCATTCCCGAGGCTCAGGCCGACGATGAGTTCCGGCACCTGATCGCGCTCATCAACGGCATGCTGGAGCGCTTGGAGCGTAGCTTCCAGCAGGCCACGCGGTTCAGCGCGGACGCGGCGCACGAGCTGAAGACGCCGCTGGCAATCCTACAGGCGCAGATCGAGCGCTCGCTGCTGCGGGCGACGGACGACTCCGCCGAGCAGCGCGACTACGCCGGGCAACTGGAAGAGCTGCAGCGACTCAAGTCCATTCTTCGCAAGCTCCTCTTGCTCTCGCAGGCCGACGCCGGCCAGCTGCCGCTGAGCCTGGCGCGCACCGACCTCGCCGAGCGCGTGCGCGCCGCCGAAAACGACATCGCCCTGCTCGCGCCGGGGCGCAAGACCCGCGTCGCGTCGCCGGCTGAGCTTGTTGTCGAAGCCGACGGCGACCTGCTTGGCCAAATCCTCGGCAACCTGGTTTCCAACGCAGTCAAGTTCGGTGACGCGGACGGGGTGATCGAACTGACGCTAGCGGCCCGAGATGGCCGCGCGGTCTTGACGGTGGCGAACACGGGCGCGCCTATCCCGCGGGCGGATCAAGCGCGGGTCTTCGACCGCTTCTATCGCGCCGACGCAGCACGCGGACGCGAGATCGAAGGATCGGGGCTCGGCCTGAGCCTCGCCCGCGAGATGGCCCGCGCGCACGGCGGCGACCTCGCGCTGGCGAAAAGCGACGAGCAGGGCACGGCCTTTGAGCTGACGCTGCCGCTTCGCGCGCCGGATTCCGAAATGGCACGGTAGGGACGCGTGCTTCTGCTTGGACCGGCGGACGGCAAGGGGCTGCCGTCCCTACCCGCTTACGCACTGCTTTGGTAGGGACGGCAGCCCCTGCCGTCCGCGGACGCCGACGGGGCGGCGTCCCTACCAGCAAGCGGCCGCTATCGGCTAGGCCTTCACCGGCGTGAGGCGCTCGAGGCCGCGCATGTAGGGGCGGAGCGCCTCGGGCAGAAGCACGGAGCCGTCGGCCTGCTGGAACTGCTCGAGGATCGCGATCACCAGGCGCGGCAGCGCCACGCCCGAGCCGTTGAGCGTGTGGACGAGGCGGGTCTTGCCGGTCGCGTCGCGGTAGCGGCAGTTCAGGCGGCGCGCCTGGAAGTCCTCGAAGTTCGAGCAGGAGGAGACCTCCAGCCAGCCCTGCTGGCCGGGCGCCCACAGCTCGATGTCGTAGCACTTGGCGGCCGCAAAGCTGATGTCGCCCGAGCAGAGTTCCAGGATGCGGTAGTGCAGGCCCAGGCCGCGCAGCACGTCCTCGGCGTTGTCGACGAGCGTCTCCAGCTCGGCGTAGGAGGTCTCGGGCTCGACGAACTTGACCATCTCCACCTTGTCGAACTGGTGCACGCGCAGGATGCCGCGGGTCTCCTTGCCGGCCGAGCCTGCCTCGCGGCGGAAGCAGGGCGTGTAGGCGGTGAGGTAGACCGGCAGCGGGCGGT
>CAYLUN010000141.1:0-10877 GCA_964386865.1 uncultured Lentisphaeraceae bacterium | reverse complement strand
AGATCTCGGTCGGCGAGGAGAACAACATCGCCATCTGGATCTACGGCGAGGAGAAGGGCCTCGAGTGGCATCAGGAGAACCCGAACTACCTCCACGTCCTCAGCCAGACCGCCCCGGAGCAGGTCTGGAAGCGCGGCAACGGCTACGTGGCGGAGAAGAGCAAGGCAGCCGGGCGCTGCACCCGCATCCCGAGCGGCCACCCCGAAGCCTTTCTTGAAGCCTTCGCGAACAACTACTGTAACTTCGCCGACACGATCCGCGCCAAGTGCGACAAGCGGAAAGCCACGCCCGAAGAGCTGGATTTCCCCGGCGTCGAAGCCGGCGTGCGCGGCATGAAGTTCATCCGCGCCGTCGTCAGCTCGTCCAAGAAGGGCAACGTCTGGACGAAGATCTAACCGGCGGGCCGCATCACCGGAAAACGGAACGGACGGCCTCGGCCGTCCGTTCTTTCTATGTTCCAATCCCACATACCGGTCGACTTCCTGCGCGATGAGTCGCGCACCAGCGGCACCGCCGCGGCGATCGCCTTCCCCCAAAGCGTCGCCGAGCTGTCGGCCGCCCTGCGCGAGGCGGCCGCCCGAGGCCTCGCGGTGACCCTTCAAGGCGCGCGCACAGGCATCTCGGCCGGCGCGGTTCCCGACGGCGGCGCGGTGGTGAGCCTGACCAAGATGGACCGCATTCTCGGCCTGCACGCCGACGCCGCCGGACGCGCCTTGCTGCGCGTACAGCCCGGCGTGCCCCTCGTGGCGGTCAGGCGGTTTCTGGCGGAAGCCGGGCGGGCGGGCACGCTGGCCGGCCCCTACGTGTTTCCGACCGACCCGACCGAGACCTCCGCCAGCCTCGGCGGCATGGCCGCCTGCAACGCCTCAGGCGCCTGCTCCTACGCCTACGGCCCGACGCGCAATCATATCGAAGGCCTCGCTGTCGTTCTGGCCGACGGCGACACGCTCACGTTGCGTCGCGGCCAGGCCTCCGCGACCGGCAGCCGCTTCTCGCTGATGACCGATGGCGGGCGCACGATCTCCGGCGAGCTGCCCGCCTACGCGCTCCCGTCCGTCAAGAACGCCGCCGGCTACTGGGTCCGGCCGGACATGGACCTGCTCGACCTGTTCATCGGCAGCGAGGGCACGCTGGGCGCCATCGCCGAACTCGACCTGCGCCTGACACCGAAGCCCCACCGCACGCTGGGCGTGCTCTGCTTTCTGCGTGACGAAGCGCAGTCCCTTGATCTGGTTGAGGCCCTACGCAACCATCAGCAGGAAGCGAACCCACACACGCTGGTCGCCCTCGAATACTTCGACGAGGGCGCGCTGCGCCTGATCCGCGCCGGCGCGCCGCACACCGGCTTGCTCCTGCCGCCGGCCCGCCCGCACTGGCGCTGCGCCCTGTATGTGGAGTGGGCGCTAACGCCCGAAGGCGACACGCCCGGGCCGTTCCTGGCTCGCCTGCTCGACGCGTGCGCTAGCCACGCCGACGACACGTGGGTGGCCGCCGACGCGCCGTCGCTCGACAAGCTGAAGGCGTTCCGGCACGCAGCCCCCGAGCAGGTGAACGCACTGATCGCGCTGCGCAAGCGCGACTATCCGAGCCTGACCAAGCTCGGCACCGACCTCTCCGTGCCGGACGGACGGCTGCGCGAGGTGATGAGCCTTTACCGCCGCGACTTGCAGCGGGCGGGGCTGGAGCACGTGGTCTTCGGCCACATCGGCAACAACCACGTCCACGTCAACATCCTGCCGCGCGACATGGCCGAATACGCCGCCGGGAAAGCGCTCTACCGGTCGTGGGCCGAACAGGTGGTCGCCTGGGGCGGCAGCGTCTCAGCCGAACACGGCATCGGCCGCCTGAAAAAGGAGTTGCTCGCGGCCATGTACGGCGCCGAGGGCATCGCGGCGATGCGCCGGCTGAAGCGCCTCTTCGACCCCGAGAACCGCCTCAACCCCGGCCGCCTCTTCTGACGTTCTTCGGGCACGCCGGATAGCAGCGGCCGCAGGCCACGCACCGGATGCGATCCGCCTCGTGCAAGGAGAGCTGCCGCAGGCGGGTCAGCCCGAGCAGGCGCAACGCGATCACAAGGCCCATGAAAGCGCCCGCGCCCGCGCAGCCTTTGCGAAACCGGCCGACGGTCTGCGCGGCCTGCTCCTCCGCCCACGCGCGGCCCTTGCCGGTGCGCTTGAACGCCTCGATTTCGGGGTAGCGGTCTTCGTCCGACGTCTCCGTCTCCCTCAGCCGATCCGCCACGGCCACCGCCGGATGCGCCTTCGCCACGAACGCGCCGCTGAGCCAGCCCGCCCCCGCGCAGCCCGCGATCAGAACCGGCAGCAGCGCCAGCGCGACCACGAAGCGGCGGAGCTGGTGCGTACGCGCCGCGTCGCCCAGCGCCTCGCGCGGCACCGCGATCGCGCCGACCGGACACACGCCGACGCACAGGCGGCAGTTGACGCAGGTCTCGCCCGTAATCTCCACCCGCTTCCAAGCCAGCCGCGCGCAAAACTCCAGCAGCACGCCGTACGGGCAGAAGTACCGGCAATAGGGCCGCGCCACAACCATGCCCAGCAGGAGCACCGCCATGCCGACCAGAAGCATCGGCAGCGGCGCGCTGCGCCGGAAGAGCCCCACAAAGGGATCGGTGCGGCACACCAGATACCCCGCGCCGTTGACCGCGTAGACCAGCCCGAACGAAAGCACCGCCAGCGGCGCCAGCCGCAGCACCGCGTCCAGCGCGCGCGGCACGCGCTGCGGCCGCACGATGAACAGCTCCTGCAGCGCGCCGAGCGGGCACACCGCCGCGCAGAACACCCGCCCATAGAGCAGCGCCACCAGCAGCGGCAGCGCAAACAGCGCGGCCACCGACCATGGCAACCCGCCCCCAGCCCAGGCCGCGACCGCCACGTTCTGCACCGCCCCCACCGGACAGATGCAGCCCTGCCGGACGAAGCCGAACCACGCCAGGCAAACCAGCGAGAACGCCAGGATCCAGCGCCGCGACCGCACCCGCCGGATCAGCCACACCGAGGCGCCCAGCGCCAGCGCGAGGATCAGGACGTCCGCCCACGCCGGCACGAGCTCCGCGAAGGGCGGATGCACAGCCTGCGGCACCGCGTGGCCCGTGTCGAACTGCGGCTGCGGAAAGCGCGCCTCCCCCGCCGCCGCCAGCGGCCAGACGAGCGGGAAGAGGCCGACCAGCAGCCCACGGCCAAACACGGACAGACACGTATGGAGCTGAGGGACAGACACGGGGTTAGACCAGCTTCTCTTTCAGGAGGTAGGGTTGGGCAGCCAGCACCTTCGTGAACGCCTGCGCCGGGCAGGCTTCGGCGATGCGGCAGGTGTTGCAGTTCACGCAGCGGTCATGCCGCACCTGCATGTAGAGCGAGCCGTTGCCGAAGTTGGTGCAGCCCTTCACGCACAGGCCGCAGCCGGTGCAGAGCGGCTCGTCGATGTGGTACTCGAAATAGGGGTCCTCGACGAACACGCGCCGGATCGCGCCGGTCGGGCAGGTCTGGTTCTCCGCCGCCTCGTCCAGGCGCGGCGCGTCGGGCTTGAAGTACCCGAAGCACAGCTTGCAGTAGCCGCACATCGCGTAGCCGTGCACGCATTTCACAGCCGAGGGCTGTAGCACGCACTCCGTCTCGCACTTGCCGCACTGGATGCACTTCCGCGGGTCGAGCTGCCATACGGTGCGGCTGCCCGACGGCTTGTACGCCGCCCTGGCCGCGAACGCCGCCACCAGCGCGCCTGTCCCGGCCCGCAGCAGCCACGCCAGCGCGTTCCTCCGCGTCACCTGTCCTTCCTTCTCGCTCATGCCGACTCACTCCAAACTTCTCAGTGCGCCTCCAGCCACGTATCGCCCACGCCGACGCTGACCTCCAGCGGCACGCCGATGTCGAGCACAGTGGTCATGGCCGACTTCACCAGGTCGCGGACGGCGCCGACCTCTTCCTTGGGCACGTCGAACAGCAATTCGTCGTGGATCTGCAAGACCATGCGCGTCTTCAGCCTCCGCTCTTTCAGCTCGCGGTGCACGCGCACCATCGCCAGCTTGATCAGGTCGGCCGCCGAGCCCTGCACGGGCGTGTTGATCGCGTTGCGCTCAGCCGCCTGGCGCGACGTGTTGTTGCGCGAGGTGATGTCGCGCAAGAAGCGCCGCCGGCCGAGCAGCGTCGACGCGTAGCCCCGCTCGCGGGCCTCAGCGATCGCCTGATCCATGTACGCTTTGACGCCGGGATACTGCAGGAAATAGGTGTCGATCAGCTCCGCCGCCTGCTTGCGCGGAACATTCAGCCGCTGGCTCAGCCCGAACGCGGAAATTCCGTAGATGATTCCGAAGTTCACCATCTTGCAGGCCGAGCGCATGGCCGGGGTCACCAGCGCCGGCAGCACGCCGTAAACCCGCATCGCCGTCTCGGTGTGGATGTCCGCCCCGCGCTTGAACGCCTCCAGCATGCCCGCGTCTTTGCTCAACGCCGCCATCACGCGCAGCTCGATCTGCGAGTAGTCGGCCGATAGCAGCACGTGCTCGGCATCGCGCGCCACAAACGCCTCGCGGATACGCTGGCCGCGCTCCGTGCGGACCGGGATGTTCTGCAGGTTGGGGTCTGACGACGACAGCCGCCCCGTCTCCGTGAGCGCCTGGCTGAAGCTGGTGTGGACGCGCCCGGTTGCGGGATCGATGCACGCTGGCAGCTTGTCCACGTAGGTCGACTTGAGCTTGCTGCACATGCGGTGCTCGAGGATCATGGGCACGATCGGGTGCCGGTCTTGGATCTTGAACAGGACGTCCTCGCTCGTGGCATACTGCCCCGTTGCGGTGCGGGCCGCGTCCGGGTCGAGCTTGAGGTAGTCGAACAGGACTTCGCCGAGCTGCTTCGGCGAGGAGGGGTTGAAGTTGCCGCCCCCAAAATCGCGGATCTTGATTTCGAGGTCGAGCAGCTCGCGGTCCAGCTCGCGCCCGTAGCGGCGCAGCGCGTCGGCGTTGATCCGCACCCCTTCGGTCTCCATGTCCAGCAGCACCGCGAGGAGCGGCTCCTCGCACTCCGAAAGCGCGCGCAGGCAGCCCGCGTCGCGCGCCTCGTTGCGCAGCAGGCGGTCGAGCTGCAGCGTCACGTCCGCGTCCTCGGCCGCGTAGTCGCTGATCTGCTCGGGCGCGAGGTCGCCCATGTTGCCCTGCTCGACGCCTTTCTTCTTTTCGCCGATCAGGTCGGTGATGGGGATCGGGCTGTAGTGCAGGTATTGGCGCGCGAGATGATCCATGCCGTGCCGGTCGGAGGCGTCGATCACGTAGTGGACGAGCATGCTGTCGTGGAGCTCGCCGCGCAGCTCCACCCCGTACTGCCGCAGGATCGTGAGGTCGAACTTCGCGTTGTGTCCGACCTTGACCTTAAACGGATCGGCGAACAGCGGCTGGAAGCGCGCCAGGAAGGCGCGGCACGCCTCGCGTTCCTCTGGCACGGGAACATACCAAGCGTGGCCGGCCGCAACCGCGAAGGACAGGCCGACGAGGCGGTCGTGGCGCGGGTCAAGCCCCGTGGTCTCGGTGTCGAAAGACCATTCGGAGGCTCGGTCCAGCGCCGCCAGCAGCGCGCCGACCTGCTCCTCGCTCCGCACGCAGACGTAGGTGTGCGGCACGTCGGGAAGCGCCTTGTAGGCGTCGGCGGCGGGCGCCGCAGGCGCGCCCTCAAAGGCGTCGCCCAAGAGGCGCTTGCCGACGGAGAACAGCTCATATTTCTTGAGCACCGCGCGAAGCGTCTCCACGTCCGGATCGCGCCGCGCCAGCTCCGCCAGCTCCACAGGCACCGGCACGTCGGTGCAGATGGTGGCGAGGGTTCGGCTCTGCCGCGCGCTCTCGGCGCCCGCGGCGACCTTATCGGCCAGCTTCCCCTTCAGCTCCGCGGCATGCGCCAGCACGTTCTCGATCGTGCCGTACTGCGCCAGCAGCGCGGTCGCGGTCTTCTCGCCCACGCCGGGGATGCCGGGGATGTTGTCGGAGGCGTCGCCGGCCAAGCCGAGGTACTCGACCATCTGTCCGGGCGACGTCAGGCCCCAGTGCTCGCAGACCGTCTTTTCGTCGTAGATCTCGGCCGGTGCGCCGGCTTTGCCGGGGCGGAACAGATAGGTCGACGGGCCGACGAGCTGCGCCACATCCTTGTCGGGCGTGGCCAGGTAGGTGGTCCAGCCGGCGGCGGCGGCACGCGCGGCGAGCGCGCCCATCACGTCGTCGGCCTCGAAGCCGTCCACCCGCAGGATGGGGATACGAAGCGCCTGCGCCAGCTCGACCGCCATGGGGATAGACAAAGCCAAATCCTCCGGCATTTTCTGCCTCTGCGCCTTGTAGGCCGGAAAGGCCAGGTGGCGGAAGGTCGGCGTGGAGGAGTCGAGGGCAAGCGCCACATGGGTGGGCGCATGCTCGTTCAGAATCTGCAGCAGGCTATTTGCGAAGCCGGTGAGCGCGGAGGTGTTGAGGCCGGTGCTCGTCACGCGCGGCTCTTTCAGAAAAACGAAGTGCCCGCGATAGAGAAGCGGCATCACGTCGACCAGAAACAATTTCTTCGCCTCGCTCACAGATCGTCTCCCTTCGGCACCTCGCCCCGCCCCGTCTTCAGGTGCCCGGAAGCATAGCACATTGGCCCGCGGCTGTCACCCGCAGCGGGGGGCCCGTCGCGAGAAACAGAAAGGCGGCCTGCGCGTATCGCACAGGCCGCCTTCCGCGTCGTCACGCTACAGCAAGGATCACTTCGTCTGCGCGAACGCGGGGCGGTGTCCTTTGTACCACGCCAGCATGATCGGCGTCGCGATAAAGATCGTCGAATACGTGCCGGCGACCAGGCCGATCAGCATCGCCAGCGCGAAATCGTTGATCGCGCCGCCGCCGAAGACGAAGAGCACCAGCGTCGAGATCAAGACCGTCAGCGAGGTCAGCACCGTGCGGCTGAGCGTCTTGTTGATCGCTAGGTTGCAGAGCGTCTTGAAGTCCATCTTCGGGTCTTTGCGCAGGTCCTCGCGGATGCGGTCAAAGATCACGATCGTGTCGTTGATCGAGTAGCCGACGATCGTCAGCAGGGCGGCGATGATCGTCAGGCTGACCTGCCGGCCGCACAGGCTGTAGATGCCCAGCGTGATGAACGCGTCATGCGCCAGCGCGACAACGCCGCCCAAGGCGAAGCCGAACTCGAACCGCAGCGACACGTACACCAGAATGCCGATCAGGGAGAAAATAACTGCCCAGCGCGCGGCCCTCTTCAGATCGGAGCCGACTTCCGCGCCGACATCATCTTCGCCGGCCAGCGTGAACTTGCTGTCGGGGAGAGACTTGGTCAGCGCGTCTTGGATCACCTTCGACACGTTCGCCTCGCCCACCTTGATCGTGCCCGTCTTCACAAGCAGGAGGTTGCCGGTGCCGTCCAGCGTCGCCTGGTACTGGATGGTCGCGTCACTCACCACCCCTTCGACGACCTTCCGAACGTCGCCGATGGCGGCCTTCTTTTCGTAGTCATAGGTCATGGCCGCGCCGCCCGTAAAGTCGACCGCCATCACGCTGGCCGGTCTCGTGACCGCGCGCCCAAAGAAGATGGCCAGCGTCACGACAATGACCGCCAGCGAAGAGAAGCCGGCGACCTTGCCGTACTTCAGGAAGTCGTAGTTCGCGTTCTTCATGAACTGCAGCATCTTGTACGGCTTCAGGCTCGTCTCGGACGCCGTGAGGTTGAAGATCAGGCGCGTCACGACCAGCGCCGTGAACATGCTGACGATGATGCCGGCCGAGAGGGTGACCGCGTAGCCGCGGATCGGCCCCACGCCGAAGTAGAACAAGATCACGGCCGTCAGGAGCGTCGTGATGTTGGAGTCGAAAATCGCAAGGAAGGCGCGCTCATAGCCCGCCGCCACAGCCGCGCGAACCGACTTGCCCAGCGCGAACTCTTCGCGCATACGTTCGAAGATCAGCACGTTGGCATCCACGGCCATGCCGAGCGTCAGCACGATGCCGGCGATGCCGGGCATGGTGAGCACCGGCAGCACAAACGCACTGTTGCCGCTGAGGGCCGAATCCTTGGCGAAGATGCCGAGAATGTTCGAGGCGATAACCAGTCCGGCGGGCAGCAGGATGAGGTCCAAGAGCAGGGCTACGTTGGCGATCAGGCCGCAGTAGAAATAGTAGCACAGCATGAAGAGGGCCACCAAGATCGTCGCCAGAATGGCCGCGTTGACGCCGCTGCGGACCGCGTCGGCGCCAAGCGTCGACTCCACCGCGCGCTTCTCGAGAATCTTCATCGGGGCCGGCAGGGATCCCGCGTTCAGGATGTTGCGCAGCAGGTTCGCGTCGGCGCGCGAGAAGTTGCCCTCGATGACCGCGCGCCCGTTGGGGATCTCGGTCTTGATGACCGGCGCGGAGTAGAGCGTGTCGTCCAGCACGATCGCGAGCTGGCGGCCGACGTCGCTGTCCTTGTTGCGCGAGCCGCGGGGCGAGAACGCCTTGGTCAGCCGGGCAAACTCCGCCGCGCCCTTGGCGTTGAACTTGAGGGACACGTAGACGCGCCCGGTCATGCTCTCCAAGTCGACCTCGGCCTGATCCAGCGCCTCGCCCGTCATCTCAGCCTTGCGCAGCACATAAATCGGCTTAAAGGTGACCGTCCCGTTCGCGTTCTGCGACCGCTCCAGCATGAACGAGTAACGCGGGTCAGGAACTTCGAACAGGGAGAGGCGGTGGGCATAGTCCGCATCCTTGTTCAGCTTGTCGACGGTCTCCTTGTCGGCGCGCTTGAAAGACCGGCCATCTTCGGCGACCTGATAGCCTTCGGGGACGCGCCCAGACTTGAAGAGCGCGTCGACAAGCTGGTCGTTCTGCTTGTGCACGAGCTTGAATTCGAGGAACGCCGCGCTCTTGATGCTCGTCTCCGCGTCGTCGCGCTGCTCGGCCGTGGCGCCCGGCAGCTGCACCGTGATCCGGTGGTTCTTGCCGCCCTGGATGACCGGCTCGCTGATGCCGATCTTGTCGATGCGGTTGCGGATCACTTCGATCGCCCGCGCGTCCGCGTCCCGCAGGATGTTGTTCACCTGATTCTGAACTTCCATGTCCGACAGTTCAGGATCGCCCGCCTTGATGCTGTCGCTCAGCTTCTTCTCGTCAATCGCGATGGTGAAGCTCGTGCCGCCTTTCAGATCAAGCCCCAGGCGGATCTTGCCGTTCTTCCCCGTCGGCGGCGTAATCACATACACCGACAGCACTGTCACAATCGCAAGAACCAGCCACTTCCAGAGGTCATTTCTACTCATTGCTCAACAGCTCCACAGTTCGACACAATAAAACCAATCCGAATCAAAAGAGTGCTTATGATAGCACACTCCCGTGTCCGGTTTCATCCATGAAATTGAAAAAGTTGCGGGCTCGCTACTTGGTCTCTTCCATCGTTGCGGTCTCGCCTTCTTTCATCACGCGGCTGACGGCGCCGCGGGCGACTTCGACCGTCACCTTGGGCGCGATCTCAACCATGAACGTGTGCTGGCGCGCCTCGGCGATCGTGCCGACCAAGCCGCCCGCGAACAGCACCCGCTGGCCGGCCCGCAGCTCGGCGATCATGCGCAGCCGCTCCTTCTCCTTGCGCTGCTGGGGTCTGATCATCATCACGTACATCAGGCCGAAAAACAGCGCGATCATCACAAAGAAGTTGACCCCGCCGAGCGCGCTCTGCTGAGCGGCCTCCGCCATTATGACTCCTGCATTCATCCGCGTCCTCCTGTTACGAAGCCGGAGCATTGGAGGGCCGGAACGGCGAACGACTGAGAAAACGTTCTCAACGCGCGCCCGGCACTCCTCACGTCCGGCACTCCTCTAGTCCCCACGATCAGCCCGCCCGGGATTTCAGCCCGGCCGGCCTCAGAACCGACTCCACCGACTGCCGCCACTCGCTGAAGGCGTCGTTGGCGATCGCCTCGCGCATCTCGCGCATAAACGCGAGGTAGCAGTGCATGTTGTGGATCGTCAGCAGCCGCACGCCCAAGATCTCGCCCACGTTGAGCAGGTGCCGCACGTAGGCCCGCGAGAAATTCTGGCAGCAGTAGCACGAGCACCCCTCCTCCACCGGCCGCAGGTCAGCCTTGTACGACCCGCCCTTCACGGGGTAGGTGCCCCCGCGCGTGTGGGCCGTGCCGTGCCGCGCCACGCGCGTCGGTATCACGCAGTCGAACATGTCCACGCCGCGCGCCACCGACTCGCACATCTGGAACAGGTCGCCGAGCCCCATCACGTAGCGCGGCCGCTCGCGCGGCAGGCCGCGCACGCCGTCCTCGACGCCCCTGAGCATCACGTCCTCGGGCTCGCCGACGCTGACGCCGCCGACCGCGTAGCCGTCGAAGCCCATCGCCGTCAGCTCGCGCGCGCACCGCTCCCTCAGCTCCGCGTATTCGCCGCCCTGCACGATGCCGAACACCAGCTGGCCTGGCGCACGCGACTGCTCCAGACATTGAGCGGCCCATAATAGGGTCTTATCCACAGACTGACAAGCGTATTGTGGGTCGCACGGGTACGGCATGCACTCGTCGAAACACATGGCAATGTCCGAGCCCAGCGTGCGCTGCACGGCCATCGCCTCCGTCGGCCCCAGAAAGAACTTCGACCCGTCGATGTGCGAGCGAAACTCCACCCCGTGCGCGCGGATCTTGCGCAGGTTGTTCAGGCTGAACACCTGAAACCCGCCGCTGTCCGTCAGGATCGGCCGGCTCCAGCCCATGAAGGCGTGCAGGCCGCCGCAGGCCGCCATCACGTCCATTCCCGGCCGAAGCAGCAGGTGGTAGGTGTTGCCCAGGATGATGGACGCGCCCGCCTCCACGAGGTCGCGCGGCTCGAGCGCCTTGACCGTGGCCTGGGTGCCCACCGGCATGAA
>CAYLUN010000140.1:0-10976 GCA_964386865.1 uncultured Lentisphaeraceae bacterium | reverse complement strand
CAGAGGTCAGAGGTCAGAGGTCAGAGGTCAGAGGGCGGAGGTCAGAGGTCAGAGGTCAGAGGTCAGAGGTCAGAGGTCAGAGGTCAGAGGTCAGAGGGCGGAGGTCAGAGGTCAGAGGGCGGAGGGCGGAGGGCGGAGGGCGGAGGTCAGAGGTCAGCCGGAAGCGCCTGGGCCTTGCGCCGCCTCGCGAGGATGTGGCGGGTGAGCACCACGATCAGGACGATCACCACGAAGACCGCGACCTGCAGCCGCATGTTGCCCAGATAGGGCAGGATCTTGGCGCCGACAAACTCGGCCACCTGCAAATAGAGCAGCGACTGAACCACCGCCGCCACAGCCAGCATGGCCGTGAAGCGCGGCAGCGGGTAGCGGATGGCTCCTGCGGCCGCGTAGACCACGGTGCGGGCGCCCGGGATGAAGCGCGCGAAGATGACCGACTTAAAGGCGTGGCTCTGAAAGTGCGTCTCCATCCAGGTCAGGCGTGACGCGTCCACCCAGCGGCGGCGGAGCAGAAACTCGGTCGCGTAGCGGCCGATCACATACAGCGCGACGTCGCCAATCACCCCGCCGACGGTCATCGACACGAAGGCCAGCCACCAGCCGACGTGGCCGGCGGCCACCAGCAGGCCCACGCCGCAGCGGGCGGCGTCCTCCAAGAAGCAGGTGCCCGCAGCCACCAGCAGGGCCTGAAGCCAAAGGTGGTTTGAGAGGTGCTCGCATAGATGTACAAATGTCTCTTCCATAATAACTTACAGATTCACGACGGCTCGTGTTCCTCCTCCTCGGCCTCTGACCCCAGGTCGAGCTGCTGGAGCGCCTCGACCTCGGGCAGGGCCTCCACGGCCCGCAGCTTGCGGTTCATGGCGCGGGTTCGGATCTCGGCGCTCTTGAGGATCTTGTCGGCGTCCTCGATCTTGCGTTGCACGCGCTCGAACACCTCGCCGAACTTCAGGAACTCGCTCTTGACCGCGCCGAGCACCCGCCACACCTCGCTGCTGCGCTTCTCGATGGCCAGGGTGCGGAACCCCATCTGGAGGCTGTTCAGCAGGGCGGTCAGGGTGGTGGGCCCCGCGACGCTCACGCGGTAGGTGCGCTGGAGTTCGTCCACCAGCCCGGGGCGGCGCAAGACCTCGGCGTACAGGCCTTCGGTGGGCAAGAAGAGGATCCCGAAATCGGTGGTATAGGGTGGAGCTAAGTATTTGTCGTGTATATCCTTAGCTGAATCTTTGATACGGCGCTCAAGGCCCTTGAGCGCCTGTTCGACCGCCTCTTTGTCCGCCCGGTCGGCGGCGGCCTGAAGCCGCTCGTAGTCCTCCTTGGGGAATTTCGCGTCGATCGGCAGCCAGACGGGGCCGGTCTCGTCGCTCCGGCCCGGCAGGCGGACGGCGAACTCGACCAGCTCGGACGAGCGGGGGTTGGTCTTGACGTTGGCGGCGTACTGGTCGGGCGTCAGGATCTCGGCCAGCAGGGCGCCGAGCTGGAACTCGCCCCAGGTGCCGCGGCTCTTGACGTTGGTGAGGACGTTCTTCAGGTCGCCGACGCCGGCGGCGAGCTGCTGCATCTCGCCGAGGCCCTTGGCCACGTCCTCGAGCCGCCGGCTGACCAGCGCGAAGCTTTCGCCGAGCCGCTTCTCTAAGGTGTCGTGGAGCTTCTCGTCCACGGTCTTGCGCATTTCCTCCAGCTTGGCGGCGTTCTCGGCCCGCACCTTCTCCAGCTCGCAGGAGACCGAGGCGCGGATGCTCTCGAGCTGGCCTTTGACGGACTCGGACAGGCGCGTCTGGCTGGTGGCCAGCTCGGCGCGCTGGAGGGCCGCGCCTTCGGCGAGGGAGCGGGTCAGGGCCTCCAGCCGCTCGCTGAAGAGCCGGAGCTGCTCGCGCTGGGCCTCGCCGAGCTGGCCGACGCCGCGGCCCGAGACCTCGCCGAGGTCGCGCAGGGCGCGGGCGGTCTCGTCGCGCAGGGCGCGGGCCTCGGCGGCCGCGGCCTCCCGGCTGCGGCCGAACTCCTCGCGCAGCAGCGTGTCCAGCCGGCGCAGGTCCTCCTGCGACGCCTGCTTGCGCAGCAGCGCCAGAAGCTGGAGGGCCGCGACGGCAGCCAGCAGTCCGCCAAGGACGAGCGTGTCAGGGGTCAACGTCACAGGGGGATTATTCCATAGAACCCCCTTGCCGCACAAGGTCGGTCAGCAAAAAAACGGCCATCAGCCAAACGCTGAGTCGCACCCTAAGGCCTCGCCTGAAGCGGCCCTCAAAAAAGCCCCATTTCGCACTTGCAACGCGCCCGCCTTTTGGCTTATTCTATGCCTACAACGAAAGAATGGTCTTGTCCGGTGGCATGGTAAACGAGTGTTTTCTGTCGTCGGGCGGGATTTTGAATGTTTGCAGGATTAACAAGTTCAAGCAACTGAACGGAGGGTTTCTTTAATGAACCTGACTTCAAAGCGTATGCTTCAGTTCGCGCTGCTGTGCGCGGGCGTTTGCGCGTTGAGCGCAACGGCCGCCACACACCTCGGAGACTCGTTCGAGAACGACGTGATTGACGCATTCCCCGCCACGAACGGGATGCCGATCGTCTTCTACAAGGCCACGAATAACGGCTTCGGCCTTCCCTTGGTGACAAACTGGTTCACGGCTGACGGCGACGCGTCGAAGATCGTCAACGCAGACGTGGTCAACCAAGGCTATGCGGCATCTCCCCGCCCGATGGCGGGCGCGGTCTCCAACCTCGTGCTCAACCTTGAGACCGAAGGGCAGACCCTGATGCGCACGGCTGGCTCGTCCTTGCCGTTCTCGGACGCCTCGCCCATCTACGTCGACACGCTGATCAAGTTCACCCCGAGCGAGGATGACCCGTCGATCTTGGACTCGAGCGTCAAGGCGGCGGTGTTCGTGAACGTCCACTCCAACCTCTGCATCTTCCACGGTGTTGAAGGCGCGGGGAACAATCCCGTTTCGACGCCGACCACGGTGGCGATCAACCCGGAGCAGTGGTACCGCCTGACGATCCGGCTGAGCAACATGCCTGACGCGGAACTCGACAAAGTCTTCCAGGTCTACCTGGACGGCGTGCTGATCGAGGACGACGACGGCATGAGCTTGGACTATGAGCCTTCGACCGGCTCCTACTTCTACTCGGCCTCCAACCAGGGCTCCCTCAGCGCCGTCGCCTTCCAGGGCACCGGCATGGTGGACGAGCTGGTTATCGCCGACGAAGTCACGCTCACCTTCGCCTCGTCCGTGATGCTGACGCTCGACTGGGCAATCGGCGACGACGGCCTGTTCGCGGTCACCGTGGGCGGAACGCCGGTCGCCAAGGGCGGCACGGTCGCCAAGGACTCGGAGATCGTGATCGACGCGAACGACTGGTACGAGATCACCTCGGTCACCGGCACGGGCGACGCGACCTACGTGGGCCTGCCTGTTCCGGGCGCCCTGGTCAACGTCTCCACCGGTATCGTCAGCGCGACGTCCGAGCAGACGATCACCATCGACGTGCAGCCCTTCTCGACCAGCACCGGCATCGCCACCGGCCTCGGCGGCGGCAGTTATCCCGCCGACAAGGTCGCGACATGGGCGATCGCCAACAGCCTCAGCGCGAGCGCGCTCACGGGCGCGATGTTGGACGACTACCTGTGCAACCTCGCCCCGGGCACCAACCCGGAACTCGTGATCACGGACATCGTGGTTGACAGCAACACCGGCATTGCGACGATCACCGTCGGCTCGACCGGCAACGCCGTCGACTTCGACACGATCAACGGCACGCTGGTGGTCTACACCGCCAGCGCGCTGGACACCCTGCTGACCGAGCCGGCCGGCACGGAGTTCACCGTCACGCTCCAGCTGAACCAGACCGCGACGATCGAAGTCGACATGGCTGGCAACAACTTCATCAAGGCCGTGATCAAGTAAGCGTTTGATCGGCCTGATCAAGGATTGACATACGGGGGCCTGCGGCAACGCGGGCCCCCGCTGTTTTATACGCCTTTAGTCGTAATCGGTTGGTGACAGCGGGAGTGCGAGGTTCGTGCGTGTCGTGTGCGGAGCGCCTGGGAGTGCGGGCGCCCCCGCCCGCCTAGCGAACGTGCGCGCAAGGCTGGCACGCAGCCAAACGTGGAACAACCACTTGCGGACTGTCGCGTCACCCACGTTGTTGCGGGCGGGGGCGCCCGCACTCCCAGTCTTCCGACACGCTTTCATCTGAAACGCGCCCTTCTCGCGCCACCCCTGTCACCAACCGATTACCGGGTGCGATTTTACTTCGTTGCATCGCACCCAGAAGTCAGAATTCAGGAGTCAGAATTCAGAATTGCTTCGCAACGACTTACATACGAAAGCGCCGCCCAAAAAGGTGTCTCCCAAAGAGGAGACAGGAAGAATCTCGCGCGAATCGGACATAACTCGTTGGCATCCAACTCCTGAATTCTGGCTTCTGGCTTCTGAATTCTGTGCGATTGCAATAGTTTGCAATCGCACCCCCGATTACCCTTTAGTCCGCCTTTGGGTTTGCACGACGCCTGCGTACTGTGGTATACTGCGGCGTTACAGTCCAAGGAAAGACATATCCTGACATCCGTCCGCCGCGTGGGCCCGGGGTTCCGTGGCCGGACAGATCCCTGTGCGGGATGTGTTGAGAACGACGACGCTGGAGTCAGTTATGCCCAAATTCGCCTACACCGCTGTGGATTCCGCCGGCAAAGAGACGCGCGGCACGATCGAAGCCCCCAACCAGGCGCAGGCCGTTGCCAAAGTCCGCGGCCAGGGGCTCTTCCCAACCGCGATCGGCGTCACGGGCGGCTCGGACGGCGGCACCCCCCCGGCCAAGGGAAACCCCCCGGCCGCCGGCTCCAAGAAGGCCGCGCCAGGCGCCAAGAAGCCGATGGCCAAGATCGAGCTGAAGCTGCCAAAGTTCTTGCGCGGCAAGGTCAAGCAGAAGGACCTCACCACCCTCACCCGCCAGCTCGCCACGCTGGTTGACGCCGGCCTGCCGCTCCTGCGCGGCCTGCACGTGCTGCAGCGCCAGACCCCCAACGCGGCCCTCAAGGACGCGCTCTCCGGCATGTGCGAGGCCGTCGAGAGCGGCAGCACCTTCTCGGAGTCGCTCCAGAACTACCCCAAGATCTTCAACAACCTCTACATCAACATGGTTCGCGCGGGCGAGGCCGGCGGCGTGCTGGAGGTGGTGCTGAACCGCTTGGCCGAGTTCGCCGAGAAGGCCGAGCGCATCAAGAACAAGGTCAAGGGCGCGATGGTCTACCCCATCGTCGTGTTCTGCGCCGCCATCGGCATCACCTGCTTCCTGCTCGTGGCCGTGATCCCCAAGTTCAAGGACATCTTCAACGACCTGCTCGAGGGCAAGCCGCTGCCCGCCATCACCCAGTTCGTGATGGACGCCAGCAACCTGGTCATGCACAACGGCATCATGGTCGCCGCCGCGATCGCGGGCATCGTGGTGCTCTTCAAGCTCTTCGCCAAGACCCGGACGGGCAGCTACGTGCTGGACGTCGCCAAGATCCACGCGCCCATGTTCGGCTCGCTGGTGCGCCGCACCGCGGTGGCCCGCATGACGCGCACCCTGGGCACCCTGCTCTCGTCGGGCGTGCCGGTCCTGCAGGCGCTGGTCATCGTGCGCGACACCACGGGCAACGCCGTGATCTCGCGCGCCATCCAGGCCGTGCACGACAGCGTCAAGGAAGGCGAGAGCATGACCTCGCCGATGGCGAACAGCAAGGTCTTTCCCCCGATGGTGATCTCCATGGTCGAGGTCGGCGAGGAGACGGGCGCCCTGCCCGACATGCTCACCCGCATCGCGGACACGTACGACGACGAGGTCGACAACGCCGTGGCCGGCCTGACGTCGGTGATCGAGCCGCTGATGATCATCATGCTGGCCATGATCGTCGGCACGATCGTCATCGCCATGTTCATGCCCATGATCCAGATCATCAGCTCGCTCGGCTCGGCGGCGTAAAGGAAGAAGGTGTCGGTCATGAGAACCCCAGTGACAAGCCGTGCCCGGCCTGGCCGCCACGCCTTCACGCTCATCGAGCTGATGGTCGTGGTGGCGATCATCGCCATCCTGATCGGCGCGGTCTTCCAAATGATGAGCGTGATCGGCCAGATGAACCACAAGGCCGAGACCATCGCCCGCATCCAGCGCGTCCAGAACGCCATCTCCGGCTTCTACGGCGAGTACGGCTACTACCCGTCTGTGGCGCAGTACAGCTCGCCGGACCCGTGGGCCGCGGGGGAGAAGGACGACTTCGGCCAGAGCGTGTCGTCCGCCGACTCCGAGGCGGGCTTCGCCGCGCGCTGCACGCGGGCCTGCCGAAGCCAGCCCGTCTCGTTCGAGTTCCCCTCCGTCAAAGGCCTGGACACCTACATCAACCGGACCTTCGACGACTGGAAGATCATGAGCCCCAACACCTTGCTCGCCTCGACCGCCGCCTCGAACCCCGAGGAGGAGTGGGAGGAAATCAAGGTCTTCAAGTTCGGCCTGCTCTCCTTCCTCCTGCCGCGCGTGGAGCTGGTCGGCTTTACGGGAATCTCGGCCACCGACTCGAATCAGGAGCCCGACAACAACTTCTACCGGAGCCGCCAGTGGAAGAAGCACAACCCCGCCTCGGACGTCAGCAGCACGCGCAATGCGCTGGAGGCCCAGCAGATGCTCGAGAACCGCACCGTGGCCCGCTGGCTGCCGAACCTCGAGAAGATCGTCATGCACGGCCGCTCGATCCTGGGCATCAACCTGCAGGAGCCCTACACGGACTCGGAGGGGTTCCGGGTCAGCGAGGTGCGGGACGCGAGCGGCAAGCTGGTGGACATGCGCTCGTACGAGGAGAACAACCAGAAGTACGTGCTCCAGTATGTCTCCATCCGGGACGGCTGGGGCGGTGAGCTTTTCTACTATTCGCCGCCCCCGTATCAGAGCTACCGCCTCTGGTCGGCCGGCCCCAACGGCCGGACCTTCCCGCCGTGGATCAAGATCGAGAACCTTCCCGCCAAGGAGCGCGCGTGGGCGGCTGGCTGGATGGGCGACGACATCGTGAAGTTCGACCAGTAAGCGGCGGGCAAGGTGCGAGAGTTCTAAAGTTCTAAAGTGCTGAAGTGCTGAAGTGCGAGAGTGATAACGTTATGAAACAGGCGTCCTCTACGTGTCAAACGGTTCCGCAGGCGGGCAGCCGCGGCGGCTTTACCCTGACCGAGATGCTCGTGGTGCTCGGCATCATCGGCATTCTCTCGGCCTCGCTGCTCGGCTCGTTCGGCTACCTCAAGACAACCGCGTGGCAGTCGCGGGCCCAGAGCCAGGTGCACCTGGTGTCGACCGCCTTGACCATCTACCTGCAGACCGAGCGCAACTGGCCCGCTGCGCTGCTGAACAACACGGAGTTCAACGCCGACGCGTGCTCGATTCTGCAAGAGGCGAAGCTGCTGGACGTCACCACGTGGAAGAGCTACGCGTCTCGCACGAAGAACCTGGACAGCCCCGACCGCCACGGCCTGCTGGACCCCTGGGGCAAGGCCATCATGCGCAAAAACGCCAACGCCAGCGAGTCCGACGTCAGCGATCACCGCCTCCAATACCGCCTCGACAAGGATTTCGACGGGTATGTGGACGGGACCGAGGGCGCGCCGCAGGGCGTCCGCGTCCGCGCGGCCGTCCTCGTCTGGTCGCGCGGGCCGGACGGCATGGACGACCTCAACAGCCGTAACCCGAAAGCCCGGGGGCGCTACCCCTACGACGACCGCCTGAGCTGGAGCCACGGCACAGCGAAGAGCAGCGGCAATTAAGGGGCGGCGGGCGAAGGCCAGCGGGACAGGAGCAAAGGAAGAGCGGATGAAAACGGACAACACAGGCAGGGCGGCGCGGCGCGGGTTTACCATGCTCGAGCTGCTGGTGGTGATCTCGATCATGGCGATCCTTGCGACGCTTGCCGTCGGTGCGGCGAGCAAGGCCATCAAGCAGAGCCGCAGCAAGCGCATCGACGCGATGATCATGGGCCTGCAGGTCGCGCTCCAGAACTACCGCGCCCAGGAGAACGAGTGGCCGTTCTCGCTCAGCGACCTCATCCCGGGGCGCGGCGACGGAAACCCGTACTGGTGCCACGGCGCCGACAACTACAAGATTTTCAAGAAGATGTACCACGGCGCGGCGGGCGAGAGCCGCACGGTGTTCCTCGACGCCTCGGCCCTGTTCACCATTGTCGACTCCGAACGCATGACGCTGCGCTCGGCCCTCGAGCTGCGCCGGACCAACGCCCCCCTCGGCTACCCCCTGCCGAACGACACCAGCGTGTTCAAGTTCTTCTGCGTGTGCTACCAGCCGCTCACCGACACCGTGAAGGTGGTGCGGGAGGGCGAGGACCACATCTGCACGCGCTAACCGGAGCAGCCAGACACCATGACACTGATCGGAAAGATGAACAGGGCCGGACGCGCCCGCGGCTTCTCCCTGATGGAGCTGCTGGCGGTGATGGCGATTATGGCGCTGCTGACCACCCTGAGCGTCACCAGCTATTTCGGCGCCGTGCGCAGCATGACGCGCCGCAGCGCCCTCAAGCACTTCGTGAACACGCTCATCCTCGCGCGCCAGCGCGCCTGTATGGAGAACTCGCGCGTCAGCGTCGTGCTGTTCAATGAGGTTACGGGGGCCGACTCGACGGCCGCCAACTACGTGACGCCGTCCTACGCGCTCTGCAAAGAGGTCGGGCGCATGTCCTTCGTCAAGGGCGACCGGCTGGCGGACGAGTTCTCCGAGATCGAGAAGATCTTCGGCACCACGGGGTACGGCCCGGAATACAAGGGCAGCATGCGGCTCTACAACCTGGTGCAGGGCAAATGGTCGAACGTCTTTCCGTGGGTCGAGCCCTACGACCTCTCCGACCGCCGCTCCGCCTCAGGCAATCCCTTCATGAACAGCTCGGAGCGCTCGGGCGGCTACTCGCTCAACTCCTTCTCGTTCAGGATCAACAGCAACGTGCAGAACGCCAACCCGGCTTCGTGGGAGATCGGCGACCCCTACGGCATCGAAGCCGGCCCCATGGGCACGCTCCCCCGCAACTTCGAGTTCAAGCAGCTCCAGTCGAGCATCTCGAGCGCGATCACCGTCACCTTCAATCCAAACGGCACGGCGAAGCTGACCGGCGGCAGCTCCTTCACCATCGCGGAGAAGCTGCCCCCCAACAAGAGCACCACCGTGAAAGTCTCCCCGGCGACCGGCAACATCCAGTACTCCGGGATGTGGCAGTAACCGAGGGCCGGAGGTTCGCAGGGCCGCCGGCGCGGCGCTCCCCCCTCACCGAGAATTAGGCATGAAAAAAAACACGACAGGGACCGGCTTCTCGCTGATCGAAGTCAACATGGCGATCTTCGTGATGGCGATCGGCGTTCTGGGCATGGTGGCCCTCTATCCGCTCGGCCTGCGCGAGAGCACCCAGGGCGCGGCCGACCTCAAGCAGTCGATGTTCGCCGACTACGTGCTCAACCAGGTGGTGGCCATCGCCTCGCAGACCAACGTCACCTGGCAGCAGTGGTCGCAAACCCCGCGGCTCCAGGGCCAGCGGATCACCGATTTGAGCGACAAGGTGCCCAGCTTCATCAGCAGCGAGCTGCGCACGACCGCGTATCCCAAAATGCAGCGGGACACGCATTTCAAGATCGCCTGCTGCCTCGTCCCCGGCGCCTCCGACCGGATCATGGGGATCCTGGTGCAGTCGACCGACCTGGTGGGTACAGTCAGCAAGTTCGACCAAGTCACCAACAACCCCA
This sequence comes from uncultured Lentisphaeraceae bacterium, assembly GCA_964386865.1. Taxonomy (GTDB): domain Bacteria; phylum Verrucomicrobiota; class Kiritimatiellia; order RFP12; family UBA1067; genus CAYLUN01. The sequence continues at coordinate 1,215 of CAYLUN010000140.1, read as the reverse complement.
TCTACTACGCGGAAGTGATGTTCCAAGGCATCCCGTAACAGCAGAGGTTTTGAGATGAAGACGAAACGAAACAGAAGCGGCTTCTCGATGATCGAGATGCTCGTGGCCGCGGCGATCCTCGTGGTGCTCGTCATGATGCTGGCGATGCTCTTTCAGGGCACGAGTACCGCCTGGCGCATCGGCTCCAGGCGGGCCGACGGCTATATGCGCGTCCGCTCCGTGCTCGGCGCGATGCAGCGCGACGCCTCCGCCGCCGTCGACCAGAACGCCATCGAGCCGAACGTCCGCCGACAGCTCGGCGGCAGCCAGTCGTTCAGCAGCGGCCTGCGCTTCTACACGCTGACGGGAGCCGGGGCCGACCCCGCCATGCGCGCGGTCACCTACGTCGAATACACGACCCAAGGCGACCGCCGAGAGACCAAGCTCAAGGCCGGCGGAGGCACCGAGGTGAACGACTCCAACGTGATGGACTTCGTGGCGACGTCGGGCAGCAGAAGCCAGCTCCAGACCAAGATTACGGACATCTCGCCCGTGAACTCGTCCGTGGGCTCGGCGGGCCTCCCGCTCTACGTCACCATCAAGGCGCAGGTCACAACCAAGGGCTACAGCCTCGACATCGGCGCCGCCTCGGCCGGGCCGGACAAGGCGTGGAACACCCGGGACGATCTCCAGACCTGGGTCAAGGAGTGAGCGACATGAATCGGAAATCGGAAATCGGAAATCGGGAAGCTGGAAGCTGGAAGCTGGGGCGCCGGCTGCGCGCGCTCAGCGGGAACCGCTCGTCGAACGCCTTTACGCTGATCGAGATGATGGTCGTGGTCGGCATTCTGGGCATCCTGATGGGCGTGGCCTTCTCCGGAATCGGCCAGGCCCGCAACCAGGCGCGCGTGGCCAGGGCCCACACCGAGCTGCGGCAGCTGATCAGCGCCTGGCTCTCCTACGAGGCGGCCTACGACGACTGGCCCGTGCAGGTCGAAGGCGAGCAGGTCGAGGCCTCCGAAAGCGCGCTCAAAGAGCTGCTGGGCCAGAACACCGAGCAGACGGTCTACCTCAACGCGCAAATGGTGAACGGCGCGTTCCGCGACCCGTGGGGCACGCCCTACCGCTTCCGGCTGCTGCCCGCCACCGGCGATAACGAGTCCACCGAAGAGTTCACCGCGTCGGTCACGTTCCCCAACCGGCACCGCCAGACGCGGTAGGCTGTAGGCTGTAGGC
>CAYLUN010000139.1:0-11358 GCA_964386865.1 uncultured Lentisphaeraceae bacterium | reverse complement strand
CGCTATTGACCATTTTAGACAGCGTTTGATATATTGGACACATTCTTATGGCAAACTATTCAGAGAAGCGGCAGCCGGCCGTCTCGGACGCGGAGAACACCCTCTCGCGCCGAGTTTATGCGGTGTTGCGTGACGACGTCCTGTCGGGGCGGCTCAAGCCGGGCGAGCGGCTCGTGCGCAAGGCGCTGGCCGAGCGGCTGGGCGTCAGCACGATTCCGGTGATCGAAGCGCTCTACATGCTGGAGATCGACGGCTACGTGGAGAACCGCGCGTTGAGCGGGTGCCGCGTGCGCACGATGACCATCGAGGAGATCGACGACGATCTGATGCTGCGCGAGGCGCTCGAGTGCCAGGCGGCGCGGCTCTGCGCGCAGAATGCGGCGCCGGAGGCGATCGAGAAACTGATGAAGCGGGCGGCGCAAGTGGACCGCTTCATCCGCGCGGACACGCCCGACCCGTCGCTGGGGAACCAGCTGCACTTCGAGTTCCATCTCGAGCTGAGCCAAGCGAGCGGGCACGCGGTGTTCGCCGACCAGCTTCGGCGCGTCTGGTTTCAGCGCTACATGAGCCTCAACAGCCTCAAGGCGATCCGCTTCTTGCCGATCCCGGACGGCTGGCATCAGATCCTCGTGCGCAAAATCTCCAAGGGCAATCCGGACGACGCCGAGCGCGCCATGCGCGAGCACGTGCAGTACGGGCGCAAGGACGACCGCGAGGCGCTGGAGCTCTACCTGAAGGAAAGCCGCCTGCGGTAGGGCGTGCGCCCTTGCGCCGCCGGAGGAAGGCGTCGTTAGGAGTTAGGAGCGGGAATGAGCGGCCAGCTCCTGCTTGCCGCTTGCCGTCACTGCCAGGCTTCGGGCGAGGCGTCGCTCGGCATGCGCCAGTCGCCGCGCGGCGAGAGGTTGATCGAGCCGACCTTCGGCCCGTCTGGCATGCAGGAGCGCTTGAACTGCTGCGAGAAGAAGCGCTTGACGAAGAGCGCCAGCCAGCGGTCGATCTCGGGGACGCTGTAGCTGTTCTTGAACGCGATGCCCGCGAGGTAGCGGATCTTCTCGACGGGCGCTCCACAGCGCACGAAGTGGTAGAGGAAGAAGTCGTGCAGCTCGTAAGGGCCGATCACGTCCTCGGTCTTCTGGGCGATTTTTCCGTCCTTGTCAGGCGGCAGCAGCTCCGGCGAAACGGGCGTGGCGAGGATGTCGGTGAGCGCGGCGGCGGTCATGGGGTTCGAGCGGTGGTCGGCGACCCAGCGGACCAGGTAGCGCACCAGCGTCTTGGGCACGCCGCTGTTCACGCCGTACATGCTCATGTGGTCGCCGTTGTAGGTGCACCACCCCAGCGCCAGCTCGGACAGGTCTCCCGTGCCGATCACGAGCGCGCCGAGCATGTTGGCCTTGTTCATCAGGATCTGCGTGCGCTCGCGCGCCTGGGTGTTCTCGTAGGCGATATCGTGCGCCACGCCCGAATGCCCGATATCGGACAGGTGCTGCGTGCAAGCCGCCGTGATGTCGATGCGCTCGAGCGGCACGCCCAGCCCCTCGCACAGGCGCATGGTGTTGGCCAGCGTGCGGCCCGTGGTGCCGAACCCCGGCATGGTGACCGCGTGGATGCCCGCGCGCTCGAAGCCCACGCGCTCGAAGGCCTCGCAGATGACCAGCAGCGCGAGCGCCGAGTCGAGCCCGCCCGAAAGGCCGACCACGACCTGGCGGCAGCTGGCGTGCAGCAGGCGCGTGGCCAGCCCCGTGCTCTGGATCGCAAAAATCTCCTCGCAGCGACGGTTGCGCAAGGCCTCGTCCGAGGGCACGAAGGGACGCGGATCGACGGCGCGCATCAGGCCGTCGCAGGCGACCTCCTCGTCCGCCGCGTCGTAGACGACCCGGCGGATCGGCTCCGCCTGCGAGGCGCAGAGGCTGTACGACTTGTTCTGGTGCCGCTCGAACTTGAGAAAGGCGAGGTCGACGTCCGCCATGACGAGGTTGGGCTCGCGCTCGAAGCGGCGGTTCTCGGCGAGCATGCGTCCGTTCTCGGCGATCAGGGCGTGGCCGCCGAAGACCAGGTCCGTGCTGGATTCGCCCGGCCCCGCCCCCGCGTAGACGTACGCGGACAAGCAGCGGGCGGACTGCTGCAGAACCAGGTCGCGCCGGTACTCGTGCTTGCCGACCAGCTCGTTGCTGGCCGAGAGGTTGCAGAGGATGGAGGCGCCGTTCAGGGCGAGGCGCGTGCACGGGGGAACCGGGCTCCAGAGATCCTCGCAGATCTCGACTCCCACCGAGCAGTCCGCCGAGCCGAGGGACTGGAAAATCAGGTCGGTGCCGAACGGCACCTCTTCGTCGCAGACGCGGACGGTCTTGGCCTGCGTGCAGGCTGCGGAGGCGAACCAGCGCTGCTCGTAGAATTCGCGCGTGTTGGGCAGGTGGGTCTTGGGCACGACCCCGAGGATGTTGCCCTGGCGGCAGGCCACCGCGCAGTTGAACAGCATGCCGTCGAGCCGGACGGGCAGGCCCAGAATGATGAGCGTGTCGAACTGCCAGATCTTCTTAAGAAAAACGGCCAGCCCCTTTTCCGCCGCGTCCAGCAGCGCCTGCTGGAAGAACAGGTCGGCGCACGTGTAGCCCGTCACGCACAGCTCGGGGAAAACCAACACGTCCGTCCCCGCCTCGGCGGCCTTCTTGGCGAGGAGCGTCAGCGACGTGATGTTGGCCGACACCGCGCCTGGACGCACGAGGGGAATCGCGGCACCCACACGACAGTATCCAAACGGCTTGTGCATGCGCGACTCCCCTTCTGTGATAACGGCCTCGCGGCGGCGCTTCGTCTGAGCGGGGCAGAGCCCCGACTCGTCCGCGGCGCCACCGCGAGTGCTCCCCGCGCCTTAGCGGATGAAGAGCATTTCCTGATACGTCGGCAGCGGCCACATATCGTCGGCGCAGATGCGCTCGATCGCGTCCGCAACCTTGCGGGTCTCGACCATCACCGGGATGACCGTCTCCAGCAGATAGACGCACTGCTTCTTCACCGACAGGCCCTCAGGAATGTGGCTGACCTGCTCCAGCTTCTGCATCGCTTTCTGCAGCTCGGCCAGCAGCCCGTCGACCTCGTCCAGCGTGCTCGTGCAGCCGACCTTGTTGACCGCGCTCAGCGAGGCGACCGTCTGCGCCAGCAGCTGCTGGTACTTGACGCCGGCCGGGAAGATCATGGTGCGGGCCATGCTCAGGCACAGCTTGGCCTCGATCAGCACGTCCTTGACATACTTCTCGCGGTAGATCTCGAAGCGGCTCTCGGCCTCGCGGTGGCTCAGGACGCCGTACTTGGCGAAGACCTCGTACGTCTCCTTGGTCTCCATCGCGTCGATCGCCTCGGGCGTCGAGGCGGAGTTGGGCAGGCCGCGGCGGGCGGCCTCGGCACGCCACTCGGCGCTGTAGTTGTCGCCGTTGAAGATCACGCGCCCGTTCTCGCGGATGATCTTCTGCAGGAGCTTCTGCACGGCGGCGTTAAACTTCTTCGGGTCTTTCGGCGCCTTCTCGAGCTCGGTCGCGACGTAGTCCAGCGATTCGGCCATGATCGTGTTGAGCACGACCTGCGGCCCGGCGATCGACTGGCTGGAGCCGACGGCGCGGAACTCGAAGCGGTTGCCGGTGAACGCGAACGGGCTGGTGCGGTTGCGGTCCGTCGTGTCCTTGGGCAGGGGAGGCAGCGTATCGACGCCGACCGTCAGGACGCCCGCCTTCTTAGACGACTTCGCGCCGCCGGCGGCGATCTGCTCGAACACGTCGGTGAGCTGCTCGCCCAGGAAGACCGACATGATGGCCGGGGGCGCCTCGTTCGCGCCCAGGCGGTGGTCGTTGCTCGCGTGGGCCACGGAGCCGCGCAGCATCACCGAGTGCAGGTTGACCGCGCGGATCGCGGCTGCGCAGAACACGAGGAACTGCATGTTGTCGTGCGGCGTAGCGCCGGGGTTCAGCATGTTGCCGACCTTGGTGCCGCCCAGCGACCAGTTCAGGTGCTTGCCCGAGCCGTTGATGCCGGCGAACGGCTTCTCGTGCAGCAGGCAGGCCAAGCCGTACTTCGGCGCCACGCGCTGCAGCGTCTGCATGACTAGGTACTGGTGGTCGGTCGCCAGGTTGGCGGTCTCATACACCGGCGCGATCTCGTACTGGGCCGGGGCCACCTCGTTGTGGCGGGTCTTGACCGGAACGCCCAGCTTGTAGAGCTCGGTGTCGACTTCCATCATGAACGCGAGCACGCGGTCCGGGATGGCGCCGAAATACTGGTCTTCGAGCTCCTGGCCCTTGGGCGGGCGGGCGCCGAACAGCGTGCGTCCGGCGCTCAGCAGGTCCGGGCGGGCGTAGTAGAAGCTGCGGTCGATCAGGAAGTACTCCTGCTCCGGGCCGGCCACCGCCGAGATCATCCCCGGGTCGTCGTGTCCGAACAGCTTGAGCACGCGCTTGGCCTGCTTGTTCAGGGCCTGCATCGAGCGCAGCAGCGGAACCTTCTTGTCCAGCGCCTCGCCCGTCCACGAGCAGAACGCCGTCGGAATGCACAGGGTCGTTCCGTGGCGGCCTTCGGTCAGGAAAGCCGGGCTCGTGACGTCCCAGGCCGTGTAGCCGCGGGCTTCGAACGTGGCGCGGATGCCGCCGCTCGGGAAGCTCGACGCGTCGGGCTCGCCCTGAATCAGCTGCTTGCCCGAGAAGTCACCGACCAGGCCGCCCTTGCCGTCCGGGCTGTAGAAGCTGTCGTGCTTCTCGGCCGTCAGGCCGGTCAGCGGGTAGAACACGTGCGCATAGTGCGTGGCGCCGCGCTCAACCGCCCAGCTGCCCATTGCAGCCGCGACCACGTCGGCCACGCTGTAATCCATCGGAACGCCTTCCTCGATGGTCTTGCGAAGCGCCTTGTAGATGGTCTTCGGCAGGCGCTCGCGCATCTGCTCGTCACTGAACACGTTCTTTCCGAAATAGTCGAGGATATGACCCCGGTTCAAGACCGGTTCTTCGCTTGTGCGGTGTTCAATCGCCGATTCGATCGCTTTCTGTCTCGTGATGCTCATCGCTTTCTCCGGTTTAAAGTTGACCCCATTCAAAACAATTTTGAACGTCCGTCTAGATCGCACATCGCGTGCCATTATTGTGACTAAATCATAACCATAAGGGCTGCAAACGGTTAACGTGTCATTCTGAAAAACGAACGAAACCGGTCATCAACCAAAACGTCGGGTCGCATGCCGAGCGGCAACATTTTTGTCATGGCGACACCTGTTGTCGTTCGATAGTTACAGTTTAGGACACAGCAGGCCGGACGGCAAGCCCCAATCGACGTGCACGGCGCATCGCCGAAACTTCCAGCCTTTTTGCATTCACCCGCACACCTGAACATGCTATCGTACTGACGATACTGAATTTGCCTTCCCCGTCGAAGGTTCCTAACGAGGAGACAACCATGGCTCTCTACGAGTACGCGCATGACCTGGACACGCCTGTCCACCCGGTCAGCGCGCCTGATTACATGCCGTCCGCGCAGCTTCGCGCCCTTCAGCTCCACCGTCTGCAGGGGCTCGTCAAACGCGTTTACGAGAGCGTCCCGCTGACTCGCGCGCGCATGGATGAGCGAGGCGTCAGGCCCGAGCACATCAAGACGCTCAAGGACATCGCCCTGCTGCCCTTCATGATGAAGACCGACCTGCGCGACGAATACCCCTTCGGCCTTTTCGCCAGCCCCATGAACGACATCGTTCGGTTCCACTGCTCGAGCGGCACCACCGGCAAGCCCATCGTCATCGGTAACACCCAGAACGACATCCTCGTCTGGCAGAACGGCTGCATGCGCGCCCTGGCCATGTGCGGCGTGCGGAGCTCAGACATCATGCAGGTGGCCTACGGCTACGGCCTCTTCACCGGCGGCCTCGGCCTGCACTACGGCGGCGAGGGCCTCGGCTGCGCCGTGCTGCCCATCTCGGGCGGCAACACCGACCGGCAGCTCATGCTCATGAAGGACATGGGGGTCACCGTCATCGCCTGCACGCCCAGCTACTTCCTCCACCTCATCGACGAGGGCATGAAAAAGGGCATCGACTTCCGGACGGACATGCGGCTCAAGCACGGCATCTTCGGCGCCGAGCCGTGGACCGAGGAGATGCGCGCCAAGATCGAAGGCCTCACCGGCGTCGTCGCGCACGACATCTACGGCCTGACCGAGATCTGCGGCCCCGGCGTCGCCAACGACTGCTCCTGCCGCCGCGGCATGCACGTTTTCGAAGACCACTTCTATCCGGAGATCATCGACCCCGACTCGCTCGAGCCGCTGCCCGACGGCGAGCAGGGCGAGCTGGTCTTCACGACCCTCGACCGCACCGGCACGCCGATGCTGCGCTACCGAACCCGCGACATCTCGCGCATCTACGCCGAGCCCTGCCGCTGCGGGCGCACCATACGCGCCATCGAGCGCATCAGCGCCCGCACGGACGACATGCTCATCATCCGCGGCGTCAACGTCTTTCCCTCGCAGATCGAGGCCGGCCTCATGTCGGTCGAGTCGGTGCTGCCCCACTACGTCATCGTGGTTGACAAGGACGGCGACCTCGACACGCTCGAAATCAAGGTTGAAGTCACGCGCGAGACCTTCAGCGACGACATGCGGTCGCTCGAGGCTCTCAAGGCGCGCATCGCGCACGCGGTGCAGCGCATCATCAATGTCAGCGCGAAAATCACGCTCGTCGAGCCACACACGTTGCCGCGCAGCGAAGGCAAGCTCCGCCGCGTCACCGACCTCCGCAAGAAAGCCTAACCACTGAAGGAGCCCCATGAAGATCAAACAGATATCCCTCTTTCTCGAGAACAAGCCCGGCCACCTGAACGCGATCTGCCGCACGCTCGCCGACGCCCAGATCAACATCGTGACGCTCTCCCTCGCCGACACGCAGCAGTTCGGCATCGTGCGCCTGATCGTCGAGGACTGGCAGAGGGCCAAGGACGTGCTCGAGTCCGCCGGCTACGTGGTCAACGTGCGCGAGGTCGTAGCCGCCGCGGTGCCCGACCGGCCCGGCGGCATGGCCGAGATCCTGGACGTGATCGGCAAGGCCGGCGTAAACATCGAGTACATGTACGCCTTCACCTTCCGCCACGGGCAGGAGGCGATCCTGGTCTTCCGCTTCGACAACCCCGACCGCGCCATCGACGCCCTGAAGGCCGCCAACCACGACGTCCTTGACTCTGTCTCCATCTTTTCGAAATCGAAGTAAATGAATACGCGACCCATCGTCGAGAACCGTTTCTGGCAGCCTGAGTTCGAGTGCCTGCCTGCCCCTCAACTCCGCGCCCTGCAGGGCGAGCGGCTGAGGGACGCCGTGGCCCGCGCGTCGCGCGTGCCCTTTTACCGCGAGCAGTTCGCGAAGCTCGGCCTCTCCCCCGACCAGATCCGAAGCGTTGACGACGTTCGGCGGCTCCCGTTTACGGCCAAGGCCGATCTGCGCGCCAACTACCCGCTCGGGTTTCTGGCCGTGCCGCGCAGCGACGTCTCCCGCTACCAGGGCACGAGCGGAACAACCGGCAAGCCTACGTGGGTCGCCTACACCAAGAACGACGTGGAGAACTGGAGCAACCTCTGCGCGCGCTTTCTGGTCTCGGGCGGGCTACGCTCCGACCACACGGTTCAGGTCGCGTTCGGCTTCGGCCTCTTCACCGGCGGCTTCGGCCTCCACTACGGCATCGAGCGCGTCGGCGCGGCCATCCTTCCGCTTTCGAGCGGGAACTCCGAGCGCCAGCTCATGAGCATGCAGGACATGCGCCCTGAGATCCTGATCTGCACGCCCTCCTACGCGCTCAAGCTGATGGACACGGTTCTCAACGCCGGCGTCCCCCGCGACTCCATCGCGCTCGAGCACGCCCATTTCGGCGGCGAGCCCTGGACGGAGGACATGCGCGCGCGCATCGAGACCGGCCTCGGCATTCGCTGCTGGAACAACTACGGCCTGGCCGAGGTGCAGGGCCCTGGCGTCAGCGGCGAGTGTGCCTACCGCAACGGCATGCACATCCAGGAGGACCACTTCCTCTTCGAAACCATCGACCCCGACACGCTCGAGCCTCTGCCCGACGGCGAGAAGGGGGAGCTGGTCGTCACCGCGCTCTGCCGCGAGGCCTTCCCCATGCTGCGCTACCGCACGCGCGACATCGGCATTATCTACAACAACGGGCTCTGCCCGTGCGGGCGCACCTCGCGCCGCATGAGCCGCATTCTCGGGCGAACCGACGACATGCTGATCATCCGCGGCACCAACGTCTTCCCCTCGCAAATCGAGGCCGCGCTGATGCGGGCGGAGTCTGTGGCGCCCCACTACATGATCGAGGTGAGCCGCCCCGGCGCGCTCGACGAAGTCACCGTCCACATTGAGATGCAGCCCGGCATATTCTCGGACAGCATGAAAGAGATGCAGGACATCCGCGATGCGATCGGCAACGCGATACACGCCATCACCGGGCTGCACATGCACATCAACCTCGTGAGCCCCAATACGCTGGAGCGCTTCGAGGGCAAAGCGCGGCGGGTCAAGGACAGCCGGAAGTTGGTGGACTGAGCCGCTACTGGTAGGTGCGGCCGTTGTGCCGGATCCAGCCGGACTTGTGCGCCCCGGTCGGATCCGCGAACGTGTTGCTGATCTCGTCGCCGTTCTGCCCGAACGTGTACTCGCCGGCAAACCGAACGGTGTCGCCCAGCTTGAGGTCTTCGATGGCAGCCGCCGTGTCGGTGTCATGGCGGACCAGAATCATGTTGCCCGACGCGAGCCGGACAACGAACTTCTGGCGCCGCTCGGACGCGGCCTTTTCAGGCTCGATGAGCATAACCACGGCCCCTTCAGCCTCGACGTACGAGTGGTTGCGGAAAAGCAGCTCGTGCAAACCGTTGCTGCTACTCGCCGGGCTGGGCTCGACCGCCTCGACCGCGTTCGAATTGGCCACACTGATTGGCGCAAACACGATCTTTTCGAAGTCTTTCCGGCGCTCTTGAATCAAGCCGGACAAAGTCGGCAGAAGGCTGGATGAACTGTGCGTCACACGGCCACCCCCCCCCTCAGCCTTCGCCGCTGACGACGCCGATTCCCGGCGGCCCCAACACCCGATCTCCTGCAAGAAAACGCCCCCTGCGAACAGGGCGATCACGAGCACAATAAGCACCGTCTTCACAGCCGCAGACTCCTCGTCAAAACAACGTGCATGAATATAACAGTATGCTTATGCCCCTCCGCGCGCAACACGAAAGGCGCCCGTTGCCCCAAAGTCGTACATGGGCACATGCCCGAACTGGGGCCAGGCAAACTCTTCGCGCTCAGAGGGTCGCCGCGCGTCCAGCCTCAAACGCCAGAATGTTCATCTCGACCAGCTTGGCCGGAATTCGCTCGCGCATCGCCTGCTCCCACACCGACGCCTCGAACGGCGTCAGCGTCGACAGCGCGCCCGCCACGACCATGTTCATGGCGCGCGCATTGCCGAGCCGCGTGGCGATCGACAGCGCGTCGATGTACGTGGCCGCCGGATACGCGGACGTCAGTCGCGCGCCCAGGTCGGCCACAGCCGCCTGCTGCCCGCTGGAGACCGTCACGGGCGCCAGGTCGATATCATTGATCAGCACCTGCCCCTCCGGCGCCAGCAGGTGACGCCAGCGCAACGCCTCGAGCCGCTCGAACGACACCAGCAGGTCGCTGGCGCCGTCGGTGATGATCGGCGAGTAGACCTTGTCGCCAAAGCGCACCTGACTGATCACGCTGCCGCCCCGCTGGGCCATGCCGTGGATCTCGCTCTTCTTTACGTCCAGCCCGGACAGAGCCGCCGTCTTCGCCAAAATGTCGCTCGTGAGCAGAATGCCCTGCCCGCCCACGCCAACCAGAGAAACGTTCATCGTCTGCATAAGAAATCCTCGCTCCAACCCCCTACCGTATCTTCGAAATCGCGCCGAACTTGCACGTCTGTATGCACAGGTTGCAGCCCGAGCACTGAACGGGATCGATAACCGACTTGAACCGCTTGCCGTCCGGCGAGGCCTCGCCGCGCGTGATCGCGGGGCACCCCAGCTTGAAGCAGGCGCCGCAGGCCTTGCAGGCGGCCGCGTCCACGGCGTATGTCGCCAGATTCCACAGCTTCGCCGCGAGGCGGCACGGCGCGCCGGCGATCACCACGGAAGGCTCGGGCGCGTCCAGCTCCTCCTTCAGCACGCGCTCCAGCTCGGGCAGGTCGTACGCCGCCACGGTCACCACGCGCTTGAAGCCCATGGCCCTGGCCACCTCGGCGATATCCGTGACCGGCGCGGGGTCGCCGCACAGCGTCTTGCCCGAGCCCGGGTTCTCCTGATGCCCCGTCATGCCGGTGATGCGGTTGTCGAGCACGATCGTCGTGGTGCGGCCGCCGTTGTAGATCACGTTCAGGATGCCAGTCAGCCCGGAGTGGAAGAACGTTGAGTCTCCGATCACCGCGCACAGCCGGCCCTTGTGGCCCGCCTTCTCCATGCCGAACGCGTTGCCGATGCACGCGCCCATGCAGATCGTCGTGTCCATGGCGCTGAGCGGAGGGAACGCGCCGAGCGTGTAGCAGCCGATGTCGCCCGTGACCGTCGCGCCCAGCTTGGCCAGCGTGTAGAAGACGCCGCGGTGGCTGCATCCGGCGCACAGCACCGGCGGCCGCGTCGGCAGGCCCGCGTCCGCACGCGTGACCGCCGGCAGCTCGACGTCGCCCAGCAGCTCCTTGCGCAGGGCCATCAGGCGGAGCGGGTTCATCTCCAGCATGTTCAGCTCCGTCGTATGCTCCACGACCTGCAAGCCGAGCGCCCGCACCTGATCCTCCATGAAAGGGTCCAGCTCCTCGATCACCAGCAGCCGCTGCACGCCCGCCGCGAACCGCTTGACCAGCTCGGACGGGAACGGGGTGCTGAACCCCAGCTTCAAGACCGCGAACTCGGGAAAGACCTCCTTCACGTACTGATAGGTGACCCCCGAGGTGATGATGCCGAGGCGGCCGTCTCCGCCTTCGATGCGGTTGAACGGCGCCTCGCAGCCGTAGGCCCGCAGGGCTTCGGTGCGCGCCTGCGCGTTGATCCGGTGCGCCTTTGCGAACATCGGCACCGGGATGTAGCGCTTGATGTCCTTGGCGTACGCCTTGCGCTCGGCCTTGCCAGGCCCGAAATCTTCGCCGACGTCCACGAGGGTCGAGGTGTGAGAGGTCCGCGTCGTCAGCCGCACGAACGCGGGCACCTGATGCCGCTCCGACAGCTCGAACGCCGCGAGCACCATGTCGAACGTCTCCTGGCTGTCAGCCGGCTCGAAGAGCGCCGCGCGCGCGAACTTCACCAGGTTGCGCGAGTCCTGCTCGTTCTGCGAGCTGTGCA
>CAYLUN010000138.1:0-11408 GCA_964386865.1 uncultured Lentisphaeraceae bacterium | reverse complement strand
CTTCACGGACGGGATGGCGGTCGGCGGGAAGGCGTTCGTGGACGGGGTTTTCGAGGCGAATCGGCCGTTCTTCGGGCCGAAACGCAGGGACGGCGCGCGGAAGATGCGCTTCGCCGAGTGGGGCGGGCTGCGGGTGGCGCGGGCGCTGCGGGTGGACGCGGTGAGTTTCCCGCTGACGACGTAAAAGGGGAAACGCGAAAACGGTTGCGGTTGACGCGGGCGGCGGTTTGGGTCAAACTGAACACCCGTAAGAAAAGCCTGTCGTGTAGCTTTTCCGGGTGGAGGAAGCGAACATGAGCCGAGGAAAATCCGGTTTTCTGGCGGTCTGCTTTCTGGCGTTCATCGTGGTGGGCGCGGGGCTCGAGCGGGTGCGGCAGGCCGTGCTCGCGCCGGTTTCGGTCACCGGGCCGCTGCCGGAGGTTCCGCGCCAGCCCGAGATGCCGCAGGCGCGGCCGATGGGCGCGCCGGGCGACAACGGCGCGTCCAGGGGCGCACTGGACGGGCTGCGCCGCCGCGTCGCGGAGCTGGAGCGCGAACTGGCGGACCGCGAGGCCGAACTCGCGAAGCGGAACTCGCCCGAGGCGGCCGCCCCCCGGCTCCCCGGACGTGAGGATAATCGCCAGCGCCTGGAGCAACTGAAGAAAGATGCCCCCGCACAATACGAGGAGAAGGAGCGGCGGCGCGAAGAGTTTCGCCAGCGCATCACGCGGCTGGAGCAGCCTCGCCACCGCTTTCTCGCGTCGGTCGACACGCGGGCCATGAGTGACGCCCAGCGCGAGAACCACGAAAAGCTGCTCGCGACGCTCGCGGCGCTCGACGCGGTGCGGGCGCAGCGCGAGCAGGCCGGCGCCGAACCGGGCTCGCCGGCCGACGACGTGTTCCGCGAGAAGATGCGTCAGAGCCTGGCGGAACTGGGCCCGCTGTGCGAGCGGGAGCGGACGTACCTGCTGGAACAGGCCGCCTACGCGTCCGGCTACGAAGGGGCTGACGCGGCCAACTTCGTCGCCTACATTCGGGAGGCGATCCAGAGCACGGCGCCGCAAATCGGGCCGCCCGGCTTCGGCGGGGGCGGGGTGGGGTCAGGCGGTGGCGGGCCGCGTCCGGGAACGCCGTGACGCGAACGAGGGCAGGCTTGCTCAAACACACAGGCGCGAAGACACACGGATGACAAAGTCTCCACGCGGGCGGGTGCTTCGTGTCGTGAGGCCATTGGGGTGAACGTGTTGATCGGGCTCGGGTACTGGGGGGAGGACGCGACATGGTGTGCAAAGGGATGACGGAGCGGTATCATACGCTGAGGCAGTGCGCGCGCGGCGCCGGGTTCGTGGCGCTGGTGTTCAGCCTCACGGTGGCGGCGCTGTTGGCCGCCGACTGGACGCGCTCGGGACAGGCTGAGACCGTACGTTCGGAGGTGCTCGCGCAGGCGCTCGCCAACGGGCGCGCCGCGCCTCAGGATCAGCAGGCCGTGACGTTCGCGCGGGAGATGGATCTGCTCGCGCGTCGGGCGTACTTCAACAGCCTGACCTTTCGGCAGGGCGGCATGGCGCTGCTCGTCCTTGGCCTCGTGCTCACCGCGGGCTGCTTCGGCGCGGCGTGGCGGCTGAGCCTGCAAATCCCCGACCCGCGCAGCCTCGCCGAAAGCGACCCCGCGCGCACGGACCGGCTCACCGTTACGGCCGTGCTGGCGTCGGGCGTCGTCCTGCTGCTGGCCGCCGCCGCCCTTGAAGCCCGTCACGGCCGCCGCGCCGCGCCTGCCGCGGACCGCGCGTTGCGCGCGCGGCTGACGAATCCCGCGCTCAAGCCCGGCGAGGTCAACGTGTGCCCCTGCCGCAAGGGGACGAAGCCAGAGGCGCTGGAGGGCCAGTGGCCCTTCCTGCGCGGGCCGACGTTCTCCGGCCGAGCCTCTTTCACCAACGCGCCCGTGACTTGGAACGGCGAAAAGGGAGAGGGCATCAAGTGGAAGGTGGCGCTCGCGCGAGGCGGATCGAGCACGCCCGTGGTGTGGGGCCAGCGGCTTTTCCTGACCGCGGGCGACGCCCGGGCGCGGACGGTGATGGCGCACGACGCGGAGACCGGAAACCTGCTGTGGAGCACGGACGTCCCGGACGGCGCGAAGGCGGGCGAGGCGCTGCCCGAGGTGGGAGAAGAGGTGGGCTTCGCGGCCTCCACGCCCGCGTGCGACGAGGCCCGCGTCTACGCGGTGTTCGGCACGGGTGATCTCGTGGCGCTGAACCACGACGGGAAGATCGTGTGGCAGGTGTACGTGGGCCGCCCGCAGAACACCTACGGCCACGCGTCCTCGCTGGTCTACTGCGGCGAGATGCTGCTCGTGCAGTGGGACCAGGAGGAGAAGGCGAAGATTCTCGCGCTCGACAAAAACACCGGCAAGACGCTGTGGGAGACGCCGCGCGAAGTCGGCATGTCGTGGAGCACGCCGGTGCTGATGCCCTCGTGCGACAAGTACGTGCTGTTGGTTCACGCGAGCCAGCAGACTTGGGGCATGGAGCTGGCGACCGGCAAGAAGCTGTGGCAGGTGGAGGCGGTCACGGGCGAGGTCGCGCCGTCGCTCGCGTGGGAGGGCGACGTCTGGCTGGCCGCGAACTGCTACTCCAAGATGATCGCTTTCAAGCTGCCGCCCGAGGGCGCGCCGCAGAAGCTGTGGGAGTGGGAGGATGGCAACTTGCCGGACGTGGCGAGCCCGGTGGTCGCCGACGGCCTGATCTACCTGGTGACCGACGCGGGCGAGGTGCGCTGCCACGGCCTGACGGACGGCAAGGAGGTCTGGCACAAGGAGTTCGAAGAGGGCTTCTACGCCTCGCCGGTGATCGCGGGCGACAGGCTGTATGTCGTCGACCGCGTCAAGGGCGTGTTCCGCGTCTTTGCGACGGGCCGCGAGGGCAAGGAGCTGTCCGCCAACCCGATGGGCGACGCGGTGAGCGCGACGCCCGCCTTCGCCAACGGACGCATCTACGCGCGCGGCCACAAGAACCTCTGGTGCGTGGAGCGACGGTGACGGCGACAGGTGCGCTTCGAGCCCCTTCCGCTGGCAAGACCGCGTTGATTTTTCCCCTCCAACACAACCCACGATGTGCTATACTCTCGCACGCTATGACGGACTACAGGAAGCTTCAGGAACTGTTGCGCACGGTCGGAGGTTACGAGACTCCGCCCGAAAATAGGCCTGCTCGGCCGGCTGGCGTCAGCGGCATCAATTCGGTGCGCTACGCCGGCACGATCATCAGCATCGTGAGCCGGTGCGCGTGGCACCATCTGCGCGGCACGTTCAACTACGAGACGTGGGCCGAGATCTGCTCGTTGTCCATCTGTTTCGCCGAAAAGATGGGCGCGACGATCACGTTCGAGGGTTTCGAGCAGCGGGCCGCCTACAGCGGGCCCGTGGTGTATGTGTCCAACCACATGAGCACGCTTGAGACCATGGTCTTCCCCACCTCGCTCAACTCGTTCGGCAAGCTGGCGATCATCGTCAAGAAGAGCTTGGGCGACATCCCGCTCGTCGGCGCGGCGCACCGCGCGGTGGGCGCCATCGAGGTGACGCGCAAAAACGCCCGCGAGGATCTCGTCACCGTGCTTGAGCAGGGCGCGCTCCGGCTGGCGAACGGCAGTTCGGTGCTTCTCTTCCCGCAGGGTACGCGCCAGTCGGTCTTTGAGGCCAAGCGGTTCAACTCGCTGGGCGCGAAACTCGCCGAGCGGGCCAAGGTGCCGGTCGTGCCCATCGCGGTGCGCACGGACTTCCTCCAGACCGGCAAATGGATCAAGGACTTCGGCATGGTCGACCCCTCCAAGCCGATTCGCTTCGCCTGCGGCCCGGTGCTGATGCCTGACCTCGGCGCCAAGAAGGCGCACGAGAAGAGCGTGGCCTTCATCGAGGGCAAGATCCGCGAGTGGGGCATGCCCGTCGCTTGAGCAGGGCGCGACGGACGAATGGAGCCGGCCGGACGTTCAGGTAGGGCGCCGCCCCGGCGGCGTCCGCGGACGGCAGGGGCTGCCGTCCCTACCGGTTGGACGGGAGCCAGATCGTTTCAGGAGGCTGGCGTCCTCGCGGCTGATGGTTGGTGCTCACAGAGGGGGATCGTATGAGAAGGTTGTGTCGGGTGGGGGTGCTTCTCGGGGCGCTGGTGTGTGGCGTCGCGCAGGCGGAACGGCTGCCCGCTTTCGGCGTGGTGGCCGACATCCAGTACGGCGAGAAGGAGGGCAGCGCCTCGCGCGACTACCGCGGCAGCCTCCAGCGACTGGAGCGTTGCGTGGAGGCCTTCAATGGCCAGCGCCTTGACTTTGTGATCCAGCTCGGCGACCTGATCGACGGCTGCCCCACGAACGCCGCGGCGTCGGCGGCGGATCTCGACAAAGGCCTCTCCATCTTCAACCGGCTGACCGCGCCCACGTACCACGCGGTCGGCAACCACTGCCTGAACGCGGGCACGAACAACGTGGCGCAGAAGCTGGGCCTGGCGAGCTTCTACTACACCTTCACCGTGCCCGCGGCGAACGGCTGGCGCTTTGTGGTGCTGGACGGTAATGACGCGGGCTACGGGGTCGTGAGCGCGCGTCAGCTCGCGTGGTTCCGCGACACGCTCGACCAGGCGCAGCAGGCGGGCGAGAAGGTGATCTGCTTCTGCCATTTCCCGCTGCTGAAGACCGCCGCCGAGCACCACCGGATGGCGAAGCCGGAGGCGATCATCGAGCTGCTCGACGCGCACACCTGCGTGGCCGCGTGGATCGCGGGGCACGAGCACGCGGGCGGCTACGCGCGTCAGCGGCACGTGCACCACCTGACGATGCGCGGGCTGGTCGAGGCGCCCGGCAGCACGGCCTTCGCGCGCTTCGAGCTGGCAGGCGACCGCATCGTGGAAACCGGGTACGGCAACGAGCCCAGCCGCGAGATGTTCTTGGGCGGGCCGTCCGCCCCGCGCACGCGGCGGCTCTGCTTCGAGAACGGCCGCGTCTGGCCGGACGACAAAGGCGTCCACATCAACGCGCACGGCGGTGGAATCCTCTTCCGCGAGGGCGTCTACTACTGGTACGGCGAGCACAAGATCGCAGGCAAGGCCGGCAACGTGGCGCACGTGGGCGTGCACGTCTACTCGTCGAGCGATTTGTACAATTGGAAGGACGAGGGCGTCGCCCTGAAGGTCTCCGATGATCCCGCGAGCGAAATCGCGAAGGAGTGCGTGCTGGAGCGTCCCAAGGTGATCTACAACGCGAAGACCGGCAAATACGTGATGTGGTTCCATCTCGAACTCAAGGGGCAGGGCTACAACGCCGCGCGCAGCGGCGTGGCCGTGGCCGACAAGCCGATCGGGCCGTTCACCTACGTGCGCTCGGAGCGCCCTGACGCAGGCGCGTGGCCCCTCAACGTCACCGACGCGCAAAAGGCCGCGCTCCAGGCGGCCGAGCAGCTGAAGGGGCGCGCGTTCAGCGGCGGGCCGAACGAGGAGACGCCGAAGCACTGCATTCTGGCGCGCGACTACGCCGGCGGGCAGATGGCCCGCGACATGAGCCTGTTTGTCGACGACGACGGCCAGGCCTATCACATTTTCGCGTCCGAGGAGAACAGCACGCTGCACATCTCCCTGCTCAGCGACGACTACCTGTCCCACGCCGGGAAATACGTGCGCCTGTTCGAGCACCGCTGGCACGAGGCGCCGGCCCTCTGCAAGCGCCAGGGCCGCTACTGGCTACTCACCTCCGGGTGCACGGGCTGGGCGCCCAACGCGGCGCGGTCGGCGGTCGCGCCGTCGATCTGGGGCCCATGGACGGAACTTGCCAACCCGTGCGCGGGCGTCAACCCGATAAACCGCCTCGGCCCGGACAAGACCTTCGGCGGCCAAAGCACCTTCATCCTGCCCGTGGCAGGCAAGAAGGACGCTTTCATCGCGCTGTTCGACATCTGGAAGCCCGACAACGCGATCGACGGCCGCTACGCGTGGCTGCCGATGCAGTTCACGGGCGAGGGCTTTACCGTGACGTGGCGGGACACGTGGGATCTAAGCGTCTTCGACCGAGCCGAGTAATGATGATCCTGGCAGACCTCATGCGAGCGAAAGGGCTGTTCATCCTGTTGGGAGAGGGGACACGCTTGTCACCGCAGCAGCGACAGGCGTCTCCCCGCTCCCGTAGCCGAGCCAAGGACAGGCGTGTCCTTGCTCCCCGGGTGGGCTGTGCGCGCGCCATTGTCATCCTGACGCTTGCCGTCGGTTGCGCGCTGGCAGCCGACCGGTCTCGCGTGACCTGGGACACGCGAACGCTGCGGCTGATCGAGCGCGACGGCGCGTACGGGCGCGTGGCGGCAACGCCGGAGCGGGGGCACGTCTTCGTGTGCGAGCGGGGGGGCGGCGTCTGGTGGCGGCAGAGTCGGGACGCGGGCTCGACCTGGTCGGAGGCGCAGCGGGTCGCCGAATGGGACGGAGGCAGGCTGGCCAACCCGGAGCTGCTGGCGCTGGGCGATGGCGCGCTGCTCTGCTTCCACAATCGGCGGCCGCGCGAGGGGTCTGGCGCGCCCTACGCCATCGCGGCCTCGCGGCTGGAGAAGGGCTCGGATGCGTGGTCGGCGCCGGCGACGATCTACGAGGCCGGGCGCGAGCACGGGAACGGCTGCTGGGAGCCTGCGGCCGTGCAGGTGCCTGCGGGCGAGATCCAGCTCGTCTTCGCGAACGAGGCGCCGTATCGGACGAGCGACGAGCAGGAGATTTCGCTGATGCGGTCGCAGGATGGAGGCCGCACGTGGAGCCAGGCCGAACGCGTGGGCTTCCGCGCGAGGCACCGAGACGGCATGCCCGTGCCGCTGGTGCTCAAGGATGGCTCAGGCGTGGCTGTGGTGATCGAGGATAACGGTCTCGGGGGCGGAGCGTTCAAACCGGCGATCCTGTTCACGGCCTTGACGGACGCGTGGCGCTCGGGCACGGTGACGGGCGAACATGCGGGGCGGTGGGCCGCGCTCGCTGAACCGCTGCCTGCGAGGACCTACGCGGGGGCGCCCTACCTGCGCCAGATGCTGGACGGGGAGACGGCACTCGCGTTCCAGATGAGCGGCGACGGCGAGATGCTCCACAGCCGGATCGCAGCCGGCATCGGTGACGCGCGAGCACGCGGTTTTGGCGGACTGACGCACCCCTTTCCGGAGACGCCAGGGCAGGCGCAGCTATGGCCGGCGCTGTGCGTGAAAGATGCACATACAGTCACCGTCTTGGCGACCCTGACGCTCGACGGCGTGCGCGGCGTCTGGTGCATAGACGGTTTGCTGAGCGAATGAATCTTGAACGGCGTAAGAGAAAGGTGTGCAACCAATGAGCAGAGTGATGTGCCTGATGGGGTTCGTCTCCGGCAAGACGCAGACCATTTACCCGTGGGACTCGTGGAAGAAGGCCTACACGGCCGAGCCGCCCGTGTGGTTCCACGACATCTTCCGTCCCGACGGCACGCCCTATATCCAGAAGGAAGTCGAGTACATCCGCTCGGTCACGGGCAAGGCGGCGGCGACGAAGTGACTTCTCCATTTCACATATCCGAATAGATGAAATGGCGGCCAAGCCGAGCCGCGAAGGGGCAGTGGCATCAGACGGCCGCAGAGAAGTATCTGGACTAAATTGTCCCTGCCCGGCAACAGGCGGCCCGCACGGAGGCGGGCCCAACGCGAGATTAGCCGTGACGAAAAGCGCCACGCGCTGGAGGGACGACCTCCGTGTCGTCCTGTTGATTCAGCCCGACAACGCGACAGCGCCCGCACTCACTTGAGATACGCTTCGATGCGGCCGGTGACGGAGGGGCAACGGGACTTCTGCAGGGCGGCGAGGATCTCTCGCAGGGTTGCTTCGACGGCGCCGCGGAGGTCGGGCGCGAAAGCCTGATAAGCCTGCAGCGGCGCGATCAGGCGCAGCGTGTTGTACTCGCTGACCTGCGCGTACTTGACCACTGTCTCCTGGAGCCAGCGCAGGCCGCGCGGGGTCCAGACTTGCGCGTTGTTGAACGCGAGCGAGAGGTAGAGCGAGCGGCTGAGGCCGGGGTGGCTGATCGAGAAGGTCGGGCGCGCCTCCTCCTCGGCGAGCGCCTCGAACACGTCGTCGCGCGGCGACGTGCCGACGAGCTGAAGGTAGCCGAGATACCCGCCCAGCGACTGCCGCAGCGACACGCCTTCTCGCGCGAGAACTGCGCGCCGCTCGGGGTGTGCGCTCTGCCAGATCGCCGCGAGCGTGTTGAGCCGGTCGGAGATGTTCGTCGAGCGCGCGAGGTGGCCGTCCAGAGCCGCGTGCGCGGTGGGCGTATCGAGCGCGGCGAGGAGCTGGAGGAAGGCGCTCTTGAGGAAGCGGCGCTCGATGAGGGAAGGGAGGCTGGAAGTCGGAGGTCGGAGGTCAGAGGCCGGAGGGCATGGTGTGCCGCCTTCAGGCGGCTGCACGCACAGCGCTTCGGGCCGGCTGAAGCCGGTACAACATGCGGACTCGGAACAGGCGTGAAGACAGGCGACCAGCGTGGACTCGCCGCAGGCCTGGGCGGCGGCGCGCAGCAGGCGCTGGCGCACGGTGAACAGCTCGCGCACATGCGGCAACAGCGTGCGGTCGAGCGGCTGCTCGTCGACCTTCAGCAGGTAGCCCTTGATGCCGTCGGAAACAGAGTTGTCGGCGAGCAGAGTGCGGTAACAATCGAGCCACGCGTCCGATGGGGCGGCGGCAGGGTCAGCCAGCAGGCGGCGGCGCTCGAGGTCGGTGAGGCGGCGCATCGCCTCCACGCGGTTGAAGGCGCTGCTGTCGAGCCGCACCTGGCGGGCGAGCTGCGCCGGCGTGGCCGAGAGGTCGGTGCAGGTGCCGTAGAAGCCGGCGTCGCGGTTGAGCGAGAGGAACGCGGGCTCGGGGATGTCCGCGACGGCGATCTCCATTTCAGGCGTGTCGAAGCGGACGGTCTGCGCGGCGCCGGGGATGTCGCGGCCGGCGGCATCGGCTGCGGCGAAGGAGAAGGGCAGCGTGAAGGCGCCGCTGCCGACCGAGCGCACCTGCCGCAGGAGCAGGCGCAGTTCGCGCCGAGCGGCGTCGTAGGCATAGCGGGCGGTGATCTGCGGGTAGCCGACCGTGAAGAGCCACTCGCGGCTGAAAGCGGCGAGGCTCTGCCCGGAAGCCTCCTCGAAGCAGGCGAGAAACTGGTCGGTCGTGGCGTTGCCGCCGTCGTGGCGCGAAAAGTAGAGCGCCGCGCCGGCGTCGTAGACACGGGGCCCGAGCAACTGCCGCAGCATGTTGAGAACTTCGGGCGCTTTCACGTAGGTGACGCCGTCGACCATCTCGTCGGGGTCGTTGACACCCTCGCGCACGATCTGGCCGAACTTGCCGGTGTCCTCCATCGCGAGCGGGCCGACGCCGGGGGCGCGCAGGGCGTCCGCCTCGCGCAGGCGCATGAAGGCAGGGTCGAAGACCGAGGCCATGAACTGGCGCTCGATGTCGACGGTGAAGGCCTCGTTGAGCCACATGTCGAAGGGCGAGAACATGGTCACGCCGCTGCCGCAGTGGCTGTGCTCGTACTCGTGGACAATCACGCCGTGGGCGTAGGTCAGTCGGGCGTCGGGCGTGGTCTCGTCGATGAGCGCGGCTTCGGTGATGATGGTGGTGTTGCCGACGTTCTCCATGCCGCCGTACATGGACTTCTCCATGCAGATGGTGCGGTAGGTGTCGAAGGGGTAGACGTAGCCGAGGCGCCCGTGCTGCCACAGGATGCTGCGCTTGAGGATCTCCATGGGGATACGCGCGCCCTCGACCTTGCCGGGCGGCACGAGGTACTCGAGCGCGATGCGGCGGCCGTCGGGGTAGCGCACCTCGTCGGCCAGCGCGTCCCACGTGCCGGCGCAGGCGATGAAGAGGTACGGGGCCATGGGCACGCGGTTCACGAAGGTGATGACCTGGCGCGAGGGGTCGCCGGGCTTGGGCACGGGGCGGCCGTCGGGGTTTGAGGCGCGGTCGATGTCGCCATTGGAAATCAGGTGCGTGTAGCGGGCGTCGCCTTCGAGCGTGGTGCGGAAGGTGCATTTGGCGGTGCAGTCGTCGACGACCGGCAGGATGCGCTGGAACCCCCACTGCTGGCACTGCGACATGAACTGCTGCGGCGCGCCGGTCGGGGTGACGTCGCGGTAGATGCCTTCGAGCAGCGTGTCGGAGGGCGCGCAGCGGCAGCGCGCGAAGACGCGGAGGGTGTCGCCTGCGGCGAGCGGCTGCGGCAGGCTGATCACGAGCTTGTGGCGCTGAGCGTCAAGCGCGAAGGCGCAAGGCGCGAAGGCATCGCCGTCTGTCCCTGCCGGAGATGCGGCCACCTCGAAGACCTCGAGGTCGCGGGCGTCCAGCTCGAGCGCGGCGAGCGGCTCGCGGGCGGTGACGGTGAGGGTGCCGGCGCCGTCCACGTGCGTCTCGAAGAACGAGAGCGACACCTCCATGTGGCTCAGTTGCGCGGCGGGCAAGCGGACGTCGGAACGCTTGAAGCGGAACGGCATATCAGGGCACTCCTCGGTTAACGGCCGGCACGATTGCACGGTGAGGGAGTGTAGACCGCCTGCGGGGGATACGTCAAGCCGGCTGGCTGACATCTGAGCGTCGCTGGAATCGCTTCATTCGATTCGGTCGACTCGCTCGCAGCCCTTACGAAAAGACTTCGCGGTCTTTGGTGACCGTGGGGATGCCGTGCGCGGTGTTCAGCACCAGGCACTTCTTCGGGCAGGCCTCGACGCAGTAGTTGCAGGTGATGCAGCGCAGGCGGTCGATCGTCCAGTGCCGGCCGGCCCGGTCGACTTCGATGGCCTGCGTCGGGCACTTCTTGGCGCAGAGGGTGCAGTAGGTGCAGTCGGTGAGCGTGACGCCGAGCGAGCCGCGGGAACCGGGCAGCGCCTGGCGAGGCTCAAAGGGATAGCGGCTCGTGTAGGGCTTGCTAAACAGCCACTTCATCACCAAACCGGTCATGTTGAAAAGGGCCATGTCTTAACGCTCCGTACAGCTGATGCAAGGGTCGATGGTGAGAACCAGCACCGGCACGTCGGCCAGGGTGCAGCCTTGGAGGGTCTTCACGAGCGCCGCGATGTTGGCGAAGGTCGGCGTGCGCACGCGGAACCGCTGGAGGTTCTTGGTGCCGTTGGCCTTCAGGTAGTAGATCACTTCGCCGCGCGGCTGTTCGACGCGCACGAAGTACTCGCCGTTGGGGTTGCCGGTCACTTTGACGGCGATCTCGCCGCCGGGAATCTTGGCGACGGCCTGGCGAATCAGGTCGATCGACTGGAAGATCTCCTCGCAGCGCACCGCGACGCGGGCGTAGCAGTCGCCGGCCGTGCGCGTGACGGGCTCGAAGGAGAGCTCGTTGAAAGCCGCGTAGCCGAGCTTGCGGGTGTCCTGCGCCCAGCCGCTGGCGCGCAGCGTGGGGCCGACGCAGCC
>CAYLUN010000137.1:0-11547 GCA_964386865.1 uncultured Lentisphaeraceae bacterium | reverse complement strand
CCTGATTTTTGGCTTTGTGCCAAACTGTTGACAGCTTCCAGCTACACATGCTACCGTTGCTACAGTTTTCAACGAAAGGTCGCACATGCCTAACAAACAACTCTGTGTTCGGGAGGTGCCGGAAGCGCTTTACGAATGGGTCGAGACCCAGCGCCATGCTCAGCGTGTGTCACAGAAAACGTTCCTGCTGAACCTCCTCGAAAACGCGGCCGCGCAGTCCTCCACGCACGCGGCGGTAGCAAGCCCGTCGGCATTCAGCAAGATGACACTCGTGTACTGGAGAAGCGAGAAGTTCTGGCTGGGCAAACTCCTCGAACATCCGGAGATCATGACGCAGGGGCGGACGTTGGAGGAACTGGAGCAGAACATCCGCGAGGCCTATCTCTTGATGGCGCTTGACGAGGTTCCGGACAACTACCAGATCCGAGAAGTGGCGCTGGCATGAAGCGGCGCGAGTTGCTTCGGCGCCTTCAGCAGGAGGGCTGCGTCTTGCTCCGCTCCGGCGGCAACCACGACATCTTCTCGAACGGCAAGACGGGCAAGAAACAGCCGGCACCCCGGCACAGCGAGATCGACGAGCACCTCGCCAAGCATATCCTGCGCTATCTCGGGATTGAAACCTGAGCCCCATTCCCGTACGCGCTCAGGCGGTTCTGCATGGGCACCAGCAGCCACCCGCCTTCCGCCGCCACGCTCACCGGCGGGCTGGGCAGTCGCGTATGAGACAGCACCGCCTTCTCGCGGCCAGCCCGGAACACCCAGAAGTCGCCCCGCTCCGTACCCACGTACACCTTGCCGTCCGCCACCCGCGCATTCGCGTAGTTTACCGGTGCCTCGAGGTCGTGCGTCCAGAGCGTCGCGCCCGTCGCCGCGTCGAAGGCGTGCAGCGCGCCCGCGCCGTCGGGCAGGTAGATCACGCCTCCGTGCAACGCCGCGGTCGCGAGCGTGCGGTCGAGGCGCTCCGTGCGCCACACCACCGCGCCCGTCGCCGCGTCGAAGCACGTCAGGCATCCCTTGCCCAGCCCGTGCAGCGGGCTCTGTCCGACGGCCACGTACACGCGTCCGCCGTCGAAGACCGGCGTCGCGGTCGGCTCGCTCGGCCCATCCGCAGTCCGATGGTTCCACGCCGAATAGGCCAGAGGCTGGCCGTCTTTCATACGGAAATGCGGCGGGTTGCAATCCGCCGACCACACCTTGCGCAAGGTTTGCACGGGCCCGCCAGATGCCGCCGCAGGAACCGCGAACGCATAGAGGAACCCGTCCCCTCCCGCCATGAACACGACCTTCTTGCCGTCAGCCTCACCCAAACAGGGCGAGGTCCAACTCCCGTGAAGCATGCGCCGCCCGGTCTTCTCGTCATCGTAGGCCACGAGCCGCCCCGTCTGGGCGTCGAGCACGATCAGCATCGGCGCGTCTGGCCGGGGACACGCACGATGCCTGCCGTCCACGCCGTTCCCGGTGCCCACATAGAGCAATCCGTCAGCCAGCAGCACCGTGCCGGCGCAGGTGTCGTGCGGCAACACGCCGAGTTCCTTGAGCAGGTCGAACCGCCAGAGAATGTCCCCGTCCGACGCCTCCAGAACCGCGTTTGATCCCGATAGGCCCATATAGGCCAGCTCGTCCAAGAACGGCCCGCCGTTGCCGTCCGCCTGGCCGTTGCGGTCGAGGCCGAGCACGTCTCCGCGATTGCCGACCACATAGACGCGGTCACCCGCCACCAGCGGCCCCGAACAGACCCCGCACTTCCACTGGTCGAAATGGTAGGGCTCTTTGACTCCCTCCAGGAAACGCGGGATCGGCAGTTCCCACACCGCCCGGCCCGTTGCCAGCTCCACGCAGCGCACGGCGCCGCCGCCGTTCGGCCGGTAGCCGTCGCGCACGACGCCGGCATCGTTGATCCCGAGATAGACGCGGCCGCGGTCCACCGTCGGAACCGAATACTGGTGGGTTCCGAGCTTGAGCTCCCACGCGGGCGCCACGCCCTCCAGCGACTCGGGCAGGCCGTAGGCCGACGACACGCTGTTCGGCGACTCACCCCCGCCCCAGCGCGCGCCGTCCCCAGCCGACCCCGGCAGAGGGCCCAACCACGTTACGATCACGAAGCTGGCCATGACTCGCAACATGCCTGCTTCCCCCTGTTTTACGAACAACCCGCACTCCCGGAGGCAAACGCTTCCGTTTGTTGTACCGCCTTCAGGCGGCCCGCAGACTTGGTCCGGGGCCGGCTGAAGCCGGAACAACGTACAACGACCCCAGCCGAACCCCTCCGTTCGCGCCGGCCGCTCACCCCTCCGCCGCGTAGACCTTGGCCTCGAGTGCGGCGCGCATGGCCCGCGTGTCGGCCGTCAGGCCGGTCCAGATGTTGAAGGCCGCCGCGCCCTGATGCATCAGCATGCCGATGCCGTTGAGCGCGTCCGCCCCCGCCGCCAGCGCCGCGCGCATGGTCGGCGTCAAGCGGGCCGTGTAGACCAAATCGTACAGAAGCTGCCCCTCGTGAAACGCCTCGGCCGGTATCGGCGACGCGTCGCCCGCATGCAGGCCCGCCGACGTGCAGTGCACGAGCAGGTCGCACTCGCGCCCGAAGCGCGCCCAGACATCCGGGTCGCCCGACAACACGTCCACCTGCGTAATGGCATCTGGCAGGCGCTCGGCAATCTCCTCACCCAACACCCGCGCCTTCGACAGTATCTTGTCGGCGAGGCCGATCTGGATCGCGCCTTCGCGCGCGCAGGCGATCGCCAGCGCGCGGCCCGCGCCTCCGCAGCCGACGATCAGCACGCGGCGCCCGTCGGGCGTCACGTTGCGGCTCTCCTTGAGATCGGTCAGAAAGCCCAGCGCGTCCGTGTTGTACCCCGTGAACCCGTGGGAGTCGATGCGGACGGTGTTGACCGCGCCAAAGAGGCGGGCCGACGCATCGAGCTTGGTCATCAGCGGCACGACCGCCTCCTTGTGCGGGATCGTCACGTTCAGGCCGTTGAAACCCTCGCGCCGGCACGACTCCAGCCGCGCGGCCAGCTCGTCGGGCGGCACGTCGAAACAGACATACTCCGCCTGCAGGCCCAGCGACTGAAATGAAGCCCCGTGCATCACTGGCGAGAGCGAGTGCTTCACGGGATGTCCGAACAGCCCGAACCGATAGGAACGCCCCATGCTAACCGTCCTTTTCCGCGCGTCACTTCGCGCCTTCGTGCTCCACGACTTCGCGGCCAACGGCGATCACGCCGGAGCGCGAGATGTCGATGATCTCATACGGCTTCAGCAGCCGCAGGAAGTCGGCCACCGTCTCCTGGTTGCCCACCATCTGAATGGTCACCGAGTCCTCCTGCACCGCCACCACGCGGGCCGTGAACAGCGAGGCTAGGTCCACCACCTCCACGCGGCTGTGGTGATCCTTCACCGCCACCCGCACGAGGATCATCTCGCGGTTGATGTGGCGGCGGTTGGTCATGTTGACCACCTCGATCACGTCGATCTGCTTCGATAGCTGGTGCGTGACCTGCGCGATCACGTGCGCGTCGCCCGGCACCACGATCGTCATTTTGGACACCGTGGGGTCGGCCGTCGGCCCGACGTTGAGCGTCTCGATGTTGTAGCCGCGGCCCGAGATCAGGCCCACGATCCGCGCGAGCACGCCCGGCTGGTTCTCCACAAGACAGTTGATGATGTGCTTCATACTCTCGTTCTCACTTCCTGGCCTCTATCGCCCTAGAGCCTACAGCCTACAGCCTATAGCCTACAGCCTACAGCCTATAGCCTACAGCCTACAGCCTAAACACCTGATTTCTAAACCGTCCGGTTGATCATCTCCGCCACGTGCGCGCCGGGCGGGATCATGGGGAACACGTTGGCCTCGGGCGACACGATGCACTCGATCACCCACGTCTTGCGGCTCTCGAACGCCTCCTTCAGCGCGGGAGCCACCTCCTCCGGCTTCATGACGCGCCGCGCGCACGCGCCGTGCGCCTCCGCCATCTTCACGAAGTCCGGCAGGTACACGGGCTTCTCTGCGACCTGCTCGTTCGGCTGGCGGCCCGACTGGCTCAGCATCACGCCCGAGTAGCGGTTGCCGTAGAACAGCTCCTGCCATTGGCGCACCATGCCGAGAAAGCCGTTGTTGATGATCACCACCACGATCGGCAGCCGGTGCTCCACGGCCACCACCAGCTCCTGGAAGTTCATCTGTACGCCGCCGTCTCCGGTGATGCACACCACCAGGTCGTCCTTGCGCCCGAGCTGCGCGCCGATGCACGCGGGCAGGCCAAAACCCATCGTGCCGAGACCGCCCGACGAGATGAAGTTGCGCGGCCGCGTGTAGCGGAAGTACTGCGTGGCCCACATCTGGTGCTGGCCCACGTCGGTCACGACCACCGCCTCGCCCTTGCTGACCTCATAGATCTGCTCGATCACGTACTGCGGCATGATGTCGCCGCCCTGCTGGCCGTAAACGAAGGGGAAGCGGTCCTTCCACCGGCTGACCTGCTCCAGCCACTCGTCGTGGCGCGCCTCTTTGACCAGCGGCAGCAGCGCGGCCAAGACCGGCTTCACGTAACCCTGCACGCCCAAGTCGGCACGCACGCTCTTGCCGATCGACGAGCGGTCGATGTCGATGTGCACGATCGTCGCGCGCGTCGCGAACGACGAGATCTTCCCGGTCACACGGTCGTCGAACCGGGCCCCCACCGAGATCAGCAGGTCGCAGTGATCCACCGCGTAGTTCGCCGCCACGCTGCCGTGCATGCCCAGCATACGCACCGACAGCGGGTCGTCATCCGGAAACGCGCCCATCGCCATCAGGGTCGTGGTCACCGGGATGTTCGCCTTGTGCGCCAGCTCGGCCAGTTCCGCCGACGCGTCGCCGTTGATCGCGCCGCCGCCCACGTACAGCAGCGGCCGCGACGACTGGTTGATCAGCTCCGCCAGCCGCGCGATCGCCGCGGGGTCGGCCTCCACGTCCGGGTGATACGCGCGCATCGAGATGCACGCCGGCGTGCGCTTCGCCGTCTTCTGCTTCTGGACGTTCTTCGGGATGTCGATCACCACCGGCCCGGGCTTGCCGGTCGTGGCGATGTAGAACGCCTTGGCGATGATCTCCGGCAGCTCGTCCGCGTCGCGCACAAGAAAATTATGTTTTGTCACCGGCCGCGTGATGCCGATCACGTCGGCCTCCTGAAACGCGTCGTTTCCGATCAGGTGCAGCGGAACCTGGCCCGTGATGCACACCAGCGGTATGCCGTCCATATAGGCGGTAGCCAGCCCGGTCACGGTGTTGGTCGCGCCGGGCCCCGAGGTCACAAGGCAGCACCCGCACTTGCCCGTGGCCCGCGCATAGCCGTCCGCCATGTGCACGGCGCCCTGCTCGTGGCGGGTCAGCACGAAGTGCAGCGGCGCGTCGTAAATGCAGTTGAAAATGTCCAAGACCGCGCCGCCCGGATAGCCGAAAAGAACCTCGCACCCCGCGTCGACCAGGCTGTCGATGACGCACTGCGCGCCGGTTCTACTGGATTGCGCCGCTTCCGTTGCCGTTTCCGCTGCTGTCTTGCTTTTCATGTTTCCCTCGTCGGTAGGGACGGCCCGCCGGGCCATCCGTTTCACTCGCCGCCTTCAATGCGCAAAAACCCGCCGTTATGCTCAACGGCGGGTTTCTGTATCCACAGTCTGAAATCACCACTCTGATTCCATCCGTCAGGAACCCGCCTGACCAACCTCATAGCCGAATACGGGCGTAACCCGCTCGCTAACGAGGAGGAGGCTGTTCACAATCATGATGGAAGAGGCTGCTTTCATCTGTTGCGTATAGAATAACCGGAACGCCCCGCGCCTGTCAACCGGGGCCTTGCGCCTTTTTTTGCGCCTCATTCGCGTTTTGACAAACCGCCGTGATCCGTCTACGCTGTTCACATGACAACGCCACGCCACCTCTCCGTCACGCTGTTCGCCGCCGCGCTCTTGCTCGGGGGCTGCGCGACCCCCGAGATGAAGGGCACGCCGTTCTACTCCGGCGAATACGAGGTCAACGTGCCCGACGCCGACGAGCGCCGCGTCAACCTCTGGCCGCTTGCCTACTACCGCGCGCCCGCCCTTTCCGTAGCCTGGCCCCTCTTCGAGCACACCGAGGAGCACGTCGCGGTCCGACCCTTCTTCTCCGCCTACGGCAGCACCAACGCCTACTGGGAGTACAACCTGCTCTGGCCCCTCTGCCAAGCCGACACGCAGGAGCGCGACTACCGCGTCTTTCCCTGCTTCTGGGGCCAAGACCGCTGGGGCAGCGCCGACCAGCACACGCAGGACTACCTCGTCCTCTTTCCTTTCCTGTGGCACAACGAACGCGAGACCTACTCGCTCTTTCCGCTCTGGCTTTACCACCGCAACCCGGGCGAAGAGCCCGCCACCGACCGCGACCTGTGGCTGCTCTGGCCCTTGCTGCGCTATCACGTGACGCCAGACGCGACCGAGTGGCACGCCACGCTCTTCGGAGACTACCGCTATTCCAAGTCCAGCAGCCGCTACTCCGGCTACCCGTGGCCCCTGCTCTTTTCCTGGCGCGACAAGAAGACGCACGGACTCTTCACCCCGCTCTACGCTTACGAGTCGAGCGACAAGCCGGAGGTGCGCGACGGCTGGGACGCGCTCCCGCTCCTTCTTTCCTGGCGTCGCCGACAAGGCGACACCCAAGACCTCACCGCCGCCCTCGGCCTCTACCACCGGAGCCGCAGCGGCGACGACCGCAGCGGCTGGCTCCTCCCGCTCTGCGCCTACGACACCCGCGACCAGCTTCTGCTCACCCCGCTCGTCGGCTGGGACAAGCCCGACCGGCAAGACCCCGACGGCTACTGGTACCCATTCACCCCGCTCGCCGGCATCCGCACCGGCGCGCACCGCGGCGGTTGGCTCTTCCCCTTCTTCAGCCACCGGGCCGACGCCACCAACGGAACCTATCGGACGCGGTTTCTCGCGCTGGGCAGCGCCGAACACACCATCGGCGCATGGAAAGACCACGCCTCGGAGAGCACCCAGCTCGGCTTCTTCCCGCTCTTCAGCCGCTCGGTCTACTCCTCGACCAGACGCGAGCCCAAGGCCAAGACCACAACAGAGAGCGTCAGCTACATCGCCCGGCACCTGCTCGTCCACTGGTCCGAGGAGCGCCGCACAACAAGCCGCTCGCCGTCCCCAAACGCCGACACCCCAGGCGACTACCACATGACGGCGACCGACAGCGGACTCTTCCCGCTGTGGGGCTCCGAGACTCGCGCCAAGACACGGCTCGACGGCTCGACGCTCAGCGCGGCAGATGAGTCGTCCCTGCTCCTCGCCCTCTATGACACCAAGCGCAACAGCGTCGCCGCAAACGGCAGCACGCCCGCGCTCGACTATGAGCGCCGCCGCATCCTCTGGCGCGTTTGGCACTACGAGAGGCGCAATGGCGACGTCAGCGTCGACCTCTTCCCGTTCATCACGCACGACACCCACGCCGACGGCTTCCGCAAAACGTCACTCCTCTGGCGCCTCTACCGCCATGAGACGGCCAGCGACGGGAAGACGTCCCTCGACATCCTCTTCGTCCCTGTCCGCCGCGACTGACTTCACGTCGCCCGCGCCCGATTACCGTTTGACACGTTTGCGCGCCAGCCCTAAAATATAAACATGAAAATATGGTCACGCGCCCTGCCTTTCTTACTGTCGGCAGCCCTCTTGCTGAGCGGCTGCAGCTCGCGCGAGATGAAGGGCACGCCCTTCTATACGGGCGAGTATGAAATCAATGTGCCCGGCGCCGACGAAGGCCGCGTGAACGTCTGGCCCCTTGCCTATTACCGCGCCCCCGCCCTCTCCGTGCTCTGGCCCCTCTACGAGCAAACCGAAGAACATGTCGCCGTCCGCCCCCTCTACTCGGCCTACGGCGACACCCGCGACTACTGGGAGCACAACGTCCTTTGGCCGCTGGGCCAGATCAACACGCGCAAGCACGCCAACCGCCTGTTTCCCTATTATTGGGGCGAGACCAAGCGGCCCGGCGACGCCCAGCAAGACTACCACGTCTTCTTCCCCCTCTTCTGGCATTACGAGGACGAGCTCAACACCCTCCTGCCGCTCTGGTATATCCGGCACAGCGAGTGGGAGAAGGGCGAATTCACCGAGCACGACTACTGGCTGGGCGGGCCCCTGTCCCGCTTCTACAGCTCTAAACACCGCTCCGGCTGGCACGTCACGCTCTTCAGCCACTACCGCGACGATGACGCCGAAACCGATTACGCCGGCTACCCCTACCCGCTCGCATTTTCTTGGCGCGACAAGAAAGAGTCCGGGTACGTCACCCCGCTCTACGCCCGAAGCGAGTATTCAGACGGCGACCTGTCAGAGGGCTGGGCGGCGATTCCGCCGCTGCTCTCGCTTCGCACGTGGAGCACGAGCGACGACGACCTCTGGCTGTGCGGGCCGCTCGCGCGCTACCGCACCGGGGCGGACATGGAGGCGTGGCACGCCGCGCTCTTCGGCCGCTATCACTGCCCGCGCGACGGCTCCACCTACACGGGCTTTCCGTGGCCCCTTTTGTTCTCATGGGAGACGCGCAGAGAGCGCGGGCTCTTCACCCCGCTCTACGCGCGTGAGGAACGTGTGGGCGGCGACGCCCCCTGCGGCCGCTCCGTTTCGCCCCTGCTGCTGTCTTGGCACTCCTGGTCGAAGAACGACGACGCGTTCTGGCTGTTCGGCCCGCTGGCTCACTACCGCACGGGAAGCGAGGCCGTCGCGTGGCACGCGACACTTTTCGGCCGCTACTACTTCCCGAGGGAAGACGCCACCTATTCCGGTTACCCCTGGCCCCTGTTCTTCTCGTGGCAGACGCGGCGGGAACACGGACTCTTCACCCCCCTCTACGCCTACCAGGAAGACAGCGCAAACGGCTCATCCGGCGGCTTTTCAATGCTCCCGCCACTGCTATCTTGGCACACCTGGAAGACGAACGATACCGGCTACTGGCTGCTCGGGCCGCTCGCACAGTACCGCGCCGGGACGGAGGCGGAAGCTTGGCGCGTGGCCCTTTTCGGCCGCTACCATTATCCAAAAGCGGACGTCACGTATGCGGGCTACCCCTGGCCCCTGGCCTGGTCCTGGCGAACACGGCAGGAGCACGGCTTCTTCTCGCCGGTTTACGCGTATAAGGAGAGCAACTCGGACAACGTCGTAGACGGCTGGGGCGCGCTGCCGTTCCTCCTCGCCTGGCACGCCTGGAGCCAGAGCGAGAGCGATTTCTATGCGCTGCTGGGCCTGTTTTCTGAGCAGCGCAGGAGCGGTGTCCGCTCCGGGCACCTGCTTCCACTCTACACCTATAGCCAGCGCGCGAAAAGTCTGTACACTCCGCTGTTCGGCTGGAACGACCCCGACGCGAGCGCGCCCAGCGGCTACTGGTACCCGCTCACGCCGCTGCTCGGCGTCCGAACCGGAGCAACCCAGGGCGGCTGGTTCTTTCCGCTTTACAGCCACCGGGAATACGCGGATCGGGCCGACTACTCGACCCAGTTCCTGCTGCTCGGCTATGCGTCGCAGACCCGCAGCAAGACCCGCACCAGCGATACCCTCTCAACCGAGTCAGGCTTCTTTCCCTTGTACAGCCGATCCTATCAGACTTTCTCCAACCGAGTCGACGACTGCGGCACACGAACCGAGGGCTACTCGCGCGACACGTACGGCATGATCCTCGGCTATTCCAGCAGCGGCGTGACCGCGACTTACGCGCCGCGAGGCGAGGCGCCGCCTGTCGGGACGAACGTGATCGAGCGCATGCGCCACGACGCGTGGACCGCCCGCAAGAAGCAGGGAGATCGCATAACGACTCAAGCGTCCAGCGGCGTCTTCCCCATTTGGATGAGCACGTCACGTGGCGAGAAGCGCCCGGACGGCTCCGTGCTGAGCGACAGCTCCACCTCCATGGCCCTATTGATCCTCTACGACACCAAGCGGGAGTCCTCCGCACCAGCCGGATCAGCGCCCCTCGACTATGAGCGCCGCCGCATCCTCTGGCGCGTTTGGCACTACGAGCGGCGCAGCGGCGACGTCAGCGTTGACCTCTTCCCGTTCATCACGCACGACACCCATGCCGACGGCTTCCGCAAGACCTCCTTTCTCTGGCGCTTCTACCGCTACGAGAAATCCCGCGAGGGCAAGGCCTCCCTTGACCTTCTCTTCCTCCCCCTACTCCGCGACTAGCGCCACCTTCTTGTCCGGCCTTAAGTTTCCAATCCCGCTTTCTAACCTCTCCCAACCGCTGAACCGTGAACCTTTGAACCGCTCCACCCCTCCATCCATCCTCCTTCTGCGCCTTTCCAGCAGCCGCGACACGGCCGCTTCCTCTACGCACCGCGTGCTGGCCGACCTCGCGCTCGCCGCCGCGCCTGACGCGGAGGTCGACTTCGCCTTCTTGCCGCCCAAGCGCAGCCCGCGCGTCAGCGGGCTCTTCACCGGGCGCGACTGGTCGGCGTTCGACCTGATCCTCGCCACCAACTCCTTCGTGCAGGAGGCTCTCAACCTGCCTTGGCTGCTGCACGCCAGCGGCGTCGCGCCGTGGGCGAGCGAGCGTCCCGACACCTTCCCCCCCGTCCTTCTCGGCGGCTCGAACGCCTTCGCAGCCCAATGCCTCGTGCGCCCCGACGGCGCCGCCGTGCCCGACGCGCTCTTTTTCGGCGAGGCCGAGGACGCGCTGCCCGCCTTTCTCCGCTGCTGGCGCGCCGCCACAGGCGCCAAGCGCGAGCGACTCGTCACAGCAGCCGCAGGACTCGACGGCTTTTGGGTCACCGGCGCGCTCCCCGCCTCGCCGGTCCGGCAGGCCGTCGCACGCGGCGCGCCCCCGCCCGCCGCGCCCCAGCCTCTGCCGGACGTCGAAGCCGCAGGCACCGCCCGCCTCGCCGTCGGCGCGGGCTGCGCCGCCTTCTGCTCCTTCTGCTTCGAGGGCTACGAGCGCAAGCCCTACCGCGAGTTCCCCGTCGCAGGGCTCCTCGAGCAGGCCCGCAGCCTCAAGGCCGCCCGCGGCGCACGCACCGTCGAGCTGGACGCCTTCAACCTCAACACCTACGCCAGCCTCGCCGCGCTCGTCGAGCCGTGCGCCCGCCTCTTCGACACCGTCTCGTTCAAGAGCCAGCGCGCCGACGGCATCGCCGCCTGCCCGCAGGTTGTCGACCTCGAGCGCGCCGCCGGCAAGAGCTCCTACACGTTCGGCATCGAGGGCGTCAGCGCCCGCCTGCGCGCCTTCCTCTGCAAATCCCTCTCGGACGGCGAGATCGCCGCCGCCGTCAAAGCCCTGCTCGACCGCCGCGTGCGCGAAATCAAGCTCTTCTACATCCTCACCGCGCATGAGACGCCTGAAGACCTCGCGGCCTTTGCCGACTTCTGCTCGCGCCTGCGCGGCTGGCTCAGCGCGCCCAGCGCCTGCACGCGCGTCGTGTTCAGCTTCGGCCGGCTCGTGCGCATGCCCAACACGCCGCTCGCCTTCGACCGGCTCTTCCTCGACGAAGCGGAGTGGCGCTTCTGCGTGGACGGCGTCGCCGCCGCCTGCCGCCG
>CAYLUN010000136.1:0-11643 GCA_964386865.1 uncultured Lentisphaeraceae bacterium | reverse complement strand
ACGGCAACAAGGGCGTGGTCGCGAAGATCGTGCCCGACTGCGACATGCCGTTCCTCCCGGACGGCACCCCGGTCGACATCGTGCTCAACCCCCTCGGCGTGCCTTCGCGCATGAACCTGGGCCAGCTGTTCGAGACCTACCTCGGACTGGCCTGCAAGGTGCTCGGGTTCCACTCCGCGACGCCCGTGTTCGACGGCGCGCGCGAAGAGGAGGTCGACCACCTGCTGCGGCAGGCGCGCAAGGCGCAGGAGAAGGAGATCGGCGGCAACGCGTGGATCTGCGAGGACGGCAAGACGATGCTGTACGACGGCCGCACGGGCGAGCCGTTCGACCAGCGCGTCGTGGTCGGCCAGATCTACATGCTGAAGCTGCACCACTTGGTGACCGACAAGATCCATGCGCGCGCCACGGGGCCCTACTCCCTGGTGACGCAGCAGCCGCTGGGCGGCAAGGCCCAGTACGGCGGCCAGCGCATGGGCGAAATGGAGGTCTGGGCGCTCGAGGCCTACGGCGTGGCGTACGCGCTGCAGGAGCTGCTGACGGTCAAGTCCGACGATGTCGGCGGCCGCACCCGCATCTACGAGGCGATCGTGAAGGGACAGAACACGCTGGACGCCGGCATGCCGGAGTCGTTCTCGGTGCTGATGCACGAGCTGCGCGGCCTGTGTCTGGATATGAAGTTGCTCGGCGGTGAGACGGCGGCACAGCAGCCGATGGCCGATTTCGCGAGAATCTAAGGCGACGAGTCTGGAGGGTCACAATGAATCCTTATGCAGCAAGAGAGATGTTCGGTGGGATGTTTGATGCGGGCGGCCACTACGATGCGGTGAGCATCACGCTGGCCTCGCCCGAGACCATCCGTTCGTGGAGCCACGGCGAAGTCCGGAACCCGGAGACCATCAACTACAGGACCTACCGCCCGGAGCGCGACGGCCTGTTCTGCGAGCGTATCTTCGGCCCGACGCGCGACTGGGAGTGCGCCTGCGGCAAGTACAAGCGGATCAAGCACAAGGGCGTCGTCTGCGACCGCTGCGGCGTCGAGGTGACGGTGTCGCGCGTGCGCCGCCAGCGCATGGGCCACATCGAGCTGGCCGTGCCCGTGTCGCACATCTGGTTCTTCAAGTGCAGCCCCAGCCGCATCGGCCTCGTCTTGGACAAGACCGCCAGCGAGCTGGAGCGCGTGCTCTACTACGAAGACTACATGGTGATCGACCCCGGCGAGACCCCGCTGAAGTACATGCAGCTCCTCTCCGAGGCCGAGTACCACGAGGCGCTGGAGAAGTACGGGGAGAACTTCGAAGCCATGATGGGCGCGGAGTCCGTGCGCCGCTGCCTCGGTAAGGTGGACCTCGAGCAGCTCATGCAGGATCTGGAAGAGCAGATCGAGAACACCCGCAGCAAGCAGACGCGCAAAAAGATCACGAAGCGCATGAAGATCGCCGACGGCTTCCGCGTCAGCGGCGCCAAGCCCGAGTGGATGATCCTGGACTGCCTCCCGGTAATCCCGCCGGAGCTGCGCCCGCTGGTGCCCCTCGAGGGCGGGCGCTTCGCGACGTCGGACCTCAACGACCTCTACCGCCGCGTCATCAACCGCAACAACCGCCTGAAGAACCTGCTGTCGCTCAAGACGCCGGATGTCATCATCCGCAACGAGAAGCGCATGCTGCAGGAGGCGGTCGACGCGGTGTTTGACAACGGCCGCCACGGCCGCGCCGTCGCAGGCGCCGGCAACCGCCCGCTCAAGTCCCTCAGCGACATGCTGAAGGGCAAGACCGGCCGCTTCCGCCAGAACCTGCTCGGCAAGCGCGTGGACTACTCCGGGCGCTCCGTGATCGTCGTCGGCCCCGAGCTGAAGATCACGCAGTGCGGCCTGCCCAAGAAGATGGCTCTGACCCTGTTCGAGCCGTTCATCATCCGCCGCCTCAAGGAGAAAGGCATCTGCCACACCGTCCGTACGGCGCGCAAGATGATCGAGCGCCACGACGAGCAGGTCTGGGACATCCTCGAGGAGGTCACCAAGGGCAAGACGGTCATGCTGAACCGCGCCCCGACGCTGCACCGCCTCTCGATCCAGAGCTTCGAGCCGGTGCTGATCGAGGGCGAGGCCATCCGCATCCACCCGATGGTGTGTACGGCCTTCAACGCCGACTTCGACGGCGACCAGATGGCCGTGCACGTGCCGCTCTCCGTCGAGGCGCAGCTCGAGAGCCGCCTGCTGATGATGTCCTCCAACTCGATCTTCTCGCCGGCCTCCGGCAAGTCGATCATGACCCCGACGCAGGACATCGCGCTGGGCATCTACTACCTGACGGTGCCAAGCCAGCGCGACAAGCTCGCGAACAAGATCGCGGGCAAGACGCCGGCCGGCCACGAGCACCTGCCGCTGTTCAACTGCATGGCCGAGGTCGACCTGGCCCTGGCCGAAGGCGCGATCGAGTACCACACGCGCATCCGCTTCCGCAACCCGGACCTCGGCACCAAGGGCCGCCGCTTCGGCAACCCGGAGCTCCGCGTGCTTGAGACGACCGCCGGCCGCGTGGTCTTCAATGAGGTGTGGCCGACTGAGCTTGGCTTTGTCAACGACAAGATTGACAAGAGCAAGCTGGGCGACCTGATCCTGCACTGCCACCAGGTCTCCGGGCACGCCCGCACCGTCAAGGCGCTGGACGAGCTCAAGACGCTGGGCTTCAAGCACGCCTGCTTGGCCGGTGTCTCGATGGGGCTCAAGGACATGATCCGCCCCAAGATCAAGGACGAGATCATCGCGCACGCCTACAAAGAGGTCTACAAGGTCGACGGCCAGTTCCAGACGGGCGTCATCACCGACGGCGAGCGCCACAACAAGATCGTCGATATCTGGACGGCCGCCACCGAGAAGGTCTCGGACGAGCTCTACAAGACGATCGACCGCAACGTCACCGAGGCGGCGCCGAACCCCACCGAGACCAACCCGGTCTTCATGATGGTGGACTCCAAGGCCCGCGGCTCGAAGCTGCAGATCCGTCAGCTCGCCGGCATGCGCGGCCTGATGGCCAACCCCTCCGGCGAAATCATCGAGCGCCCGATCACGGCGTCGTTCCGCGAGGGCCTGAGCGTGCTGGAGTACTTCATCTCCACGCACGGCGCCCGCAAGGGCTTGGCCGACACGGCGCTAAAGACCGCCGACGCGGGTTACCTGACGCGTAAGCTGGTCGACGTCTCGCAGGACGTGATCATCACGATGCAGGACTGTAACACGGTCAACGGCATCGAGGTCGAGGCGGTGGAGGAAGGCGACGAGACGCTGATCCACCTGCGCACCCGCGTGCTCGGGCGTACGGCGCTCTACGAGATCCGCCACCCCGTGACCAACGAGGTGCTGATCCCCGCAAACGCCGAGATCGACGAGGCGCTGTGCAAGAAGCTGGAGGACGGCGGCATCGAGCGCGTGTGGATCCGCAGCGGTCTCACCTGCGACGCGCCGCACGGCATGTGCGCGAAGTGCTACGGGCGCGACCTCTCGACCGGCAAGTCGGTCGAGATCGGCACGGCGGTCGGCATCATCGCGGCGCAGTCCATCGGCGAGCCCGGCACGCAGCTGACGATGCGTACGTTCCACATTGGCGGAACGGCGTCGACGGTCACCAAGGTTCCCGAAATCGTGCTCAAGAACGCGGGCTTCATCAAGTACGTCGACCTGCGCATCGTGAAGAACGACGAAGGCAACACCGTGGTTCTGAACAAGAACGGCATGGTCGAGATCGTCGACGCCAGCGGCACCGAGATCGACACTTACAACCTGCAGATGGGCACGGTGCTGCTCGCCGCGGACGGTTCGGCCGTCAAGGCCGGGCAGCGCGTCGCCGTGTGGGATCCGCACTCGGTGCCGATTCTCGCGGAAAAGCACGGCGCGGTCTCGTTCCAAGACTTCGTGAACGACGTTTCCGTGCGCAGCGACCAGGACTCCGAGACCGGCGCGACCACGCTGCTGGTGCTGGAGACCAAGGAGGAGCTGCACCCGCAGATTATCGTCACCAACCCGCAGACCCGCGAGGTGCTGGGCTTCTACCACATCCCGGCGGGCGCCATCGTGATGGTGAAGGAGGGCGCGAAGGTGTCGCCCGGCATGATGCTCGCGAAAACGCCGCGTAAAGAGGCGAAGACCCGCGACATCACCGGCGGTCTGCCGCGCGTCGCCGAGCTGTTCGAGGCGCGCCAGCCCAAGGACGCGGCCGAGATCTCCCGTATCGAGGGCTCTGTGGACTTCGGCGAGCACCAGCGCGGCAAGCGCTGCCTGGTCGTGCGCGACGAGATCACGGGCCACGTCGAGGAGCACCTCATCCCCATGGGCAAGCAGGTCGTCGTGTTCAAGGGCGACCGCGTCAAGAAGGGCCAGCAGCTCACCGAAGGACCGGTGGTGCCGCAGGAGATTCTGGACGTCTGCGGCCCGCAAGAGCTGCAGAAGTACCTGGTCAACGAGGTGCAGCAGGTCTACCGCCTGCAGGGCGTGGAAATCAACGACAAGCACATCGAGATCATCGTGCGCCAGATGCTGCGCAAGGTCCGTATCACCAATCCGGGCGATACCGACTTCCTGTGGGGCGAGCAGGTCACGCGCCAGAAGTTCTTGGAAATCAACGAGGAGATCGTCGCGGAGGGCAAGCGCCCGGCCGAGGCGCAGCCCGCGTTGCTGGGCATCACCAAGGCCTCGCTCGAGACCGACAGCTTCATCTCGGCGGCCTCCTTCCAAGACACGACGCGCGTGCTGACCGACGCGGCCACCATGGGCCGCGTGGACGAGCTGCGCGGCTTCAAGGAGAACGTGATCCTCGGTCACCTCATCCCGGGCGGCACCGGCTTCCCGCTGCACCGCCACATCAAGCTCGTGCCGCTGGCCGAGCCGATCAGCGAAGAGGATATGGCGGCGCTTCAGGCCGAAGCGCAGACCCAGCTCGACGAAGTCTTCAACTGAGCCGGGGAAGAGGTTTAGGCTGTAGGCTGTCAGGCTGTGAGGCCGATGGCAGGCAGCCCTGATTCCATTTGAAACGGCGGGCGGGGCGCATCACGCGCTCCGCCCGCTTTTTTTGTGGCGTGGCACGCGGACTGCGATTTGGTGTCGCGCACTGCAGACGAATAGGGTGCCGATCCGTTGGGAGCGGGGACACGCCTGTCCCCATTCCAGAAGAGATTAACGCATACCGCTGCCGATAAGTAAATGGCCTGAACGGGCGGCCACACACACAGGGAGGGACGGCCTCCACGCCGTCCGCGGCCGGGGTGGAACCCGGCCCTCCCGCGTGTCTTGTGCCCGTCATAGGGTCTAGATGCTTTTCGGCGGGGGTATCAGTTATACAGCAAGGGCACGCGAGCCTGCTGCGTGTTGGGCGCGAAGGCACAGGAGGGACTAGCGTCTGCTCGTCCGAGCAAGCAGACGCTTGCCCCGCCCGCCCGGTTCTAGCCAAGCGGTCATCTGAAACGCGAAATCCTCGCACCCCCGCTACTGACCGATTCCGCCTCGATTTTGGCGAAGCGCGCGA
Source organism: uncultured Lentisphaeraceae bacterium (assembly GCA_964386865.1). Classification (GTDB taxonomy): domain Bacteria; phylum Verrucomicrobiota; class Kiritimatiellia; order RFP12; family UBA1067; genus CAYLUN01. The sequence goes on along the minus strand of CAYLUN010000136.1, from coordinate 6,127 downwards.
GGGAGGCCGTCGCAAAGGCCGTGAGGGAGGTTCGTTATCCCGTGAGTAGCGATGCCGAGGGCTGTGCCCGCGGCCCCGGTGGCCTCTCCCGTTCTTGTGAGCGAGTGTCGTCTGTGTCCGGTAGTTTCGAAACGCGCGAGGTCGGCATTCTGACGCCCTCGTAATCATGTCAAGAAACGCTGAGTGTGGTTGATGGCACGCGGCGGCTCACGGGGACGTTCGCCCTCCACTGCGGCTTGGTCATTCCGACCTCCGACCTCTCCCGCTTTTCCCCATGCGCCGCCCGCCGCGATGGTGTAAGATAACACGCATGCTGGAAACCGTGATGGAACTCTTGAACGGCGAGCAGGGCGCGGACGCGTTCCGCGCGCTCAAGGTCGTTTTCCTCGCGTTCCTCGCGGTGGCCGCGCTGGCGGTCCTCTTCGCACCCTCGGTCAAGCCCGGTAAGACCAGCTACGGGCTCCTGCGCACGGTCGTGACGCTCGCGCTGCTGGCCGTGCTGGTCTATCAGGCCTCGTGGCAGCTCGGCGGCTTTTCGCGCCCTGAATTCGCGCGCTTCCTGCGCCGCTACAACAAGCGTCCCAATGCCGCCGAGCTACAGGTCGCGCGCGGGCCGATCCTCGACCGCCGCGGCATGGTGCTGGCCGCGCCCGTGGCTGGCGACGTCTGGGGCCGCCGCTACCCGCTGGGCGAGGCCGCCGTGCATCCGGTCGGCTACTTCCACTCGCGCTACGGCATCACGGCGGTCGAGCGCGTCTTCGATCCCGAGCTGAGCGGCTGCGCAGGCGACGACGCGCTGGGCAAAGGGCTCTTCAAGCCGCGTGCGGAGGAGGGGGCAGCCGTGACCCTCGCGCTGGACGCGCGGCTGCAGGCCAAGGCCTACGAGTTGCTTGACGGCCGCAAGGGCGCGGTGGTGGTCATGCGGCCGCGCAGCGGCGCGCTGCTGGCGCTGGTCAGCTCGCCGGGCTTCGACCCGCTCAAACCCGAGGTCGCCGCGACGGACGAGGAGAACGCGCCGGTCTTCAACCGCGCCGTGCAGGGCCGCTACCCGCCGGGCTCGACCTTCAAGATCCTCGTCGCCGGCCTCGCGCTCTCCAAAGGGCTCTCGCCGACCTTCTCCTGCCCGGCCATGGGCTACGTGGCGGGGCCCCACACGCCGCCGATCCGCGACAGCGAGTATTACGCCTACGCCCGCAAAGGTGCGGAGTGGCCGGGCTGGGGCCGCCTGACCCTGCGTGAGGCCATGGCCCACTCCTCGAACGTCTACTTCGCCCAGCTCGGCGTCGCCTGCGGCCCGGAGGCTTTCAACGACCTCATGATCCGCGCCAGCCTCAACGAGCCGCTGCTCTACCTCGCCGCGCCCTCCGCCAAGCTGCAGACCAGCAAGGGCAACGTGCCCGAGGTCAGCAAGAAGCGGGCGCTGGCGCTGCTGGCGATCGGCCAGGGCGAGGTGCTGGTGACTCCGCTGCACGTGGCGTGCTTCACGGCGGCGGCCGCGGCGGACGGCGCGCTGATGCGGCCGCGCCTCGGCAAGGACGAGCCGGTCGAGAAACTCGCCGACCTCTTTACGCCGCAGGTCGCCGCGCAGCTCCGCACCATGCTGCGCGACGTGGTGACGCTCGGCACGGGCAAGGCCGCGAATGTGCCCGACTTCGAGGTGTGCGGCAAGACCGGCACCGCGCAGGCGCCGAAGGGCGACGACCACGCGTGGTTCACCTGCTTCGCGCCGCGCCGGCATCCCAACATCGTCGTGACGGTGCTGATCGAGAACGGCGGGTTCGGCGCCGCCGCCGCGCTGCCGGTGGCCCGCGCGCTGCTCGAAGAGGCCGACGGCCTGGGCTACGTGCGCACCGCCGAGGAGGGCCTCAAATGAGCCGCAAGCACGCCATCCTCGGGCCGGTGGCCTCTGCCACAGGGCTTTTTCTGATCGCCTCGCTGGCGGTGCTGTGCGCCTGCGTCTCGGTGCTCGGCGTCAAGCTCAGCAACGCCCCCGTTGTGCCGTGGGAGCAGCTGATCCCGCTTGGCGCGTACCTGCTCGGCGTGCCCGCGCTGCTGGTCTGGCTGAAGCTGATCGGGTGGAAAGGCGACGCGGGCTTCTTGGGCGCGGTGGTGCTGCTGAGCGGCATGGGGCTGGTGATCCAGTTCCGCATGGGCAGCTTCTCGCAGGGGCTGGCCGCGCCGCTGGCGCTCGCGCCGTTCCCCATCGGGCTGGCGGCCTTCGCGCTCGGCGCGACGCTCACGGGCAAGGGCCGCGGCACGTGGCTGAGCGGGCTGAGGTGGGCCGCCTACCTCGCGGCGCTCGCCGTGCTGGCGGCGATGCTGGTGCTGGGGAGGCGCTACCGCGGCGGCATGTACATGCCCGGCAACATGAACCCGTCGGAGATCGTCAAGCCGCTGCTGGTCTTCTTTCTCGCCGCCTACCTGAGCCGCCGGCAGAAGGAGTTCTCGGAGACGCAGAACGGCATTCCCGTGCCGCCGATCGCGTCGCTGCTGGGGCTGGTGGTGCTGTGGGGCGCGCCGATGCTGCTCACCATCCTGCTCAAGGACCTCGGCCTGATGGTGCTGCTCAACGCGATTCTGATCGTGATGCTCTTTGCGGTCGCCCGCAGCACGGGCTACTTGGCGATCGGCCTCGCGGCCGTAACGGCGGCGGGCTTTTGCGTGCAGTTCCTCTCGGCCCACGCGCAGGCGCGCTTTGACGTCTGGCTCAACCCCTTCGACGATCCGACGGGCAAGGGGTGGCAGATCCTGCAGGCGCTGGCGGCGATGTACTCGGGCGGGCTGTGGGGGGCGGGGCTCGGCTCCGGCGTGCCGCAGGCCGTGCCGATCGTGACCTCCGACTTCGTCTACGCGGCGCTGGCGGAGGAGATCGGGCTGATCGGCTGCGGCCTGCTGCTGCTGACTTACGCGGCGCTCTTCTCGCGCGGCTTCCGCGCGGCGGGCGCGGCCCGCACGCCCTTCGAGCGCCTGCTGTGCGTGGGCCTGACCGCCTCGCTCGCGGTGCAGACGCTCCTCAACGTCGCGGGCGTCACCAAGGCCCTGCCCATGACCGGCATTACGCTGCCCCTCATCAGCCACGGCGGCAGCAGCCTCATCACGACCCTTCTGGTGGCCGGCCTTATCGCCGGGCTCTCCGCCCGCAAGTGACGCGTGGCTAGCCGGGGTCTGGCTAGTCGGGGTCAGCCCTTGAAAATGGATTCCGCTGAAAAAGTCGGATGACGGCTCAGCACAGCTTCGCCCTTCATTTTAAAGGCAAATGCGCAGCGTGGAGGGCGAGGCTGCGCCGAGCCGCCGCTTATCGCAGTGCCATTAGGGATAGGAATTTTGACGCTCCAGTAAAAGTTGACTTGTTTGACAACACCCGCGCCACGGGGAGGGGGACGGTTATCGTGCGGGTGTTGCCAGCAGGCGCTTGAGGGCCTGACCGAACACTTCGCCCATGCGCAGCATGCCGAGATCGTTCGGGTGGCAGCCGTCGACCGTGCCCTCGCCGTCGTGGCCGAGCATCTCTTTCGCCTCGAGGTAGTGCAGGTTCTTCCAGAGGGTCGCGTCTTCGGCCTTCAGCTTATCGTACACGCCGCGCAGGATGCGGGCCTTGGGCGTTGGCGCCTGCTCAAAGGCGTTGCAGTCTTCGGCCAGCAGGATCGGCGTGCCGGGCCGCATCTCGCGCAGCTTGCGGACGAACGGCTCGGCTCGCTCCTTGACCAGTTCGTCGCCCATGTTCCACAGGCAGTCGAGCACATAGACCGAGGCATCGATCTCGGCGAGCAGGTCGCACAGCGCCAGCTCCATCCGGCCGTTTCCGGAGAAGCCGAGGTTCACGACCGGCGCGTCGGCGAGCCGGCCCGCCACGGCCGTGAACGCCAGGCCCGGACGCGACGCGCAGCCGCCCTGCGTGATGGAGGTGCCGTAGAACACAACCGGCTTGGTCACGCCGCTCGGACGCGCGGGCGGCGCCGAGAGGGACTTGTCTTTCGGGATGCCGACCTCGATCATCGCCGTGCCATTGTAGAGCGGCAGGTAGATCAGGCACTCGGAGTTCGGCGCCAGCGAAACCGACACGTCGTTGGTCAGGGCCGAGGGGCGCCCGTTCTTGACGAAGCGCCAGCCCTCGGGCGTCCGCCGGTAGACGTCGACTCCGCTCATCCCTGTGGCGGGCATGTGAGGCATGGCGAGGTTGGCGCCCCGCACCACCCAGCGGACTTTGAAAGACGCCGCGTCGGTGACGAAGCGAAGGGCCAGCCCGGCCGAGTTGTGGCTCAGGTTCCAGACCGGCGCCGGCACGGTCGCCTTGGCGCGTGCGGGCAGCCGGTCATAGAACGATTCCGTGTCGGCGAACGCCTTGCCTTCGAGGGGCAGGCGCTGCCCGTCGTACCAGGCCGTCACGCCGTCGTTGTCCATGTGGCCGTTTGTCGGCGCGATCACGCGGTCGGCTCGCGCAGAGCCGAGCAGAGCGAGCGCCGCGCATAGGATCAGGTGGCTGCGTCTTGTCGGCATGTGAGTACTCCCTTTCGTGTTGACCTATACTTTCAACCTAAGCCCGACGCGCGTCAAGAGAACTGTCGTGCCCAGGAGGAGCAGGGCCACGGCGCCCGACCGCGCGACGCCGGGCCAGCCTTCGTTGAGGTGAGTCTTAAGCCAGTCGATGCCGAGCGCGGCCAGGACGGAGTAGAAGAGGCAGGGGAGCAGGTACATGAGCAGCGTGTTGGAGCCCGCGCATGCGAACGGCGCCAGCCCGCGCGTGACGCGCTTCACGTCGACCAGCCCGTGCAGGAGGGCGTAGGCCGCGCAGGCGACGCCCATCGAGAGCAGCACCCACGCGGGCGTGCCGCCGCTCTTGTGGATGCCCCAGGGCTGCCTCAGCAGCAGGCCGGCGAGCGCGCAGCCGAGGCCGAACAGCAGCGTGCCGCCGAGGCGGCCGCGGGCGGTAGGCGCGCCGGTACGAGGGTGGTGCAGGGCGGCGATGACCAAGCCCGCTACGACCATCGACGCCTGCGCACCGAGGCCCAGGCCGGGCAGCCAGCCTTGGGCGGTCTGGACGACGCGCGCCCAGCCGCCGAGCGCGCCGAAGCGGAGGCCGATGTTGAGCGCGATCAGCAAGGCGAAGGCGCCCAGCAGCGCGGCGGTCCGGCTGCGGCAGGCGAGCCAGAGCGGCGCCGCGAACAAATAGGCCCAGCCGCACAGCCCGACGATACCCCACCAGCGCGGCCGCAGCCAGATTTCTCCGCCGTCCGACGGGACGCGGTAGATCGCCAGCAGATAGGCCAGCACGAGCGCCGCGCCGATGCGCGCGCCGAGCGGCAGCCACCGCTTCGCGCCCGGCAGCGACGGGTAGCGGGCCCAGAGCGCGACGACGCTGGCGAACATCAGGAGGCGCCACACGGCGGGGCTGAGGGGCATCGCTGCCGCCTCGAAAGCCGCGTAGCCGTGGCAGCTGTTGACCATCAGGAGGCCGATGGCGATCATCGCCGACGCGCGCGCGAGCACGTGGCCGAGGATGCGCGCCAGGGAGGCGCCTGCGGCGAGCCGCCGCTCCAGCGCGAGCGGGATCGACAGGCCGCTGATGAAGAGGAAGCAGGGGAAGATCACGTCGGCCACGGTCATGCCGTCGACCGCCGCCGGCATGTGCTTGAGCCACTGCGGCGCGTTTTGGATGTGGCCGAGGTCGAGGTCGCCGATGTCGTTGACGAAGAGCATCAGCAGCATGGTCAGCCCGCGAAAGACGTCGACCGAGGCGACTCGGCTGGGCTGTTGTTCGCTTGGCGTCATTCGCTGGCCTTTCTCGTTTTCAACCGCTTGCGCCGAGGTCTTGCCGACGCGTTGCCACTCACTGCGCCACATATTCGAATAGGTGGCGCGGGAGCGGACGACACTCGTGTGGCGGTTTGCGCTGGGTGCGGAGGAGAGAACCATTCTGCCAGCTCGGCCGCTGATCAGCGCATGGCGGCGGCGAGGGCCTTGCCGAAGGCGCTGCACGAGACCTCGGTCGCGCCGTCCATCAGGCGGGCGAAATCGTAGGTCACGGTCTTGGCCGCGATCACGGTGTCCATCGCCTGGATGATCTTGTCCGCCGCCTCGGTCCAGCCCATGTAGCGCAGCATCATCTCGCCGGAGAGGATGAGCGAGC
>CAYLUN010000135.1:0-11744 GCA_964386865.1 uncultured Lentisphaeraceae bacterium | reverse complement strand
GGCCAGTGGAACCTCCACCCCTCGCACGGCCGCCAGTTTCAGGCCAAGGCCATCACCTGCATCACCCCCACCTCCGCCGAAGGCATCCGCCGCTACCTCGCCAGCGGCATGATCAAGGGCATCGGGCCCACCTTCGCCCAGCGCATCGTGGACGCGTTCGGCGACCGGACCCTCGACGTCATCGACAAGGAGTCCGGCCGCCTGCGCGAGGTGGAGGGCATCGGCGAGGGCCGCCGCAAGCTCATCAAGGAGTCCTGGAACGAGCAGCGCGGCGTGCGCGAGATCATGATCTTCCTCCAGTCTCACGGCATCGGCACGGCCAAGGCCGCCCGCATCTACCGCCAGTACGGCGCGGACGCCATCGCCGTGGTCAAGCGCAACCCCTACCGCCTCTGCGAGGACGTCTGGGGCATCGGCTTCAAGACCGCCGACGCCATCGCCCTCAGCGTTGGCATCCCGCACGACTCCGAAGTTCGCGCTCGCGCCGGACTGATCTACACCCTCCAGTCCGAGTCCGAGGAAGAGGGGCACTGCTTCACCGTGGACGCCGACCTGCTGCTCCACGCCCAGGAGCTGCTGGACATCTCCGTCGAGATCCTCGCCGACGCCCTCGCCAAGGAGTACGAGAAGGGCACGCTCGTCAAGGAGGAAAACCGCGTCTACCTGCGCGACCTCTTCCGCGCCGAGTCGCGCGGCGCGGCCAAGCTGCTGCGCCTGCTCAGCACGCCCCGCACCTTCCCGCCCATCGACGCCGACCGCGCCATCGCCTGGGCCGAGGAGAAGATGCGCCTGCGCCTCGCCCCGCTCCAGCGCGAGGCCCTCGCCAACGCCATCCGCTCCAAGGTCTCGATCATCACCGGCGGCCCCGGCGTCGGCAAGACCACCATCATCCGCGCCCTCACCGAGATCTTCTCCGCCCGCAAGCTCGAGATCCGCCTCGCCGCGCCCACCGGCCGCGCCGCCAAGCGCATGTCCGACGCCACCGGACACGACGCCCAGACGATCCACCGCCTGCTCAAGTTCAACCCGAACCTCGGACACTTCGAGCACGACGCCGACACCCCCATGGCGGGTGACTGCTTCATCCTCGACGAGACCTCGATGATCGACGTCCGCCTCATGGACCAGTTTCTCGAGGCCCTGCCTGACGCCGTCACCCTCATCCTCGTGGGCGACACCGACCAGCTCCCGAGCGTCGGCCCCGGCAACGTCCTGCGCGACCTGATCGCCTCGGACGCCATCCCCTTCTGCCGCCTCGATACGATCTTCCGCCAGGACACCTCGGGCCTCATCGTTCGCAACGCGCACCGCGTCAACTGCGGCGAGCCTTTTGAGACCCGCCCCGGCGAGAGCGACTTCTACTTCGTGGAGACCGGCGAGCCCGAGCGGATCATCGCCCGCACCGTGGAGCTGATGACGCAGCGCATCCCCCAAAAATTCGGCATGAACCCGCTCACCGACGTGCAGGTGCTCTCGCCCATGCGCAAAAACCTGCTCGGCACGGAGAACCTCAACGAGGTCATCCAGGCCGCGCTCAACCCCTCCGGCCCCTCGCTGACGCGCGGCTGCACGCACTTCCGCGCCCGCGACCGCGTGATGCAGATCCGAAACAACTACGACAAGGAGGTCTTCAACGGCGACATCGGGTTTATCAAGGAGGTGGACGAGGAGAACCGCGCGCTGGTCGTGCTCTTCGACGGACGCCCTGTGCGCTACGAGCAGGCCGACCTCGACGAACTGGTGCTCGCCTATGCTTGCTCGATCCACAAGTCGCAGGGCAGCGAGTACCCGGCCGTGATCGTGCTCATGCACACGCAGCACTACAAGTTGCTGCAGCGCAACCTGCTTTACACGGCGATCACCCGCGGCAAGCGGCTCGTGCTCGTGGTCGGCTCCTCCCGCGCCATCAACATCGCGATCAAGTCCAATCAGGTCCGCGAGCGCCGCACCACGCTTCGCGACCGGCTGCGTTGAGTGGCCGGAGGTCGGAGATCAGAGGTCGGAAGTCAGTGGCCAACGTTCCCGCCCCCGTGCGGCCGAACCCGCGCAGGGTTCAGCGCGAGCCGATTCCGAAGCGTCCAACCGCGCGTGAAGGGCGAGGCTGCGCCGAGCCACCGCGTCAAAACAGCTCATCTTGCACCTACCCCATCCGCTCCTTCGCCCGCCGCTTCGCGCGCGCCAGCGGGCTCTCCGCAGGCGGCGGAAGTCCGCCAGCGGGTGCGCGGCTTTCATCGGCTTTCGGCTCCACGCGTAACGCAGGCTCAAGACTCGCGACCCGCGACCCGCGACCCGCGTCAGCCGGCCGCTGACCGCTGACCGCCGACCGCTGCCCTCCGGCCGACCGCCGCCCCCCGAACCACCCCGTGCGCCGCTCGAAGACCTCGGCTAAGAACGCGAGGGCCGCCAGCAGGTACGCGAGCGCCGACACCTCCACCCAGCGCCGCTCGCGCGGGATGCGCTCCCAAACCCCTCCCACGTCAGCCACCTGCTCGCCGCCCGTAGCTTCCGCCAGCGCCGCCAGCACCGCCCCGCCGTCCTGCCGCCCCTCGGGCGCGAACTCGGGCGAGTACGGCAGGCACACCGGCGGCAGGCTCTCGGTGCGGCCGCCGGGATAGGTCACCGTGGCCAGCAGCGTCTCGCGCCCCGCCAGCGCGACCTCGGCCGCCAGCGTGTCGGCCGTGCGCCACGGCAGGCGCAGGTGCTCCGCGCGGGGCGCGTCGCCCGGCCGGTGCCGCAGCACCGTGAGCCCGAGCCCGTCCACTGCCCGCACCTCGGGCCGCGACGTGTCCGCGTAGACCGTCACCGACACCCCGCCCGGCACACCCTTCTGCACGGCCAAGAAACCCGACGACGCGTCGTGCAGCGGCCCCGCGCACTGCCGCGCCAGCGCCCCGTAGAACTCCCCCGCGTGCTCCCACCGCGCGAACGGCCCCGAAAGCGCCCCGTCCGCCTCGCCCGTGAAAACCAGCGCGCGGCCGCTGCCGTGGTTGCGCAGCGCGACCAGCGGCGCCTCGTGCTCGTCCCCGCTCACCGCCACCGCCGTCGCGCCCGGCCGCAGGTAGCAGAGGTTGTAGCCGCCCAGCGCAGGCGCCACCGGCGGCAGCGCGTCGGAGAGCTGCGGCAGCGCCACCGTGAATTTCGGAACCACCGCGTTGGTCAGCAGCGTGTTGCGCGCGACCGTGAAGGTGTCCTGCGCGAAAAGCCGCGGGATCTCGTGCGCGTTGTCCGAGAAGGTGCAGGTGCCGCCGCCCAGCCGCGCGATCTCCTCCAGCAGCGCCGCGTCGCAGTCCTTGCGCGTGCCCAGGCCCACCACGCTCACCGTGATGCCCGACCCCGCCGCCGCCGCCAGCAGCTCCTTGTACTTCCCGGGCTCCTCCGAGTCCGCCGCGTCGGCGAAGAGCAGGATGTGCTTCACGCCGGTCTCGGCGCCGACCAGCTGGAGCGACGCCGCCTTGAGGGCCTCGTAGATAAAGATGCCGCCGCCCATGGACTGCACGCCCAGAATGCGGCCCTCCTGCGACCGTACGCGGCTCACCGGCGACCGGTTCACGATGATGTGCGGCGCGCTGTCAACCGCGATCACACCCATCTCGTCCGCATCCGACAGCAGGTTCAGCACCTCCATCGCGCCGAGGTTCGCCAGGTCCATCTTGGTCTTGCCGCCCCCCACCGGCACCGCCATGCTCCCCGAGCGGTCCATCGCCACCACGATGCTCATCGAGAACTTGCGGTGCTCGCGCCTCAGCTCCATCGTCACCGGCAGCACCGCCTCCAGCTCCGACTTGTAGTAGCCGCCCAGGCCGAACGCGTTGCGGCCGCCGGTCAGCAGCACGCCCGCGCCCGCGTGCTCCACCCAGGCCGCCACGTTGCGCAGCGTCTCCGCCCCGACCGCATCGGCCCGCGTGTTCTCGATCACGATCCCGGCGTAGCCCGCCAGCGACGCGAGGCTGCCGTCGAGCGCCTCCGCTGGCTGGGCCACAACTTCCACGCCGCCCCCCGCCAGCCGCTGCGGCAGGCGCGAGCTCGGCGACGCCGGCACGCACAGCAGCGGCTTGCCGCCCGCGCCCCGCACGAGGAACCGCGCCGTGTTGTTCTCTGGAAACGGGTCGCCTTCGGCCGCCGTCACGCTCACCTCGTAGCCGCGCACGCCCGGCCCGCCCGCCACGTCGCGGAACATCAGCGGCGACACGCCGCGCGGCACGCGCCGCGTGCCCTGCGCCACAACCGCGTCGCCCTGCCGCACCGTGAACGCCACGGTCTGCTCGGCCGGCGACTCGACCCACGCCGTCGCCAGCAGCGCCTCGCCCGACCGCAGCTCCTGCGGCGCGTCCACGCGCACCACGGCCGTATCGCCCGCCGTCCCGCGCGTCTGGAGCCGGTAGTCCACCGCCACCCCGCGCGCCGCGGCCGCGCCCGCGGCCGCCTGAGGGTCGCTGCCCGTGAAGCGCCCGTCCGAAAGCACCAGCACGCGTCCCGCGCCCTCCGGCGGGATCAGCGACAGCGCGGTGCCGAGCGCCTCCGACAGGTTGGACGCGTCGGGCTCGTGCACCGCCGCGAACGTCCCGAACACCGCCTGCTGCGGCAGGTGCTCCACGGCCGCCCGAGCCGCGAATGACACCACGCCGATGCGGTCGTCCGCCTGGCGCCGCGCCTGCAGCGCCTGGATCAGCGCCGCCTGTTGCCGCAGCGCCTCCGGCGGCAGCGACGCGCTGCGGTCCGCGACCACGACCACGGTGCCGCCGTGCCTGGGCAGCTGAAGCGCAGGCCGCGCCAGCGCCAGCACCAGCAGCACGTAGCAGCACACGCGCAGCACGGTGAGCGCACGCCCGGGCAGCCGCCACCAGACCAGCCACGCCGCGCACGGCAGGGCGAGCACCAGCAGGATGGGCGCAAGGAAGGTCATGCCGGCGGCCCTCCCGCCGCAGAGCGGCTCACCCACGCGTGGTGCAGCGCCACGAGAGCCAGCGCAATCAGTCCGGCCAGCCACGCGTACGACCGGTGCGTCCTCGCCAGCCGCTCGCCGCGCGCATCCCCGCCCCATTCGCCGCCCGCGCAGCGGCGCAGGTCGGCCTCGCCCGCCGCGAACAGGTTCACCGCGAAACGCCCGGCCTCCGCGTCGTCCAGCCGCATGCGGTAGAGCCCCGGCTCAGGCGGGCTCCACACCACGCGCCCACCGCGCGCCCGCAGCGACTTCTCGCCCGACGGCGTGTCGAACACCGCCCGCTCCTCGCCCTTCGCGACCGCGAAGACCGCCTGCTCGCCCACGCGCAGGTTACGGGCCGACGGCCCGGGCTGCGCCTCGGCGCACGCGGCCAGCACGTTCCACACGAGAACCGGCCACGCGGCCGACTGGAAGAGCGCCGCCTGCGACGAGCCCGCCAGCACGCGTACCACCGGCGTCCGGTGCGCCGAGGCTTCGAAGGCGATCAGCGGCACGCTTCCCGCGAAGGCGACCCCGCGCCCCGCAAGCGCGTTTGTGCCGACCGCCCACACCAGCCCGTCGAAGGACACGCCCTCCAGAAGCGGCTGCGCGTGGTCGGTCAGATAAGGCCCCCTCACCAGCCGCGGCGCGTCGGGCTTGCACAGGGCCACCTGCCAGTAGGGCGCGTCCGCGCGCTCCGCCCCGCCGTCCACGAAAACAAGCTGCGGCGCGTACCCGCCCTGCGACGCCCCGTTTGTAGTCCGGGCTTCAGCCCGTCCCTCATCCCGCAGCACCACGGCCCGCCCCGTCGCCTCGGCGGCCTGCCGCACACACTGCCGCAGCCGCTCGTCCTTCAGCCTCACGTCCACAACGACCGGCCGCGGCTTCTGCGCGAGCAGCAGCGCCCGGTTGTCCGCCGCCAGCGCGTCGTCCGGCAGCGACACCTGCACGGGGCCCGTTCCCGGCGGCAGGTCTACGACCACCCGCGACGGCTTCGCCTCCGTCAGCTCAATATCCTGCGCGACCACGGGCGACGACACCCGTCCGACCGCAGCGACCGTCACCCGCACGCGTTCCCGCGCCAGGCCGAACCCCGTCACCTCCACCAGCAGCGCCTCCGTGCCGTCCCCGCGCCAGGAGCGGTCGGCATAGGTGATCGCCACGTTCTCGAGCGGCTTGCCGACGGCCCGCCAGCGCGCCCGCAGCGGCTCGGCCTGCCCGGCCGGCGGCGGTCGGTCCGTGAGCACCAGCACGTCGTCGCCCGGCTCAGAAACCTCGCCGGCCCGCGCGAGCGTCCGCGCCACCGTGTCGACGCCCGCGCCGCAAGCCACCTGTTCCAGCCAGGCCGCCGCCCGCGCCGGGCGCGTCACCGCCACCAGCTCGGGGCCGGACGCGCACGCGGCCAGCAGCCGGACGCGCACGTAGCTGCGCCGCGCGACCTCCCGCCGCAGCGCCTGTGCCGCCCGAGCCTGCGCCGAGAGTCCGTCTGCCCCGCGTGCGGCCATCGAGGCCGACGCATCGAACACCACGGTGAGCGAGCCGAGCGAGGGCCGCAGCAGATGCGGCGCGGCTGCAGCGACCACCAGCGCCGCCAGCGCCGCCAGCTCGAGGTAGAAGAGCGGCGGCAGGCTCAGCGTGTCGCGCCGCAGACCGCCTTGGCGCGGCCGCACGACCTGCCGCCAGAGCATCAGGCTCGACACCGGCCGCTGACGGTACCGGTTGCGGAGCACGTACACCGCCACCAGCCCCGCCAGCGCCGCGGCGCCGAGCCACGCATATGGAAACGCGAACAACATAAGCCCTGTCCCGTCCACTGGAGGGACGGCGTCCCCGCCGCCCCAACGCAGCCGCCCCTACCCCGCCCCCTCCAACAGTCCGCACTGCTCCAGCGCCCGCAGGCGTCCGCCCTCGGCCGCGCCCTCATCCGTCACCGTCACGAAGCGCGCGCCAAACTGGCGGCAGGCGCGGCTCCAGCGTTCGCGGTGGCGCGCGAGCGCCGCCGTGTACGACGCGCACGCGGCGGCGTCCACAAACACGTCGAGCCGCTCGTCAGCCTCCACGTCGTGGAAGCGGTGCTGGCCGCGCAGCTCCGGCCGTTCCTCCTCGCGGGCGAGCAGCTGCACGACGGTCAGCGCCGCCGCGCCCTCGGCCAGCCTCCGCAGCGCCGACTCCGGCTCGGCCGGCCACAGCAGGTCGCTCACAAACACGCGGATGCCGTGCCGCCGCCAGCGCGGCGCGGCGCGCAGCAGCCCCTCGTCCGGCGCGCAGGCGTCCGCGAAGTCCGGCACCTGCCAGACGCCCGGGTCGTCGCGCGACCCGGCGAGGGCCTCCACGCGCGCTCCCGCGAGCCACACCTCGTGGGCGCAGTGGGCGTTCTCGGCGGCCACCGCGCACGCCGCCGCCAGCGTCAGCGCGGCGGCCGCCTTGCCCGTGCCCTCCAGCCGCATCGAGCGAGAGCCGTCCAGCACCACATCGAGCCGCGGCGAGACCTCCTCGCGGAAGAGCTTGACGATCTCCCTGTCGCTCCGCGCGTAAACGTTCCAGTCCAGGTGGCGCAGATCGTCGCCCGGCTGGTAGTCGCGGTAGTCGTGGAAGTCGAGCGAGGCGCCCGCCAGCGTGCCGAGCCGCGTGCCGGAGGGGCCTCGCATCGCCTCGCGCGGCAGCGCCAGCCGGTAGCGCAAGCCGAGCGCCCGCCCCGCCGCCAACGCCGCGCGCCCACTGGCTCCGTGATCCATGCTCAGACCTCCGCCCCGCCGATGTCGGACGCGGCGCACGCCGGACGACGAAACTGCCGGAAAGCGCCGAAGATCAGCGGCATGCACACCGACCAGGCAAGCAGCGCCCACGCGCTCGAGCAGATCAAGTGAAAGCCCAGGTCTGTCATATCCCTGTCGAACACCGCCGCCACATTGCCGAACCAGCGCGCGGCATGCTCGTCCCCCCCCCCGCCGCTGTCCAGCGTGAGCAGGTAGGGCAGGGTGCTGCCCAGCAGCACCATCACGGCGGCGGCGACGCCGACCAGCTTGGGCGTGACCACGCGCTGCAAGGCGTAGCACCAAGCCGCCCGCGCGCTGCAGATGATCGCCGTCAGGTACAGGAAGATCGCCACCAGCTGCGCCGACGTCAGGCTCGAGTCATTGGCCAGCCACGGCGTGAACGCGCCGACCAGCAGGATCGCGAGCACGGAAAGGAAGCCCAGCGCCAGCGCCCACGCCATGCCAGACTCCGCGCCCGAGTAGAAGAAGTACTGCGCGACGCGAGCCGGCAGGCGCGGCGACACGGAAGACAGCACGCGGCGGCTGTAGCCGGGGGGCATGGAGGCTGACACCGCGAGCAGCCCTGCGGACACCAGCACGGACATGAAGGCCCAGATGTAGAGGGGCGTGCTCTCCCGCGTCTCCAGCGCCGTGAGCAGCGCCACTAGCGCCCAGAAAAGCCAGCAGGCCGTGACCCCGCGGCGCACCGGCAGGGCCCGGTTCGCGTGGGGAGGAGAGAGCGCGGCCACCGTCACCGCGCGGCACAGCGCGCAGCCCCAGATGGCCAGCCCCAGCGCCGACAGCCAGCCAAGCACCTCCTGCCAGGAGTCGAACAGCTCGCCCACCCCCGACGACATCACCCCGGCGCCCCCGATGTTGACCGTGCCGAGCAAAAGCAGAAGCGCGAAGATCACGCCCAGCAGCAAAAAGAGCCGAAGCGTCCGCGACACGCCGAGGGCGCCGAGGAACAGCGTGCCGTAGAGGCTGCAGACCGTAATCAGCAGCAGCCCGCAGAACATCCACAGCACCGAAAAGAGGTCGACGCCCCGCAGCAGGTAGGACAGCACCAGAAACGGCAGCGAGGCGCTGGCGAACACGACCGTCATCACCACCGCCGAAGCGACCTTGCCGTCCACGAACTGCTGCGGCTTGAGCGCGGTGATGTACTGGAGGTCGAGGTGCTCTTTGCCGCGCTCCAGCCCAATCCGCGTGCCCATAAACAGCGGCAGGCAAAGCAGCAGGAGGAAGGAAAGAAGGAAATACACCATGTGGAACACGCTCTGCCCGAGGGCGCGCCCGTACAGGCTGCCGCCTGAGCCGTCGTCGGCCGACGACATCAGCACGAGGCTCACGCCGCCGAGCTGCGCCAGCAGGTAGACGATCAAGCCAACGGCGACCATCCGGCTGCGCACCATCTGCCGCAGCTCTTTCAGCGTTACCGGGTTGATTCCGAGGCGGACGGTCATACCAGCTCTCCCTTCGTGACCGTCATGAACACGTCCTCCAAATCGGCCTGCACCTGCCGGAACTCCAAAATCCGAACCTCGCGCTGAACCAGCGCCGTGAGCACGCCTGCGGCCTCGGCTCGGCCGCCCGCGATCTCGGCCGCGCAGCCGTCGCCCTGTGCGCGGGTCTGCGTGACACCGGGAAGCTCCAGCATCAGCCGGCAGAGCGCTTCCGCCGTCAGCTCCAGCGGCCGCACCAGCACGCGCTGAACCTCGCGCTCCGCGTTGGCGAGCGCGTTCAGGGTGCCGCTACCGACCAGACGCCCGCGCTCGATAATCACCACGGAGCTGCACATCTCCGAGAGTTCGGTGAGGATGTGCGAGCTCACGAGGATCGTCTTTCCTCCCTCAGCCAGCACGCTGACCAGCTCGCGAAGCTCGATGCGGGCGCGCGGGTCGAGCCCGTTCGCCGGCTCGTCCATGATCAGCAGGTCAGGCCGGTGCACCAGCGCCCGCGCCAGGCTGACGCGCTGCTTCATGCCCTTGGAGAGCGCGCTCAGCGTCTTGTCGCGGATGCCACACAAGCCCGCGAACGCCTCCACCTCGTCGACCGCCTCCCGCAGCGCCGGCCCCCGGAGCCCAAAGGCCCTGCCGAAGAAATCGACGTACTCGTGGACCGTCATGTCGGCATGCTCCGGAAGCGCGTCGGGCATGTAGCCGATGCGGCTTCGCCCCTGTTCCGGATAATCGAGGATCGACACGCCGTCGAGCAGCACGTCGCCCGCCGTGGGCTCATCGAGCGTGGCGAGGATGCGCAGGGTCGTGGTCTTGCCCGCTCCGTTGGGGCCGACAAAACCCACCACCTCGCCGTCGCCGAACGCGAACGACACGTCATCGACGGCCTTCACCGGGCCGAAGTGCCGGACCAGGTTCTTAACCTCAACTCGCATCGCGCACCCTCGGCTCCCTTGCCGCAGGCCCGTACACGCGCAGCTCGCTGACCGCGAAGGCGGTGCGGCCGTCCGCGAACAGCAGCCGCACCGCCTCGCACCTGCTGCGCGGCGGAAACCGCACGACGAGGCGTCGCGGCCCTCCTGCGGCGACCTCGCGCGCCGTCTCCCACCTCCCGTCCGACCACAGCTGCACCGCACACGGCGAAGGCTCTCGCTCGAACGTCACGTGGATCTCGGCGACCTCGGCGGCCGACGCCAGCTTCAGCGCCACCCACTGCGGCCCTGCGGCCTTCGGGTCGGGCGCCCATGCGCTGCGGTTCGCGCCCAACCGGCGGCTCCAGCCATCGCTGACGCCCGCCGCCGCGCCGCCCGCCGCCGCGCTGGACGACTCGGCTTTCGCGGACAGCGCGAGGTCGGCTGGATCCGCGTTGCAAACGCCAGGCAGGTAGCAGCCGTCCCGCAGCAGCGCCTGCTGAAGCTCGACGATGCGGCCGCTGTAGATGTCCCTCGGCGAGGCCCCGTAGCGCATCGCGAGCGCGGCCGCCGTGCCTGCTGCTTGGCCCGTCGCGCACATCGGCCGGATCACGCGCGTGCCGCCGAACGCGAGTTGCGTGGCAGAGTGACAGCGCCCCGCCATGAACAGGTTGGCGATGTTCGTGGAGTAGAGTGTCCGATAAGGAACTCCGACGCGGCGCCCCTTGTACACATGGATCGCGTCATTCCCGTGAACCCAGAAGCCCTCCGGGTGATGCACGTCGGAGCCCCAGTCGGTGAAAGCCACGACGTCCGTGTGCCGCAGGTCTTGGTCATAGTCGCGCTGGCTCATCACGTAGTCGCCCACCAGCCGCCGGCTCTCACGCACGCCGGGGACATAGTTTAGCCACGTCAGCTCCCGGTTCGCGTTCTTCGCGACCGTCGCGGGGTTGCGGTTCTTCGCGTAGTCCCACAGCCCCACGCTGATGCGGAACAGTTCGTCGCGGATCTCCTCCGCGTCCCAGATCGTGTTGCGCATGCCGCCGCACTCAATCCACCAGCTATGCAGGATGCCGCCGTTCACGTCGTCACCCGGATTGCGGCCCTTGCCGCGCGACGGCTGATCGAAATTTCCGGGCCGCGCGATTTGCTCGATTCTAACAATTGAGCCGCGCGGCTCAAAGTCTCCGTCCTTCTCCCATCGGTGCGCCCACGCCGGGCACGCGAACGCCACAGGCTGTCCCCGCGTCGCGATCACCGCCTTGTAGAGGCTGTTTCCCTGCGTGCGGCCCGTGGCAGCCTCCGGCGCCATCGATTCGCCAAACTCGTCGCGTCCCTCGGCTCCCATGCGCCACTCGGCTCCCGCGTAGTACCCGATCCAGCCGTGCCCGGTGCAATCGATGAAGAGCGGCGCCGCGAACGACTGCCGCTGCCCGCTGCGGACGTCGAGCGACAGCACCGCGCGAATGTGCGACGCGTCAGCCATCTCCACGCCCGTGGCGCGCGTGTTGAGGAAGAGCGCGACGTTCGGCTCGGCCCGCACGATCGCCTCGATCTTCGTTGAATCAGCGAAGTTCTTCCACCCCTGCGGCGGAAAGATCTCCTCGGCGATGCCGGTCACGTTCACGGTGTCCGGCGGCTTGCCGATGTAGCCCATGGGCGGAACCTCGATCTCCGAGGACGCGTTGCCGCCGAG
>CAYLUN010000134.1:0-11998 GCA_964386865.1 uncultured Lentisphaeraceae bacterium | reverse complement strand
GGCCGACGCGTATGGCCGACGCGTTGGTGATCTTGTTGGCCTTCATGATCGCGTCCACGCTCTTGCCGTAGCCGCGGGCGATCTCGGAAAGCGTCTGACCTCTTTCGACCTTGTGCTCGTAGCCCGCGCGCGCCGGCGCCGGGGCGGCCGCGCCGCCTGCGCCCGTCCGCGCCGAGGCCGCCGGCGCCGAGCTGCGCGCCGCCTGCTGCTCGGACTGCTGCCGCGCGATGCGCTCGACGCGTCCCGCCAGATCGTCCGTGATCTCTTTCCTCAGCGTCTCGCGCTCGGCGCGCATCAGCTGGATGTCGCGCCGGAGCGCGGCCAGGTCGTCCTGCGCGCGGGCCCCCGAGCCCAGCTGCGCCTCCAGCCGCCCCACCCGCCCGTCCAGCACCTCCAGGCTGCGGTTCAGCGCCTCGATCTGCTCGGCGAGCTGGCGGACTTCCAAGCTCGCCTGCTGCGCGCTGTTCGCCACCCGCGCCACCTCCGGGTCGCGCTTCGGCTGCACCTCGAAAATCGTGCCCTCGAACATCGGCCCCGCGCAGCCGGATACCAGCCCGGCCGCCAGCGCCACCGCACCGGCCCGTATCACACTCATCCGCTTACTCCCTCTCGCGGCGCGGCGAACCGCGCCCAGTTCCCGTCCGCCTCAGGCGCACGGCACAAAATAGAACACCAGCCACACCGCCGCCAGCACGCCGAGAAACAGCAGGAACGAGCGGCGGCGGCACTCGAGCACATCGTCGGCAGAGGTGCGGCGAAGCTGCCGCATGCCGCCCGCCGAAATGTAGTGGAACAGCTTGGGCCGGCCCCGCTCGAAGCTCGGGCGCTTGCGCTTGGCGAAGAGCTGCCGGTTCCCGTCCCCGTCGTCGCGCGCATCCAGGCGCAGGGCGAACGGCGAACGCCCAGCGCAGCGGCCCACGAACACGCTGGACGCCGCTGACTTCAGAACGCGCTTGCCCTCTTTCGGCGACATACCCCACTACCCCCGCTCACGGCACCACGATGATCTGGCCCGCCCGGATGCGCCCGTCCGGGTCGATCCGCGTCCGGTTCGCATCGCGGATTTTCCGCCAGTGCGTCGAGTCCCCGTAGAATTTCTCCGCCACGCGGAACAGCGTGTCGCCGGGCTGCACCACATACGTCCGCTGCTCGCCGCTCTTGGGCGCCTTCGGCTTCTTCTCGTCCCGCCCCAGCAGCGAGAGCGCCGACAGCGACGGCTTGTCCGCCTTCTCCTGCGCCGCCGACACCTCCGCCGCGCGGTTCGTCGCGGCGGCAGGCGGCTCCCCGGTGAGCTTGGACTGAACCTTCTTCATGACGTCCTCGGTCGAGGGCACGTCGACCAAGGGCTTGCGCGCCCCCTCGCGCTCCCCGCCCGACAGCGAGGCCGCTTCCTCGCGCAGGGCCCGCAGCGCCTTGCCGTCCGGCTTGGCCGACGCGCGCCCCTCGTCAGCCGCCTTCGCGTCGGCCTCCACGCGCTTGAGGAGCGATTCGCGCGGCGGCGCGACCGTCTCGCTTACGCGCATCTTCGCCAGAATTTCGCGCAGGCGCGCGTTGTCAGCCCGCAGGGCGGCCAGCTCTTGGTCGGCCTTGCCCTGCTGCTCAGCCAGAACCGACTTCTCGCCCGCGAGCGTGGTAATGACACGGTTGAGCCGGTCGTTCTCCTTCAGCAGATGGGCCTGCGAGATGCCCTGCACCGACTCGCCGACCTTCCTGAGGATCTGCGGGGCCAGCAGCTGCTCGGCGATCCGGATGCGCTCCTCGGCCAACGTGCTCTTCTCGGTCTCCGGCCGCAGGTAGAGGTACTGCTGGTAATGGTAGATCGCGCCGACGTAATTCTCCGCGTGGTCCTGCAGGAGCGTCGCCAACTGGAAGTGCGCCGAGAACGACTTGGGCTCTTCCACCAGCACCCGGTTGTAGAGCCGGATGGCCTCCTTCAGATCGCCCGACTGCTCCGCGTCGCGGGCCTTCTTGTACAGCGCCGAGCTGCGCTCCGCCCCCTCGGCCGAGGCCACGTCGGATTTGCCGCAGCCCGAGGCCGCGCCCCACAGGCATAAGCACAGAACTGTCAGCGTCTGTCGTAACATGATTGGCGAACCTCGAAAAGAAACGGCCGTGTCAGTCATTTTTCGTTTGGTTTACGCGTAGGACTCGCATATCATCATGTCCTGTTTCGGAGACTTCCGACGGCGCCCACGCGCCGCCGAACCCGACGAAAAAGATTAACTCATGTATTTTACTGTTCTCCCGGCGAATGACCACTGAAAACGCGAAAAATCTTTGGCGCTCGGCCCAGGCCTGCCTCGGCGAAAACGGCAGCCTGAGCGTCATCATGCCCGCTTACGGGCTGGAGCCCGTGATCGAGCGCAACATTGAGGCCGTCTGCGACCTGCTGCGGGGGAACATCCCCTTCGAGGTCCTGCCGGTTGACGACGGCAGCCGCGACGGCACGGCGGACGCGATCCGGCGCGCCGCGTCGCATGACCCCGGCCACGTGCGCCCCGTCTACGTGAAGATCAACGCGGGCAAGGGGAACGCCCTGCGCCGCGGCTTTGCCGCCTCGCGCGGCTCGCACGTGCTGCTGCTCGACGGCGACCTCGACCTCTCGCCCGCGCGCATCACCACCTTTTTCGACGTCATGGAGGAGAGGCGGGCCGCCATCGTCATCGGCTCGAAGCGCCACCCGGACTCCGTCATCGACTACCCCTGGCACCGGCGCCTGGCGAGCGGAATCTACTTTGCGATCGTCCGCCTGCTGGTCGGCCTCCCCGTCTCGGACACGCAGACCGGCATGAAGCTCTTCACGCGCGACGCCCTCGGCTGGGCTTTCGACCGCATGCTCGTCAAGACCTTCGCCTTCGACCTCGAAGTCCTCTCGATCGCCCACGCCAAGGGCTACGCCGTGGCCGAGGCGCCGGTCGAAATGCACTTCGGGCAGAAGCTCGGCTGCCTCTCGTGGGCGAACGTCAAGCAGGTCATGCACGACACGCTGGCGATCTTCTACCGCATACGCATCCTGCGCTACTACAGCAGCGTCGAGGTCGCGCCAGCCCCCGACGCCCCCATCCTCGTCTCCGTCGTCATCGCCTGCCCCGCCCCCAGCGCCTACCTGACCGAGTGCCTGGAGGCCCTCGCCCACCAGACCTACCCGCACTTCGAGGTCATCGTCCTGCCCGACGCCCCGGCCGACCTCGGCCCGCACCCCTTCGACCTGCGCGTGCTTCCTACCGGCAAGACGCGGCCGGCCGAGAAGCGCAACGAGGGCATCCGCGCCGCCAGGGGCGAGGTGGTCGCCTTCATCGATGACGATGCCTACCCCGTGAGCAGCTGGCTGGAGCAGGCCGTCAAATACTTCACCCTGCCCGACGTCGGCGGCCTCGGCGGGCCCGGCGTCACCCCGCCCAACGACCCCTTCCTCGCCCAAGCCGGCGGCCGCGTCTACGCCAACCTCTTTGTCTCCGGCAACTTCCGCTACCGCTACATCGGCGACCGCGTCCGCCACGCCGTGGACGACTTCCCGAGCTGCAACCTGTTCGTGCGTGCGGACGTCCTCCGGGCCATCGGCGGCTACCGCACCGATTTCTGGCCGGGAGAGGACACCATCCTCTGCGCCGACGTCGTGCTGGGGCAGAAGAAGCGCATCGTCTACGACCCCTGGGCGCTGGTCTACCACCACCGCCGGCCGCTCTTCGGCCCTCACCTGCGCCAGGTCGGCCGCTACGCCCTGCACCGCGGCCATTTCGCCAAGCGCTTTCCCGCCACCTCGCTGCGCCTCAGCTACCTGATCCCGACCCTGTTCGTGCTCGGCCTGGCCGTCGGCGCGGGCGCCTCCTTCCTGCACCCGTGGCTGCGCCTCGCCTACCTCACCGCGCTCGCCGCATACGGACTGCTCACCCTGCTCTCCTCGTTCGACCCCCACCCGCTCATGTGGCTCACCACGTGGCTGGGCGTCATCGCCACCCACCTGGTCTACGGCGTCCGCTTCCTGCTCGGGCTTCTCATGCGCCGCATGCCGTGCGAAGTCGCCGCCTTCGACCACCCCGCCGAAAAGGACACAACCAAGCCATGCGCCTGACCGCCGCCCTCGCCCTCTGCGCCTGCACCGCCGCCCCCGCCCTCTGCGCGCAGACCGCGCCCGGCCCTCGCGCCGTCACGCGGGAGACCGTCGCCGCTGCCGTGCGCCAGGCAGACAAGGCCCACCCCTCGCTCTTCGCCGACGCCGCCACGTTCCAAGCGCTGCGCGAACAGACCTGCGCGACCGACCTCGGCAAGCTCGCCCTCGCCCGCATCTGCTTCGAGGCCGACCAGATCATCCCCTTTCAATCCTGTACGCGCGAACTTGAAGGCCGCCGCCTGCTCGGCGTCTCGCGCGCCGTCCTCCACCGCGTCTCCGTTCTGGCCATGGCCTACCGCCTCACCGGCAACCGCGCCTACCTCGACCGCTGCGCCGCGGAGCTGCGCGCCGCCGCAGGCTTCTCCGACTGGAACCCCAAGCATTTCCTCGACGTTGCCGAGATGACACTCGCCCTCGCCGTCGGCTACGACTGGCTCTACGCCGACCTCGACGACGCAACCCGCGAGTCCGTCGCCACCGCCATTCTGGACAAGGGCCTGAAGACCTCGCTCAAACACACCGGCTGGGTCAAGGCCAGCAACAACTGGGGCCAAGTCTGCCACGCCGGCATGCTGGCGGGCGCCCTTGCCCTCATGGACAGGCAGGAGCCCCTCGCCGCTGAGATCGCCCACCGGGCCATCACCCACCTGCCCCTCTCGATGCATGCCTTCGCGCCCAAGGGCTGCTACCCCGAGGGCCCCGGCTACTGGTCCTACGGCACCGACTTCAACGTGCTGGCCCTCGCCCTGCTCCAGCACTCCCTCAAGTCGGACTACGGGCTCTCGGCCCTGCCCGGCTTCAGGGAGACCGCCGACTACCTCGACCTCGTCACCGGCCCGTCCGGCATCGCCTTCAACTACGCCGACGGCGGAATGGGCCGCGGCACCGACTGCGCGTCGTGGTGGCTGGCCAAGCACTTCGGCCGCCCCGACACACTCGCCTATTTCGAGAAGCGCGCCTTCACCAAGTACTGCCAGGACCGCACCCCGCTCAGCCCGAACCGCTCCGGCCACCGCCTGTTCGCCTTCACCCTCTTCTGGCTACAGCCCGTCCCCGACGGCCTCACCCCGAAAGCGCCCCTCAACTGGTCTTCGGACAGCGAGGTGCCGATCACGGTCCACCGCACCTCGTGGGACAACACCCAGTCGCTCTTCGTCGGCCTCAAAGCCGGCTCGCCCTCCGCGCCCCACGGCCACATGGACGCCGGCTCCTTCGTGCTCGACGCCGACGGCGTGCGCTGGGCCTACGACCTCGGCATGGAGAGCTACTACCGCATCGAGTCGCGCAAGCTGGACCTGTGGAACCCGAAGCAGAGCGGCGACCGCTGGCGCGTCTTCCGCCTCAGCAGCTTCAGCCACAACACGCTCGTGATCGATGGCCAGCTCCAGCTCGCCAAGGGCAAGGCCACGGTCGCCGCCTTCCGCGACGGCCCCGAGCCCTCCACCACGCTCGACCTGACCCCCGTCTACACCAATGCCTCGCAGGTCACCCGCACGGGCACCCTGCTGGCCACGGGCGAATTCTGCATCGACGACACCCTCAAGGGCCTGCGCCCCGGCGCGACCGTCCGCTGGGGCATGGTCACCAAGGCCGCGCCCGACGCCTCGCGCACCGGCCCGCTCCTGCTGCGCGAGGCCGGCAAGCAGCTCCGCCTCTCGCCGCTTCACAGTCCCGCCACCGTTTGGAAAACCTACGAGACGGCCAAGCCGCCGAACGAGTGGGACTCGCCCAATGCCGGCACCGTCATGGTCGGCTTCGAGGCGGTCGCTCCGGCCTCCGGCGAGCTGGCCCTCTCCGTCCTCTTCACCCCCGGCAGCGCCCAACGCTGAACCGTCGTGCGGGCGCGGAGCACCCACTCCTCGCCGGTATGAGAGAACACCGAAACAGGAGCGAGAACCGATGAGAGACCTGCGAGCGGTGAGCGGCGCCTCCTAACCTCCCTCGCCAAAATCAACCTGAACGCAGACCCCTCGGACACGACATACGATATGCATACACGAACCTACCCCGTCCTCCTCTCCTCACTCACGCTCGCCTGGCTCAATGCGGCCGCCGCGCAGAGCGAACAAGCCTCCGCGGTTCCTCCGCGCGTGGACACGGTCAACACCGTTCTCGGCACGCAGACGATCGGCGTGAAGTACGCGTTCACCGAGAAGACCCGCTTGGTTGAGACAGCCGAGCGGATCAGCGAAATGGGCTCCTCGATTCTGAAGATCAGCCTGTGCAAGCGAATGAATGAGATTTACGGTCTCCCCAAGCGAGAAGACATCCGCTCGCTGGCCGAACTGGCCAGCCGGGAGCCGTCTGTCAAGGCGGTGCTGGACATGCCCTTCGCCTACTACCACCTCTGGACTTACCCCTTCGCGCATGCCGATTCCGCGTGGAAAGACGGCCTCTCGGAGCAGGAGAAGCAGGAGGCTTACGACGAAGTCTACGCGCTCGCCTCCTATCTCCTCAGAACGTACAGCGGCACGGGAAAGACCTTCCTTCTCGGGCACTGGGAGGGCGACTGGTGCCTGCATTCCGACTACGACAGCAAACGTGATCCGAGCCCCGAGGCAATCACGGGCATGATCGCTTGGCTGAACGTGCGCCAGGCCGCCGTTGACGCAGCAAGGCGCGAGACCGCCGCCAAGGACGTCCACGTCTACCACTACACCGAGGCCAACCTGGTCCAGAAAGGCATGAAGGGCGGCGCCTGCCTCGTCAGCAGCGTCCTTCCGCACACGCCTGTGGATTACGTCTCCTACTCCTGCTACGACACGATCAACCCGAACCAAGGCAACACGCGGGAAGCCCTGCACGCCGCGCTCAGTTACATAGAATCGAAGCTGCCGCCCAAGGCCGGCTTCAAAGGCAAGCGCGTCTTCATCGGCGAATACGGCTTCCCGCTCTCGAAGACCACGACGCCGGAGCTGCAAGACCTCTATTCGCGCGACGTCTGCCGCGCCGCGCTGGAGTGGGGCTGCCCCTTCGTGCTGTACTGGGAGCTGTACTGCAACGAAATCGTCAAAGGCGAACACCGCGGGTTCTGGCTCATCGACGACAAAAACCGGAAGCAGCCGTTCTACTTCACGCTCCAGCGCTATTATGAAGGCATGCGGCAATTCTCGGAGGCGTTCAGAACAAAACACGGACGCCTGCCGAACGACAGCGAGGTCCGCAAGCACGCGCTCGAAATCATGCCGCCTGCAGCGGAGCCCCGCTAGCAACCGTTTCTTTGGAGGGGCGGCGCACACGCCGTCCTCGGACGGCATGGGGCTGCCGTCCCTACCGGCGCGAGGCTGGCCGCGTGCGGCCGACTGCTAGCCGTATTCCGCGCGGACAGGCGCGAACCGCGCCAGACTGTCGGCCAGCCCGCCCTCGCGGTTGCGCAGCCGCCAAATCCGGGCGTGCGACGCGGTCAGCGCCTCCATCTCGTCCGCCAGCCGCCGCCTGTCGTCGGAGCGGTCAAGCCCGCCCGCCAACAGCGCCACGCCGCGATGGCAGGCCGCCCGTAGCAGGAGCGCCGCATGGGCCGTTTCCTGGGCGATCGCTGAGTCTGACGCCGGCATCGCCCCCGCCACCTCGTCCACGCGATCCAGCACCGCCCGCAGCGTCGCGTGCGTGACCCCCGGCGAGACCGGCCGCGCGCGCGGCTTTGACAGGATATGGAACAGCTCCGTGCCGTTGCCGCGTAGCGCGCCGCACAGCCGGTACGCGTCGCCGAACTCCAACAGCGCGCAGCCGAACCCCTCGGTCAGGTGTGCGTCCAGCACCGCCGCCAAATCGCCGGCACCGTTCTTCTCAAGACACCACGACACGCCCGCGCCAAATGCGAAACCCGCCAGGCTCACGGCCAGCGGCTGCCAATGGCCCCCGTCGCCCCAGTCGGTGATGAGAAACCCGCACGCGCCGTGGCGCAGACCGTTCGCCGCGGCAGACCGCAGGTTGTCCAGCATGTTGGCCGTACGGCCCGCCAAACTGTTCCACGACGAGGTGCCCGGGCAGACGTAGAACGGCACGCCCGACTGCGCGAACAGGGCGCCGTGCGCCTCGAACGGATGGTCTGCCTCGTACCCCCACTCGAGCGCGATCGTCCCGGCGGGAATCTCCGGCACGAGTTCGGGATGGCGGATAATGATGTCGCCCCAGACCTGCATCGTCCGGCCCCGCTCCTGCACTAAAGCGTGGATCCGCGCTAGGAAATCGAGATAGACCCGCCCCTCGCCGACCTGCTTCACGAGCGCGGCGGACCGCCCCTCGCCGCGCAGGTCGAAGGTCTCGTCGCAGCCGACGTTGAAGAGGCGCGAGGAGAAGTTCGGCAGCAGCTCGTCGTAGAGCCCGGCCAAAAACGCCACGCTGCGCGGATCAGTCGGGCAGAGCGACGTGGGCTTCTCGTGTACGCCGCCCCACGGCAGCGGCGCGCCGCCCTGCGGCAGCTCGGCCAGCCCGTTGTAGCGCGGCCGCGTCAGCCAGCGCTCCAGATGGCCGAACGAGTTCTGGTTCGGCACCAGCTCGACGCAGCGGTCGCGGCAGTAGGTGTCTAGCGCGCGGACTTCGTCCGGCGTCAGCGGGCTCGCGTCGCGCCACACCTCCTCGTGCTCCCGGTACGCGAAGGTGTGCTCGGTGTAGAGCTGCAACTGGTTGATTTTGAGATCCGAAAGCTGATCGATGAGGCCCGCGAGCGTCTCCATCGTCGGAACCTTGTCGCGGCTGACATCGAGCATTACGCCGCGAACCGGAAAGTCCGGCCAATCGCTGATCACGCAGGCCGGCAAGGTGTTTCCGCACACCCGCGCGAGTTGCGCCAGCGTCACCGCCGCATAGAACAGCCCCGCCGCATCCTGCGCCTCGGCATCAACGCCCTCCGCGCCCACCTTCAGCACGTAGGACTGCGCGCCCGCCACCTGCGGTACGATGCGGAAACGGATGGCCGCGCCCTCAGACGCGCCCGCGCACAGCCGCCAGCCGGGGCCGAGCAGCCGGCGCACGCGCTCGATCGCGGGGCGTACGCCGTCAGCCCCACCCTCGAAACACGCAACGCCCGTCGCGCCCAGCGCGAACGCTCCAGCCGCGCGTTCGAACGCACGCGGTCGCGGCAACACTCTGTCCAAACACCTCTCGCTCATCGCGCAGGCCACCCTCTTGTTTGTCCGTTCCACCCGCCGCCACGGCCACGACCTCCAGTTTGCCGCCCACGGGAAACGTGTCCACGGCGAGGCTCTTCGACAAGCCCAGCCCGTTGTTGGCGCCGTTGAACTCCAACCGGTTCCCGGCCTTCCCTCCCCAGTCCACCGCCGCCGTGAACACCACGTCCAACGGCACACCCTCGAGAAAGTACACGTGCCGCCCGCCGCCGCCGTACGCGGCGATGATGCCGCTCTCGACGGAATTGAAAGATTCGGCCGAATCGATTCCGTCGACTTTTTCGAGCCATTCGATTCTATCTACATCCACCATCCGCCGCCCTCGCACCTCCTCGTCACACAAGGGAGTTTACTGCATAACACAGCCTTTACGGCCCGTCCTTCGCTCTCTGCAGCGCCTCGCGCGCCAGATCCGGATGCGATTTCTGTAGCGCGGCGGCGATCCGCTCAACCGCACCAGCGGCCTCGGCGCGGACGCCGGACGCCGACAGCAGCGACACGGCCAGGGCCAGCGCGTCGGGATGAGACGCGCCGGCCAGCGTATTTAGAACCAGTTTGCGTTCGCCGTCGTCCCGCGCACCCTCCAACACCTGCCGGTAGCGGCCGATCAGCGCCGCGTCGGCCTTCGCATTGCCCTCGCCCGCGATACGGGCCAAGCCGCGCAGGGCCAGCGTTCGCTGCGCGTCGTTCGCCGGCTTCCGATAGACACCGAGCAGCGCATCCCACGCGTCGGCGCTCCGCCAAGCGGCCAGCGCGCGCAGGGCGGCGTCGCTCCGGCTTGCGTCCTTGCCCGCCAAGGCCCGCTGCAGCTCAGGAAGCGCCGCTGCGTCCGCCCCGTCCGCCAAACGCGTCAGCGCCTGCGCGGCAGCGCGCGCGGCCTCGCGATCCTCGCCGCACGCGCTGTCGAGCAGCGCCGCAGCGGCCTTCGGCCCGCCGCGCCGGGCGAGCACGGACAGCAGCGTCGCCTTCGACGCGGCCTCCTTCGCTTCGCGCACGGCGGCGCAGAGCGCCTGGTCGGCCTTCTCGCCACCCTTCAATCCGGCGAGCGCCAGCTCCGCCGACTTCGTCTCGTCCGGCGACGCAGCTCGCGCCAGCGCCAACACCAGGGCGGGCACCGCATCCTCGTCCTCCGTTCGGCCCAGCGCCGCAACGGCGGCCAGACGCACGCGCGCGTCAGCCGCGCCGGCTTGCGCCCGGACAGCCGCACGGGCGGACGAATCGCCGCGCCACGACAGCGCCTCGATCAGCAGCACCTGCTGTTCGACAGGAAGCCCGGCGAGCAGCCGGCCAAACGTTTTCGACACGCGCCAGCCCCGCAGCTCCGGAACGCGGGCGATCGCGACCGCCGCGAGCACCGGGTCGACGGGCGCGCGGCCGAGCAGCTCGGCGATGCGCTCCGCTCCCCCGTCTCTCTGACATCGCAGCAGCAGGCCGAAAGCGCCCCGGCGAAGATGCGTGGGCAACGGGCGAGCCAGTAGTTCCTCGCACACAGCGGCCGCGTCTTTCCGCGCACCCGCCGCGGAGTGGCGCTCCGCAACCGCCAGCGACGCGTCCGCCACGGCCTCCGCGACCGCAGGAGCCGCTTCCCGACGCAGCGCGGCCACGACATCGCGTGCCGGCGCCGCGTCGATCACGCCCAGCGCGCGGATGGCCGCGCGGGCAACCGCCACGTCGGCATCGCGCGCCAAGCCGGACAGAACCGTTACAGACTCCGCCTCGGCGCGGCGCCCCAGCGCATTCACTAGCTGCAGACGCGCCGCTCCCTTCGAAGCGGGCACCGCGGCCCGAAGCGCGTCGCCGGCGCGGGCGGACTTGATGGTGCACAGCGCCAAGCACGCGATGCCGACCGTCTCGTCGGTCGCGAGCAGCGCGGCCAACGGCGGCACCGACGCCTCCGTCCCACACACGGCCAGCCGCGTGCAGGCGAAACGCTTGGCCTCGAACGACGTGTCGGCGGCCAGCAGCCGGATCAGGTCGGCCTCAACCTCTTTCCGCCTCTCGGGCAGGGCAACGGACGCGTTCAGCTCGAAGTCGACCCGACGCAACGCACTCTCGTCCGCGCCGGATTCGTGTCGCGTGTTCATCGCGGCCAACGGTTCAGCTGCGGGGCAGAACGCGGCTGCCCAAAAGGAAGACAGCCAAACGGCGCACAAACTCACTGTCCCTAAATCGGTCATCTTCGTCATAGCCAATCTCCCTTTCTACACGCACCAGGGCGCACGCGGCTCGCGCCACATCATCCGGTTAGCCTCGTCGCAGTCGAAGCGCTCCGTGGCCGGATCCCACTTCAGCTTCCGATTCAGCCGGGCGCTGATCGTCATGGCGCCGACAATGCTCTGCGCGCGGTGTGCGACCTCCGGGTTGCAGATCGTCGGGCGGCGGCTGCGGATCGACGCGAGCAGGTTCGAGATGTGGTCGCCCGCGTTGTCCCAGCCGGCGCCCGTCGCGCCGCGCAGGCCGAGGATCGAGGCGGGCTCGGCGGTCACGACATCCGTGTCGTCGTCCACTTGTATCCAGCCCTCGTCGCCGATGTAGCGGATGTAGCGGTCCTTGAATCCGCGCCGCTGGTAGATCACGCCGTTCACGCCGCTGGCGTAGCGGCAGCGGAAGGTGCCGGAAAGCGCGACTTCGCTCATGAACGTCGCGGGGTCGGGCCAGACGATGTCCGAGGCCTCGAACTCGACCGGCCCCGTATCATCCGTTCCCAGCACCCACTGCATCTGGTCGGTGTAGTGCGTGCCCATGTCGGTGTGCATGC
>CAYLUN010000133.1:0-12011 GCA_964386865.1 uncultured Lentisphaeraceae bacterium | reverse complement strand
GGCTTGCTCACCCCCGAGCGCCGGCAGGAAATCCTGGACAGCAAAAAGGCGGGCGCGCTGGAGGTCACCCCCAAAGCCGTCGCCGGAACCAACTGGTTTCCGGTCGATGACTTGACCCCGGACGACATCCGCTACGTGGGCGGCAAGGCCGCCAATTTCGGGTTCCTCCGCCGGAGCCTGCCGGACGACACGCCCACGCCCGTGATCGCCTTCACGTTCGACCTCTGGGACGCCTACCTCGCGCAGACCCTGCCCGGCGGCCGGACGCTGGGCCAGCAGATCGGCGACCGGCTCGGCGGCTACACCTACCCGCCCGACGTGAGTTCCCTTCGCACGAACCTGACCGCCGTCCGCAAACTCTTCACCGACACGGCGGACTTCGGCGCCACCGAGCGCACCCAGATCGTCGCGGCCCTCCAGCAGGCGGGATTCGGCGGCCGGAAGATCCGGTTCCGCAGTTCGACCAATGTCGAGGACACCGACACGTTCAACGGCGCGGGCCTCTACGACAGCTACAGCGGCTGCCTCGAAGACGACCTGGACGGCGACACCGTGGGGCCCAGCCACTGCGACCCGGCCGAGCCGAACGAGCGCGGCGTCTTCCGGGCCATGCGCAAGGTCTACGCGAGCTTCTACAACGAGAATGCCTTCCTGGAGCGTCTCCGCCTCGGCGTGTGCGAGACGAACGTCGGCATGGCCATCCTCGTGCATTACTCGTCGCCGGACCCGGAAGAGCTGGCCAACGGGGTCGCGTTGCTGGCCGTGGACAAGACGTCCGGCGTCCGCCGGGCCGTCGCCCGCATCGTGACGCAGCTCGGGGCGGAATCCGTGACCAACCCCGATCCAGAAACGCAGCCGGAAACGGTCACCGCGGCCTTCACGGGAACCAACACCGCAGGAGCGGAGCTGACCCTGGTCACGCCCTCGTCGCTGACCACGAACGGCGAGCCGGTCATGCCATGGGAAAGCGATTACCGGATACTGCTGGACCAGCTCAATGCGGCCACGCTGGCCTACGAGGACTACTATCCGGCCAAGACCGTTTTCGAGCTCGATTTCGAATTCAAGCGACTGGTGCCGGGCCACGTCGGCCTCAAACAAATCCGCGTTGTCCCGCAGCCAGCGCCGGTGCCGCCGCCAGCCATTCCATGAACACCACCCCTGCAGGGAACACACGGATGAGCACGTTCACCTTTCGACATCTTGCGGCCCTCCTCGTCGCCTTCGCGCCGGTCGTGAACGCCCACGTGCAGATTGCCGCGTTAAGCCGCGGAAGCAATGCCGTCGCAATCGCCTGGCAAGGCGGTTACGGCCCTTACCTGGTACGAACGTCCGACAACCTCCTCAACTGGTCGGACCAGGGCGAGCCGGAAGGCGGCACGAACCGGAACCTGTCCGCCTTTGCCGAGCGGAGCTTTTATTGCGTATCGGATCTGAATGCCTCCAACCTCCAGGGCAGCCTGTTTGGCTTGATCCAGACCTCACAGGGCGAGTTGGGCGGACTCCTGGCCCGCCACCGCCTCAAGGCCCGGCTCTGGCTCTACAAGACCCGAGGCGCGCCGCACACCGCCCCTACGTACAGTGCGACGAACTACTGGGGTAAACTGCTGGTGAACCTCCAGACGCATTGGAACGGCGAAGTCCGGACATGGACCGGTGCGCTCAACGCCCTCGGGCAAGTGAGCACGCCCGGCAACGCCTACAACATGACGGTCACGTGGACCAACGGCGTCGGTCCTGAGCAACGGATCTTCACGCTGGCGTTCGACTTCCCTTACCGCGTGAGCGACGTCCGCAAAAACAGCGGCAGCACCGCCCCGAACGCCAGCGACCCCTACATGGCCTTGCGCTGCACCTACGCCACCCCGCAGCCGGAGCTTGGCTGGGCCGGCGAGCGGTTGGCGTTCACGAACGTCGCCCTGGACGAGGCGACGCTCGTCCAAATGGACCCCGGGAACCCGGCGAAACTTTACCCGGAGGCGCGGGACTACCGGGTGGCAACCAATGGCGTGGAAGTCCACCTGCACTTCCGCGAGGGGCTTCCGCTCTATCGGGGCGAGCCACCGATGATATTCAAAACCTACCTGTTGGACCGCTGGTTGTCGGCCACGACCGCCGGCGGCGGCAGCCTGCCCTCGTTCAGCACCGACAGCTTTTACTCCCGGACGCTGCAGCCCGGCCACCACAACTTCTACGAGATCGTCCTCATCGAGCCCGCGCTCGACCCGGCCTTGTCCGAGGCCGCCCGCACCGCCCTGGCCGTCGCCAACATCCGCTTCATCTACACCTTCAAGGACCTCGACAGCGGCCTGAATCCCGGTCAGATCCTCTACTTCGGCTTCGACAACACGATTCGGAATCCATGACGGGAAGACGGGCGTCGTCCCACGTTAGACCTGCGCACGTTTATAGAAGACCTGCAAGAGCTGTGACTTGCGTGTAATGCAGGCAGGCGACGCCTTGCCGCTCCGGATAGTTCTCCCCGGCGTAGATCAGTGCCGGCGACTGTGCGGCGGGGGTCGCCTTGCAGAAGGTCCTTATGTTATCCGTCAACTCGGCGTGGAAGGTCATGGCTGATTTGATTTCGACGGGATAGAGGGCGCGTCCCCGTTGAAGCACGAGATCAATTTCAAACCCTTTTTCGGTTCTCAGAAAATAGAGCCGCGAATCCTGTCCGCGATTCATTCTTGCCTTGAGGACATCCGCGATGACCATATTCTCGAAAAGATTGCCGCGCAACGGATCACGGGAGACCTGACTTGGACTCTCAAGGCCAAGCAGGTAGGCGGCGAGCCCTGTTTCGACGAAATAAAGTTTCGGCGACTTGACGGTTCGCTTGCTGATATTCGAATGAAAAGGTTGCAGGCGGAAGATGATGTAGGAGGCTTCAAGAATGGACAGCCACTCCGCAATGGTGGTGCTGCTGACCCCGGTCTCACCCGCCAGTCCGGAAAGGTTGACGAGCTGTCCGACACGTCCCGCAAGCAGAACCATGAAGCGTTCAAAGGCTGCCAGATTTCTGATTTGAAGCAGGTGGCGCACATCGCGCTCGACATACGTCTGAAAATAGTTGCGGTAATAATGGGTGGGAGAGACGGGCGCGTGGTAGAGTTCAGGCATGAAGCCCCGCCAGATCAGCTCGTCCGCATGGAGGTTGCCATGGCTGTTGCGGATCTCGTCGATGGACAAGGGCAGCAGAGTCAGCAAAGCGGTTCTTCCGGCAAGCGACTGGCTGACGGAATGATGCAAATGGAGCTGCTGGCTTCCCGTGAGGATGAGTTGTCCCCTTTGTTCCCGGTGGCGGTCTACCCAGACCTGGATGGCGGAAGTCAGCGTCGGGACTCGCTGGATTTCATCGATGACTACGGGAGGCGGATACTTGGTGAAAAACGCCTTTGAGTCAGTTTCCGCAAGCTGGCGCATTTCAACATCTTCAAGATTCGCATAGCCGTATCCCTGGAAGAAGGATTGCGCCAGCGTCGTTTTTCCGGATTGCCGTGGGCCTGTTATGGTGACCACCGGATATTCCTTGGCCATTTGCTTTAAAAAAGGCCCAATGTCCCGTTTGATCATGAGTGTGCTTCCTTCTGATGACCGGCACTATACCCCTTTTCGGCGTAAATAGCAAGTAGTAGCTTTGATATACGCCCATAGAATGAGCGACCCCTTGTCGCGATTCGAGTGCGGGGGTTTGAAATGTGGCGCAAGGTTGGCAAACGGTGAAAGTTAACTGTTAACTTTTGGTTTGACACTGATTCTCCCCAGCACTTTCGCGCACGGCGAGACGCGGCCGCCATCTTGTGCCTTCGCCATGTTCTCAGACCCCGTTGGGGCCGTTCCACCAGACCGTTGCAGTGGCGAGGGCTCCTGGGTCCCGTTGCGGTACTCACGCGGGGACAGGCCGCAAACCTGCTTGAAGAGCCGTGAGAAGTAGTACGGATCGCCAAACCCGAGCCGTTCCGCTATGCTGCGAATCGGATCATGAGTTGACGTCAGCAGGGTGCATGCCGTGCGGATACGTATCCTGTTGTAGTATTCCACGGGCGAGGAGCCGATTACCTGCTTGAAGATCCTGTGGAGGTACGAGGGAGAAATTCCCGCATGGCGAGCCAGTTCTTCGATCGTCAGCGAGGTCGTCAGCCGCTCCCGCATGATCCCGATGAGGCTTTTTACCAGCTCGGTATGGCGCGCCGCGTGCGGGGTCAACTCGGGCATCGAAACGATCGTTGCCAGAATGCACTTGGCCTGAGCATTGGACAAGAGCCGGCTCTTCTCGTCGGCGGCCGGCTCGAAGTGGTGAAGCAGATCCCGAAACTGCTGGATGAGGCCGGCATGAATGCCCACCGACCGAACCGGGTGTTCCCGGCTGACACCCATCCGGTCGGAGAAGAACGACAGCTGGTCACCACAAAGGTGCATCCAGTAGATGGTCCAGGGAGAAACCTCATCCGCCTTGTAGGCATGTCGCGAAAGGGGATGACAGTAGAGAATATCCCCGGCGTTTACGGTATGTTCTGTGCCGCGAGCCGAGAAGATGCCTTTGCCGTCGATGCAGTAGATGAGGACACCCTCATCCAGCCCATGCCTGCTCCATTTTAGTCCATGCGCGATTTCATAGAACCCACAACTGAAGACATTCAGATCTCTGAAGAAGGGGTGCTCTATCCATTGCCTTCTTCCGTCGCGCGGAACCCCCAGCAAGATGGCGGAGGCGTACGTCTTTGTATAGGATGGCCACGTTTCAATCCCCTTCTTCTCGTAAGGAACCCTGCTCGATATCTGCTTCTTTCCGCTTGGCGCCTTCATTCCATTCTGCCCTCCCCTGTGAACGCCCGCGTGACTTGACAACGCCTGTCTGTAGATTATTATCCATCTTTAAGTTTTTCTGTCCATTGCAATTTATTGCCCCGCCCTCCTATCATATAACCAATCTGCTGATCGGCTCGACATCAACCGGACAGTAGTGATGACGAAAGGGATGGTTAGCCAGTGCCAATGTTACATGGTTCCTACGCTTGGATGGTCTCCCTCGTGGCGGCTATGGGCGGACTGCTCTTCGGCTACGACTGGGTGGTCATCAGCGGCGCTGACCTCTTCTATGAGAAATACTTTAACCTCCGGTCGTCGTTTGACATCGGCTGGGCCAAGGGCTGCGCGCTGGCCGGGTGTCTTCTAGGCGCGATGTTGTCCGGGATGTTGAGCGACCGCTTTGGACGCAAGCGGCTGCTCCTCGCTGCGGCGCTGCTGTTCGCGGTGTCGAGCGTGGGCACGGGCTGGGCCAACCGGTACGCCGTCTTTGTCGCGTGGCGCATCGCGGGCGGGGTGGCCATCGGCTTGGCGTCCAATCTGTCGCCGGTGTACATCGCCGAGGTGTCGCCCGCGGCGATTCGCGGGCGGCTGGTCTCGGTGAACCAGCTCACCATTGTCATCGGCATCCTGCTGGCGCAGCTCGCGAACTGGCTCATCGCCGAACCGGTGCCGCTCGGGTCGACGGCTGAGGAGATTGTGAAGTCGTGGAACGGCCAGTTCGGGTGGCGCTGGATGTTTGCGGCGGCCGCGGTGCCGTCGATGCTGTTCCTCGTCGGCATGTTCTTGGTGCCGGAGAGCCCGCGCTGGCTGGCCAAGAACGGACAGCGCGAGCGTGCCCGCCGGGTGCTGGCGCGTGTGGGGGGCGACGCTTACGCCGGGACGGCGCTGGCCGACATCGAGGCCACGCTGGTCAACGAAGACGCGCGTGTGGACTTCCGCGAGCTGCTGGCGCCGCGCATGAGGAACGTTCTCTTCCTCGGCGTGGCGCTGGCGTTCCTCCAGCAATGGTGCGGGATCAACGTGATTTTCTATTACGCGAAGGACGTGTTCGCCGCCGCAGGCTACCAGGTTTCAGACATCCTGCTGAACATCGTTGTCATCGGTTTGGCGAACCTGGTGTTCACGCTCTTGGCCATCGCGACGGTGGAACGGTTGGGCCGGCGCTTTCTGATGCTGGCGGGCTGGGCGGGCCTGGCGGTGCTCAACCTGCTGCTGGGCGGCGGCTTCGCGGCCCACCTGCAAGGGCTGTTGCTCGTGGTGCTCGTTGTCGCGGCGATCAGCTGCTACGCCTGCACGCTCGCGCCCATGACGTGGGTGGTGCTGTCGGAAATTTTCCCGAATCGCCTGCGCGGCGCGGCCATGGCCGTCGCGGTGTTCGCGCTTTGGGCGGGGTGCTTTACGCTCACCTACAGTTTTCCCGAGTTGAATCGGCGGCTGGGCGCGGCGGGCTCGTTCTGGCTTTACGCCGTCGTCTGCGTGGCGGGCTGGCTCGTCACGTGGAAGAAGCTGCCGGAGACGAAGGGCAAGACGCTCGAAACCATCGAACGGGAACTGGCAAAATGAAAGGACTCGAACCATGAACAGACGGACCTTTATCGCCCGCGCCGGCCTGGCGACCGGCGGGCTGCTGACCCTGCCCGCGTGCGTCGGCGAGCAAGGCGTTTCGCCTCGAACGGCCGGCCGGCGCCTCCGCTGGACACGCGAGGCGAAAGCCCGGCTGTTCTCAGGCGTAAGCTGGGACGGGGCCCCGCTGGTGCAGCAGGCTGCGCCCGGCCTGCTCGACGGGGGCTGTCGCCTGCTGGACGAGGCGTCCGCTCAGACCACGTGGCTCAGCGCAGGACGCTCCGCCGCCCCGCACGGCCCGCTGCGCGTCGAGCTGAACCATGGACTGCGCGACAGCGGGCGCGGCTTGGGCGAGGATTTGCTGGAAGCCTCGCTCACGGTGCGCAACGTCTCCGGCCAGCCGCAACGGGTGGAGCTGGCCTTCGCCACGTCTGTCCAGCCCTCGACGAACGTTGAGCAGCAGCACGTCTATGTTCCGCTGAACGCCGCCGGCCTTTTCGGCGACGGCCGCTTTGCCGCGCTGGGCGTGAAGCAGTTCCTCAAGGACTGCGACCAGCTCGTCGGGCGCGGCGCTTTCCAGGCGCACTATCTGGAACCGCTGGCGAGCTACCCGGCCGAGCGCGAGACGCGCGCCCTGTTGCTGGCGCCGGTGGTGGATATTTCGCATCCGCAAACCGCCCTTCACATCGGACTCTTCACCTCGTCGCTGGAGCCCAGGCGTTTCAGCGCCTTGGGCGCCGCTTCCCCGGCGGCAGGCTGGCACGTCGGGCGCTGTGTCGAACTCGCTCCCGGACAGAGCGTCACCGAGCGCTGCTGGCTGCTCGTGCACGAGGGCGACGCCAGCGTGGCCTGGAAGGCGTTCCACCGCTTCGCGCACCGGGAGGACCAGCCGGCCATCGCGTGGTGCCAGGACTTTAAAGTCCACTATTACGACTTCCTGTCGTCGGCCGACGGCGAGAACGGGAAGCGCGGCGGCGGCTACGAGGCGGACTTGGCGCACTTCCGCGAGTTCCGCGTCGGCTTGGCCACGCAGCACGGCTGGTATCCGACGCTGGGTGATTACATCCACCCCGACCGCAAGACGTGGTTGGCCATGCGCGGCGACAAACAGGGCCCGGCGGAGATGTCGTTCGAGAAGATGCGCGCTCGGATTAAAGCCACGCGGGCAGCGGGCGCGAAGGCGGCGATCTATCTGCATCCGGTGCTTTTCGACGACGCCACGCCCTTCTTCAACAAGATGCGCGACAGCGTGCTGGTGGACGCCCAAGGCAAGCCGGTGCCCTACGCGGCCTGGCAGCAACAGCCGGATTGCGTTGGGAAGAACTGGCGCGCGTCGCTGGGTTCCCGACAATGGTGTGACCATCTGCTACAGCAGACGCAGTGGATCATGGAAATCCTGAAGCCCGACGCCATCACCATTGACGAGACCTTCGCGGGCCTCGGCTACGATAGCCATCCAGACCATACGGGGCCGACGTCGGCCGTGGCGATTGATTTCTACCGCAAGCTGCGCGCCTTGGTGCGCTCCTTCGGGAGCGACAAGGCGGTGTTCTCCAGCGATTGCTCGATGTCCGGTTTCGTGCTCTGGGCGGACGGCGAGTGCGGCGACCACGCTTACGACGGCCTGCTCGGCCATCCGCTCTACGCCCAGGAGCCGGTGCGCTATCTGGCGGCG
The DNA here is from genome assembly GCA_964386865.1 of uncultured Lentisphaeraceae bacterium. Taxonomy (GTDB): domain Bacteria; phylum Verrucomicrobiota; class Kiritimatiellia; order RFP12; family UBA1067; genus CAYLUN01. Next base: position 3,964 of record CAYLUN010000133.1, on the reverse strand, counting down.
CTGGGCGACAAGCCGTGGCGTCCCTGCTCGTGGCATTTCCGGCATACGTGGGACTGGCAGATGAAGCTGGCCCGCCAGGTCGGCGCCGGCGTGGGGGTGTCGAACGGTTGGATCGAGTACACCGGGCTGGCCCGGCTGCCTGAGGCTGCTCGAGGCAGGCTCGTTGCGGACATCAAGAACTTGTTCAAATAAAAAACTGAAAGTCAGCTGCGGCCTGACAAGCATGAGCGCGAAAGAGTGGGGAAACATGGAACTGGAAGGCAAACCGGATTTTGACCAGGCGCTGCGGCGCATTGACGCCTGGTTCGCCCACGAGACGCTTGACCGCCCGCCCGTACGGTTTGCGGAACACAACGCGGAGTACTCGGGTGGCGTCGCACTGGAAGATCGGGTCTGGCCGGACTTGCGGGCGCGCTGGTTCGACGCGGAGTTCCAAGTGGATCTGTTTTTGGGGTCCCTTCGTGGAAAGAGGTTCTACGGCGAGACCTTCCCGGTCTTCTGGCCCAACCTCGGGCCGAATGTCTATGCCGCCTTTCACGGCGCGGAACTCGACTACGGAGAAGTGACCTCCTGGGTCCGGCACTGCGTTCACGACCGCGCCGACTTGGAACGGCTGCGGTTCAGCCGCAACAACGTTTATTTCAGGAAAATCGAGGAGCTGACCCGCGTCGCCCTGCAGAAGTGCGCTGGCCGATTCATGGTCGGCTACACCGACTTGCACGGCAGCCTCGACTGCGCCGCAGACTGGCGCAACCCTCAGCAGTTGTGCCTGGACTTGGCCGACGAGCCCGAACTGGTCCACGGGTTGGTCAGCCGCGCCAACGAGAACTTCCTGCCCGTTTTCGATCATTTCGACGCGGCGCTCAAGGCCCACGGCCAGATGTCGGTGACCTGGATGGCCATTCCATCGCGCGGCAAAATGCACATTCCCAGTTGCGATTTCTCGAACATGGTCTCGTGCGCGACCTTCGACGAGTTCTACCTGCCGTCGCTGCTGGCCGAGGTCCGGCACATGACGCACAACATCTTTCACCTTGACGGTAAAGGTATGCTTCGCCACCTCGACCGGATCCTGGCGATTCCCGAAATAGCGGCCATCCAGTGGGTCCACGGCGTCGGCGATGACGCGCCGATCCTGCAGTGGCTGCCGGTCATCAAAAGAATTCAGGCCGCCGGCAAGGGCGTGCTGGTTGACCTCCAGCTTGATGAGCTGGAGGCTTTCATCAGCGCCACAGAACCCAAGGGCCTTTACCTCTGCATCGACGTGCCCGACACCCTCCAGCCCGACATCCTGAAACGGTTGGAGAAGTGGTAGCCGCCGGCCCACGCACGGACCGGCTTGCATAACTGAAAAAGGAAAAGAGGAAGATGTGAAAAACACCGGAAGAGGCGCCCTCACGCGCCTGCTCCTTGCCCTGTGGCTGTCGGCCTTGACCGCGGCGCAGGCCGGCGGGGCCACAGACCATGACGCGCGCGTGCCGCCAGCGGAGCAGCTCCTCGTCGAGGCCGAAAGCTTTGCGCAGCGGGGCGGCTGGGTCGTGGATCAGCAGTTCATGGAGCAAATGGGGTCGCCCTATCTGCTCGCGCACGGACTCGGGCGGCCCGTCGCGGCTGCGACGACGGAAATCGCGTGCCCCGCGACAGGCGCGTATCGCGTTTGGGTGCGCACGAAAGACTGGGTGGCGCAGTGGAAGGCGCCCGGCGCGCCGGGCAAGTTCCAGGTGCTTGTCAACGGTGAGCCGCTTGCCGCGACCTTCGGCGACGAGGGCGCGCAGTGGCACTGGCAGGACGGCGGCACGGTGAACCTGCGGGAAGGGCAAGTGCGGTTGGCGCTCCATGATCTTACCGGTTTTGAAGGCCGCTGCGATGCGCTCCTGTTCTCGCGCGACGGCACGTTCACCCCGCCGAGCCGCGATCCCGAAATAGCGGCGCTCCGGCGCGCGTGTCTGGGCCTGCCGGAGCAGCCTGAGCCGGCGGGCGAGTTCGACTTGGTCGTTGCGGGCGGGGGCATCGCGGGCACGTGCGCGGCTATCTCGGCGGCGCGCCTGGGCTTGAAGGTCGCGTTCATCCAGGACCGCCCCGTGCTCGGGGGCAACAACAGCTCCGAGGTCCGCGTCTGGCTGCAAGGCGCGCGCAACAAGGAGCCGTGGCCCCGCATCGGCGACGTGGTGGCGGAATTGGAGCAGGGCCGCCGCGCGCACTACGGCCCGGCGAACACCGCCGACCTCTACGAGGATGAGAAGAAGCTCGCCGTCGTTCGCGCGGAGCCGAACATCCGCCTCTTTCTGGAGCATCGCGCCAACGCGGTGGAGGCCGAGGCCGGGCAGCTTCGTGCGGTCATCGCGCAAGACCTCAACACCGGCCGCCGGGTGCGCATCGCGGGGCGCTGGTTTGCGGACTGTACGGGCGACGCGTCCGTGGGGGCTTTGGCGGGGGCGGAGGCCACGCTGGAGCCGAAAGACCGCATGGGACTCTGCAATCTCTGGAATGTCAAGGACGCTGGCCAGCCCGAACCCTTCCCGCGCTGCCCGTGGGCGCTCGACCTGAGCGACAAGCCCTTCCCGGGGCGCAGCGCGACCCGGCCCGATCCGCTCCGGCTCGGCGGCTGGTATTGGGAGAGCGGCTTTGACCGCCACCCGATCGACGACATGGAATACGTCCGGGACTGGAATTTCCGGGCGATGTATGGCGCGTGGGATGCGCTGAAGAACGTGGACAAAGTCCTTCCGAAGCATCGGCTCAACTGGTCCGCCTACATCATGGGGAAGCGCGAATCGCGGCAATTGACGGGAGACGTGGTCCTGACGCTGGACGATCTGAAGACGGGGCGAAAATATCCCGACGGTTGTGTGCCCACAGGCTGGAAGGTGGATCTCCACCTGCCGGACAAGGAATATGAGAAGGGCTTCGAAGGCGACGCGTTCATCTCCACGGCGCACTTCACGACCTATCCGATGCCGTTCTGGGTTCCCTACCGTTGCCTCTACTCGCGGACGGTCACCAATCTGTTCATGGCTGGACGCAACATCAGCGTGACCCATCAGGCGCTCGGTGCGGTCCGCGTGATGCGCACCGGCGGATGCATGGGCGAGGTCGTCGGCATGGCGGCCAGCCTCTGCAAGCGACACGACGCCACGCCGCGCCACATCTATGAGCACTGTCTCGGCGAGCTTCAGGAGCTCATGCGCCGCGGCGTCGGCAGGAGCCCCGGAGCAAAGCGCGATTACGAAAACGCAGGCGAACCTTGAACACCCCCGAGGCTGCGTCAACGTATTGTCGTCTGTTGGGCCATGAGACGTTCCCGTTCACAGCGAAGCGGTTCACGTTCACGCGATGTACAGCGGGACCGGTCTTGTGGGGCGTTGCGACCGGCTACATGTCGGCAGCTGCCGGGTCATGCTGCGGCCGCAGCCGGTACGCGCGCGGGGATAGGCCGAAGCGGTGGCGGTAGGATTGGCCCGCGTACGGCGGTGGTTGTGGTGAGGCCGGGACGGGCGGAAACGCCCGGATTGGCGTCTGTTTCGCCCGGTTTGGGGTCTACCGCGACGCGCGTTCCGCGTCTATAATGAAAAATCAAATAGGGAGGGTTCAGCGCTCAACGCTTAACGTTCAACGTTCAACGCTCAACGCTCAACGCCGAACGTCGAACGTCGAAGTTATAGGACAAGGGGGGGTATGCAAAGGGAAGAGAGCAGAGGGACGCGCGCGCGCCGCGCCGCGCGCCGGACGGCTTTGACGCGCAACGCGAACGCGGGACGGGCGGCCAAGAGGACGCCCGCCGTCCTGGTTCTCCTGGCCGCCGCCGCGCTCGGCCTGCAGGCGCAGGCCGAGCCGCCGCCGGACCGCAACGCGGGCAAGGCGAGGAGGAGCGACGCGACGCGCCTGGCGCGCGTGTCCGAGGTTCAAGCCGCGGAAACGGCTTCCGCCCCGGCTGTGCTGCGCTGTGATCTCGCCGTGATCGGCG
>CAYLUN010000132.1:0-12119 GCA_964386865.1 uncultured Lentisphaeraceae bacterium | reverse complement strand
CGCTGGGCTTCGGCTGCCACTACACGGCCATGCCGCTGCTCGGCTGGGGCATCGGTCGCCTGCTGCACCTCGACCCCGGCTTCGCGGTGGGCCTCATTCTGGTCGGCTCCTGCCCCAGCGGCGTGGCCTCCAATCTGATCTGCTACCTCGCCCGCGCCAACGTCGCGCTCTCGGTGGTGCTCACCATGGCCTCCACGCTCACCGCCTTCGTCATGACGCCGCTCTGGTGCAAGCTGCTAGCCGGCACCTACGTCGAGGTCGACGCCTGGGGCATCTGCCTCTCGACCTTCCGCGCCGTGGTCGCGCCGGTGCTCGTCGGCGTGCTCTGCAACTGGAAGTTCCCGCGCGCGGTTGCCAAGGCTTCCGCCTTCGGGCCGCTCATCTCGGTCATCTCCATCATCTTCATCGCAGGCAGCATCGTGGCGCCTAACGCCGACAAGGTCATCGCCAACGCCGGCAAGCTGACGCTCGCCCTGACGCTCCTGCACGGACTCGGCTTCCTCTTCGGCTACTGGGTCACACGCCTGCTGCGCTTCAGCGACGTCGTGGCCCGCACCGTGTCGATCGAGGTCGGCATGCAGAACGGCGGCATGGCGGCCATGCTCGCCAAGAACCACTTCTCAGCCAACCCGCTCGTCGGCGTGCCCGCCGTCTTCTGCAGCGTGGTCCAGACCTTGCTCGGCAGCCTCCTCGCCGCTTACTGGCGCTTCAGACCGCTCCATCATTCTCATCCGTCGGATCCGATTGATCGGTCCGATCCGTCAGCCTCTCAGCCATGACCACACACGCACCCCACGACCGCACCGGCATCTACTACTGGAAATGCGACCGCGCGGCCGCCTTCCACGGCACCGAAGCCGTGCGCCCCGATACGCCGAACCTGGAGCCCCTGCTCCTGCAGGCGTTGGAGCGGCGTTTCCCCGGCACGCCGCTCGCTCTCACCCCAGCCGACGGACAGGGCAACCACCGCACCTTCCGTCTGACGTTGGGCGACCGCGAGGCTTTTGTGCGCACCGAGGACGGCCCGGAGCGCGACAACTACTTCGACGTGGAGACCGTAGTCACGTCGGAGCTGCGCCAGCGCGGCATCCCCGTGCCGCAGGTGCTCGCGTGCGACTGCTCCCGCTCGGAGACGCCCTTTGCGTGGCAGGTCTCGGAGTATGTGCCCTTCCCCGACCTCAACCAGCACCACAAGCAGGGCGTGCTGGCGCTCGGGCCGATCGCCGAAGCCATCGGCGAAGCCGTCGCCCGCTGGCAGGAGGTCCCGGTCGCCGGCTACGGCCCCTTCAGCGCCCAGGCGGCCCGCGCCACCGGCCGCCTGGCCGGCCTCCACCCCTCCTACTCGCACTACCTCTTCCTCAACCTCGACAAGCACCTCGCCTTTTTGACGGAGCGCGGCTTTATCACCGCTCGGCAGTGCGTCGCCGTGCTGGAGGCCATCTCCCTGCACCAAGATCTGCTTGGCATGAGCCGGGGGTATTTGGTACATAAAGACCTCGCGCTCTGGAACATCCTCGGCTCGCCGAGCCACGTCGCCGCCTTTATCGATTGGGACGACGCCATCTCGGGCGACCCCATGGACGACCTCTCGCTGCTGGGCTGCTTTCATGGCGGAGCGGTGATCGGGCGCGCGCTGGCTGGATATGCACGCGTGCGCCCGCTGCCGGAGAACCACCTGCCGCGTTTCTGGCTCTGCCTCTTGCGCAACATGATCGTCAAAGCCGTGATCCGTGTCGGCGCGGGGTATTTCAAACGTACCGACAGCTTCTTCCTCATCGGCGCGGGCAAGTCCGGCGCCGACTTCGAAGCCTTCACGCGCGCCCGTATCGACACCGCCCTACGCGGGCTAAACGACAACTGCGACCTCTCGATTCTATGAAATAAGGCGGACACGTAGGTCCGCCCCTATCGTACGGGTATCCTATATGGGCACCCTAACCGTGAACCCTGAACTGTGAACCTGCTCAACCCACACACCATGAACACCACCGCCATCCACCACCTCCGCACGCCCCACCTCCACCCCGGAACGTGGCTCTCGCTCGGCTCCCCGGCAATCGCCGAACTCGCCGGACTCTGCGGCTTCGACTGGCTGCTCCTCGACCTCGAGCACGGGTGCGGCGGAGAGGCCACGCTCTTCCAGACGCTCCAAGCCCTGCGAGGCAGCCGCTCCGCCGCGATCGTGCGCGTCGGCGCGCCGCACCCGGACCTGATCCAGCGCGTGCTGGATTGGGGCGCCGACGGCGTGATGGTCCCGCATGTCGACACGCCCGAGGTCGCTGACGCGTGTGTCCGCTGCGTGCGCTTCCCGCCGCACGGCCGCCGCGGCTATTCGCGCTCCGTGCGCGCCTGCGGCTACGGGCTGAGCGCGCCGGAGGCGGATGTCCAGCCGCTCGTCTTCGCTCAGATTGAAAGCGGCGCGGCCGTCAGATGCGTCCGCGAGATTGCGGCGGTCGAGGGCGTCGACGTCCTCTTCGTAGGCCCGGCGGACCTCGCGTTCGACCTTCAGGCCTCGCCCTCTGACCTCGTGTTCGACGCCTGCCTCACAGCCGTGGCCGACGCCGCACGCGCCCATGCCAAACAGGCCGGCATACTCAATCGCAACGAGAAGGACGTGCCCGCGCTCTCGGCGCGCGGCTTCACCGTTCAGGCCGTCGACTCCGACACAGCCATTTTGAGGCGGCGCTACATCGATCTCGCCGCGCGCCTCGCCTCGCCTTGATTGTCGCCTCAACTCTGTCAGTCGGCGAACACGTAGACCAGCGGCAGGCGCTCGGAGACCGCGCGCACGCCGGGCATAAAGGCGCTCAGCGGCACGTCCGCCGGCGCGAACACGAAAAGCAAGGGGACTTTGTTGTCGGCCCCGCCCACCTTCCGCACGAGCGCGGGCAGCTCTTCCCACGCCTCGAACGCCGTTTCGCGGGGCGTCAGCTTCGGGTCGAGGCCCTCGACCTTCCAGTCCTCCTCGATGAACACGAGCCGCTTGGCCAGCTTGCCGGCCGCGCCCACGGCGAGGTGAACCTCAAACGGCTGAGGGCTGCGGTCTTTGCGCTCCCGCCACTTCTCCTGCGGCAAGAAGGCCCTCGGGAAAACGCCGTTCGCCGGCCGGCCGTCGAGCTTCAGGCCTTTGCCGTCGAGCATGCCGAAGACGCGCGCCACATCGACGGCGCGCGTGAGCGGCATCGACTCGTCCATGCCCAGCGTCACGTACAGCTCGCGCCCTTCGGCGGCCTTCGCGCGCATCCAGGATAGGGAGTCGGCCAGCTTGGCCGCCTGAACAACCGTGCCGTCTGAAGCCGAGACCGTCAGGGCCACCTCTTGCCCCTCCATCCGCGCCTTCACGGCCAGCGGCATCACGCGCGCCTGCCCGTCGGCCGGCAGCAGCGGCCTGAGCACGATCTCGAGCAGCTGCCCGTAAGGCAGCGCCTCGGCCAGCGCGAGGCGGCCGTAAACATCGCTCTGGCCCGTCTGGAACGGCACGTCGAAAAGCGTGCCCGGCTCGTTGAAAAGCGAAATGACCGAACAGGGCAAGTTAGTGTCTGTCAGGCAGCCGGACGGCCCGGCCCACCGCCCCCCCGTAAATACCAGCCCGCCGTCACCAAACAGCGGCGCGGACGGCTCCGCATCGCGGACGAGCGCTTGAAGCGGCCGCGAATCCGGCTGCCCAACGCGCCTCACAGACGCCGACACGCGTTCGCCGTACGGCCAGAACCGAAAGGGAATACTGCCCACGCCGCCACCCCGCGCCAAGCCGACTCCCTCAACCGCCCGCGCGATGTCTCCCGGGTTCGCCACCGTCACCGCGACAGCCTCGTAGGCGCGGTCGCTCTGCGGCCCCACGAGAAGAAACTCAGCCGTGACCCCCTCCCGGTGCCCGACCGCCTCGGCCAGCAGCCGGACCTCGCGCGCCTTCACGTCAGCCACCACGCCCGGCCAGGCTTTGACGGTGTCCGCCCCGGCTTGCGCCGCCTGCCACGCCTGGACCGCGTTCGTGTTGACGAGCCGCCACTCGGCCGGCCCGGTAAACGAGTCCGCCCGCGAACCAGCTGCCGCAGCCAGAACACCCAGCAGCGGGATCGCACGTTTCCAGCTTCCAGTTTGCAGTCTCATGGCGCACCTTTAGCCGCGGATGTCGCGCACGGCCTTCTTGAACCCGTCCGCCGATTTCGCGATGACGGCTTCATCCACGCTGAAGCTCAGACGGAAGTAGCCAGGGAATCCGAAGCCCGCCCCCGGCACCGCCAGCACGTTGTGGGCCAGCAGCGCCCGCACAAACGCCTGATCGTCGCCCCCGGGCGCCTCAGGGAAGAAGTAGAACGCGCCCTTCGGCATCGCGAAGCGAATGCCCGCCTCCGTGAGCACCTGAGCCATCGCTTTGCGGCGCCGGTCGTACACGCTCAAATCCACGCCCTCATTTAGCAGCGCCATCGCCAGCCGCTGCCCCAACACCGGCGCGTTCACAAAGCCCAGCGTGCGGTTGGTCATCGTCACCGCGTTGATCAGCAGCTCCACGTCCGGCATCGCCGGATTCGCGGCCAGATACCCCACGCGCTCGCCCGCCAGCGACAGGCTCTTCGAGAACGAGCCCAGAACCAGCGAGAAGGGCGTCACCGGCATCACCGGCGGGACACTCGCGCCGTCGTAGGCCAAGAACCGATAGGGCTCGTCGCTCACCAGATACAGCGCACGCTCGCGCGTCGCGTTCACACGGTCCACCAGCCGCCCGAGCCGTGCCAGCGTCTCCTCGCTGTAGATGCAGCCGGTCGGGTTGTTCGGCGAGTTGATGATGATCACGCGCGTGCGCTCGCAGACCGCCGCCTCCAGCGCCGCAAGGTCGGGCTGGAAGTCGGGCGGCAGGGAGGGAACCGACCTCAACACGCCACCGAAATGGCCGCAGTACGCGCCGTATTCGACAAAGTAAGGCGCGGGGCAGAGCACCTCGTCGCCGGGCTCCAACACCGCGCGGAAGAAAGAGGTCAGCGCGCCAGCCGCCCCGCACGTGACCACCACGTGCCCGGCCTTCACGTCCGCCAGTTGCTGCCGCGCGAGAAAGCCCGCCAGCGCCTCGCGGACCGCCGGCAGCCCCGCATTCGGACAATAGCCCAACCCCAAGGGCTGCACCGCCGCGTCGGCCAGCCCCAGGAGCGCCTCGCGCGCCTTCGCGGGAGGCGGAATGTCCGGATTCCCCAGGCTGAAATCGTAGACGTTCTCGGCTCCGAACTGCTTCTTCAGCTCCATGCCTTTTTCGAACATCCGGCGGATCCACGACGCGCTCGCCATCTGACTCTGAACACCACTCGCAATCATCTGCATAGGAAAACCTCGCTACTCCTTCGTCCGTGCCTCGCGGAGAACGCGCGCCGTCACCGCGCCCCTCTGCTTCATGATTTTCGAGCCGCGCGTGATCTTACAGAGGCTGATCTGCAGATCCTCTGCGATCTTCCGCTGGGGCACGCCGCCGGCCAACAGCTCCAGCAGCGTCCACCGCAAAGTAATGTCTCGGATCTCGCCGGGCGTCAGCAGCTCTCTTAGGAACTGCCGCATCTCGTCCGGCGACTCGATCGACGACAGCACCCCCGCCAACGTGGCAAAGGCCTGCGCATCCACCTGGTGACTCACACGCACGACAAACTCTCCCCTCGCGAGGGCAGTCTCAGCGCGACAGCGGCACAGGCCGCTTCGCCGCATCCGCCGCCTCGGACTCTTCGATCCGCTTCTGGCGCTCTTCCAACAGCGGGAACGTCAACTTGTTTTTGTACAACGCCGAGCAGATGGCCAGATCCACGAAATAGACGCCCCCCTGGTTCAGCCGCTGCAACAGGTCCTGCGGCGACTGCGCGCTGCGCAGCGCCGCCGGCAGCACGCTCATCAGCGTCCGGGCCGTCCCGTAGTTCCCGTTCAGCCGACTGTGCCGCTGGCTGAAGAAGTAGATCTCGCCCCGTGAAAGCGCCTGCTCGTAGCCCTTTCGGCGGGCTTCGAGCTGAACGCGCAGCTCTTCCTTCATGCGCTTCGTATCCTCCGGCGTCCGCTGCGAAACGGCAGCCGCCGGCACAGGGGCAGGAGCAACCGCCGCAGGCGCCGCCGCTTCGGCAGGAGCCGCCGCTTCTGCAGGAGCCGCGGCCTCAGCGGGCGCCGCAGCGTCATCAGCCATGGGCGCCGCCGGAGCCGGTGCAGCAGGCGGCGCATCGTCCGCGAACAGGTCGTCGATGCTCTTCACTTGCTTGGGCGCTGCGGGGGCGGCCGGCTCCGCGGGTGCGGCGGGCTCTGCGGGTGCGGCCGGCTTGGCCGCCGCAGGGTCAACCACCTCGAAATCGCCGTCCGCATCCAGCGCCTTCTTCGGAGGCTCAACGACGCCCGACACCTGCGACCACGCGACCGGCTGCTCAATCTGGACGCGGTTGATGAATATCCCGTTCCCTTTACGCGTCACCGTATAAGGCGCGGCGATATAGCGCCCCTCGATGAAAACGAACCCAGAAATCTGCGGATTACCGTAGGTGCTCCCCAGTTCGTCGATCGCAGCAGCGGGCACGTCCGGCAACTCGGCCACGGACACCCCGGCGGCGAAAACCCCCAAAAGGCACAGCGTATATCGATAATGCATGCTCACTCGCTTCATAACTCGTCTTTCAAACAATCACTACAGTGCTATAAAAAAGCCCCACTTTGCCGTAATTGCAGGATCCCTGAAACCTCACCAATGAGGTGGGTGCTCTAGTCGGAGTCTTCAGGTTCCCGCCCGTAAGACAGGCTTCCGTCACAACACCGCGTTCAAACTCCCGATGCTACTCGAAGGTCAGAGAAATTCTGCTTATCCGCGAACAAAGCAGGGCCCACTTCGGTTTCTTGCCGGACAGGCGTCATGCCGTCCGGCGCTTTCAAAGAACCACGTCGCGTCAGCCCTCACGCACCTCCACATTCAACTCGCCTTTCAGCGACTGGATGATCTTCGCGAAGGCCTCGTTCACCTCCTGGTCGGTCAGCGTCCGATCCGGTGAGCGGAACTCCAAGGCGTAACCCAAACTGCGTTTGCCTTTGCCAATTTCCTTTGATTGGAATATATCAAAAAGCTCGATTCCGGTCAATTCCGCAGGGGCCGTCTTGCGGATCGCAGCGACCGCGTCGCCGTGGCTCACGGAGGCGTCCGCGATGAACGCGATATCGCGCCGAACCGCCGGATACTGGGGAGTGGGCTTGACCGCCCCCGACCGCGCGGCGCCGGCCAAGAGCGGCGCCAGCCGAAGCTCGGCCACCGGCATCGGCGCCGTCATCCGCCACTGGTGTCGCAGCGCGGCGCTGACCAGGCCCATCCGTCCCGCAGGCTCGCCGTTGAGCGCGACCTCCATCGCCCACCCCGCCTCCATCGCCGGATGTTCGCACAGCCTGAACGTAAGCGCGCCCGCGTGCAGCGAAGCCACCAGCATCTCCACGGCGCCTTTCAGCCACAGCAGCGACTCCTCGTTCGACACCGCGCGCCGACGATCCACCGCCAAGCGCCCGAACGGACCCATCAGCCCCAGCGACACGCGCTCCTCTTCGGCGGGCTTGCCGTCCGCACCCAAGAAGAAAACGCGCCCCATCTCAAAGAGCCCCGCGCTCTCCACTTGCCGCGACGCGTTGCGCCCCAGCGAGCCCGCGAGCTGCGGCAGCAGGGAATCCCGCAGCACGCCGTAGTCCGCGCTTACCGGGTTCGGCAGCACCGCGCGCCGCGCCTCCTCGCGCCGGTCAAACGCGTTCAACTCGTGCGCCGACAAGAAGCTGTAGTGCATCGCCTCGGAGAAACCCAGGCCCAGCAGCATCTGCCGGCAGCGCGCCCGGGCGTAAAACGGGCTGTCATCCAGCGTCGAAACCGCCGTCAGATCCGGCATCCGATCCGGGATCGCGTCCAGCCCGTGCATGCGCGCGATCTCCTCGATCAGATCCGCCTCCAGCGTCAGGTCCAGCCGGAACGAGGGGATGCGGAAGGTTGCCGACTCCGCGTCCCGCTTCACCGCCGCGAGCCCCAGCGACGTCAGGATCCGAACCATCTCGTCCGGAGGAAGCGCCACGCCGATCACGTCATGCGCGCGCTTGAAGCGCAGAGCCACCTCGCCCGGCTTGAAGCCAGGAGAGAAAACATAGTCCTCGACTCCGTTTCCCGCTCTATTTGGACAGACAGGCTCTTTAATGCGCGCGTCGACATCGATAAAGCCCTTGGCCACGACGGCCTGCCCGTGCTCCACCAGCAGCGCCACGGCGCGGCGGCTCGCCAGATCCGCCAAGTCCGGGTCGACCCCGCGCTCGTATCGGCGCGACGACTCCGTGGACAGGCCCAGCTTCGTTGCCGTGAACTTCGTCGAGGCCGGGTCGAACAGCGCGCTCTCCAGCAGGACGTGCTCCGTCCCGACCGCGATCTCGCTGCCCGCGCCGCCCATGATGCCCGCCACCGCGCTCGGCACCTGCGCGTCCGCGATCACCAGCATGCTCGCGTCCAGCGTGCGCGCCACGCCGTCCAGTGTCGTGATCGTCTCGCCCGGCTTCGCGCACCGCACCACGATCGTCCGCTCCGCCAGCTTGCGGTAGTCGAACGCGTGCAGCGGCTGTCCGTACTCCAGCATCACGTAGTTGGTCACGTCCACCGTCAGGCTGATCGCCCGCACGCCGCACAGCTCCAGCCGCCGCCGCATCCACGCCGGCGACGGCCCGTCCTTCACGCCCGTCATCACGCGCGCCGTGTAGCGCGGGCACTTGACCTTATCTTCGACGACGACCTTCGCGAAGCCCTCGACCGGCTCGCCGCACTCGGCGAAGTCGACCGACGGCAGGCGCAGCGGACGCTGAAGAACAGCGGCGAACTCGCGCGCGATGCCGATGATCGACAGGCAGTCCGGCCGGTTCCACGTGATCTCGAGGTCGAGCACCGTCTCGGGCGGCGGCAGCACGTCGCGCATCGGCGTGCCGGCCTTGAGCGCCGGATCGAGGATCATCAGCCCCGCGTGCTCTTCGGAAAGCTTCAGCTCGCGCTGCGAGCAAAGCATGCCGAACGACGCCACGCCGCGCAGCTTGGCCTGCTTGATCGCGAACCCGCCCCCGGGCACCACCGCGCCGATCTTGGCCAGCGGCACCTTGAGCCCCGCGCAGCAGTTCGGCGCGCCGCACACGATTTGCAGCTCCTGCGTGCCGTCCGATACCTTGCACACGTGCAGGTGGTCGGAGTTGGGGTGCGCCTCGCAGGTCAGCACCTCGCCCACCACGAAGTTGTCGTCGAGAACGGCGCCGGTCTCCTCGATACCCTCCACCTCCACGCCTGAAAAGGTCAGCTTGTCGGACAGCTCTTTCACCGACAGGTCGGACACGTCCACATACTCGTTCAGCCAACTGACAGGTACTTTCATTCTCAAACCCTTCTTCACTCAAAAAAACGTCGTGTAAGTGTAGCACACCCGCGTACGGATATCAGCCAAAAGAAGGGGTTGATTTTCAAACACGGCGCTTCAGAAACGCAACCACCATCCGCAGCCGGCCGTAGCTGAAGGCGCCGCCGAGAATCTCATAGGCTACCTTCAAACTCGGCACCGGCTGGGACAGGAGCGGTTTGACCGCCGGCACGATCTCGTCCCACTCGTCCGGCGTGAAGAAGCGTTCGACGGGCACCTCGTCCCCCGCCTCGATCCGCTCGCTCAGATGACTCTCGATCGTGCCCAGCGAGAGCCCGCGCCGCGCGGCGATCTCTTCGATTGCCAGCCCCTCGCGGAAGAGTCCGTAGGTGATCTTCGCGGACTCGCCTTTCGCCACCGCACTCTTTTTCGGGCGCTCCGGCAGGCGGGTCGGCCGATCACCGCGGGCGCGGCGCTCCGGTTCGCCGATGGCGGGCAGGTCCAGTTTCGGCACGTCTCCGCCGGCAAGCACCTGTTCGCCGTTAAAGCGCGCGCGCCGCATGTTGTCGAGAAACAGCGTGAGGTCGTCCCGGAACCCCGCCAGTGTCTTGCGAAACGCCGTGGCGCGGGGCACGTCGAACGTGTTGGCCTCCTCGATCAACGGCAGCAGGATGCGGTCCCTTACCTGCTCCTGAAAATACGCGACCGCCTTGGCGCAGCGCCCGCGCAGCGCGGCGGTGTCGCCTGTCTTCTCGGCCTCCAAAATCAACCGGTCCAGCTGCGGCTTGAACTGGCCGGACACGCCCTCCAGCTCGCGCGCTGCCTTGCGGAACCCGTCGAGCAGCACGCGCATCCGCTCGAACTCCTCGGACGCCTTGTCTTTCAGCGCGCGCTCGAACTCCCCGAGCGCGATGAACACCGGCGTGAGCGCGAAAACGCGCGGCAGCCGTTCCCGCCAGAACAGGCGCGAGGCTTCGGCCAAAGCGCCCCGCAGCTCGGCTTCGGGCCGCTCGTTCGCCGAAAACCGGACGGCTAGCGGATCGGTCATCACGCAGTGCGGCGCGAGCGGCGCCCGCAGCACGACGCCGTCCAGCGAGGTGCAGCGGCTCAGGGCCACATAGACCTGGCCGGACGCGAAGGCCGCGCCCGCGTCGATGACCGCGCGCCGGAACGTCAGCCCCTGGCTCTTATGGATGGTCACGGCCCACGCCAGCCGCAGGGGGAACTGCGTGAACGAGCCGATCTTCTCCTCGTCCATCACGCCGGTCTCTTTGTTAAGCGAATAGCGGATATTGTCCCACTTCTCCAGCGGCACGTCGACGGCCTCCCCGCGCTCCGGATCGGTCACGATGACGCACTCCTCCTCAAAGCCGCTCACCGTCCCGATCTTGCCGTTGAAATAGCGTCCCTGCGGGTCGTTGCGGAGGAACATCACCTGCGCGCCCAGCTTCAGGCGCAGCTCGCGCTCGTTCGGCAGCGCGGCTTCGGGAAACTCGCCCTCCAGCACGGCGTCGAACACCCGCTCCGGCGCGTCGAGCCGCCGCAGCTCGCTCAGGTTGATCGCGTCGGCCTTGGCGTTGTGCGTGGTGAGGGTGATGTAGTGCTCGTCCGGCGGCGGAGTAAAGTCCCGCTTGACGCGCGCGTTGAGCAGGCGGAACCCGTCCGCCGTCAGCCGGTTGTTGCGCACGTCGTTGAGCAGGCTGATGAAGCGTTCGTCGCTCTGCCGGTACACGGTCTTCAGTTCGATATAGACCGGCGGGGCGCGGCGGAGCACCTGCGCGTCGAAAAAGAAGGCGCTCGCGTAGTGCGGGCGCAGCAGGCCCCACTCGTCGTCCTTGACCACGGGCGGCAATTGAAACAGGTCGCCGATGTACAGCATCTGAACGCCGCCGAACGGCGCGTCGCGGCCACGCACGTGCCGCAGGCGGTCATCGATGGCGTCGAGCGTGTCCGCGCGCAGCATGGACACCTCGTCGATGATCAGAAGCTCCAACTGGCGCAGCAGATCCAGCTTCGCCTTGCGCATCTTCGTGCGCTCGTTCTCCTGCTGCCTGAACCCAGGGACATGCGGGCCGAGGGGAAGTTGGAAGAGCGAATGCAGCGTCACGCCGCCCGCGTTGATCGCCGCCACGCCGGTCGGGGCAGCCACGGCGGTAGCCTTGCCGGTCGTCGAACGGATGCGCCTGAGAAACGTGGTCTTCCCCGTCCCGGCCTTGCCGGTCAGAAAGACAGGCTCAGCGGTCTCGGTGACGAACGCCTCCGCCAGCGCCGCCGCTCCGTCACGTTCGTTGAGAGGATCTGGCACGGTACGCCTCAAGCCGTTCGCGGACGCTCTCCGGCATTTCCCGGCTCACGGGAATACCCGCTTCGGGCGGCTCGAACACGTCCGCTTTCACAGTTACGCCAACTGGCTCAGGAACCGCATGTCGTTCTCGTAGAGCCAGCGGATGTCGGGGATGCCGTATTTGATCATGGCGATGCGCTCGACGCCGAAGCCGAACGCGTAGCCGTACACCGTCTCGGGGTCGTACGCCCGGTCGCCGCGCGCGCGGTTGACATGCTCGTACACGCGCGGATCGACCATGCCCGCGCCCGCGATCTCGATCCAGCCGCTCATCTTGCAGACGCGGCAGCCCTTGCCGGCGCACACGTGGCACGAGAAGTCCACCTCCACGCTCGGCTCGGTGAAGGGGAAGAAGTGCGGACGAAAGCGCACGCCCGCCTTGGAGCCCATCATCTCGCTGGCGTAGTAGGCCAGCGTGG
>CAYLUN010000131.1:0-12243 GCA_964386865.1 uncultured Lentisphaeraceae bacterium | reverse complement strand
GCGTCTCGCGCCACGGCAAGCTCCCCGGCGAGGAAAAAGGCGCCTGTACGATCGAATTCCTACAGTTCGATACCATCGACGACGACCCCAACGTGGAGGACCTCAAGCTGAGCTGGTTCTCCATCAACGAGAACGTCCTGAAGGTCGAGCACGAGAGGTTCGGCTCCGCCAACGAAGAGGCCGGCATCGTCAAACTGCCGGACGGACGACTCTTCGCGCTGACGCGCACCTGCGCGGGCCACCCCTTCTGGTCGCAGAGCAGGGACGACGGCGTGACCTGGAGCCCGCCGAAGAAGCTGCTCGACCGCGACGGCGGCACAGCGTATCTTCACCCGCGCTCGCCCTGCCCGATTTACGATTGGAAAGGCCCGGAGGCGGCCAGCGGCCTCTACTTCGCGCTCGTACACAACACCTTCGACTTCAACGCCGAGCGCGAATACCAGAAGCGCGGGCCGCTCTACCTGATTGCGGGGCGTTTCAACCCGAACGCCGAGCAGCCGATCGAATTTGCGTCCCCTAAACTTTTCGCGGAGCGGGAGAACGGCAACTCCTTCTACTCCAGCTATACCGTCGTGGACGGTAAGGGCACCCTCTGGTTCCCCGACACGAAATTCTATCTTCTCGGCCGGATCATCGGCGAGGAGTGGTTCAAGTAGAGGGGACACGTAACGTTCAACGCTCAACCCTCTAATCCAACACGCTTCAACAACGAAAGATCCCACCCACATGCGACACCTCCCACTCGCCGCCATATCCGCCTTTTCGGTGGCGCTCCTCGCGCTTGCGCAGGAGCCCGCTCCGGCCCTACCGCCCGATTACGTCGGCCCGCCCACGAGCGAGCACGCCGTCACCAACCGCGCTTTCCAGGGCATCCCCAGCCTCGCCGTCGCGCCCGGCGGACGCCTCTGGGCCACCTGGTACGCGGGCGTGACGCCGGCCGAGGACCACAACAACTACGTGGTGCTCAGCACCAGCGGCGACAACGGCAAAACGTGGACGGAGGTGCTGGTCGCTGACCCCGACGGCAGCGGGCCGCGCCGCACCTTCGACCCCGAGCTGTGGCTCGCCCCGGACGGCACCGTGCGCTGGATCTGGGCCGACCGCGTCGGCGGCGACCCCAAAACCGACGGCCTGTGGATGATCGACCTCAGCGACCCCGCCTCCGAGCGCACGGCCTGGAAGCCGCCCGTATGCGTGGCACGCGGCGTCATGATGTGCAAACCCCTCGTCCTATCCTCGGGCGAATGGGCGCTGCCCCTCTGCACCTGGTTCACAGACCACAGCTCCAAAATGGTGGTCTCAACGGACAAGGGTAAGACCTGGACGCTCCGCGGCGGCGCGGATATCCCCAAGGAGGCCCGCACCTTCGACGAGCACATGTTCGTCGAGCGCAAGGACAAGTCCCTCTGGGTGCTCTCCCGCACCAAGTACGGCATCGGCGAAAGCGTCTCCTCAGACCGCGGAGCGACCTGGCCCGAGCTGACGCCCTCCTCCATCGCCCATCCCAGCGCCCGCTTCTTCATCACGCGCCTGACCTCCGGCAACCTGTTGCTGGTCAAGCATGGGCCCATCACCGAGAAGACCGGGCGCTCGCACCTCACCGCCTTCATCTCCGCGGACGACGGTAAAACCTGGAGCGGCGGCCTTCTGCTCGACGAGCGTAGCGGCGTCTCCTATCCTGACGGCCAGCAGACCGCCGACGGCCTGATCCGCGTGATCTACGACTACAGCCGCACCGGCGACCGCCACATCCTCATGGCCACGTTCAAAGAGGAGGACGCCGCCGCGGGCAAGCCCGTCACCGACGCCGTGCGCCTGCGCCAGCTCGTGAGCGAGGCTACGGGCGGCCTTGAGAAAACGATCAGTCCCGTGAGCGCCAATTCCGACGGCGTGCCGCTCGTCAAAATTCCTGCCGGCACCCTCGTCTCCGACGGCGCGGTTGCCGCACCCCTCGCGAAAGACGCGAAGCTCTTTACCGACCGCGCCTACACCTGCGCCGAGGTGCCTGACGCGCTGAAGGGCGCCCACTTCCTGCAAGTCCCGCTCAACGGCAAGAAAACCATTCGCTGTGCCCGGGCAGGCATGGCCTACGTTCTGACCCCGGCACCAGCACGCAATAAAGACAGCGTCTCGAAGGACCTGCTCGGCCAAGGCTTCACAAAAGTGCTCCAGCCTGAAGTCCGCCTCTTCGACCCCGGCAACTCGCATAATTTATCGACCCTCTACCAGAAGGTCTGCGCGGAGGGCGAGCAGATCACCCTCGGCAAGTGGGGCGTTCCCCTCTTCTTTCCGTGAGCCCTCCTCGGGCGTTCCGTCACCGAGGGCTGACACTGCCGCCTGAATGTGTTACAGTCTTTGCCAAACCGGCAGACGGTTTCATAAACGTGTATCACAGACGAGAAGAGGTCGGCGTGGCGGAAGCGTTAAGCGATATCGCATACAGGCTCATCACGAAAAAACTGATGGCGTCCGAGCTGGTCGCGGGACAGAAAATCTCCGAACAGCGGATCGCCTCCGAGTGCGGCATCAGCCGCACCCCCGTGCGCGAGGCGATCCGGCGGCTCACCGAAGAGGGCGTGCTCTACCAGATCCCCTCCAGCGGGACCTACGTGGCCCGCCTGGACCGCCGCCAGCTCATCGACTCGTACGAGGTGCGCATGGCGATCGAGTGCTTTGCCCTCGGCCATGCGCTCAAGAACCTGACCAAAGAGACTCGCCTGGAGCTGCGCCGCTATTGCGACGAGATGCACAAGATCATCCTGACGCTCCGTTTCAAGAACCAGCCCATCCTCGAAGGTGCCCCGCTGGTGGCGTTTCTCACGGCCGACCTCTCGTTCCATCTGCTGCTGTTGAGGACTGCCGGCAACCGGCTCGCCCTCAAGATCGTAACCAACGCCTATCAGCGCAACCAGTTCTTCGGCCACCACAGCCACCGCCGCGACCTGCATCACCTCGCCTGGGTTTGGAGGCACCACACCAAAATCGAACGCGCCCTCCGTCGGGGCGAAGCCGAACGCGCTACGTTCTGGTTGCACGCCCATATCGCCCGCAGCCTGGCCGATGCCCTCGCGGCCTTCGACCAGGCCGCCGCGCATGCGGCGGACGCCGGACGCGACCCCGTCAACGACGCCCTCGCCCGCCTCAGCAGCCGCTTCTCGTGACCGCCGCCTCGCTCGCACATGTTTCGTTGCTCGCGATGACCACGCCCGTGACGTTGCGGCCTTTTTTTCGGCCCTTTTCGCTCTTCCCGCTTGACGCACCACGCTTCTTTTGCTAAAAAACCGGTATACAGCTAATTGGCGCCGGTATTTCTATGCATCCTTCACTGTGAGAAATGAAGTACGTATGGCTTCCTTTGAACCGATTAGCCTAACAGGAACAGGAGCAGATGATGAAGAGTCACTTCAAACGCATACGCCAATCACTCGCCCACACACACCGGTTTCTAATCGTGTCCGCCTTCACTGCCGGGCTTGCGATTACGGCACCCCAGACCCGCGCCGCCGAATACACGCTCAATTTCACGCGCTCGCCCGACACCTACGTGACAACCACCGGGCGTATCACCACCACCGCCTTCACCGTGGAAGCGTGGATCAGGCAGCCCCAGTTCGACGCCGAGAACCAGATCTTCAATCAGGACATCGGCGGCGACGCGGGCCGACTCTTCCTCACCACAATTAACGGTAAACCCCGTTTCCAGATCGGCTCAAACCAGATCAACGGAAACACGACGCTCGCCTCCAACGTCTGGTATCATCTCGCTTTCGTCCGCAGCGCCAGCGGCGCGAGCACGAACTACCTGAACGGCGCAGTCGACGGCAGCGGCACCCACCCTACCGCCGCCCTCGCCGCCGCCGACATCAGCATCGGCAGACTCCCCCGCGTCGCTAATCTCGGCTTCCGCGGCCAGATCAGCGACGTGCGCGTCTGGAACTTCGCCCGCAGCCAAGGTGAAATCCAAGCCGACATGTCGAAGCGTCTCGACAACACGCGTAGCGGCTTGATCCACTATTGGCCGCTCAACGACGGCAGCGGAACCATCGCGACCAATCTGGCCTCCAACGCCCGCGGAACCATCACCGGAGCGACGTGGAGCAGCAGCACAGACTTTCCCCTTATTACATCAACCGGATCGTGGGGGGCACCCGCTAGCGGCAACTGGTCAGCAACCGGTAACTGGCTGAACGCAGCCCCAGCCCAAGGCTCCGCCACTGCCGCCTTTTTCACCAACAACCCGCCAGCCGCGATCACCGTGACAAACGACATGACCGGCCTCACACTCGCGACTCTGACGGTGAACGGCACCAACAGCCACACCTTTACAGGTAATTCCCTCTCCTTCACCAACCGCTCACTCTCCGCCTCAATCGCAACAACCACTGGCAGCCACTTCTTTGAGCTGCCCGTTCAAGTGTCTGCAAGAAGCCTTATCCTGTCGGCCACGACACCTGGCCTGCTGACGTTTTCCAAAACCATAAGCGGGGGCGGCGGCCTCAACGTCAACCCGACGGCCAGCGGCGGCGGTACCGTCACGCTGTCGGGCACCAACACGTACGTCGGCTCCACCACGGTGGGCTGCGGCACGCTCAGCGCAGCGTCTCTTGCGGACGGCGGACTCCCGAGCGCGATTGGCGCGTCTTCATCTTCCGTCACCAATCTCGTGATCGGCCCCGGCACGTTCCGCTATACGGGTCCCTCCGCCACAATCAACCGCGGCTTCACCGCGAGCGCTGGCACCCAGAAGGCCGCTCTACTCTCGCTGGACTCTGACCTCACGCTGACCGGACCCATCACCAATGTCACCGGAGCCCTCATCAAGACCGGTCCGGGCACACTCACCTACGCCGCCCCGGTCGCCTCGCTGATCGGCCGTCAGCAGTCAGCCGCCATCACGTCGCCAGTCCCGTATCCCGCCAACGGCGATTCCCCCGCCAGCGGCTTTGGCTGCTTCACGGTCGCCCGCGGCAAGGTCGTCCTCGGCGCACACCCGGCACAGACCAACCTGTTCAACGAAGAGGTCACCGTCGGCGCGTACACCACCGACCAGCCCGGACAGGAGGTCGCCGCAGAGTTGGAATTCGTCGGAGGATACACGCGCTTCAACAGCTATTTCGATATCGGCTTCTACAACGGCAACACGGTCACCGCGCCGACCCCGCTCCAGCCCACGGTGACCGTCTCGGGCGGCACGGTCTCCGCCGCACGACTCACCATCGCCTTCGGTTATCAAACCAACCAGAACACCCGCGCCGTCCTGAACGTCGCGGGCGGCACGATGACCGTGGACGAAGACATCCGCTTCGGTGACCAGCGCGGCGCTCCCGAGTCTCCCATGCTTGCGACGATCAACCTCAGCAGCGGCGTTTTCCGCCACACCTCAACCTCCGTCGGACTTCGGATGGGGTGGCGCTCACCCGCCGCCAACGCTACGCTAAACATAACCGGAGGACTGCTCGACGAGTACACCGACGTGATGATGGCCATGAACGGCAACACCTCGATCCTCTATCTCGGGGGCGGCACCCTCCGCATGCGCAACATCACTCACAACAGCACCAACGGCACCTCGCTGCTCACCTTGAACGGCGGCGTTCTCCAGCCGCGCGCGGCGGGCTACACCCTCTCCGGCCTCACCTCCGCCACCGTCTCAACCAACGGCGCAGTTGTCGACACCTCGCTGGCGTCCTATACGGTCGCCCAGAACCTGCTGACCGATCCCGGTCTCGGCGGCGCAACCGACGGCGGTCTCCTCAAACTCGGCACCAACACGCTCACCCTCTTCTCATACGGCTCGACCTATAAAGGTTCTACGGTCGTTTCCAACGGTACACTCTGTATCGCAGGCGTCCTTCCCGCCAACAACGCGCTCCTCGTCGCCACGGCAGGTGAAGCTCTCATCGGCGGCAGCGCCACGCAGACGGTCACTGCGGCCAGCCTCGCGCTGAACGGCGGCACGCTCGGTTTCGCCATCGCCATCGACGGCAGCACCAACGACCGCCTGACCGTGTCGACTTCGCCCGTCATCGGCACAGGCAGCCGCATCTCCCTGTATCAGCCCAACTCCCGCCTGCCCTTCACCAAGAACGGCACATACACGATCCTTACCTACTCGGGTGCCGACCCCGCCTCAGCCAACCTCGCATGCGCCAACGCCGTCTATGGCAAGACCTACACCTTTGCGGCATCGGGCGGCAACCTGACGGTCACCCTTGGCACCGACGCTTCAACCGCCTCGGTGTGGAAAACAGACGGAAGCGGCAACTGGTCGGACGCGGGCAACTGGATCGTCGCGCCCGCATCTCAAGCTGCCGTGCGCTTTGACGACGCCATCACCGCTCCCGCCACCGTCACCGTCGCGGGCCAGACAGTTGGCGACATATTTCTCAACAACGCTGCGCCGTACACGTTCGCGGGCAGCGGGCTGACCCTCAAGAGCGGTGCGGCCGTCAGCGTCGAGTCCGGCTCGCACACCATCGCCGCCCCACTAACACTCTCCAGCGACACCGCCGTCAACCTCACCTCCGGCACCGGAATCTGCCTCGGCACAGTAAACGGAGGATCGTATGCACTGTCGATCCAAGGCAACGGTGCCCTCGCGCTGACCGGCACGCCGAATGTCGGCACGCTCGCGCTGGTCGTACCTTCCGTGACCTTCTCGAACACCATGTCAATTGCAGCCTCCGTCACCCTCGGCCGCACGACGACGATGACCCAGCCCACGAATGTAGCCGTCACGCTGTCGAAAACCGTCTCTGGCGCCGCCGGACTCACGAAGACAGGTGCCGGATCGCTCGCCCTCATTGCCACGAACACCTACTCGGGAGTCACGACGGTCAGCGGCGGCACGCTGGCAGTCTCCTCCCTCGCCAATGGTGGCCAGTCCAGCGCGATCGGCACGTCGTCCTCCGCGGCGGCCAACCTCGTTCTCGCGGGCGGTACCCTCCGCTACACCGGCCCAGCCGCCACCATCAACCGCGGAATCACCCTCAATCCCGGCAGCAGCAAAGCCGCCATCCTGCGCCTCGACAGCGACCTTACGGTCTCAGGCCCGATCAACAACGTCGCCGGCGGGTTTATCAAAACCGGACCCGGCACGCTTCGCTATGCCCTCACGAACGCGGCCTCCACTATCGGCGCGGGAACCAGTAGTTCCCAGGGCACCCAAGGTCCCTATCCCGCTAACGGCGACGCGCCCGCCAATGGGTTCGGCTGTCTCACCATCGCTCAAGGCAAAGTCATCCTCGGCGCTCCAGGACAGACCAACTATTTCTATGCTGAGGCTATGGTCGGCGCGTACACCACCAGTCAGGCAGGACAGGAGACGACCGGCGAACTCGAATTCATCGACGGCCACTCCTTTTTCTCTTCGCTGCTCGACATCGGTTACTACAACGGCACCACCCTCACCGCGCCGGTTCCGCTTCAGCCCACGGTCACCGTCTCCGGTGGCACGGTCACCGCCGCAGGCATGATCATCGCCTTCGGCTACAACTATTTCGGCACAGCCTATCCGAACACCCACGCCGTGCTGAACATCGCAGGCGGCACGCTGACCATAACCGGCACCGACTTCCGCTTCGGCGACCAGACCGGCAGCGACATGTTGGCCACCATCAACGTCACATCCGGCGCGCTGATCCACACCTCCACGACAACAGGTATGGGCAGCTTCCGGGGCGGCAACAACACGCTCAACCTCTACGGCGGCCTGGTCGATGAATACGCGGACCTCAAGATGGGCGCAACCGGCAGTACCTCCCGCGTCAACCTCAACGGCGGCCTCCTGCGCGTCCGCAACATCACCGGCGGCACCGGCAGCGAATACCTCACCTTCAACGGCGGCACCCTCCAGCCCCGTTCCGCCGGACAGACGATGGCGGACAACCTTCTCTCGGCCCTCGTCTCCACCAACGGCGCAGTCATCGACACCTCGCTCGCCTCCTATACGATCGCCCAGAAGCTGACGCATGATCCCCTTCTGGGCGGCACACCCGACGGTGGCCTCGTCAAGCTCGGCACCAATACGCTGAGTGTCACCGGCACCAACACCTTCAGCGGCCTGATCGACGTGCGGGCGGGAACGCTTGCGGCGCGGGTCTCCTCCACCAACGATCTGCTCGTCGCGACCAACGCGTACTTCGACGCGCTGAGCCTGCGCGCCACGATCCACAACTTGAGCGGCGAAGGCACGCTCACCAATGGCGTGATCGCACTCACCGGCGCACTCGACGCAGGCACCAACAACGCACCGGCCGGGGCCCGCATGACCGTGCAAAACCTGAGTCTCGTTCAGGGCTCCACCTTTGTCTGCACGTGGTCCACCAATGCTCTCGGCAAGATCACCAACGACTTCGTGACCGTCACCGGCACCCTCACGCCCGAAGGCAGCGGCTTCATCGACCTGGGCCGCACCGAGTCGAGCCCGATCCCCATGCCGTTCCAGGCGACCATCATGTCCTACGGCACCTTCAGCGGCAGCTTCGCGGGTTGGAAAGCGCTCAACACCGGCTTGCCAGAAGGTGTTCACGCCGCCTTGGCCGTCACGGCCGCCAACAATCTCGTCACGATTCAGATCCGCTACGGAGGCACTCTGATCATGCTCAGATAACGCGTTCCCGCAAACCCGTATGTTGTTCCGGCTTCAGCCGGCAACGCTGCCGGGCGGCATCGCCTGAAGGCGGGACAACAGACAACTTGCCTCCCAAACAATCGAAAGTTCCTTCACGCATGCGCCCTATTCAGCCGACAATCCTGTCTGTCCTGCTCGCCCTTCGCTGCTTTGGAGCCGAGTCCGTGCCCGCCTTGGAAGCGCGCGAGGGCACGGCAGAGGCCTTCGCCCTCGGCGCGACGCTCTTCTCCAACCGCGACTTCACCGCGCTCGCCGTTCCACCAGCCCTTGAAGGCGCCCGCTTCCTCCGGACGCCCATCGAGTGCGCCCAAGCCGTGGTCTGCACGAGTCCCGGAATACTCTTCGCCCTCACGCCGGCCAATCACCCCGAGAACAGCCTCGCCGCCGACCTGCTCGCCCAGGGCTTCGAGCGCCTCCCCGGCGAGCCCTTCCAGCTTTTCGGCACCCAGCCCGCCGACCAGGCGCTCGTGTTCCGCAAGACGCTGGCCGTCGGCGAGACGCTCCAGACCCGCAAGTGGGTCGTGCTGCTCGCGCACGGCGATCTCAGCCTGACCCGTCCGAAGCGTGACCGCCGCTGGCGCGAGAACGACGGCGAGACGCTCACCAACGGCATCCGCCTACCGCGCGTCTGGCCCCCGCGCTACACCGACCCCGCATCCGACGAGCCGCCAGAGACGCCCTATCTCGACGCCCCGCCCGCCGTCATCCCCATCGACACCGGCCGCCAGCTTTTCGTGGACGACTTCCTGATCGCCGACACGTCTCTCACGCGCACCTTCCACACCGCAACGAAATTCGAAGGCAACCCCGTCTTCACGCCGACCACGACCGAGGAGCTTGCGGCGAGCACGAGCGGTGAGCGCGGGCAGAAAGCGGTCTGCTACCTCGGCCACGGCGGCGTCTTCTTTGACCCGTCGGAGCGCCTCTTCAAAATGTGGTACACCGCCGGGTGGCGCGGCCCGCTGGCCCTCGCCACTAGCCGGGACGCCGTCCGCTGGGAACGTGCCCCCGTCACCCCCACCAACAACATCGTCCTGCCCGCGAATCGCGCCGGCGGCGACAACTGCGTCTGGTTCGACACCCTCACCACGAACGCGTCAGAACGCGTCAAATTCCTCGCCGACAGAGGGAGTCTCGGCCACACGCTGCGCGTCTCGACCGACAGCCGCACCTGGTCCGACGACCTGCCCGCGGGCCACGCGGGTGACTATTGCTCGTTCTTCTTCAACCCCTTCCGCAACGTCTGGGTCTACAGCGTCAAGCGCGGCTACTCGCGCGGCCGCTGCCGCGACTATGCCGAAAGCCCCGTCTTCCTGACCGAAGGCGCCTTCAACAACTCCGTCTACTGGTGCAACGCCGACAGACTCGACGCGCAAGATCCCGAGGCAAAATGCCCGCCGCAGCTCTACAGCCTCAGCGCCGTGGCTTACGAATCTCTCCTGCTCGGCGTTTTTCAGATCCACCTCGGCCCTCCCAACGAAATCTGCGACAAGGGCAAGTTCCCCAAGATCACGGAGCTGAAGCTCGGCTTCAGCCGCGACGGCTTTCACTGGCAGCGCCCGGACCGCCGCGCGTTCATCCCAGCCGCGCGCACGGAGGGCGCGTGGGACCGCGCCTACCTGCACAGCACGGCGGGCGTCTGCCTGATCGACGGCGACCGCCTGCTCTTCCCCTACTGCGCCTACTCCGGCCTCGCGCCGGACGGCAGCCGCGGCATGTACACCGGCGCGGGCGTAGGCCTCGCCACGCTGCGGCGCGACGGCTTCGCCTCCTTGGACGCGGACGCGAAGGGCGGCACGATCACCACGCGCCCCGTCACCTTTTCAGGCAAGCACCTCTTCGTCAACGCCGCCTGCCCGCAGGGCGAGCTGCGTGCGGAGATCCTCGACGCCGCCTCGTCGCACGTCCTGCGCCCGCCGTTCAAGGCGGACACGATTGACTCCACCCGGCACCACCTCGGCGATGTTTCCGCCTATTGCGGCAAGCCCGTCTGCTTCCGCTTCCATCTCACAAACGGCCGCCTCTACGCCTTCTGGGTCAGCCCGTCCTCAACAGGCGCCAGCCGCGGCTACCTCGCGGCCGGCAGCCCCGGCCACACAGGGCTTGTGGACAAGGACTAGCGACCAGCGACTAACGACTTGCGAAACATTCTATGCGAACCCTTCACTACCTACTGCTACTGCTCCTGCTGACCGCCACTGCTTACTGCGCTCCAGGCCCCGTCCTCGACGTGCTACTGCGCGGCTCCAACACCTGCGAGACGGCCGCTTTCGAGCGCGGCGCGCGGCTCTTCACCGACCGGCCCTACACGCTCGCCGAGACCCCTACCTCGCTCAGGGGCCAGCCCTTCCTCCGCGCAGGCATCGACGGCGTGCGGGTGCGGTGCACGCGGCCCGGCACGCTCATCGCCCTCACTCCGCCCGAGGTGCCGCGCGCGACCTCCGCAGCCGCCAGCCTGGCCGCGAGCGGGTTCGAACGTGCTGACGGCCCCGCGTCGTTCCAACTCTTCGGCACCAACGCGCATGAGCGCGTCCAGATCTTCCGCAAGCGGGTCGCCGCAGGCGAGACGCTCACGCTCGGCAAGTGGTGCATCGTGCTTGGCTTCGAAAGCGCCACAGGAAAAACCATCGCCAAAACCCCGTGGCCGCAAAACGCAGGCGAGCGCCTCTACAACGGCATCGTGCTGCCGGAGGAGTGGCCACCGCAGGACATCGACACGAAGTCGGACGACCCCATGCCCGTGCCTTATCTGGATCACCCGCCCAAAGTCATCGCCATCGACACGGGCCGCCAGCTGTTCGTGGATGATTTCCTGATCGAGAAGACCGATCTTCTCCAGACTTACCACCTGCCGGAGAAGTACGCGGGCAACCCGATTCTGAAAGCTGAGACCGCGCTGGAGCGCCAGACCGGCATCATCGGCGGCACCTGTCGCCCGTGCGTCTGGTGGAACCACGAGAAGCAGCGCTTCTACCTGTGGTATCAGGCCGGAACCTACTTCCGCGGAACGATTGCCCTCGCCACCAGCCAAGATGGCATCCACTGGGATCGGCCCGCCTTCGATGTTCTTCCCGGCGCGAACCAAGTGCTGCCGTTGGGGTTCCAGCCGGACTCGTACGGCATCGTCGCCGACTGGGATGCGACGGACGCGCAGCAGCGCTTCAAGCTCTTCGCCACCAACCCGGGGGGCACGCAACCCGCCCACAGCTTCACTTCGCCCGACGGCATCCACTGGGCCAACCAAACCCAGACAGGCCGCACCGGCGACCGCAGCTCGATGTTCTACAACCCCTTTCGCAAGAAGTGGGTATACAGCCTGCGCACCAGCTTCCGCGGGCGCTCGCGCCACTACTGGGAGTGCGGCGACTTCCTCGCCGGCGCGAAGTGGGGGCCCTCCGACCCTGTGCCTTGGCTCGCAGCTGACAGCCTGGACATTCCCGAGCCGGGGTACAAACACAAGACGCAGCTTTACAACTTCGACGCCGTCGCGTATGAAAGCGTGATGCTCGGTTTTTTCGAACTTCACCGCGGGCCGGAGAACGGCCGCTGCGAACGCATGGGCCTGCCCAAGCTGAACGAGATCTCCTTCGGCTACAGCCGCGACGGCTTCC
>CAYLUN010000130.1:0-13299 GCA_964386865.1 uncultured Lentisphaeraceae bacterium | reverse complement strand
ACCGCCCCGTGTTTCGGCAATGTTTCGGCGTTTCGGTCATAATAAATCGACTTGTTGCAATCTGTAGCAGGGAAAATGGACGACCGGCCATAAACACAAAAAACCCCGAAAACATTGGCGTTTTCGAGGTTTTTCACTCTAAAAGATGGTCGGAGCGGAGGGAGTTGAACCCTCGACCTTTTGGTCCCGAACCAAACGCGCTACCAGGCTGCGCTACGCTCCGAAAGTCGCTTGCGGAAGGCGGGCTCGTCAAGCCCGACCCACCGTTGAAAAACAGGCGCATAGAATAGCGAATCCGCGGCCAAAGTCAAAGCCAAAGATGCGCCTCCATGCAAATTACTGGACACGCTCGACGAGGATCTCGGGGTCGATCGACTCGCGGAGGATGCGCTCGATGCCCTGCTTGATGGTCATGGTTGCGTGGGGGCAGCTGCCGCAGGCGCCACGCAGGCGCAACTTGACGTTCTTGCCCTCGATGGAGACCACTTCCAAATCGCCGCCGTCCGCCTGCAGCATGCCGCGGAGTTCTTCCAGCTTCGCCTTGATCTGCTCGCTCATGATGGGTGCCCTTTCGATAGGCGCATATGATGCCCCAAAACGGGAACGCCGTCAATTGCGGGGTCGCTCTTTTTCGTGTCGCGTCGGACGGGCGGGTCCGGTAGAATGCGCGGCAAGGGGCTGGATCGAGCCTGAGGAGGAGGATCGTATGGTTTCGTATAAGTTGGTGATGCCCGAGCACCTGAATCAGTACGGAGTGCTTTTCGGCGGCAACCTGCTGAAGTGGGTGGATGAAACGTCCTGGATGGCCGCGAGCCTCGACTACCCCGGGGCGCGGTTCGTCACCATCGGCATGGATCGCGTGGAGTTCCGAAAAGGCGTGACGGGCGGCTCGATCTTGCGGATAGCGGTGGATCGCCAGCGCGTGGGGAACACGTCTGTTACCTACGGGGTGGGGGTGTTCCGCCGCGAGTTGCACAGCCGTGAGGAGGCCCTAATTTTTACCACGGACATCACCTTCGTGCGGGTCGACGAAAAGGGCGACAAGGTGCCGGTCGGGCGAGGTGTGGCGGACGCGATTTGACAAAAATGGAGCACGCGACAAAAAAGTGTTTTTCGGCACCGTTACATATCGTATACTGCTTCCCCGGCTGCGGGTTGGCGGGATGGGCTAAGGACGCTCATCCGGGGGCTCGCGCAGAAAGAAGCGGGGGCGTGCGTGAACAAACCAGGATTTGACAACGATAAGTATTTGGCGGAGCAGACCGAGGAGATCCGGCGGCGGGCGGAGCAGAACGGAAACAAGCTGTACCTCGAGTTCGGCGGCAAGCTCATGCACGACATGCACGCGGAGCGCGTGCTGCCGGGCTATGATCCGAACGTGAAGCTGCGCCTGCTGCAGAAGCTGAAGGACCAGGCCGAGATCCTGCTGTGCATCTACGCGGGCGACATCGAGCGCAAGAAGATGCGGGCCGACTTCGGCATCTCCTACGACGCGGACGCGCTTAAGCTGATCGACGGGCTGCGGAGCTGGGGGCTGACGGTGAGCGCGGTCGTGATCACGCGCTTCAGCGGGCAGCACGCGGCCAAGCAGTTTCGGGCGCGCCTCGAGCACCGCGGGGTGAAGGTCTACTACCACTATGTCACGCAGGGCTACCCCACGGACGTGGACACGATCGTGAGCGAAGAGGGGTACGGTGCGAACGAGTTCGTTGAGACCGAGCGGCCGATCGTGGTCGTGACGGGGCCCGGGCCCGGCAGCGGCAAGCTGGCGACGTGCCTGACGCAGCTCTACCACGAGCGGCGCCTGGGGCGCGTGGCGGGCTATGCGAAGTTCGAGACGTTCCCGGTTTGGAACATGCCGCTCGAGCATCCCGTGAACGTCGCGTACGAGGCGGCCACCGCCGACCTGAAGGACTTTAACATGGTCGACCCCTACCACCTGCAGGCGTATGGCCAGGTGTCGATCAACTATAACCGCGACGTGGACGCGTTCCCGCTGCTGCGGGCGATCTGGGAGAAGATGACCAAGGAGCCGTGCCCGTATAAGTCGCCGACGGACATGGGGGTGAACCGGGTCGGCTTCGGCATCGTGGACGACGAGGTGGTGCGCGAGGCCTCCAGGCAGGAGGTCATCCGCCGGTACTTCCGCCACCTGTGCGAGTACGCCGCCGGACAGACGGAGCAGGCGACGCTCGATCGCGCGCAGGAGATCATGCTCAAGCTCGGGCTGTCGCCGGAGGACCGCGAAGTCGTGAAACCCGCGCGTCAGGCGGGCCAGGACGCCATGACGCAGGGCAAAGGCCGCAACGGCGTCTTCTGCGGTGCGGCGGTCAAGCTCGGCGACGGGCGCATCGTGGTCGGCAAGAACTCTGAACAGATGCATGCGGCGGCGAGCATGGTGCTCAACGCGATCAAGGTCTTGGCCGGCATCCCCGACCAGATCCACCTGATCGCGCCGCAGGTCGTTCAGTCGATCGTGCGGATGAAGCACGACATCCTCAAGGGCAAGTACACGAGCTTGAACTTGGACGAGGCGCTGATCGGACTGGCGATCAGCTGCGCAACCAACCCGGCGGCGCAGATCGCGATGGAGCGGCTGATCGACCTGCGTAACTGCGAGATGCACATGACGCACATGGTCACGCCCGGCGACGAGGCGGGCCTGCGGCGCGTGGGCCTGCGCTGCACGAACGACCCGTTCTTCGCCTCAGCCGAGCTGTTCATCGACGCGTGACCCCTCCGCGGCGCCTTTTGTACGAAGATGTCGCAGACGACCGCCTTGCGGGGCCGGCGACGCAAGCGCTGAAGACGCGCTGGGTTTCCTCCAGCCGCAGTTAGAATTGCTGGGGTTTCCCCACGCGGCTGTTGCCAATCGGCGCCCATCTGCGCTAATCTGTGGGCGACGGATTTCTTCACGGGTTGACAAGCCGCCGGGCGCGGTTCTGGCGGGTGCGGGAGGGCGTATGGATCGGGAGACGAAGACGCGTTTCAGCTTGTCGATTTCGCCTGACCTGGCCGAGGGCCTGGACGCATTTGTGGAGCGGTGCGGCTATCCGAGCCGGTCGCAGGCGGTGTCGGATATCATCCGGGAGCGCCTGACGCAGAATCTGGCGGAAGCGCCGGAGACCGTGATCGTGGGGACCATCACGCTGCTCTACGACCATCACCGACGCAACTTGAACGCGTCGCTGACGGACGTTCAGCACGACTACCACGCGCTGGTCCGGTCGGTGCTGCACGTGCACGTGGATCACTACCTCTGCATGGAGGTGTTGGCGGTTTGCGGGCCCTCGGCTCAGGTGCGCGAGATGGCCGACCGGCTGATCACCACCAAGGGCGTGCAGAACGGCAAGCTGGCGGTCACGTCCATCGCGTGCGAAGGCGGCGCTGACCACCACCACGCGAACGGGTGAGCCGCAGCCGGATGCGAATTGACAATCCGCGGCGGATTTAGGATGCTTGAACCCTAGTTTGGGAAACGTGTCTCGAAAGACGGAGAGGGAGGCTCAGATGGCTAAGCAAGAGAAGACGCTGAAGCGCGTTGCGGTCGTGGGGTTCGGCTTCATGGGGCGCATGCACTACGGGTGCTGGAAGAAGGTCAAGGGCGCGAAGGTGGTGGCGCTGTGCGACAAGGACGCCCGGCAGTTCAAGGCGCCGATCCAGGGCGGGAACCTGGCGGGCGCTGACGCGTCGACGGATTTCGGCGACGCGGTGGTCTACGACGACTTCGACCGCATGCTGGCCGAGGCCAAGCCCGACGTGATCTCGCTGACGCTTCCGACGCCGCTGCACGTGCCGCTGACCGTGAAGGCGCTGGCCGCCGGCGTGAGCGTGCTCTGCGAGAAGCCGATGGCGCTGGACGCGGCGGCGTGCGCGGTGATGGTGAAGGCGGCCGCGAAGGCGCCGCGCGGTGCGAAACTGATGATCGCGCACTGCCTGCGTTTCTGGCCCTGCTACGTGTATCTGAAAAAGCTGATCGACAGCAAGAAGTTCGGCCGGGTGCTGGCCGCATCGTTCCGGAGGTACAGCGCGCCTCCGGGCTGGGGCAAGGGCACGAGCTGGTTTGCGGATGAGGCCAAGAGCGGCGGCGTGGCGCTCGACCTGCACATCCACGACACCGATATGGTTCACTACCTGTTCGGGCTTCCGAAGTCGGTGACGAGCACCGCCGCGTTCGGCAAGGACGGCGCGATGCAGTACATCTCAACCCTGTACGACGTGGGCGGGCCGGCCGTGACGGCCGAGGGGAGCTGGTGCATGACGCCGACGATGGGCTTTGAGGCGAGCTACATCGTGACGTTCGAGAAGGCCGTCGTGATCATGGACGCCAAGCGCGAGAAGCCGCTGTGCGTGTATCCGGCCACGGGCGAGGCCTTCGTGCCGAAACTGCCCGAGGGTGACGGGTACGAGCATGAGATCAAGTGGTTTATGGACGTGCTGTGCGGCAAGCCGGCGGCGAGCGTGATCACGCCCGAGCAGTCGTGCGGCTCGGTGCGGATCGTCGATGCTGAAAAGAAGTCCGCGAAGACGGGCAAGGCCGTGCGGGTGGAAAGTTCTAAAGTTTGAGAGTTCTAAAGTTCTAGAGTGCGAGAGTTCTAAAGTCCTGGAGTTCACTAGTTCGAGAGGGCTTAAGCGTTCGAGCGAGAGAAAGGGGTGGGGCGTATGAGACTGTGCGGCAAGTGGCCGATCAGCGTGTGCAGCTGGTCTTTTCGGAAGGGCGTCGACGAGATCGGGTCGATCATGACGGCGCTGGGCCTCGAGCATATCAATCTGGCGATCGCGCCGGCGCTGGGGCCGGACGGCGAGGCGTATCTGGAGGCGGTCAAGCGGCAGAACTGGAAGATCTCGGCCGGCATGATGAATTTCGATTACGAGGATTACACGACGCTGGACACGATCAAGGTGACGGGCGGCATCGCGCCGGACGCGCACTGGCCGGCAGGCGGCCAGGCGTTTGCGAAGGCGGCCAAGATCACGGCTGAATTGGGCTCGAAGTTTATCATGATGCACGTCGGCTTTCTGGATCATGCGGATCACGCCTACGCCAAGAAGTTCTACGACCGCGTGCGCTATCTGGGCGACCGCGCCGGCGAGGCCGGCGTGGCGCTGCTGATGGAGACGGGGCAGGAGTCGGCCGAAGACCTGCAGCGCTTTGTGGAGACCCTGAACCACCCGAACGTGCTGTTGAACTTCGACCCTGCGAACCTCATCCTGTACAACAAGGATGAGCCGCTGCCCGCCCTGCGCCGGCTGGCGCCGTGGATCAGGCACATCCACATCAAGGACGCGGTGCGCACGGCCGTGCCCGGCACGTGGGGCAGCGAGGTGGTGTGGGGCGAGGGCGAGGTCAACGCCTTTGCGTTCCTGAGCGCGCTGGCCGAGGTGGGCTACGAGGGCGCGGTTGCGGTCGAGCGCGAGGCGGGCGACCAGCGCGTGAAAGACATCGCCGCGGCGGTGCGGCGCTTGCGGGCGTTCTGAGCGCCACCCGGATGTGGGCTCAGCGAGGTTGAATCGCATCCGCAGTTTGCATCCCCAGTTCCCGGTCATTGTGGCGCAAGGCGTTTTGCGCTACACTGTCCGGGAATTCTCGTTTATGGACACAATCATAAAAAAGCCAGCGGGCGTGCCGCTCATCGAGCTGCGGGGACTCGCGAAGACCTATCAGGCGGGCGGGGTGCAGATTGAGGCGCTGCGGCCGACGGACCTGACGGTGTTGTGCGGGACCTTTTTAACGGTCATGGGCCCGAGCGGCTCCGGAAAGTCGACGCTGCTCAACCTGTTCGGGCTGCTGATGCGGCCGACGGCAGGAACCTATCTGCTGGAGGGCAAAGAGGTCTCGCGGCTAAACGACGACGCCACCTCCGCCGTGCGCTGCCGGATGATCGGCATGGTGTTCCAGTCGTTCAATCTGCTGTCGCATCTGACCATTCTGGAGAACGTGTGCGTGCCCATGCAATACGCGGGCCTTTCGCGGGGGGCCATGCGGCGACGGGGCCAGGCGCTGCTGGATCAGCTCGGCTTAGAAGGCCGGTACGGGTCACGGCCGAACCAGCTCTCGGGCGGCCAGTGTCAGCGCGTGGCGATCGCGCGTGCGCTGGCGAACGATCCGCCCGTGATTCTTGCCGATGAGCCGACGGGCAACCTAGACGAGAAGACGGGGCACGAGGTGCTGCACATTTTCGAGGAGCTGCACCAGGCGGGCAAGACGGTCATCATGGTCACCCACAACCCGGTCTACCGGAAGTACGCGACTCAGTCCGTGACGATCCACGACGGGAAGGCGGTGGAAGGATGAGGTCGCTCGAAATGGCGGGAACCGTCTACGCGAGCCTGACGCGGCACCTGATCCGCTCGCTGCTCGCCACGCTGGGCATCGTGCTGGGCATTGCGGCTGTGGTGGCGATGCTGGCCATCGGCGAGGGCGGCCGCCGGGAGGCGCTGCGTCAGATCGAGCAGCAGGGTGTGGACAACATCATCCTGCGTTCCATCAAGCCATCCGAAGGCAACATGCAGCAGTCGGCGCGCTCGTTTACCCAGCGCTACGGGATCACGCGTGCCGATTTCGACCACATCGGCAACGTGTTCGAGAACGTTCGCCTGATTGTGCCCATGCTGGACGTGCGCCGGGACATTGTCCTGGGGCAGCAGACGACCGACATCAACGCGATCGCCACGACCCCCGCCTTCTTGGGGGTGACGCGGTGCCGGCTGGTGGATCGCCGCAGCCGGTTCATCCGGGAGACGGACGGCAAGGTTCTCGACCCGGTCTGCGTGGTCGGGGTGAAGGCGGCGCGGCGCGTGTTCGGACACCTGGATCCGATCGGGCAGACGATGGTGATCGGCAACGCGTCGTTCCGGGTCGTCGGCCTAATGGAGAGCCCGGGCGGGGGCCGCCTGGCCGGACAGTTCGACCTCAACACGACGGTTGTCATGCCGCTGGAGACCGCGCGCGCGCTGTGGGGCGGCGTCAGCCTCCGCATGCTGGGGCGGGGCGTCGCCGAGCAGGTGGACTACGATTTCCTCTACCTGGCCGCCAAGGAGATCGGCTCGATACCGGCCACGGCCGGCCGCCTGCGGGCCTACCTGAAGTCCGCCCACACGCAGATGGACTACGAGGTGCAGGTGCCTTACGAGCTGCTGCAGAGCGCGCGCAAGACGCGGCGCATCTTCACGATCGTGATGACGTCCATCGCCGCGATTTCGCTCCTGGTGGGCG
Organism: uncultured Lentisphaeraceae bacterium; assembly: GCA_964386865.1. GTDB lineage: Bacteria > Verrucomicrobiota > Kiritimatiellia > RFP12 > UBA1067 > CAYLUN01. The sequence continues at coordinate 6,083 of CAYLUN010000130.1, read as the reverse complement.
GCATCGGGATCATGAACATCATGCTTGCGAACATCTTCGAGCGGACGCGCGAGATCGGCGTGCGGCGCGCGCTGGGCGCGCGGAAGCGGGACATCCTCTGGCAGTTTCTCGCGGAGTCGGTTCTGCTGACCTCCATCGGCGGCGCGCTGGGCGTCGGGCTTGGCATTGGAACCTCGGCCGCGGCGGAGTGGTTCTCGAAGTTGGGGGGCGACTCGGGGATCACGGCCGCTGTGACGTCCGAGTCGCTGCTTGTGGCGATAGCGGTCTCGGTGGCGACGGGCATTACCTTCGGCACGTATCCGGCCTGGAAGGCTGCGCAGTTGGATCCGCTCACGGCGCTGCGGCACGAATAGGGGCCCCGCTGAGGGCGGCCACGCGAGTGTCGGCATGAGAGAGCGCGCGCGTTTGCGCGAAGCTTTGGCTTGAAGAGGTGTTGAACGCTTTGCTACGCTTAGCGAAGCAAATGGATGAACGTATGAATCGGGGGGGGCAGGATGGAACAGCCGATCGATCAGGGGCACGGGGCTCAGCACGGGCGGTCTCGTAACAGTCATACGGCTACGCCGGTCACCGGCGGGGCGCGCCGGCGATTACTCCTGCTGGGCGCGCTGCTGGCGGGAGTCGCGGCGGTTGGGTTTTTCGGCTATCGGTGCGGGACATACCGTGCGCGCTTGGAAAAGAGCCAGGCGGCGGCCGTGTCGGACGCGGCGCAGCTCGAGAAGCTGGAGCGGCTGAGGCTCGCGGCAGAGGAGGCGCTGGCGCTGGAGGATCTTGCGGCGGCGGGCGCGGCCATCGCCGAGCTGCGGCTGACCGGAGGGGTGGAGGCCGCCGCAGACCTGCAAAAGCGATACGAGGCTTTGGCTGACGGGTCCGAGGTGAAGAAGCGGTGCGCGGTGGCGACGCTTGCGCGCGAGAGGGCGAGGAAGATGGAGCGCGGGCAGGGGTTCGGCGAGCGGCTGGACGCGCTGGAGACGGCGTGGTGCGCGGCCGAAGCCGCGCGGCAGAGCGGCGCGTGGGGCCACGCGCTCAGCGGCTATGACGAGGTGCTCGCGATGTGCGGCACGCTGCGGGCGCTGGAGATGTCGCGCGGAGTCGCGCGCGGGCTGAGGGACGAGGCCGAGCTTGCGAAAGCGGCGGCGGAAAGCGCCGATGCCGGGTTGGACGCGGACCACCTTGTGGCGGCTGGCTGGAAGGCGCTCCTGTCCGCCGGAGAGGCTTTTGAGAAGGGCGAGTTCAGCGCGGCGGCGAAGCTGTGGCAGGAGGCGGCGGACGCCTACACGTCGGCTCTGCCGCAAGCCGAAGGCATCCGGGCATACCGCAAGGCCAAGGGCGATTTCGAAGCCGCACTCGCCACCGCCGCCGAGCTGCTGGATAAGTACGGCGGGGAGACGTGGGAGGAGGCCAAGCGCCAGTCAGCGCTGGGCGAGGCGTCGGCGAACGACCCGACCGAGGGCGCGCGCGTCTACACGGCGGCGCTGGAGAAACTGCTGGTGGCGCTTGAGGAGGCGCAGGAGAAGGAGCAGGAGGAAGGGAAGGAAGCCGTGGTGGCGCTGAGCAGCGCGGTGAAGGAGGAGAAAGACGACGCGCGATTAAAGGAGCTGTCCGCGGCGTTGGCCGACGCGCTGAAGGCCAGCGCGCTGGCGGACTGGCAAACGTGCATCTTGCTGGCCGAACAGGCGCATGTGATGGCGAATGGGGCGCCGCCGCCCGTGCCTGTGATCGTGCAGATTGGGCCGCTGATTCTGGACCCTAAGCCGGCGCAGCCGCCCGATGAGCCTGAAAAGGTGCCGGGGCCGACCGCCGGAAAAACGTGGACGATCGACGATCTGGAGATGACCTTCAAGCCGGTGGCCTCCGGCGACTTTTGGATGGGGTCTGTCGAAGGCAGGGCTGAGGAGAAGCCGGTGCACCGGGTGCGGATCGTGAAGGACTACTGGATCGGGAAGACCGAGGTGACGCAGGCGCAGTGGCGATCGGTGATGGGCCAGAATCCGAGCACCGTCAAGGGCGATAACCTGCCCGTGGAAACCGTGGAATGGGCCATGTGCGATGAGTTCAGCCGCAAGCTGACGGCGCGCGAGCGGGTGGCCAGGCGGCTCCCAGACGACTACTGCATACGGCTTCCGACCGAGGCGGAGTGGGAGTTCGCCGCGAGGGGCGGAGTGAACAGCTGGGATTACACGTATAGCGGTGGCAACGACCTCGGGCTGGTCGGGTGGTTCGCCGGCAACAGCGGGATGACGACCCATCCGGTCGGAACGCGCATGGAGAACGAGCTTCACGTGTACGACATGAGCGGGAATGTCTCGGAGTGGTGCATGGACGACTGGCACTGGACATACGAGGGTGCGCCGGCGGACGGCTCGAGCTGGGGGAGAGGAAGCGGGCAGGCGCGCATGTGCCGCGGCGGCAATTGGTTTGACGAGGGGTCGGGCTGCCGCGTGGTGCAGCGTGAATCGCGCTCGAAGGCGAGCCGCTACCTCGGGCTCCGCCTGGTGCTCTCGGCCATCAACACGAACATGCTGGGCGCCGTGGCCATCAAGAAGTCGGGGGCGGACGCGACGGCGGTGCGGTCGTCAAAAGGGCCTGCGGTCGAAAAGGGCTGGAAGTCGCCCGCTGCGCAGATGGAGTTCGTTTGGGTGCCGGATCTGGAGTTCTGGGTCGCGAAGTACCCGGTGACCAACGGCGAGTACCGAAAGAAAGAGCGCAAGCATGACAGCGCGACGTATCAGGGGCTTACCCTGAATGACGACCGCCAGCCGGTCGTCAACGTGAACTTCGAGAGCGCGAAGGCCTACGCGACGTGGCTGACGGAGAAGGACAAGACTCAGCTCGACGGGATGCGCTACCGGGTCCCTTCCGAGACGGAGTGGCAGACTTTCGCGCAGTGCGGAGACGGGCGGGAATACCCGTGGGGCAACTCGCTCCCGCCCAGATACAGGAACTACTCGGACAGCGAGAGCGCGACGACCCCGCGCATGTCGGACTACTTTGACGGCTTCGCGGTGACCTGCCCCGTGGAGCAGAGCGGCGCGAACGAATTTGGCCTTTACGGGGTGGGCGGCAACGTGTGGGAGTGCACAGCGTCGGACGCGTCGGACACGGTGTTCGGCGCGTGGCGTGGCGCGTCGTGGAACGTCAGTCAGGCGGACTACATGCGATGCTCCTATCGGGTCAGCGACGACGGAAAAAGCCGCGGCACCGACAGCGGCTTCCGGCTCGTCTTGTCGCGCTGATCCCCGCCGCGCTCCGGCGCTTATCGACCGGGTTCGGCGTTGCGCCGAACGACCGCTGCGAATGTGAGGGGTTGACAGGCCCGCCGCGCGGGCTGGGGACAGGAGGGGATGTGAACGGCATTTCGAGAAGGGCGTTTGTGGGACGGTGTGCGGCGGCGGCGCTGCCGCTCGCGGGGTGGGCGGCAGATGAGAAGAAACAGGAGCGGCCCAACATCCTGTGGCTGGTCAGCGAGGATACGGGGACGCTGATCGGCTGCTACGGCGACCGGGTCGCACGCACGCCGAACATTGACGCGCTGGCGGCTAGGGGCATCGTCTTCGAGAGCTGCTACTCAATGCCCGTTTGCGCGCCTTCGCGCTTCACGCTGATCACCGGCATGTATCCGACCACCTGTGGGCCCGCGCATAACATGCGGGCGTCCGGTAAGATACCGGCGTTTCTCAAGGGGTTCCCCGCGTACCTTCGGCAGGCGGGCTACTACACGACCAACAACGCGAAGACGGACTACAACTCGCCGATCGACCTGAAAGAGGCGTGGGACGCCTGCAGCAAGAAGGCCGATTGGAAGAGCCGGCCGACGCCGGACACGCCATTCTTCAGTGTCTTCAACCACGAGGTCTGTCACGAGAGCTGCCTGTTCCCCGCCGAGAAGAAATTTGGCTTCGAGCCCACCGACCCGGCCAACGTGCGCGTGCGGCCCTACCAGCCGGACACGCCCGAAATCCGCGCCGACCTCGCGCGGCAGTACGACTGCATCGCCGAGATGGACCGCCAGCTGGGCGAGAAGCTCAAGGCGCTGGAGGCGGCTGGTCTGGCCGAGAACACGATCATCTTCTACTACGGCGACAATGGCGGCGTGACGGCGCGCAGCAAGCGTTTCCTGCAGGACAGCGGCACGCACGTGCCGCTCGTCGCCTACTTTCCGCCCAAGTGGCGGCACCTCGCGCCAGCCGCGCCCGGCTCGAGGATGGCGTCGCCCGTTCATTTTGTCGATTTTGCGGCGACAGTGCTGGCCCTCGCGGGCGTGAAGCGGCCGGCTTACTTGCAGGGCGTGCCCTTCGCGGGCGCGACCGGCGAGAAGCCGCGGCAGTACGCCTTCTGCACGCGCGACCGCATGGATGAGCGCTACGACATGGTGCGCTCGGTAACAGACGGCCGGTGGCTCTACATCCGCAATTTCCGGCCCGAGATCCCGTACGTCGAGCCGCTCAGCTACATGTTCCGGGCTCGCGGCTACCAGTCGTGGGCGCGGCTCGCCGAGGAGGGCAAGCTGACGCCCGCGACGGCGCAGTTCTGGGGGCGTAAGCCGTCTGACGAGCTTTACGATCTGAAGGCCGATCCGGATTGCGTCGTGAATCTGGCGGGAAAGGCCGAGCGCGCGGAGCGGGTGGCGGCGCTGCGCGAGGCGCTGTCGGCGCAGTTGCTTGAGAACCGCGACAACGGGCTGCTGCCGGAGGGCTGCGAGCTGGAAGGCTACGAGGCGTCGCACAAGACCGGCGCGTGGCCGGTCGAGCGCGTGCTGGCGACGGCGCTGCTGGCTTCGGCACAGGATCCGGCGAATCTGTCCGCGCTGGTGAAAGCGGCCAGCGACGACGTCATGCCGGTGCGCTGGTGGGCAGCGCTCGGCTTCGGCATGCTCGGCAAGAAGGCAGCCGAAGCCTGGCCAGCGCTGGAAAAGTTGCTGGCCGATCCGTCTGGCTTTGTGCGCGTGGCGGCGGCTGACGCGCTGGCTCGCCAGGGGCGGCTGGAGCTCGCGCTGCCGGTGCTGGAGAAAGCGATGCGCGACCTCGAGGCGCCGTGGTGTTCGCTGCAAGCCTGCAACGCGCTGGACCGGCTGGGTGAGGCGGCGAAGCCCGTTCTCCCGGCCGTGCGGGAACTGGTCAAGCTCAACGCGCAGGACGAAAGCTTCTCGAAGCCGCAGGCTTATCCGCGCCGCATTCTCGGGCATATGTTGGACGTGCTTGAAGGCCGAGAGAAGCCGCTGGCCGGGCAGTAGACGCGTCGCCCAGGTGGTCGCGGCGTGCGGGGACGCGACGGGGGCGTAGAGGACTCGAGCGGCGGGGGCTCGGTGCTATGGGCCGGCTGAAGCCGGTACAACAAGCCTTGGTTGCGTAGGCCCGCGATTCGTACGTTGTACCGGCTTCAGCCGGCACCGGTCCGTGCGCGCACAACCGCAGAGGGAAACCAGGTGAGGCGACGGGGCGCCGCTTCGACGGGGCGCCGCATTTTGCTGAGACAAAGAAAGGCGCCCCGGAGCGATCCGGGGCGCCTTTTTATTTGAGGGCCGAAGCGCCTACGACTTGGTCATGCTGGCCAGAGCCTGAAGCATGTCGAAGTTTTCCTTGAACTGCTTTTCGGCCTTCTGCAGCATCGCGTCCGCGTTCGGGTTGAGCTTAAGGAGCTGCTTGAAGCGGTTCTCCTTCAGCGCGGTTTCCGCGAACGACTGCGTCGGCGCCTTGCAGTCGAGCTGCAACGCGTTCTTCCCTTCGGCGGAAAGATCCGGGTTGTAGCGGTACAGCGGGAAGTGGCCGGTCTCGACGGCGATCTTCTGGTGTTCCAGACCGTCGCTCATCTCGATGCCGTGCGCGATGCAGTGCGAGTAGGCGATGATGATCGCGGGGCCGTCATACGCCTCGGCCTCGACGAAAGCCTTGACGGTGGCGGCCGCATTGGCGCCCAAGCTGACCTGCGCGACGTAGATGTTCTTGTAGGTCATCGAGATCATGCCGAGGTTCTTCTTCATCTGCCCCTTGCCGGAGGCCGCGAACTTGGCGATCGCGCCCAGCGGCGTGGACTTGGAGGCCTGTCCGCCCGTGTTGGAGTAGACATCGGTGTCGAGCACCAGA
>CAYLUN010000129.1:0-13365 GCA_964386865.1 uncultured Lentisphaeraceae bacterium | reverse complement strand
TCCCCCGCCAGCCCCGCCAGCCCCCCGACCCCCGGCATCCCCGGCACCCCCTGAATCATTGCAACGGCCGGGGGCTTCTTGGGGCTTCTCTCGCGACGCCTCCTTATTCCCGGCGTCGCTTCGGCTGGCCTGCGGCCACCCGCTCGCAAGCTTCGCGGGCTACGGCAGGGGGAACTGCGGCGGCCGCTATTTCTTTCCGGCGGCCGCCCTTCGGGCAGGGCGGGTCACAAGCCGCCTTGTCGCTTTCTCCTCAACGCCTCGCCTGGCCCGGCCGGAGCCAGCCGCGCCGCGCTTCGCGCTCCCCCTCGGCTGTCTCTCCGCCCGGCCCGCTCGCCGCGGGCGAAGAATTGCCTGCGGCAGCTTGCGGCATGTCGCTCATGCCAGTGGCGCTTGCGCCGCAATCTCGCGCAAGCGGCTCAGCACGGTCGCCCTGCGCCCGTGTCCCTGGCCTTCGAAGCCGAGATGCCCGTCCAAAGCGTCCAGAAAAAGGGACTCGACAAGAAACCCGGCGATCTCCCGGCCCAGATACCGGCGCAGCGCCGCAGGGCTCAGGCGGATCTCTTCAAGCAGACTGTCACGGCCGTTCACGACCGCCACCAGATCCTCCATGTCCTGACTGCCCATGAAGTCGTCGCCGCCCCGCCCGTGGAACGCCTCGATCTTGGTGGCCATGTAATAGGGCGCAAGCACGAAACGGATTCGAGGACGCTCGGGATCAAGCGGCTCCGCCGTGCTCAGCGCTTCCGCCAGCCAAGCCGACTTCCATCCCAGAACCTCCCGCGCGGGCGGCATGACGTCGATCACGATCCCGCTCCAGCGCCATCTGCAGATCGGCGCGCCTTCGGTCGTATCATGCCTGAACCCGAGCCTGCGCAGATGCGCCTCAAGATCCGTGTACGACTTCCGCGTCGGCGTTCCCACCAACACGTCGACGTCTTTGGTCGTGCGCGCGGGAGGCGCGGCGGGGTCGGTGATCAAGACGCCCAGCACAGCCCCCCCGAGAAAGGCGAATTCGCACGGCAGTTCGCCGAGCCGCTCGGCCACACGGGCGATCTGTTCCAAAGGCGTCATGACGCCTCCTCCGCACCCGCCGATTTCAGGATCTTCGCGACCCGCTTCTCGGCCCACAGGCGTTCGCGCGCGCGCCCGCCCCGCAGCATGTCGGCCAGCGCCAGCAATTCGTAGAGCCGCCCGTCTTTCCGAACGGCCGAAGGCACGCCGCGATGGAGCGGAGTCACCCCCAGGCCCCGTACGCCGCCCTCCGGATCCGGCCAGACCGGGGCGGGCTCGCCGTCATCGTTGAACTCGCCCGCTGCGCAAGGCGCGGCATGCGCGGTCGGCACCCCGCGGCACAGCCCGCCCTCGCGTTCCAGCGGAAAGACGTATTTCAGGCCGTGCCCCAGGAACTCGGCCGCGGCGGAGGCCTTCACCCGACGGTCCGCCGCGCCGACGAGCCCGGCCCGCGCCAACCGGTTGACCCCCGCATGAACCTCCGACGGGCTCATACTCAGCTCAGCCCCCAGCACGGCGTAGGACGACCGCCTTTCGGCGACCGCCAGCTTCATCAGAATGACGATGTCCTGTCCTTTCAACATGCCCATACTATATTCGCGAATCGCGAATACGTCAAGCCGAACGCCGATCCCGCCTTATGGTCCGCCTGCAGCGCCCCGCACATTCCAGCCCGCACTTCACGCCCTATCACTCCCCTCAATCCCAATCGCTCGCACTTCGGCGTTATGCGTTGAACGTTCAGCGTTCTTCCTCAGCCGCCGCTTACCCCCCTTCTCAGGAAACAGCGTCCATAGCACCGGATGCTTCATCAGCACCCGCACATGCTGCTTCTCCACAGCGTCCACGTTCTTCTCGAGGATCTCCGCGATCCTGGCGTACGGCAGTCCGCCGTAGCGGAGACGCAGCACCTCCAGCGCGTCGCGCGGCAGCGTCATCAGCAGACGCACCGCGTCGGCCAGCACGCTCACCGGCATCTCCGAGGCCAAGTCGTCCTCGTCGCCGCCGTGCAGATGCGGCGTGCAGTACGCCTCGGCATACGCCTTCCGAGCCTCATCGTCATCCTGGTACAGCAGGCTGCACCCGCGTATCTGGCTCTCATCCAACTTGCACGCCGCGCACGGCGTCTCCTCGAAGCGCATCGCCGCCCGCTTGTCGGCCGGCACCCTCAAAGCCCACTCGCATTTATGGCACTCCATGTCCCACCTCCTGTCTCATCACACCTTCGAGTTGAACGTTGGGCGTTCAGCGTTCGCAGCAACCACATCCGCCTGACCTCCGCCCTCAGTCCTCGGATCTCCGGTCTCCGCCACGCGCGCCCGGCACGCGTCCACGACATCCAGCAGCCGGATCAGATCGTCGGCGTAGACGATCACCACCCACGGCTTCTTGTTCATGCGGTGCATCACCGCCGGCACCTCGCCGGTGCCCGCGTCGCGCCGCGCCTGCTCCAGGCCCGGGTAGAGACGCAGCGCCTCCACCCGCTTCACCTCCAGGTGCAGCCCCGGCAGGTCGCCCGCCACGTCCGGCGACTCCGGCGAGCCGCAATACTGCCGCCCGCGCCGCAGGTGCGTGCCCAGCACCTCGTTCAGCTTCGCGGCGGCCTCGCGCTCGCCCTCGGCCCCTTTTCGTCTCTGCATCATGCCCATCTTCCACCCGCTCCTTTCCACGCCTTCTCACTTTCACTTGCCCATGCCCGCGCTCACGGTGCGCCGCAGGGGCCATGGGCAGGGGTGCCCATCGTGCCCGTATACATAGTATGTATTCTCATACTATGTAGGGCTGTGGGCACCCCGCCCTGCCGCACCCCTGCCCATTGGGGATGCCCACGCCCAATGGGCACCCCCCTTAAAGAGGACAACTGTCGAGCTTCTGACGCCCCTTTTCCGTCACGTCATACCGGTTGCCGGACGGCGTTTTGTCCACCGTAAGCCAGCCCGTTTCTACCCCCTGCTTGAGCAACCGCTGGACCGTAGACCGCGACATCTCCAGCGGCTTCTCCCCAAGGCCGTCGCAGTACTTCTTCTCACTCAGACCCGGGTGACAGTCCACATAGCTGAGCACCGTCACCGGACTGTAAACCGTCTGGTCCGGCGGCTTCCCGCCGCTGCCGTCGCCGCCGACCGCGCCGCGCCTGCCCGCCTTCTGCTCCTTCGCCGCCCTGAGCGCCTCCTCATCGGCGGGCGTGCCCTCGCGCCAGAAGATCCAGCCGTCATCGGCGTGCTTCACCAGCCGGCAGTACACCGGCTTGCCGTTCACGTCCACCCAGCCCAGCCGCCGGCCGCGCTTGCCCGCGATCAGCCGGAACATCCCCTGGATCGACGTGGGCATGATCGACAGGATGCACCGCGCCCAGTTCACAATCTCCGCGCCGCCCGCCCCGATGTAAGCCGCGAACATGTCCAGCCCCCAATTCTCGCGCTCGTCGCGCTCGCTCGGCGGCTTGTTCGTGTGGTGCACGAAAATAATCCCCGCGCGGTCGTTGCCGAACGCCGACCCCGACTCGGGGTCTTTGATCACCGGGTCGACCCAGCCGCGGAAGAACTGTGACAGCTCGGCGTTCTTCGAACAGTCCCCGCCGAAATAGCTCTGGAACGGGTTCACCAGCACGAGGTCAATGCCGGGGATGTCGTTCAGGCAGCCCTCCAGATCCCACACGAACTCCTCGCCGAACTTGCCGACCGCCTTGTAGAAGATCACGCGGGCCGTCGCCGGATCGTCCCAGCCCAGCGCCAGCCGGATCTCCGCCTCGCTGAAGCCGAAATCGCTCACCAGCCCGCGCGTGATGCAGTTACGGAACTCCGACACCTCCTCGTTGTCATCCTCGGCCTGGATCACCAGAATCTTGAGCGGCCGCACCGGCTCGACCCCGAACGCCGCCCGCCCCAGCGACCAGCAGATCGCGCACTGCATCGTGAACACGCTCTTGCCCACGCCCGAGGGCGCGATGATGAACCCGCCGCCGCCCTTGCGCAGCCACCCGCGCCGGAACAGCGCGTTCGGGTTTGTGTGCTCCGGCCTCGGGTCGGGGAACTGCCCCAGCGGCACGGCCTTGCCGGACATGTGCCGCCGCCCCGGCAGCACCGCGACCGCCTGCTCGACGGCCGCCGCCTGCTCCGGCAGGAACGTCTTGACCAGCGCCAAGGGGTTGCTATCCATTCCCGACCTCCGGCTTCACTTCGGAGTTGAGCGTTGGACGTTGGGCGTTGAGCGTTCCCACATCCGGCCGCCAGTACACGACCCTCTGCCTGACCGCCGCCCCCCCGTCCCTGCGCCTCACGCCGCCCGGCATCCGCACCCAGCCGCACGGGTCCCAGCGCGTGCGGTCCGCGCCCAGCGCGACCGCCGCCCAGAAGAACCGCGCCGCCTCCCGCTCGTCCAGCCCTTCGCACGCGAACCAGCAGTGCAGGCTTTTGCCTCCAGAGTCCACCACCATCTTGAGCGGCAAACCACGCGCCAGCACGCTGGCCAGTTTGGCCTGTTTTTCCCTGTTAAAATCAGGCGCGTCAAACTCCGCCACAATCCACCGCCGCAACGCCACGTTCGCCTGGCAGCGGGCCGACGTTTTCCCCTCCTTGGTCAGCCCCGCAGGGCCCTTCATCGGGTTCGACACCACGAACTGCGCCGACCCCGCGCTCGCCGCCCAGCGCTCCACCGCCTGCACCACCGGCCGCTCGCAATCCCAGCCACCGCACACCAGCTCGCCCGGACCGAAAAGCCCGCAGAGCGCGTCCCGCGCCTCCACGCCCGTGTCGGCCGCCGGGTCGAACAGCGGCGCCACATCCTCACGCGCCAGGCACGCCCCGACCGCCTCGCGGCTAATCTCCGGCCACTCCGCCGTCGTGCGCGGCCCCCTCCCGGCATCCGCGTCATAGGCCAGCGCCACCGCCGCGAGGATCTCGCGCTCGGGCACCGCGCGGTGGCACACCCACCGCCGGCACACCTCGCGCAGGAACTCCGCGCACCGCTCGCGCGGCAGCGCGTTCCGCAGCCCGCTCGCCGCCTTCGCCAGCCACAGGTGCGTCCCGCCCGCGTCCGGCGGCTTCGACAGCAGCTCCACCGTCCTCTGTGAAAATGGCCACACTCCAGCCATATTTGTCACCTCCGTGATCTCCGCATCCTCTGCGCGAAGCTCTAACGATTCACCTGACAGCCTAAAGCCTAAACCGCTAACAGCCTGCTCGTCGTAACCGCCGAGCCTCACTTCCCGTACCGGCTCATCAGCTTCCCGTCCGCCTTGAGCGGCAGTCCCGGCGCCCACGCCAGCGGCCTTTCCATGATCGCCGTGATCTTCCGCAGATCCTCATGCGCCGTCTCCTCCGGCACCTCGAACACCAGTTCGTCATGCACCGACAGCACCGGCCGGTAGCCCGCCGCCGCGCACCGCAGCCAGGCCGACGCCAACACATCCCGCGCCGTTCCCTGCGTCCAGTTCTCCGCGATGATGCCGCCGTGCAGCGGCACCCGCTCGCCGCCCACGACCGCCTGGAGCCCGCGCCCGCAAGGGTGCCAGCGCACATCGCGGTAGAACAGATAGCGCCCGCAGCGCGGGTCGTGCTGCGTGCAGGGGAAAGGCAGCACGTACTCGTAAGGCTCTTTGCCCGCGCTCATCTCCGCCGCCGCATCCAGCGCGTTCCACAGATGCACGATCCGAGGGTTCGACTCGCGGTACTCGTCGACGATCCGTTTGGCCTCGGGATACCCGATCTTCAGCCCCGCCATCACCCGCGCCACGCGGATGAAGGTCTCGGCCCCGCACCGGAAACCCAGCCCCAGCACGCGCGCCTTGGCGAGCTGGCGCAGCCCGCTGCCCGAGCGCTCGCAGTGATCCTTCAGACTGACGGGCTCGGAGTAGCCCATGGTCGCCCGCGCGTGCAACTCGTACATGTCCCACTCCGGATGATCGGCGAGCAGTTCAAGCGCGGCGGTGTCCCCCGCGAGGAACAGCAGCACGCGCGCCTCGATCTGCGAATAGTCCGCCACCGCCAGCACATGACCCGGCGCGGCCATGACGCACCGGCGCACGTCGAGCCCCTCGGTCTCCTTGCGGTTGAAGTTCTGCACGTTCAGGCCGCCGCCGCCCGACCACCGGCCCGGCGACGCGCCGAAGTACTTCAGCTCGTACGTCATGCGGCCGTCCGGCTTTCGACGCGCCTCCATCGACTCCAGCACGCCCGCCAGCCGCCCGCAGCGCCGGATCGCAGCCATGTCAGCCGCCCACCGTCCCGGTTCGGTGCCCGCGTGCTCCTCGGCCCACTCCCCGAAACCCTCGTCGCCTGCCGCCAGCGAGCGCGGCGGCTCGACGCCCTTCTCGCGGCACGCCGCCGCGAACTTCTTGGCCGACAGCGCCGGCTTCCAGGGCAACCCGCGCATCAGCGCCTCCACGCGGCCGTTGAGTTCCTGCCGCTTCTCGGTCACCGTCCCCCAGTCGACGCACAAACCGCGCCGCCCCATGTCGCACGTCAGCTCGAACAGCCGCCGCTCGTGCTCCGGCCAGCGGTGTCCGACCTCGCGCCAAAGCGCCAGACACGCCACCGCGTCGGTCGCGGCGTACTCGGATTCGGCCGCACACAGGTCCAACTCGAAGAGCGTTCCCTGCGCCGTGTCCGCGCCGCGCACGCCCTTGCTTGAGGATCGCACGCTCTTGTTGATTTCCACGCCGAACACCGCCTGGCACGCTCCCGCCAGGTCACGCGGCAGTTGGAGGAACGCGCACGCCGCCGCCGAGCAGCGCCACGCCGACGGCTCGATGTACGGCTGGATCGCGAACGACTCCTGCAACCGGTTGAAAACCGCGCGGTCGAACTCCCGGTTATGGCTCACCCACTCCCGCCCGTCGATCCGGTCCCAGGGGAACGCCGACGGCTCGCACACGCAAGCCGTCGCGCCATCCGTCACCGCCACGGCCCACGCCTTGAAGCGCGGGTGATGCACGTACGTCCAATTGCCAAGCTCGCGCACCGAGTACGAGCCGTCGTAGAACGTCTCGAAGTCCACGCCGATCACCGCCCCCGCCACCGGCCGAAAGTCCCCAGGCCCAACCATCTTCACCTTCATGCCCATTGCACCTCTCCCGTTGAGCGTTCCTCACAACTAACTGCTGGCTCGGCATTCCGTTCACGTCCCGTCGCAGATCACGAACGGACCCGCCTTCAACGCATCCTTCTCCAACCAATCCTCGATGTCCGTCACGCAGAACACGCAGCCGCTCTTCGGCGTCGGCTCCATCTTCCGCGCCCGCACGAACCCTTCGTTTACCAGTTTCAGCAACCGGCTCTCGGTCACACCCGTCAGCTTCAGCGCCATATCGCGCCGCGCCCATCTCGGTCTCTCAAGCACAACACTCATTTTCTCTTCTCTCTTTCTTTGCGCCTTCGCGCCTTTGCGGGAAACTGCTCCCAACTCCTACAGCCTATAGCCTACTGCCTACAGTCCTCTCTCACCCCGCGCCGCGCGGGTCATACCCCTTCGCGTAGCGCCACAGGCTCGCCAGCAGCTTGAAGGCCTGCCAGTCGCGCGTCAGATCCCCGTGCGTCACGAACTCCACGCGCCCCGGCTCGGTGGTCGACACGAACACGTTGATCGCGCGGACCCGCCCGATGTACGCGTCGCCGTACTCCGTCGCCGCGTACGCCGCGAGCTGCAGCCGGTGCTCGTCGTACGCCGTCACCTTCTCGCCCGGCTTCGTCTTCTTGGTCTTATAGTCCAGGATGCCCGGCAGGCCACCGTCGTAAGTGAAGAGCAGGTCGGTCGTGCCCGCGTACCCGTGGTCGGTGTTCACGACGCGCTTCTCGCGCGCCGTCACCGTCAGGCCTTCGCGGGCGATCAGGTCCAGCACCGGCTGGACGTACACGCCCCACGCCGCCGCATCGTACGGCTCGCCCGCCACAGCCGCCTCCAGCGCCGCATGCACCTTCGTGCCCGTGTCCGCCGCGTCCTCCACCTGCTCGAACGCCGCGTCGCGCACGCGCTGACACCAGTACTCCGCCGTCTCCGGATCGGCCTTCGGCGTGCGCAGGGTCGCGAGCGCCACCTGGTTCATCTTCCACGTCTCCAGCGCGGGCTTCGCCAGAATCCCGATGACCGACGTCACGGACGGCAGCAGCCCCAGCCGCTTCGCGTCATTGATCGTGGTCGCCCGGTCGCCCGAGCCGTCCGCCTTCATGATCCGGTGCATGGGCTCGCCCTCGCGCGTGTACCAGTGCGAGCTTTTCACCGCGTTCCTCGTCAAAATGGCCATGATCGTTTCTCCTTTCCGCCGTGCCGGCCCGATTGCCGGTCACGGCGTCCTGATCCTCACATACGTCCCCTTCGTCCCATCCGTCCCATTGCCTAGAACGGCAACTCATCGTCACCGCCCGCCGCCGCGTACACGGGCGCCGGAGCCGGAGCCGGCGTGGCCTGCACGGGCGCGGCCTGCGGCGCGACCGCAGCTGGCACGCCCCCCACACCCATCCCCGCCGGCACCGGGCACAGCGCCGCGATCGTCGGGTACACGCCCTGACCGTTGCGCTTCGCCTCGTGGGCCACCGTGATCAGGCACCTCTTGCCCTTCATCTCGCAGTAGTCCCAGCCGTACTTTGGCGCGCTGCCCAGCGCCGACTTGAGGAACCCGAACAGGTTCGACTTGTCGTTGCCGCTGATCCGCATCGTCTTCGACGCGATCCGGTGCGGCTGCCCCGCCTGGTCGCGGAACCCGAACAGGAACGTGGTCAGGTCGACCACCTCCGTCACCTGCGGGTTGTCGAAACTCGGCCGCACGACCCCGAACTGGTCACGGATGTCGATGATCGTCGCCACCCATGTGCCCGCCGGAGCCACGTCATCCTTGACCTGGTCCAGAAACGGGTTGTTGCTCCTGCTCATCTGCTCTTGCAGTACCGCCATGATGCACCTGCCTTTCCGCGCTTAGCGCAATTTCCTCTCGACACACGTAATGAGGAGCCCGGCCAAGAGCGCCCCGAACATCACCCCGTAGAACGCCGCCTGCAGGGCGTGATTCTTCTCGCTCGACCCCATGCCCATGACATAGGCGAGCATCACCAGAAGAATCGGCGTCACCACCGCCGTGACGATGAACCAGACCGCAGTCGCGAAGTTGATCAGCGTCTTGCGCAGCCGGCGGCCGCGCTCGACCCAGTTGTCTTTTTGCATGCTTTGCATGTTTGGTTACTCCAGTTCCGGACTGTGTTCGTTTCAGGCCCGCCGCCGCCCGGCCGCGCCGCGCCCGCCGTAGGGGCGACCCTCTGTGGTCGCCCTCAACCGTCAAACCCCGTTGTCCGTCTCTTCGATCTTTACGCGCCTCTCCGCCAGCCGTTCTGGATATCCGATCTGCACCAGCGCTTTGCGGACCCTCTTGGGGTCCGCGATGCAGTCGGCCCGCCACGCCGACTTGTAATCGTCGAGATGCGTCCATGCGGACGATGCCGGGCGCGATCCGAAGTAGTCCCACCAGACGATGCACGCCGCGTGAATGCGCACGGTCATGTCGCTGATCCCGTCCACCGCCTGACGCCACGCTTCCGGCGTACGCACTTTGGCCGCCGCGATCCACGACTTCTCCGCGACTTGTACCGCCCGCCAAGCCTCGTCCGCCCGACTCCTTGCCAGACCAAACTGATCGACCGCATCCGCACCCCTTAACGACAAGTGTTTCTTCATACGACTCCTTTTGAGCGGATCAATGACCGCTCCGCCTGTTGTTGATTTCAGCAGGACAGCACCGCCCGCCGATCCACCCCGTATACCTGCCACAGTTCGGCAACCGCCTCTTGATCGCCTTCCGCCGCGAGTTGCTCCAGCGTTTCCCGTCTCGGATCATCTGTTTTCTTCATGGGCATCTGCCTCCCTTGCGTATCGAAGCGTCAGCGAAGTAAGCACCCGCTTAGCCTCTGATATAGGCCAAAACGTCAACCGCCTTCATTTGGCTGCTTGCGTTTGCACGGCCCGCTATATATCCGTCCGGAGTCAAATAAAAAAGGCGGCTGCTTTCGCAACCGCCTTCATTTCAACAACTTAACCGCGTCAACCTCGTCAATTGACGTTTAGGTTGTTCTACTCTTTCGGATCAAAATTTTTGTCGATCCCGACCCGACGCCTCTCGCTCGGAGACATTGCTGAAAACAACTCCGGATGCGGCGGGTTCCTGACTTTGTCCACATAACTCCAGACCTGCGGGTGCCGTCTTCTCCATTTTGTCAACGTTGCCCCTACCGCTTGTTTAGTCTTTCCCACCAACTTCCCGATCTCCTCGTAAGACAATGTCTGCCCGTTTTCATCTTTACGGATCAACAGCAGGAAGATATCAGCGTCGTTCTCGCTCAGCTGTGCCCGGAGGCCCGACATCAGTGCGTCCGCGCCATGTCCCATCTCGCGGATCGTCGCGCCCATCTGATCGTTATCGAACCGAAGGTCCGCAATCTCGTTCGCCGTGCCGACCAGCGCCGGCAACAGCGCGGCCACCGTTTCACGGTTCGAAAGGTCACGCACAATGCCCTTGCACTTCTTGCCGCATCCACCCGACACGCCCCCGTCATCAAACTTGAAACAGGTTCCCATCGGCACGACCGCCAAGGACTCTCCCCTCGCGAAATTCATGACCCCCTCCTCGACCGTCGGCACGAAAACGCACCCCACGTCGTTCCGCCCGCTGAGCACCTTCACCAACGGCCGCAGCGCGTCCTCGACCGGACCGAAATACCCGTACACGGCCTTGTTCTCGCACACCCCCAGCCGCCACAACCCGCCTTCTTCCTGAAAACTCTTCGACAGCTCGCACCGCGCGCACAGCTCGCCGCCCACGGTGCCGAGGTCGAACGTGTAAGCCGTCGCTTCCTCCCGCGTCAGATCCTTCGGCCCGTGCCAGTTGCGTTCGTCCCCCTCCTCGTTGCTCACGGCCCGGATGCCGTCCTCGTCCTCCACGATCACCAGCGGGAAACCGCCGTGCGGATGCGGATATTCCTTGGCCAGCTCCTCGGTCTTCCGCAGATAATTCTTCGCGATCTCGAACGCGCTGCCAAAATGCACATGCCACGTTTCAAGGCAATCGCTGAGGCCCGCCGCCTTGCCGGCACGCGCCCAGAAGTCAGACGGCCGCGGCTCTTCGCCCTCCTTGCGGATGAAACGCCGCTCCCGCAGCCATTGCTCAAGAACAGTCGGGGTGGTCTCGCGCGGATACGAAACGACGTTGCCGCACTCGACCGCCAGCAGGCCCGTGACGTTCCCGCGCTCGAGCACATAGCGCACCGTGAACCGCCGCACCGTCAGCATGCGGGCCACCATCGCGCCGGGGTCGAAAAGCTCCATCTTGTCCGTGGCGATCAGGTTCCCGTTCTCCCCCACTTTGAAGACCGTCTCGACCGACGGCGTCCCCTTCTCCACAAACGTGATCGACACCAGCTTGATCGACTGCAGCCCTTTCACGCCGCCCGCGTGAAAGATCTCCTTAAGCGGCTTCCGCCCGATGTCCCCCATCCCGACCACATGGGGATCGTCCACAAAAACCCCCGTTTTCCCGAACAGCGCTTCGGAAAACGCCATGCGGTAGATCGGCTCCAGCTTGCTCGCGTTCTGCCGCGTGTTGGTCTTGAGGGCCTTGTTCACAGGGTCGAAAATCACCGTGTCGTATCGGGCGGGGTTGAAGATGAAATTCTTCCAGATCCTCCCGGGGTCCCATCCCATAGCCCGGTAAAGCTGCCCCGGATACCGCACGATGTACATGACCTCCTCGCCCATCCCGTACTCGAAGATCCTCACCGCCTGCACCTGTTCCAGCGCGATGATCTTCCGCAGCACCAGCCCGGCGGCGATCCTCTGCCGCAACGCCTCGATCTCCGCCTCGCCGATCTTGGAGCACTCCCCCTCGACCCCCTTGCGGTGCGGAAACATCGCGTACGCCACGCGCTGCTTGGCTTGCGACAGGCTTGCGACCTTGGTCAGGAAACGCTTGGCGCTCTCCCCCCCGTCGAGCATCATCAGCAGGATATAGTCCACCGGGTTCAGATGCGGCTCGCGCGGCGGCAATGCGAAGCGCTCTTTCCGCGACCGCTGCTCGATCAGTTCCCAGCCCTTCTCACCCCCGAGCGTCTGGACCATCGCCAGGGCGTCCGCGATCTCTTCCGGTATCCCGTGCGTCTTCAGCTCCTTGGCGATCGCGTCGCAGTCCAGCCCATCCTTGCGGTCGATATCCGTCGGCAGCTGGTAACTCCATTGGTCCAGCATGTCGCCCCGCGACCTCAGCAGTCGTGCTAGAATATCGGGGTCAATCCCGACCAGCATGTCGGGACTTGCAAATACGTGTTTAACCATTGCAAAAGCCCTCCTTTTCCTCCATCCGCGTTTCAACTTTCAGAAAAATACTACTCGCCCGAATGGTTGTAAAGCCGCCTATATCGAAAATTCCCGATATCCGTCAGTTTATGACTTCGCGTAATAATATTGCGCATGGTCATATTCCACCCACCGCAAGCCTGCCGGCAGCCTTTTCGCCTCGCCCGTCGCTGGTCACGCGTCGCGTGTCGGACCTCTCTGTCTCCATCCCGCCTAATGCGCTTCCCCGTTTTCCCCAACCCTCAAAACCCAAACCATCTCTTCTTCTAACCCTCCCCGCTAAGGCACTAACTCACCTAACGAACTTCACTTAGTTTCCCCTCGCTCCACCCTCGCCCATGATGCTATACTACATCATTACAAACTGAGCGCGGCCCTAAACCAAAGTATCGTTATGACTTTCGTTGATATCTTGTCTGACATCCGTAAGAAGGCGTTTACCGAGCGGGACAAGGGAACCCGGTTTGAGCGGCTTATGCGGGCCTATCTGCTGACCGATCCGCTGTACGCGACAACCTTGAAAACCGTGTGGCTGTGGTCGGACTTCCCCTTCCGGAAGGATTTCAGCGGTAAGGACACGGGCATCGATCTGGTCGCGCAAACGGCGGCGGGCGATTATTGGGCGATCCAGTGCAAGTGTTTCGCCGATGACTCCTACATCGTCAAGGACAGCGTCGACAGCTTCCTCTCCACGTCGAGCAAGCAGTTTCAAGATGACGACCTCCGCAAGACGCGGTTTGCGCACCGCCTCTGGATCGCCACAACCAACAAGTGGAGCATCGAGGCCAACCAGGTGCTGCTGCACCAGGACCCGCCCGTTTCCCGTATCAGCCTGACGGACCTGATCAACGCACCGGTCGATTGGGACTTGCTCGCCGCCGACACCATCGGGGCGAAGTCCCGCCTGGCCTGCCACAAGATCAAGCCGCACCAGCAGGCCGCCCTGGACGCCGCCAAGAAGCACTACGGGGACCATGACCGCGGCAAAATGATCATGGCCTGCGGCACCGGCAAGACCTTCGCGTC
>CAYLUN010000128.1:0-13376 GCA_964386865.1 uncultured Lentisphaeraceae bacterium | reverse complement strand
TCGCCGTGGACTCGGGGTCGCGCTGGATCGCCAGCGCCACCGTAGCCGCCGCTTCACCGCACCGCTTCGGCCCCACCCCGCACCGGAAACCCGCCAACCCGTACCGGTTTCCAGCCCGCAAGAACCGGTTACGTCCACCGTTGAACCGGTTCCCGGCCCCTCGAAACCGGTGCCGACGCCCCTGGATCCGGTACAGGAACCCAGGCTTTCGCGTACGCCGCAGGCCTAAATATCGACCCCGTAGAGGTTATAAGTAACATGAGGGAACGCAGTCGCACAACGGCACGGCACGCGGTCGCATCGCGCGGCTCAATAGCGACGGCAAAGTGCTGATCGGTGGCTGGTTCGCCACGGTCAACGGCACGGTAAGAACCTGCTTTGCGCGCTTGGAAGGCACTTCGGATTCGACGCTCTTCTCACTCGACGTGAACCCGGGTCTCCTGGCCCCGACGTTCGGTGCAGGGATACTGTCCTATAGTTCCACGGTGCCAAGTACGACGGCGGGCCTCACCGTGACTCCCTGGGCCGGCGCGAACCTGACGGTCGAGGCGCGGGTCAACGGCGGGGCGTACACGGCCGTGGCGTCCGGCACGCCAAGCGGGACGCTTCCGGTGAAGGTGGGAACCAACACAATCGACATCCGTGTCACCGCGCAGGATGGTTCATCAACCCCATACGTCCGTTGTGCGCCAGATGCTAAAGGGAACACTCATCCGCATTCCCAGTCGCTAAGGGCGCAACGCAAACCAGCGCTTTTCAATTTCCCTGCCCAACACTGGGCCTACAGTGAATCAGAAGCACTAGTATCCTACAGGCAGCCCCAGCGAGCACGCCTCTCGGCGGCAGGCGTAGCGGAACCCTGCGCCCTGCACCCGGCCGACGAGCCGAAGGTGAAGCCTATTCACGTTGCTCGCTACTTCGCCCCAACGCGGTACAGGTGCGTCTTGGTGCGCAGGATCAGCGAGTCGCCCGCCACGGCCGGAGAGGCCATGAAGCCGGCGGCCAGCTGGTTCTCCGCCAGCTTCTCAAACGTGCGGCCGGCGCGGATCACCGTGGTCTTGCCCGAGCCGCTGAACAGGTAGATCCGCTCGCCGTCATGAATGGGCGAGGCCAGGTAGCTCCCGCCGATCAGCTCCCGCCACACCGTCTTGCCTGAGCCGGCTTCCATACACGTCAGCGCGCCGTGGTCAGCCAGCATATACAGCAAGCCGCCCAGCACGACCGGCGAGGGCGTGAGCGGCACGTCCTTGCCCGCCACCTGCCACGCGACGTGCGAGTCGGTCACGTCTCCCTTTCCGTCCGGGCGGATGGCCTGCATCAGCACGGCCCCATGACCCGTCACGGCGAACACCAGGCCGTCGCTGCAGACGGGAACGACCACGGGGGTGTAAGCCGTGTTCCGAACCCGCCA
Organism: uncultured Lentisphaeraceae bacterium; assembly: GCA_964386865.1. GTDB lineage: Bacteria > Verrucomicrobiota > Kiritimatiellia > RFP12 > UBA1067 > CAYLUN01. The sequence continues at coordinate 11,965 of CAYLUN010000128.1, read as the reverse complement.
GATTTCCTGCCCCGTAGCCGGGTCATAGGAAAAGAGCGTGCTGGACGCCGGGCTGATCAGCTGGTCTTTCCCGCCGACTGCGATCACCAGCGGCGTGGCGAAGCCCTTGCGGAAGTCGCCCTCCCTCTTCGGCTGCCCCTTCTCGTCCAGATCTTTCCACTCGATCGCGCGGTCGCTCTTCCAGACCGTCTTGCCGGTGCGCTTGTCCAGGGCAACCAGGTACTGCACGTCCACGCCGTCGAAGGTCAGGATGAGCAAGTCCCGGTACAGGATGGCCGACGAGCCAGGCCCGCGATAGTGCCGGCACGCGAGGTCTTCCCGCTTCCACAGCGCCTCGCCCGTCGCCGCGTCGAGGCAGGCTGTGCCGTAGCTTCCGAAATGGACGTACACCCGCCCCGGCTCGCAGGCGGGAGTCGGCGAGGCGTAGCCGTTTACGGCGTTTCCGAGGGGCTCCGGCGTGTCGGAATGAAACAGCTGCTTCTCGACGAGAATCCGGCCCGACTCCGCGTCCACGCAGTACGCGAAGTAGTCCTGCCCCTTCTCCGTCGCGCCGGTCACCCACACCCGGCCGTCCTGCACCACGGGAGACGACCAGCCCACATGCGGGAGCGCGACTTTCCAGCGCACGTTGTTCGTCTCGCTCCAGCGCAAGGGGAGGCGCGCGCCGGCCACCGCCCCGTTGCCTTGGGGCCCGCGAAACATCGGCCACCCCTCCCCGGAGCAAACCAACCCCTGCAGCACAACCAGACAAGCCAGCCACCCGCCCCGTTTCGTTTTCATGGGCAGAAGGATGCCCAAACGGGGGTGGTGTGTCAAGGAGGAGTTCGAAGTTTGGAGGCAGGCGTTGAACCTGCGAAGGACCCGCGAAAACAGGGCGCGCCACAAACGGGTCCGCCCGCGTTTTTCCGCGTTTGTTGTGGCGCCGCGAGGCGCTTCTTGGCCATAATAAGGGCGGCAGGCAGAAGGCAGGCAGAAGGCAGGCAGAAGGCTGGGGCGGGCGCAGGGCAGCGAGGAGAACGAGCGGGCCGATGATGAGAACGAAGAAGAGGGGCGCGGCGGCGGCGGGCGGCGCGTACGCGGCGATCCATTTCGAGGCGCTGGGGCCGGAGGCGAAGCATCTCGAGGACGAGACCGCGCGGGCGATCCGGCGCGGGGAGATCCCGCGCGGGCACACCTGCCTGATCACGCCGGACACCGTGCAGGCGTATCTGAGCGGCCACCCGGGCGACGCGCTTCCGGCGCTCATCACGACCAAGACCCACTCCGTGATTCCCGACGGGCACTGGGCCGGAGACAGGAAGAGCGTGATCACGCGGAGCGCCGGGTATGACCACTTTGAGCACCTGATCCCGAACGCGAACATCGCCTCGCTGCGCGACTACTGCGTGGAGGCCGTCGCGCAGACGGCCATGAAGTTCCTCTACGCCGCGGCGGGCCAGCTCAACCACTACGCGAGGCAGGCGGAGGCGTTCGACCGGAAGGGCGCGCAGGCCTTCATGGAGCTGGGCCGGCACCGGACGCTGACCGTGTTCGGCGTGGGCAAGATCGGCCGGCGGATCTGCGAGCTGGCCGAGGCGAGCGGCGTGACCGTGCAAGGCGTGGACGTGCGGGCGCGCGAGCTGGAGGGGCTGTACGGCGGGCGCGTGCGGTTCGTCTCCAAGGCGGCCGCGCTCGCGTCGAGCGACATCATCGTCTGCGCGATGAACCTGACCCGCGACAGGCGGAGCCGGCTCTTCAACGTCGGCTACTTCTCGCGGGAGGCGCTTTCGAAGGCGCGGCGCGGCCTGATTTTCATCAATGTCACGCGCGGGGAGATCGCTCCGGAGTCGGCGCTCGTGGCGCTGGTCCGCGCGGGCCGGATCGCGGGGCTCGGGCTGGACGTGTTCTCGCGGGAGCCCGAGTTCGCGCGGCTGCTCGCGGGGGAGCCGGTCAAAGGGCGCGACCTGCGGGCGGCGCGGGAGCTGGTCCGGATGTCGCTGGAGCGGAGCGGCAACGTCTACGTGCAGCCTCATCAGGGCTTCAACTCCGACCTCGCGGCGAAGGCCAAGGCGGTCGAGGCGGTCAGGCACGTAGCGGCGTGGTATCGGAACGGCGGGGCGCGCTTCGACGAGCAGCTGCCCTACTACTGAGCGACTGTGCGAGGGAGGTTCGTGTGTTTGACGGCTTGAAGCGAGTGGCGCGGCGGTGCGCGGCGGAGATCGCGGTGTACCGCGCGGTCATGGCCGACCCGCGCTGCCCGAGGGCCGCGCGGTGGCTGCTGGGCGCCGCGGTCGCGTACGCCCTGTCGCCGGTGGATCTGATCCCGGACTTCATTCCCGTGCTCGGCTACCTCGACGACGTGCTGATCCTGCCCCTGCTGGTGTGGCTGGCGCTGCGCATGATTCCGAAAGAGGTCGTGGCGGAGCACCGGCGGAGGCAGGCGCGCTGATGATAGGGGCTGGAGCCCACGTGAGCGGTTCAAGAAATGATGGACGCGCAGGTTTGCCGTTGACGCAGGCAGCTGGGTTTGGCACTCTGCCCTGCAAACCTTGAGCAACGACCAACTGTTCGGGGACGGGGTGTTTTCCTGAGTGGATGAGAGGGGGGCGTATGGGCAAGCGGGCGATTCGCGTGTTGGGGTGCGTGGTGTTGGGCGTGTGGGGCAGCGCGCGGCCGCAGGCCGCAGCAGCCGAGGATGCGGCGCCCTCGCTGGTTCGCTGCGCGGCGCCGGATTGGCCGCAGTGGCGCGGCCCGCGCCGCGACGGGATCTCCGAGGAGGCTGGGCTGCTGCAGAGCTGGCCCGAAGGCGGCCCGAAGCTGCTGTGGAAGGCCTCCGGCATCGGCCGCGGCTACTCGTCGCCGATCGTGGCGGCGGGCGGCATCTACATCACGGGCGACCAGGACAAGGAGCTGACGATCAGCGCGCTCACGCTCGACGGCCAGCCGCGCTGGAAGGCCGCGAACAGCGAGCCGTGGAAGGGGTCGTATCCCGGCGCGCGCTCCTCGTGCGCGTTCGACGGCGGCAAGCTGTACCACATGAACGCCCACGGCAATCTGGTGTGCCTGGACGCGGCGACGGGCGGCGTGGTCTGGGCCGTGAACGTGCTGGAGCGTTACGAGGCGAAGAACATCATGTGGGGCATCAGCGAGTCCGTGCTGGTGAGCGGCGACCGGGTGTTCGCGACGCCGGCCGGCGCCAAAGGCCTGATGGTGGCGCTCGACACGCGCAGCGGCGCGCAGGCGTGGGTCACGCCGGGAATCGCGGGCGAGCAGGCTTCGTATTCGTCGCCGGTGCTCGTTCAGGCGGGCGGCCGCAGGCTGCTGGTGAACTGCGCCTCGAAGTGCGCGTTCGCCGTGGACGCGGAGAGCGGGGCTCTCGTGTGGACGCTGCCGCATTTGGACGCCAAGAATACGGTCAACGTGACGCCGCTGCTGTCTGGGAACATGCTGCTCTTCAACAACTCCAGCCGCGACAACGGCTTCGTGTTCGGCGTTCCGCTGGGCGCTGATCCGGTGTCCCGCGCGTGGACCCGCGAACTGAAGATCAGCCATGGCGGGATGGTTTGCGTGAGCGGCCGGCTGTATGGCGCGAATAACCGCGGGGAACTGCGAGGCTGGGTGGCGGTCGATGCGAAGACAGGGCAGGTGGCGCGTGCGAAGGCGGCCGAGGAATTGGCCGACGGCTCGGCGATCTTCGCCGACGGGCGGCTCTACTGCCTGACCGCGCGGGGCGTGATGACGCTGCAGGAGGTGGCGGACGCGGGCTTCCGGTCGGCGGGCTCGTTCCGGCTGGTTGAGGGGCAGGCGCAAGACGTCTGGGCGCATCCTGTCGTGTGCCAGGGCCGGCTGTACCTGCGGAACCACGACACGCTGTACTGCTACGACGTCCGGCGCGCACCCTAACGCAGGCAGAGCCCGTAACCCACAAATCTCACCACACAGGCGCCAAGGCCACAAAGAAGCGCCAAGGAGATTCACTGGTCATAGAGGTTGAACTCGGCCTGTGTGGGGCGGGTCGGCCTGGGGGTGAGTGCGGCCGGAGGCGTGTTTTGGGCCAGCGGGGATGAAAACAAGACGCCGGGCTGCTCCGGGAGGTTCAGCTGGAGCGGGGCGGCCTCTTCGGGCTCGGGCCTGTAGCCTGCGTCGGCGGGGAGGCCTGGCTGCTTGAGGGCGGCCATGGCGAGGACGTCGCAGCGCTCGTTCTGCTCGTGGCCGGCGTGGCCCTTGACCCACTGGAACGTGACGGTGTGGCGCTCGCAGAGCGGCAGGAGGCGCGCCCAGAGATCGGCGTTCACGGCGCGGTCGCGCGTGGAGCGCCGCCAGCCGTTCGCGCGCCAGCGCTTGGCCCAGCCCAGCGCGATCGCGTCGACGAGGTAGCGGGAGTCGCTGACCAGCGTCACCCGGCTCGGAGCCGCGAGCGACTCCAGCCCGGCGATGGCGGCGAAGATCTCCATGCGGTTGTTCGTGGTCCGGGCGAAGCCGCCGGAGAGCTCGCGAGTCTGGCCGCCGCAGGCGAGGACGACGCCGTAGCCGCCCGCGCCGGGGTTGGGCTCGCAGCCGCCGTCCGTGTAGATAGTCACCTCGGTCATAGGCATAGCACAGACACCAACCACAGCAACCCCGTGAGGATGCTGACTGCGAGGGCCGCGAGGGCGTACTTCTTGGACGGGTCTTTGTAGAGGCCGGCCAGGCCAAGGGCAAAAGCCAGAAGGGGGGCTGACATCAGGAGGACCCCTACCAGGGGCCCAAGAGGGGAGCCTCAGCCAAACCCCGGGGCTCCCGCCATCGCGCACACGACTAGCACCCAAGGGGCCAGGGACAGCCAGAAACCGATTCGGCCAACGTTCATCGTCTTACCCTCCATGACAACGCGGTGAATTATTCCCGTCTCAGGGCGAAAAAGCAAGAGCCGAAGCACGGTTGGGTGCGCTCGGGGAGCCTCTGCCCGTTTCACATATCCGGATATGTGAAACGGAGCGCTCGCAGGGGGGGGTGGGTGAGGAGTTGGGAAACCGATCCAAATCAGAGCGGAACAGTAAACAGCTGGGTCCGGTCGCCGGCGGCGAAGGCGGCGGCCTGCTGCGCGGCGGAGGCGCCCATGCGGGCGTTGGCCTCGAAGGTGTCCGAGCCGCAGTGTGGCGTGAAGACGATGTTCGGGAGCGCGCGCAGGTCTTTGTCGGGCGCGACGGGCGCGTAGGGCTCCGTCACGAACACGTCGGTCGCGGCGCCGGCGAGGTGGCCGGAGGCGAGAGCGTCGTAGAGCGCGGCCTCGTCCACGATGCCGCCGCGGCCGACGTTCACAATCGCGCTGCCGGGCTTCATCAGCGCGAGCCGCTTCGCGCCGATCATGCTCTGGGTCTCGGGCGTGAGCGGCAGGTGGATGGTCACGAGGTCCGCCTGCGGCAGCAGGGCGTCAAGGTTCTGCGAGTACGCCTCGATGCCGTGGATCTCGCGCAGCGCGGCGCGCGTCTGGCCCGAGCGGGCGAGCCAGTCGGCTTCAGGCGCGGTGTCGCAGATGAGCGTGCGCACGCCAAAGCCGAGGTGCAGCATGCGGGCGACCTTGAGGCCGATCTTGCCGCCGCCGATGATCAGCGCGGTCTGGCCGCACAGCTCGCGGCCGCGGATGGGGGCGAAGCCGCCGCCGCGGATCGTCGCGTCGAGGCGCGGGATGCGGCGCATCAGCGAGCCGACCAGGAAGAGGGTGAGCTCGGCGACGCTGGTCTGGATGTCGACGGGGGTGTTGACGAGCGTGAGGCCCTTGGCCTTGGCGTAGGGCTTGTTGATGCCGTCCGTGCCGAAGCCGAAGCGCACGAGGAGCGCGCCCTGTCCGGCGGCGTTCTCGGCGAGGGCGTCGTAGAGCGCGCCGCGGTAGGGCGCGACGCCGAGCACCACGATGCGGCAGCCCGTGCTGCGGACAAGCGCGGCGAGCGCGGCCTCGTCGGCGGGCGCGGGCCGGCAGTCGAGCCCAGGCGCGGAGGTGAAGACGGCGGCGGCTTTGTCGAATTCGGACTGGGTGATAAGGATGGGTGTGTTCATAAGAAGGGGGTTAGGCTGTTAGGCTGTTTGGGGAAAGGGAGTTTAGGCTGAAGGCCGTGAGACTGTTAGGTCGGGTATCGCCCTAATAGCCTAACAGCCTTCAGCCTATCTACCTTTTTAGCAGGGTGCGGCAGCCGTGCATGATGAGCTGGGTGTCGAGGCTGCAGCCGATGAAGCGGTAGCCGGCGGCGATGCGCTCCTCGATGCGGGAGCGCTCGGGCGGAACGACGTGGTAGCCGGGGGCGACGCCCTGGCGCTTGCAGGCGGCGAGGATCTTCTGCTCCGCCGCGAGCACGCGAGGGTCGTCGAGCTGGCCCGCGATGCCGAGCGAGGCCGAGAGGTCGTAGGGGCCGATGAAGGCCGCGTCGAGGCCCGGCCGCGCGAGGATCGCGTCCGCGCGCTCGGCGGCGAGGTAGTGCTCCAGCATCACGGCGACGAAAACCTCGTCGTTGTGGCGGCGGATGTAGTCGGCGAAGTCGCGGCCGTAGTCGAGCGCGCGGGAGAGCGAGGTGCCGCGGTTGCCCTGCGGCGGGTAGCGCACGGCGGCGGCCATGGCGTCGGCGTCCTCCGGGCACATGACGCTGGGCACGATCACGCCCTTGGCGCCCGCATCCAGCACGTGCTTGGCGAGCACGGGGTTCACGCCGTCGAGGCGCACGAGGAGCTCGCAGCCCGAGGGCCGCACGGCGCGCTCGATTTGCTCCACCACGGAGAGGTCGACGGCGGCGTGCTCCATGTCGAGCGCGATCCAGTCGAAGCCTTCGCCGGCCATGAGTTCGGCGATCGCGGGGTGCGGGATGAGCATCCAGCCGCCGAGGGCGACTTCGTTGTTCTTGATTTTTTGCTTAGTTTTATTCACGGTTTCACTTTCGTGAGCGGCTAGGGTGCGAGCCTGCTTGTTGGACTGACACGGGAGCGGATGGAGGGAACGTCGATATAGAAGGCGGTGCCGCTGGCGGGAGAGGAGGAAGGGTAGCCCTCGCCGAGGTAGAGCCAGTTCGCTTGCGGCGTGTGAAGGGTTTCGACGGCGGGGTTGGCGTCGAGCGTGACGCGCGTGCAGGCCGCCTGCGTGTACAGCAAGAGCCGCTGCCACGTGCCCGGCGCGGCGGGGCCGCAGGCGCGCACGCCGTTCAGCGTGCTGATGACGATGTTCGTGCCGCAGACCGAAACGCGCAGGGACTGGATCGCGTCGCCGACGGTGCAGAGCGTGCCGGCCGCCGCACGCTCGAGGCGGAAGGCGAACTCGAAGTCGACGGCGTCGCCGGCCTTGCGTTCGTTGGCGGGCAACTCGACGCCGGCGGAGGCGTCGCCGGCGAGACGTAACAGCGGTTTGCCGTTTGAGATAAGATAGTCGGCGCGGCCGGGCGTCGAAGAGTTTTGAAGAGCGGCCGGCTCGTAGCGCCGGCCGTACTGGGCGAGGGGATCCGGCGCGGCGGCGTCGAAGAGCCGATTCGTGCCGTCGAGCGTGAGCGAGCGCACCTCGCCCTCGAACGCGGTGAGTCGGCTGCTGGCGAGGTTGGGGCCGAAGAGCGTGGCGGCTGTTCCGGCGAGTGAGCGCCGGCCGGGCTTGAAGGGTATGCGCTCGGTACGGTCGCCGACTGAGAAGACCACTTCGCCGGCCGGATAGTCGATGGCGACGCCCACGTGGCTCCAGCGGCCGCGCGGGACGGGAAGCGTCGAGCGGATGTTCTTGTCCGGGGCGCCGAGGTGGACGAACGCCACGCCGGAGAGGCCCCAGACGAAGCCGTTGGTCGCGCCGCGGTTATCGACGAGCACGCCGTCGTCGTCGGGGTTGATCTCGGCTTCGAGGCGGAAGCGGTCAGGGTGCACGCGCGGCGCGGCGCGGCACGCGAGCGAGCGGCCGCCGCGCAGCGTGAGCGCGCCGTTGGTGACGGAGCAGAGCGGCGGGGGCGGCAGGTTCGAACGCGGATAGAGGTAGAGCTGGTCCGGAGCGGGCAGCGGCGAGACGCGCACCGCGCGGATGCTGCGCAGGCCGCAGGCGCCTTGGCTGTAGGTGAAGAGCAGCGCGTCGCCGTGGATGTCCATCTGCGGGTAGGCGACTTCGGGTTCGCGGTCAGTCAAGCCGAGGCCGGCCGTGAAGTCGATGCCCCCGCCACGGTTGACGAAGAGCGCGAGGTTGCGGCGGTCGGCGCCGAAGGTGCCGGCGGGCCAGTCGTTGTGCAGCATGAAATAGCGGTCGGAGCCGGGCTGACGCAGGAGGTGCATGCGTGAGACCACGGTGTCGAGCGGCACGAAAGCGTGCGGCGACCACGTGGCGCCGCCGTCGCGCGAGACGGACCAGGTGAGCGCCTGAAACGGCGCGATGGAGAGATCCCCGAGCGCGGGAATGGCGTTGTTGCGGGCGAACATCAGAACCGCGCCGTCGGGCTGCTCGATGACGGTGGGCTCCCACTGTCGCCACTCGTAACTCGGCTGGGTTGTTCCCGGCGAGACGCGCCAGGTCGCGCCGCCGTCGTCGGTGTAGAGCACGCTGTTGCGCTTCTCCAGCCACTGCCAGCCGGCTTTGCCGGCCGGGGCGTTCGTGGAGACCGGCCCCATCAGGGTGACGGGCGCGAGCACGCGGCCGGTGCTGAGGCGCAGCGGGTTCTGCGTCGGAAAAATACGGAAGGGCTTGCCGTCGATGACTGGGTCGGCGCGTCCCTCCCAGGTGAGCAGGCGGTTGGCCCAGAGGCCGTCGGGCGCGTCGAGCGTGGAGAAGTAGCAGCCGTTGTGAGCGTCCTTCGAGTTCTGGCTCCAGAGGCACCAGAGCTGAGCGCCGACCACGAGCAGGTTGGGCTGCCACTGCGTGCCTTTAGGACAGGGAACCGGGTTGGCGTTGCGCGCGGGATCCGAGAAGGCGGGCTGCGGCGCGGACCAGACGAGCCCGTCCGAGCTGGCGCTCTGGTAGTTGAGCTGGCCGGGCGCGCCTTCGAGCGGAATGGTGTTGGCGTTCCACACGCAGAGCCAGCGGTCGCGAAACCAGGCGACGGAGCTGTCGTGGTTGTAGCGCAGCGGCTGCTCGGCGGCGTCGACGACGACCGCGCGCTCGACGCGCGGCTGGTAGACGGCGTAGGTGCGCCACGGGGCGTTCGACGGGGCGGCGGACGAAGACACCACGTTCAGGAGGAGCGCAAGATGGAGGGCGAACCTGCGGTGAGCCGTGTGGATGGTCGGGCGCAAGGGCACGCGGCTCGGCACAGCCTCGCCCTCCAGCACGCCGAAAGGAGCGCGGTGAGGAAGACGAGGGCGCCCCCGCTCCTGGGGTATGGCGGATGGGGCGTGGTTGAAGATGTCGGGGCCGGTGGACATGGTTAACGTTCAACGCTCAAGTGTGTGGTTTGTGGTTTGGGAGGGCTCTTGGCACCCGCCGTGCGAGAGGTGCGGTAGGCGGCCCGCCGTTCGCGCACCTGGAAGCCGATCGCCTTGCGCGGCTGAGTCGGCGGGGCCGTGAGTTGGCGGATCGCGTCAAACAAGGTTCTGCTGCCGCTGTCGTGCGCTTCGACCTTGCGCTCCAACTCAGCCAATTTGCCGGTCAGATCCCGATGCAGGCTGAGCGCTTCACGAGCGCGGACGAAGACGCGCATGATGGCGATGTTGACCTGAACGGCACGGGGGCTGCGCAGCACGCTGGACAACATCGCGACGCCTTCCTGTGTGAAAGCGTATGGAAGGTACTTAACGTTCTGTCCCCGTTTCAAGGTTCCAGTTTGGCACCTTGAAGCATCCGCCTCCTCAGAGGTCAACCGGAACATGAAATCCGTCGGGAATCGTTCAAAGTTTCGACGCACGGCTCGGTTGAGGCTTTTGGTCTCGACGCCGTAAAGCTCAGCCAGATCGCGATCAAGCATCACCCGCTGCCCGCGAAGCAGTACGATCTTCTGCTCAATCGCCTCAGAGCGGACTGGAAGTGGATTGTCTTTCATACGTCATTGGGTCTTCGGGATGATTTTTCCGAGCAGGAAGAATTTGCGCTCGGGATACCAGAGCACGGGGACGCCGTTGCGCACGGTGAAGCTCGAGTAGAGCGCGAGGTCGAGCCGGCCGTTGGTGCCGGGCTTGCCGAGGCTCACGCCGTCGTGGTCGAAGAAGAGCTGGGGCTCGTCGAACCAGACCGGCTGGTCTGCGCCCGCTTGGAACGTGCCGCGCACGAGATGGATCGGGCGGCGGTGGAAGCCGCTATCCGTGGGGCCGTACTGCTTGTAGTGGCCGTCGTGGTTGTGGATGAAGAGCGCGTAGCGGCCGCTGCCGGCGGTGTTGCCTCCCATGTCGTACAGCGGGCAGGGCGAGAGCGGGTGCAGCAGCGGAGCGCCGCCGTCCTTGCGCAGCAGCGGGCGGGGCTGGGTCCACGTTTCGCCGATGTCGGCGCTCACGCTCCAGTAGGGGCTGCCCGAAGCGGTACGCATGACGCAGAAGAGGCGGCCGTCCGGCAGCTTCACGACCGAGGGCTCCTGGCAGGCGCTGACCTCGGGGTGGCCTGGGTAGGGCACGGAGAGGGCCTTGTCGTTGAAGGCGAACCACGCGATCTTGATGTCCTTGGGCTCGGGGTTGTCGTCGATGTTCTCAAAGCGCATGAACTCCACGCGCGCGTCGGCGGACATCCACGACTTGGTCGGGTTCGGGGTTACGGCGAAGCTGGTCCAGCGAGTGACGCCCGCGAAGTACGTGCCGTCCTTGCCGAGGCGGTTGGGCTTCTGCCAGCAGAGGATGTTGGGCGGCATCGTGGCGTCGGGGTTGTCGTGGATGCTGCGCGGGAGCGGGATGTTCTGTGGGGCGGACCAGGTCGCGCCGTTGTCGTCGCTGCGGATGCCGTGCAGCCAGCCGGTGTGGTGCGGAAAGTTGTCGACGCGGCCGATGTGCTGGCTGTAGAGCATGTAGATGCGGCCGGTCTTGCTGACGAGCGGGTAGGCCCAGCTCGCCATGTGGCCGTCGCCGGGCTTCTTCGGGCCCGCGATGATGCGCGGCCGGGTCCAGGTCTTGCCCTCGTCGTCGCTGCGGGCGAAGGCGATGTGCTGGTCGGGCTGCGACTCGGCGGAGCTTTGCGTCCACACCGCCATCAGCGAGCCGTCCGGCCCGTCGAAGACGAGGAAGTGCTCGTTGCCGGTGTCGTTGACGCCCGCGTCGGTGACCTCCGGTACGAAGACCACGAAGTCGGGCTTGGTGATTTGGAGCTGCGCGGGGATGCGCGCCTTGAGGTCGGCGGGCGTGGCGATGAAGTTGGGGTCCTTGGGCTTCTGCTGGGCGAGAAGGGGCGCCGAGAGCAACAGAGCGGCGCACGCGCCGAGGGCACCACGGATAGCGCAGGCTTGGGAGCGGGGACGCCCCCGTCCCCGTCCGGCCCGCTCGTGCCAGTTGTAGGGCACACCGAAGACGGCTCGGCTCAGCCTCGCCCCCCAAGTTTTGTTCGGCATGGCGAGTCGCGCGATGGATGTCGTTTCGGCGTCGGCTCGCGCTGGAGGGCGAGGCTGTGCCGAGCCGCATACGGAGCAGCGCTCGCGCGGCTCGCTCGAGGCTGCACCCAAACGTTTACGGATGGGGACGGGGCATCTGTTCATGGTTGACCTCCGTGTTGTACGGCGGGAGCGAACCACTCCTCGCCGATGATGCGGCCGAGCAGGAAGAACTTGCGGTCCGGGTACCAGAGCACAGGCTTTCCTTGGCGGACGGTGAAGCTGGCGTAGAGCGACAAGTCCATGCGGCCGCTGGTGCCGGGCTTGCCGAGGCTGACGTTGTCGTGGTCCATGAAGAAGCGCGGCTCGTCGAACCAGACCGGCTGGTCGGCGCCGGGCCGGAAGCGGCAGGCCAGCAGTTGGATCGGCCGGCGGTTGAAGCCGGTGACGACCGGCTTGGGCCGGTAGCCGGTGTAGGTGGCGTTGTCGTGGCCGTGGATGAAGAGCGCGTAGCGGCCGCTGCCCGCCTCGTTGCCGCCGACGTCGTAGATCGGGCAGGGCGA
>CAYLUN010000127.1:0-13556 GCA_964386865.1 uncultured Lentisphaeraceae bacterium | reverse complement strand
AGGCGCAGGCGATGTACGACGGCGGCTACTGGAACTCCACCGGCATCGCGCGGGCTGTGACGGTGCGCGGCCTGATCCCCGAGATGAAGAAGAAGGGTTGCTCGGTGCTCGTGCACGGCGCGACCGGCCGCGGCAACGACCAGATGCGTTTCGAGCGTTACACCAACGTGCTCGCGCCGGCGATGAAGGTCTACTCGCCCTGGCGCGACCCGGCGCTGCTCACGCTGTTCCCCGGCCGCACGCAGATGGTCGAGTTCCTCGCCACGCACGGCATCCAGGCCTTTGTGGGCACCAAAAAGAAGTACTCGACGGACGCCAACCTCGCGGGCCTCTCGCACGAAGCGGAGGACCTGGAGAGCCTGGAGACGTCGATGCTGATCGTCGCGCCCACCATGGGCGTGTGGCCGCGCGAGGCGCCGGACAAGATCGAGAAGGTCACGGTGCGCTTCGCCAAGGGACGCGCGGTGCAGATCAACGGCAAGGACGTGACGCCGGTCGAGGCCATGAAGCTCGCGAACAAGCTGGCGGGCCGCAACGGCGTCGGCATGAAGCACGCGCTGGAGAACCGCATCATCGGCACCAAGAGCCGCGGCGTGTACGAGGCGCCGGGCATGGAGCTGCTGGGCACCTGCCTGCGCTACGTGTACCAGGCCACGCTCGACCGCCGCGCGGGGCTGCTCTTCGGGCAGCTCTCCAAGCTGGTGGCGGACCAGATCTACGACGGCCGCTACTTCGACCCCGTGACCCAGGCGGCGCGGGCGGCGATCGGCGTCTTCTCCAAGCACGCCTCCGGCACGGTCGAGGTGGGCCTGTACAAGGGCAACATCTTCTTCAATGCGCTCACGGGCTGCAAGGGGTCGATCTACAACGAGGCCGACTCGTCGATGGAGGCCAGCAACGGCCTGAACCCGGTCAGCTCGCAGGGCTTCGCGGAGATCCAGAGCGTCGAGGCCAAGATGCTGGCCAAGGCGGGGCAGATCGTATCCAAGTAGGCGAGGCTGTTATGGCCAACCTAAAGACCACCTATCTCGGGCTGGAGCTCAAGAATCCGCTGATCGCCAGCAGCAGCCCGCTGACCAACCACCCCGACAGCGTCGAGCGGCTGGAGCAGGCGGGCGTGTCGGCGGTGGTGGTCAAGTCGATCTTCGAGGAGCAGATCCGCGCCGACGTGTCGGACATGTACGAGGCGCTGGAAGGCGATGCGAGCGGGTCCGCCCTGGAGTACCTGCGTGCGGATCTGCCGGCGCAGCTCGGCCCGGAGGCGTATCTCGAAAACATTCAGGAGATGCGCCGGCGCGTGCGGATCCCGATCATCTGCAGCGTGAACTGCGTGCTGCCCGACCAGTGGGTCAACTACGCCCGCAAGATCGAAGACGCCGGGGCGGATGCGATCGAGCTGAACCTCTACCACATGCCGGTGGATCCGAATGAGACGTCGGCTCAGGTGGAGGCCCGCAACGCGGCGCTCGTGCGGGCGGTGACGGGCGTGGTCGATCTGCCTGTGGCGGTGAAGCTGAGCCAGCACACCACGGCGCTCATGCCGTTCGCTCGCACGCTCGAGGGGGCCGGGGCCAAGGGGCTGGTGCTTTTCAACCGGTTTTTGCAGACGGATGTGGACATCGAGCGCGAGGCCATGTTCTACGCGCCCAACTACTCGACGCCGAGCGTCCTGCACGAGCAGCTGCGCTGGGCGGCGGTGCTGCGCGACTGGGTGCGCTGCGACCTGGCGGTCAGTGGCGGCATCCATTCGGGGGCTGAGCTGGCCAAGGCGCTGCTGGTGGGCGCGAACGTCGGCTACGTCTGTTCGGCGCTGCTGGTCCGGCAGGACGCAGGCGTGGTCCGTGAGATCGTGGGCGGGCTGGAGGCCTGGATGGCCCGCAAGGGGTACGCGGCGCTCGCCGACTTTCGGGGCAAGCTGCGCGAGACCAACACGCAGGACGGCCACGGCTTCGAGCGCTCGCAGTACGTCAAGTCCGCCACGCAGTTGGCGTAAGCCGTGTTCGATGCGCACACACATTTGCAGGATCCGCGGCTGGCGGACGTGTTCGACGAACTCGTCCGGCAGGCGGCGCTGGCGCAGGTGACGGGTGTCTGCTGCTGCGGCACGACGCCCGACGACTGGGAGGCGACGCACCGGCTCGCCGCGCGCGCCCTGCCTTTCGTGCTGGTTCCCGCTTTCGGCGTTCACCCGTGGTATGTGCGTTATCTGCCGGCGGACTGGTTCGAGACGCTGGAGGCGTATCTCGATCACAATCCGGTGGCGGCCATCGGCGAGATCGGCCTCGACGGCGTGCTCGACGACATCCCCATGGAGCTTCAGGAGCGAGTGCTGGCGCGGCAGCTGGCGTTCGCCGAACACGTGCGGCGTCCCGTCGTTCTGCACGGCGCGCGGGCGTGGGGGCGACTGATCGACCTGCTCAAGCCCTGCGCGCGGCGGCTGCCGGGCTTCGTGGCGCACGGGTTCGGCGGCTCCGCGGAAATCCTGAAGCAGATTCTCAACATGGGCGGCTACGTCTCGTTCGCGGGCTCGGTCTGCAACCCCAAGGCCGAGAAGATCCGGGCCGCGGCCCGCGAGATCCCGGACAGCCAGATCTTGGTGGAGACCGACTCGCCGGACCTGTTCCCGGCGGGGGGGCGCCCGATCGCGGTGGGGGCGAACGGCAAGCCGCTGAACCACCCCGCGAATCTCCGGTACGTGCTGGCCGAGGTGGCGGCGCTGCGCGGCATCTCGCCCGAAGAGCTGTCCGACATCACCGGCGCCAACGCCCGGCGGCTGTTCCTGTAGGCCGCCTTGACGGTCAAGGTAATACATGTTACGGTAATACTATGAAGGTGACAACCAAAGGGCAAGTGACAATTCCCGTTAGCATTCGTGACTATTTAGGCATTCTGCCGCACACGCAGGTTGATTTTCGCGTGTTGAACGGTTCGGTTGTCTTGGTTCGTGCGGCGAAACGATCGGGCGGGTCGGGTAATTTCTCCGCCCTGCGTGGCGTGCTTAAGGGAAAACGCACGACGGCCGACTGGATGCGCGATACGAGGGGTGCCTGATGGCTGTTTTGGTTGACACGAATGTGATCATCGACGTTCTTACGGATGATCCGCAGTGGGCGGAATGGTCAATCTCCAAGCTCGAAGCGTACAGTGAAGACGGGCTTGTGATCAATCCGGTTGTCTACGCGGAGTTGAGTTTCGGCAGCCCTTCGGCGGAGTTCGTGGACGACTTGGTCAGGCGTTTCTCCCTCAGTTTTCAGGAAATACCGCGTCGAGGCCTGTTTATAGCGGCAAAAGCGTTTGAGCGGTATAAGGCCCGCAATGGAAACAAGACTTCCGTGTTGCCGGATTTCTTCATCGGCGGACATGCGGAGGCGGCGACAATGCCGGTTCTGACGCGTGACGCGCGGCGATTGCGTACCTATTTTCCTTCGGTCAGCGTCATCGGGCCTGAGCAGGACTAGACGTTGTGTTTTTTGTAAGGTCAAGGAGCGTGAGCGATGAGTGAGAAGACGACGGTTTCAGACGGGAAGCGGGCGGCCAGCGATCCGCTGGCGGGGCTGAAAGAGGATCCGCGCTATAAGAGCTTCAACGAGACGGCCGATCCGTGGAAGGTGATTGGCGCGGTCGAGTACGGAGGCGACCGTACGATGGTCTCGACGGTCGAGCGCGTGGTTCTGGACGCCGACCCCTCGCAGTATCCGGGATTCGAGGAGAAGCTGCTCAAGATCGCAGCCGACCCGGCCTGCACGGAGGCGGGGTACGGGTTTGTGTGCCGGCTGCTCTCGCTGATCGCCTCGCCGAAGAGCGTTGCGGCGCTGAAGGGCAAGCTGACGAGCGAGAACGAGGTGGTCGCCTTTCTGACGCGCTTGGTCATTGAGCAGGTGCCGGGCGCGGAGGCGGACGCCGCGTTGCGCGAGGCGGCGGGCCTGGCCAAGGGCCGTACGGCGGAAGGCTTGGCCGGTGCTGCGGCTGTACGCGGGGTTGCGAAGTAAAAGCCACCACCAAGACGCGAAGGACACAACGTCCACAACGATCTTCGTGGTGAAGCGTGGCAACCTTTGAGTCTTGGTGGTGAAAAAGAGAGCAAGGATTTTTGACATGGATATGACACGGCGTGGATTTGCGAAGGCGGCGGGGCTGGCGGCGGGCGCGGCGGCCGCATTTCCGGCGATCATTCCCGCATCGGTGCTGGGGCAGGCGGCCCCTTCCAAGGTGCTGACGGTGGCGGTCGTGGGCGTGGGCGGGATGGGGCTTTCGCACCTCTCGCAGCTGCTGGACCGCGACACGGTGCGCGTCGTGGCGGTGGCGGACGTGGACGCGCACCACCAGAGGCGCGCCGCGAAGGTCATCGACGAGAAATACGGCGCCAAGGGGTGCCGCATGACCGGCGACTTCCGCGAGGTCACGCGGGCCAAGGACATCGACCTGGTCACCGTGGCGACGCCGGACAACTGGCACGCGCTGACGGCGATCGATGCGATTCGCAACGGCAAGGACGTGTTCGTGGAGAAGCCGCTGACGCTGACGGTGCGCGAGGGCCAGGCGCTGGTGGCCGAGCTGCGCAAGCACGGGCGCGTCGGGCAGACCGGCACGATGCAGCGCTCGTCCGAGGGGTTCCACCGCGCGGCGGAGCTGATCCGCAACGGCCGGCTGGGCACGGTCAGGCAGATCGACGTGCTGATTCCGGCGAACAACCGCTACGTGGGCGCGACGTGGAAGCCCGAGGCGGCGCCGGAGGGCCTGGACTACGACTTCTGGCTGGGGCCGGCGCCCTACGCGCCGTACACCTCGCAGCGCACGCACTACCAGTTCCGCTACATCCTGGACTACGCGGGCGGGCAGACGACCAACTGGGGCGCGCACTACCTGGACATCGCGCAGTGGGCGCTGGGCATGGACGAGGGCGGGCCCGTGGAGGTCGAGGGGCACGGCGTGTTCCCGAGCAGCGGGCTCTTCACGGCGCCGACGCGCGTGGACGTGCGCTACACCTACGCGAACGGCGTGACGATGCGGATGCGCACGCGCACGGACGGGGTCTACGACGGCAACATCATCTTCCGCGGCGACAAGGGGACGCTGGACGTGTCGCGCAGCAAGCTGAAGTCCACGCCCGAGGGCATCCTCAAGGAGGAGATCGGCGAGAAGGAGGTGCGGCTGTACAAGAGCCGCGACCACTTCGGCGACTGGATCGCGTGCGTCAAGACGCGCCAGGCGCCGGTGTCGGACCTGGCGATCGGGCACAAGACCACCAACCTCTGCAACATCGGCAACATCGCGATGCAGCTCCAGCGCAAGCTGGCTTGGAACCCGGCGAACGAGGTGTTCGCGGACGACGCCATGGCCAACCGCCTGCTCACGCGCCCGATGCGCGGGCCGTGGTCGCTGGCGTGAGCGGCCCGGCGGCGTTCCGAAAAAAGTCGGAAAACGCACTTGCACGGTCGCGGCGCACTGTGGTAATTTAACACTCCATTTATTTCCAATTCGGAAGGATTAGAAGCCGATGCCGACGATCAACCAGTTAGTGCGCAAGGGACGTACCCCGCTGCGTAAGAAGAGCAAGTCGCCTGCGCTGAAGTCGTGCCCGCAGCGCCGCGGGGTCTGTCTGGTCGTGAAGACGCAGACGCCCAAGAAGCCGAACTCGGCGTTGCGCAAGGTTGCGCGTGTCCGTCTGACGACGGGCTACGAGGTGACCGCCTACATCCCTGGCGAGGGTCACAACCTGCAGGAGCACAGCGTCGTGCTGGTTCGTGGCGGCCGCGTGAAGGATCTTCCCGGCGTTCGTTACCACATCGTCCGCGGCTGTTTGGACAGCTTGGGCGTGGCGGGCCGCAATCGCAGCCGTTCGAAGTACGGCGTGAAGCGTGCGAAGAAGGCAGAATAATAATCGTAGGGGCGGACCTGCGTGTTCGCCCGCGTAAGAGGCAAATCCATGGCAAGACGGCGTAGAGCAGTAAAGCGGGTGTCGCCCGTAGACCCCAAGTACAACAGCGAGCTGGTGGCTCGCGTGGTGCGCGCGCTGATGAAGAGCGGCAAGAAGACCACGGCGGAGCGCATCGTGTACGGGGCGATCGAAGAGCTGAAAGAGAAGACCGGCAAGGATCCGATCGAGGTGATGGATATCGCCATCGCGAACATGAAGCCGAAGGTGGAAGTCAAATCCCGCCGCGTCGGTGGCACGACCTACCCGGTTCCGGTCGAGATCCGTCCGGCCCGCCAGCTCTCGCTGGCGCTGCGGTGGATGTCGATGTATGCCAGCGCCCGTCGCGGAACGCCGATGCCGAAGGCGGTTGCGATGGAGCTGCTTGAGGCTTTCAACAATCAAGGGAACGTGATCAAGAAGCGCGACGACACGCATAAGATGGCGCAGGCCAACAAGGCCTTCGCGCATTACGCGTGGTGATGCGACGCGGGCGGCCCGCTGGTCGCCCGCACTGGATAAGCCGGCAAGTTGCCGGGACCATCCGCTGTTCTTTGACAAGTCAGGGTGAAGGGTGAGCGTCTTGGATAGCAAGGCAGATAAACGTCATGTGTCAGCGTCCGGCCAGCAGCCGGATGGCGGCGACGTGTCGCTTTGCAGCGTCCGGAACATCGGCATCGTGGCCCACATTGACGCGGGCAAGACCACGACGACCGAGCGGATCCTCTACTACGCAGGGCGCACGCACCGTCTCGGAAACGTAGACGACGGCAACACCGTCACCGACTGGATGATACAGGAGCGCGAGCGCGGGATTACGATCACGAGCGCCGCGATCACCTGTTCCTGGCGTGACGTGCGTATCAACCTGATCGACACGCCGGGCCATGTCGATTTTACGATTGAAGTAGAACGCTCATTGCGCGTACTGGACGGCGCGGTGGGCGTTTTTTGTGCCGTCGGGGGCGTGCAGCCGCAGTCGGAGACGGTTTGGCGCCAGGCCGACCGCTACGGCGTGCCGCGGCTCGCGTTCATCAACAAGATGGACCGCATGGGCGCTGACTTCAACGCCTGCGTCTCGGAGATCCGCACGAAGCTGCGCGCCAATCCGGTGTGCGTGCAACTGCCGGTCGGGCAGGCGGAGACGTTCAGCAGCATCATCGACCTGCTCGAGATGAAGGCGTTGTCGTACGACGAGAGCGCCGACGGGCGCGCGATCCGCGAGTCCGAGATTCCGGCCGACCTGCGGGAGGCGGCGGAGGCCGCCCGCGCGGAGCTGTGCGAGAAGGTGGCCGAGGCGGACGAGACGATCGTGGAGGCCTACTTCGCGCAGCCGGAGCTGACGGCCGAGGTGTTGCGAGGGGCGATTCGCCGGGCGGTGATCGCGGGCAAGATCGTGCCGGTGCTGTGCGGCTCGTCGCTCCGCAACAAGGGCGTGCAGCAGCTGCTCGACGCGGTGATGTGGTATCTGCCCTCGCCGCTGGATCGTCCGCCGGTTGAGGCCACGGACGTGAAGAGCGGCGAGAAGGTGACGCGGCAGCAGAGCGCGTCGGCGCCGCTGACGGCGCTGGTTTTCAAGGTTGCCACGGACTCCTACGTGGGGCGGCTTTTCTTTGTGCGCGTGTACGCCGGAGCGCTGAAGAAGGGGCAGAACGTGTTCAACCCGCGCAGCCGCAAGCGCGAGCGGATCATGAAGATCGTGCAGCTGTTCGCGGACCAGCAGACCGAGCTGGAGGAGCTGGGGACGGGCGAGATCGGCGCGATCGTCGGGCTGAAGGAGGCTACGACGGGCGACACGCTGTGCGCCGAGCACCAGCCGGTGTATTTGGAGCGCATCACGATTCCCGAGCCGGTGATGTTCATGGCGATCGAGCCGAAGTCCCGTGCCGACAAAGAGAAGCTGACGGAGTCGATGGGGCTGCTGGCCGCAGAAGACCCGACCTGCCAGGTGCGCGTCGACGCGGAGACGGGCCAAACGATTTTGAGCGGAATGGGTGAACTCCACCTGGAGATCCTGGTGGACCGCCTGCGCCGCGAGTTCAAGTGCGAGGCCAACACAGGCCGTCCGATGGTGTCGTATTACGAGACCGTCACAGCGCCGGGGAAGAGCGTCTACCTCTTCGACCGCGAGCTGGGCGGGAAACGGCATTGCGCCCAGGTGACGGTCGAAGTGGCTCCTCTGAAGCGGGGCGCGGGCCATGCGGTGGAGATTGTCTCCAGCGTGCGGCGCGTGCTTCCGGACGAGAAGCTGGCCGACTGTGTGGAGCAAGGATTGACGGACGGCATCCTGACCGGCGTCTTGGCGCGATACCCGATGACGGACGTGCTGGCGAAGGTCGTGGAGGTCGTGATCACGGATGAGGAAACGGCAACAGACGTGGCTCTCAGGACCGCGGCCGTGATGGGGTTCCGCGAGGCGGCTCTGGCCGCCACGCCGGAATTGCTGGAGCCGATCATGTCCCTCGACATCGTGACGCCTGCCGATTACGTCGGCGACATCATGGGGGACATTAACGGCCGCCGCGGTTCGGTGCGCGACATGACGACGCGTGGAGACATGCAGATCGTGCGCGCGCAGGTGCCGTTGGCAGAACTTTTCGGGTACTCAACCGCAATCCGGTCGCTCTCCCGCGGCCGAGCCAGCTATACGATGGAACCTGGCGAATTTGCGGTCGTGCCTCGAACGGTGAGAGAACAACTACTGAACAGGTAACGTTAGAATGCAAAGTCAGCGCATACGCATTCGCTTGCAAGCGTACGATCACAGGGTGCTGGACCAGGCGGTGAGTGACATCATCGACACGGCCCGCGGCACCGGGGCTCAGGTCGTGGGGCCGATTCCTCTGCCGACGAGGATCGAGCGTTTCACGGTCAACCGCAGCCCCCACGTGGACAAGAAGTCCATGGACCAGTTTGAGATGCGCACGCACAAGCGGCTGCTGGATATCGTGGGCCCGACGGCGAAAACCGTCGACGAGCTCAAAAAGTTGAATCTGCCTGCTGGCGTGGACATCACAATTCGAATCTAAGGACGGTGAACACCATGGAAGGCTTGATTGGCAGAAAAGTTGGGATGACCCAGGTCTATGACGACCAGGGGCGTCGTGTCTCGGTGACCGTGATTGAGGCGGGGCCCTGCCCGGTGGTTCAGGTGAAGACGCCTGACACGGACGGGTACCGCGCCGTACAGCTCGGCTTCGATGAGCAGAAACCGTCGCGCTTGCCCAAGGCGCAGGTGAAGCACTTCGAGAAGGCTGGCGTGAAGCCCTGCAAAGTGACCAAGGAGTTCGCTCTGGACGAGGGCGAAGAGGTCAAGGCGGGCGACGCGGTGACGGTCAGTATCTTTGACGGCGTGAAGTACGTCGACGTGACGGGTGTCACCAAGGGCCGTGGTTTCGCGGGCGTGTTCCGCCGCTACGGCATTGGCGGTGGCCCGATGACGCACGGTGGCCACTCGAAGCGCCGCATCGGCTCGATCGGTGCGCGCGATCTTCCGGGCTGGGTTGAGAAGGGCAAGCGGATGCCGGGGCACATGGGTGCGGTGAATCGTAAGGCGCGGAATCTGACGGTGGTTCAGATCCGGAGCGACGATAACCTGATCCTCGTGGCCGGCTCGATTCCGGGCCCGAAGAACGGCGTAGTCATTATCAGGAAAGCCCTGAAGAAATAGGGGTTGGAGAACCGATGAGTACGATCAAGGTTTTTAATCCGGCTGGCGTGGCCGCGGGCGAGCTAGCCTTCGCGGACGACCGCCTGGTGCTTGACAAGGGCGAGCAGGCCCTCAAGGACACGGTGGTGGCGATTCAGAACGGGCTGCGCGCCGGCACCGCCTCGACCCTGAGCAAGGGCGAGGTCGCGGGCAGCAACAAGAAGCCGTGGCGTCAGAAGGGAACCGGACGGGCCCGCGCGGGCCTGCGCCAGAGCCCCGTGTGGCGCGGCGGCGGCGTGGCCTTCGGGCCGAAGCCGCGTGACTTCTCGCAGAAGATCAACCGCAAGGTGGCGCAGCTGGCTTTTGCCCGGGCGCTGAGCGATAAGATCGCCGGCGGCCAGGTGGTCGTGATCGAGAAGTTCGATCTCGCCGAGCCCAAGACCAAGCTGCTGACTGCGACGCTGAAGAAGCTGGGCGCCGAACGTTCGGCGCTGATCATTCTGGACCAGCACGACGACAAGGTGATCCTTGCGGCCCGCAATCTGCAGAAGGTTGAGGTTGCCACGGCGGCAGAAGTTGATGTATATTCTCTCCTTTTGTGCCGCACGCTGGTGGCTACGCAGGCAGGGTTCGCGGCGTTGACGGCGCGCATGGAGAAGAAGACGGAGGCGAGCGCATGAAACACGCTGGAATCATCCGCCGGGTGCAGATAACGGAGAAGGGCACCAAGCTTGCCTGTGAGAACCAGTACATTCTCGAGGTCGCTCCCGAGGCGAACAAGATCGAGATCAAGCAGGCCGTCGAGGAGCAGTTCGGCGTGCATGTGCTGGGGGTCAACACCCAGAACTACAAGGGCGCGTTGCGTACGCTGCGCAATCGTCGCGTGGTGCGCGATTCCGGCTGGAAGCGCGCGATCGTGACGGTCAAGGCGGGCGAGCGTATCGAGACCGTATAACGCGGCCGGAGGAGAAGAGTCATGGGGCTTAAGACATTCAAACCGAGAAGCGAAGGCCTGCGACACCGCGTCGCACCGACCTTCGATGAGATCACCGAGGTCAAGCCGCAACGTCGGTTGACCGAGGCGAAAAAGAGCAAGGCCGGGCGCAACAATCAGGGCCGCGTGACGGTGCGTCACCGTGGCGGCGGCGTCAAGCGCCGTTACCGTATCGTCGATTTCCGCCGCGACAAGGTCGGTATTCCGGCCCGCGTCGAAGCGATCGCGTACGACCCGAACCGTTCCGCCAACCTCGCGCTGCTGAAGTACGTGGACGGCGAGAAGCGCTACATCTTGGCGCCCACCGGGCTGAAGGTGGACGACGCCGTCATGGCGGGGCCGGAAGCCGAGCCGAGCGTCGGCAACGCGCTGCCGCTGGCGCAGATCCCGCTGGGGCTGTTCGTGCACAACATCGAACTGGTGCCTGGTCAGGGCGGCAAGATGGCCCGGTCCGCCGGCATGAGCTGCCAGCTGATGGCGCGCGACGGCGAGTTCGCGACGCTGCGGTTGCCGTCCGGCGAAGTGCGCCTGGTGAACGCCAGGTGTCAGGCGACAATCGGCCAGGTCGGCAACGCGGAGTGGAGCAGCATCAAGCTGGGCAAGGCCGGCCGCAAGCGCTGGATGGGTATCCGTCCGACGGTGCGCGGTGTGGCGATGAACCCGGTCGACCATCCGATGGGCGGCGGCGAAGGCCGCACGTCCGGCGGCAGTCACCCGCGTTCGCCTTGGGGCAAGCTGTCGAAGGGCGGCAAGACGCGCAACCGCCGGAAGACGAGCAGCAGGTTTATCGTGAAGCGGAGAAAGTAACGCATGGCAAGGTCTATCAAGAAGGGCCCTTACGTCGAGAAGAGCCTGCTCGAGAAAGTCGAGAAAATGAATGCGTCCGGCAGAAAACAGCCGATCAAGACCTGGTCGCGCCGTTCCATGATTCTACCGGATTTCGTTGGGCACACGTTTGCCATTCACAATGGCAAGCAGCACGTGCCGATCTTCATTACCGAGAACATGGTGGGGCACCGTCTGGGCGAGTTTGCGCCGACGCGCACGTTCAAGCAGCACGGCGTCCACACGGATAAAGCGGTCGCGAAATAACGGAGAAGGATGACCATGGAAGTGACTGCCATTACCCGTAACGTCAGGATGTCCGCCCAGAAGGGCCGCCCGCTGGCGCGCAAGTGCCAGGGCCTGCCCGTGGCCGGCGCCCTGAGGGTTGTCGATTTCAGTCCTCGCAAGGCCGCGCTCGTCCTGAGCAAGACGCTCAAGTCCGCGATGGCCAACGCGAAGAACAACGCGAACCTCGATGTGGACGCGCTCAAGGTGAAACTGTGCGTGTTCGACGAAGGGACGCGCATGCGCCGGTTCTGGCCGCGCGCTCGCGGCAGCGCGAGCCCGATCGCCAAGAGGCTGTGTCATTGCAAGGTTGTCCTGACTGACGGTCAGTGAGGCCGGCGACTTTTAAAGGAGCAAGACTTTGGGACAGAAAGTAAATCCAATTGGTTTCCGGCTAGCGGTTGACAAGCAGTGGCGCAGCCGTTGGTTTGCCAACAAAAAGCAGTTCGGATTGCTGCTGGCGGAAGACCTGATGATTCGCGAGCTGGTGAAGAAACGCCTCGAGAGCGCAGCGATCACGAAGATCCTGATCGAGCGTTACGCCAACCGCGTGCGGATCAACCTGTTCACGGCCCGCCCGGGCGTCGTGATCGGTCGCAAGGGCCAGGACGTGGACAAGATCCGCCAGGATCTCGCGAAGCAGACCGGCAAGGAGATCTACCTCGAGATTCACGAGGTGCGCGACCCCGATGCGAACGCCCAGCTGGTGGCGGAAAGCATCGCGCAGCAGGTCGAGCGCCGCGTGGCCCTCAAGCGCGCCATGAAGCGCGCCGAGAAGGTTGCCATGGACATGGGCGTGGACGGCATCAAGATCCGCTGCAGCGGCCGCATCAACGGCGCTGAGATTTCCCGCGTGGAGTGGAGCAAGCAGGGCAAGGTCCCGCTGCACACGCTGCGCGCGAACATCGACTACGGGTTTGCCGAGGCTCACACCACCGCAGGCCTGATCGGCGTCAAGGTCTGGATCTGCAAGAAGGACGATTTCCAGCCGGTCCGCACCGGCACTCAGAGGAGGAGAAAAGATGCCTCTAATGCCTAAACGGGTCAAGCACCGCAAGCAGTCGAAAGGCAACCGCGCGGGCTTCGCCACCTCCGGCGCGCAGCTCGCGTACGGGGAATTCGGCCTGAAGGCGCTGGGACGCGGGTTCCTGACCAACACGCAGATCGAAGCCTGCCGCGTGGTCATCAACCGCGAGATGAAGCGCAAAGGCAAACTGTGGATCCGCATTTTTCCGGATAAGCCAGTCACCCGCAAGCCCATCGAAGTGCGCATGGGCGGCGGAAAGGGCAACCCGGAGCTGTGGGTCGCCGTGATTCTGCCCGGCAAGATGTTGTTCGAGATCGGCGGCGTGCCGGACTCCGTGGCCCGCGAGTGTCTGCGTTTGGCCGACACCAAGCTGGGCATCCGGACGCAGCTCGTTTCACGCCACGCAACGGGAGTCTGACGGAACGATGAAAGCAAGAGACTTGAGAGAACTTGGAGCGGCGGAACTCGACCAGCGCATCCGCGAAGTGTCGCAGGAACTCAACAGCCTGCGGCTGAAGCACAGGTCGGGCGCCGGCATTGAGAAGCCGGTCCGCATGCGGGCGATGCGTCGCGATATCGCGCGCATGATGACGGTGAAAGCTCAGCGGGAGGCTAAGTAAATGGCCGAGACAACAGAGGCACGCGGCAGGCGCAAGGTTCGCAAGGGCGTTGTGGTCAGCAAAAGCGGCGAGAAGTCGGTGATCGTGCAGGGCGAGCGTCGTGAGCGGCACCCCGTTTACGGCAAGGTCGTCCGCCGGTTCAAGAAGTATCACGCCCACGACGAGGAGAACACCGCGAAGGTCGGCGACAACGTCACCATCGTGGAGACCCGTCCGTTGAGCGCGACCAAGCGGTGGCGCAT
>CAYLUN010000126.1:0-13616 GCA_964386865.1 uncultured Lentisphaeraceae bacterium | reverse complement strand
TCGCGGGCGGCGCGGGAGCGGAACCGGTTGGCCTGCTCGTCGTTGACGAACTCCTCTTTGACGGGATCCCACGTGAGGTCGCGCTTCAGCCACTGGGCGATGTTCGCGCAATGCACGGTGCTCATCGAGCGGTGCATGAGGTTGGGGTTGGCCACGGTGACCGTGCGGTTCTTGATACACTTGAAGAAGTCCTTCATGGTTCCGACCATGTGTCCCGTGCGCGTGAGGTAATCCTGAAGGATCTTGTTGTAGTCGGCCAGCATCGCGGGGTTCGAGACCTCCGGGCGCGCGTACCCGTCGGCGCAGGAGCACCAGCCCTCGCTGCCGACGTAGCGGACGCCGCAGGTGCCGCGCCACCCCTCCTGCTTCTGGATCATCGTTACGCCGTTTGCGAAGGTCATCGCCATGCCGTCCGCGGTCGGGTTCGGGACGTAGGGATAGCGGACGGGGGAGCTGTTCTGCATGCCCAACGCGTCGTGGCACTGCGCAAACGTGTGTGAGCCCCACTCGCCGATGACGCTGGTGTAGAAGTCGTGCTGGGCGTGCCAGCCGCCGCGGGTGTAGCTGATGTTGAAGGGCCGCCACGGGCAGGGGCCGAGCCAGCGATCCCAGTCCAGCTCCTGCGGGTCCGGAAGCGGCTGCTCAGGCATCCACTCGCGGTTCATGTTGACGTTGCCCCACGGCGCGAGGTGCGCGTAGACGGTCTTGACCTCGCCCAGGCGGCCGAGGCGCAGCAGCTCGTTGCAGACGATGAAATTCGCCTCGCTCAGGCGCTGCATGCCAGCCTGGTAGACACGGCCGTACTGCTTGGCGGTCTTGACCACAGCCTGGCCCTCGGCGATGGTCATCGAAGCCGGCTTCTCGGTGTAAACGTCCTTGCCGGCGCGCATGGCGCGGATGGAGACGGTGGCGTGGAGGCGGTCGCTGGTGGCGGTGAGGATCGCGTCGATGTCCGGGCGCGCCAGCACGTCCATCATCTCGATGTAGGTCTTGCAGTCCGCGTTGCCGTAATTCTTATCGGTCATGGCCTTGATGGCGTCGCGGCGCTCGCGCCGGACGTCGCAGATGGCCACGAACTGCGCCTGCGGATCCGGCAGAATCCAGCTGCCCAGATCGCCTGTGCCGCGGCCGCCCAGCCCGATGCCGGCCATCACGATGCGGTTGCTCGGCGCGACCGCGCCGTCGCGCCCCAGCGCCGACGCCGGCACGACGAACGGCATCGCGATCGCTCCGCCAGCAGCCGCCGCTCGCTTCAGAAATTGACGACGGCTGACCGCTCCGGCGTCTCCCCCTCGATTCATACCGGGCACTTGCGCCTTCATATCAGGCCTCCCCTTTTTGCCTTTTTTAATCAGTCGGCTCTTACACTGTACGGTTGAACTTTACGCTTTCCCGCTTACTGCGTCTTGTAAAGCACTCCTTAAAATGTGTACACTATCCGCATGAATCCGAAAACGCTACAGAAGCGGTTTCTGTCACAAATCGGCGACATGGCCGCCTTGCATCGGCTGATCGACCTGCTGCCGGACGTCGGCTTCTTCATGAAGGACAGCCAAGGGCGCTTCATGCTGAACAACCTACGCGCCTGCCAATTCTGTAACGCCGACAACGAGCAGCAGACCATCGGCAAGACGGACTACGACTTCTTCTCCAAGGACCGCGCCGACTTCTACGTCCACGGCGACCGGGCCGTGATGGCCACCGGCATTCCCGTCATCAACGAAATCGCGCCTGCGCCGGAGCACTCGGACCGGCTCATGGTCCACAGCAAATTTCCGGTCTACGATAAGAAGGGCAAGCCCATCGGCGTGGTCGGCTTCCACCGCATCGTCGATGAGCTGCGCGACACGCCCCGCTGGCACGGGCGCTTCGCACAAGTGGTCTCCCACATCCACGCCCACTACGGCGAGAACCTCGACGTCAAGCGGCTCGCCAAGCTCGCGGGCGTCTCGCAGAGCCAGTTCGAGCGGCGCTTCAACCGCATCTTCGGCACCACGCCCTACGAGTATATGCTGCGCGTGCGCATCACCGCCGCGCGAACCCTGCTGGAGACCACCGACCGCACGATCGCCGACATCGCCTGCGAGACCGGCTTCTACGACCACAGCCACTTCACCCGCACGTTCAAGCGCATCATCGGCACCTCGCCCGGCCAGTACCGCAAGCACCACTTCGACGCCGCGCTGTAGCGCCCTGTTCGTCGTGGCGCCGTGAGGCGCTTCCCCTCGCGCTCGCAGGCCCTCACGGGCCCACTTGTCGGTTGCGCCAACCACCCTCTCCCGGTCCGTTCGTAGTGGCGCCGTCAGGCGCTTCCCCTACTCGACGTTCTGCACCTGCTCGCGCACAGCCTCCAGCCCGGCCTTGAACTCGATCACCCACTTGGATATCTCCGCGTCGTTCGCCTTCGAGCCCGTCGTGTTGATCTCGCGGAACAGCTCCTGACACAGGAAGTCCAGCGTCCGTCCGCACGCGCCGCCGGCGTCCAGCACCTTCGTGGCCTGCACGAAATGGCTCGCCAGCCGCGTCAGTTCCTCGCTCACGTCGCAGCGATCCGCGAACACCGCCACCTCGCGCGCAACCAGCGCCTCATCGGCCGCACCGCCCTGACCCAGCAGTTCCGCCAGCCGCCGCGCCAGCGCCGCCTGGTACGCCTTGGGCACCGCCGGCGCCACGCGCTCGATCCTCTTGCTGATGAGCTCGAGCGCCGCGAAGCGCTTGCGCAGGTCTTTCTCCAGCGCCAGTCCCTCGCGCGTCCGCAGCTCCACAAGACTTTGGAGCGCTGACTGCGCGGCGCGCTCAATCAGCGGCCACACCTCAATCGGGTCGTCCGGCAACACCTTGGGCTTCAGCACATCCGGCAGGCGGAGGAGCGCGGCGGCCGTCAGGTCGTCGGCCAGGCCCAGCTTGGACGCCGCCGCACGCAGCGCGGCGACCTGCGCCTCGACTTGCGCGAGATTGATCAGGCCGCTCTCGGCGGCCTCCGCGCCCGCCGCCGCCACGGTCACCAGCCCCTTCACGTACCCGCGCGTCACCTGCGCGTGAACCAGCGCGTGCAGCTTCGACTCCAGACTGCCCAGCTCGCGCGGCATCGAGAAGGTGCAGTCGAACTGCTTGCGGTTGACCGTGCTCAGCTCCACCACGATCTTCACGCCCTCCGCGCTCGCCTCGCCGCGACCGAAACCCGTCATGCTCACAATCGCCATATCGTCATTTCCTTTCGCACGGGCGAACGATCCTTCGCCCCTACACCTTGCCGTAACGCAAAACCCAGCACAGCAGCGTCCCCGCGACGCCGCCGAAATACGCAACGTAGATCACCAGCAGCACCGGCAGCCGCAGCAGCCCCGCCCTGCGGCACAGCGCCAGATGCGCCGCCAGCGGCACCAGCGCGGCCGCCGCGATCACGCACAGATCGGCCCGCGTCTTGGGATACTCGTCCCACAGGTTCGCCAGCATCACCCAGAGCAGCGCCGCGGCGACGCACCCGAAAAGCGCGCGCCACGGCCACGACATCCGCTCCCTCAGCGGCGCCAGCGCCTGCTGGACGCCCAGCACCCACGTGCCGAGCACGAAGCCCGCCCAGAACACCCAGTGCCCCAGCTGGTCGTCGAAGTACGCCAGCGAGCGCCGCACCTCGGGCGAGAGCGCCCCCGTGTGGCCGTACACGTATTCCATGCGGTTTGTCGGGTCGTGCAGCCCCATGCCGCACGCGATAAAGTAGACGGCCAGGATCATCAGCGCGTCGACCGCGGCACGCGTGCGGCCGCGCCCCAGCGTCCGGCAGATCAGCCAGAACAGCACGCCGATAGCCGGCGCGAAGACGAACATCGAGAGGGCCTCGCGGATCCGCAGCACGTCGCCGAACGGGCGCAGCTCCCACGTGCCCGGATGCATGCGGCTCGCCCCGGCCATTAGGCACACCGCCGCGAAGACCGCGAACAGGATTGCCAAGCGCCGCAGCACGTCCGTGTCTGTAACTTCAACGCTCGGCGTTCCCTGTTCGGCGTTCGGCGTTCGCGTTACCCCTCCGTTCATTCCCGCTCCGCGGGCGACGGGCTTGTCTGTATCACCTTTTTCCATTCACAGGCTCTCTTGCACCGCCCCTTTCGCTATCGGCCCGCCAACATAGCATCGAGTGACAGGGCGCGCGCGGGAAACTTATGCAGCAATTCGCGGTCTTCGGTGACGCAGTACACGTCGAACAGGTCGGCCAGCGCGATGTAGGTGGCGTCGTAAGCGGAAACGTGGTGGCGGGCGGTCAGGGAAAAGACCGCAGAGGCCGGCGGATCCTGCTCATTGTCACAGAGCCGTGCCAGCAGGGACTGATAGAGCGGTTCGGCATCGACGGGGCGGAGGAACTTCGCCCACACCATCTTCGACAACACGCTCCAGAGTTCGTAACGCCAGAGCCTGGGAACGACCCAGACACCGTCAAGTGCCCAGAGTCGACCGCACCGCTCGGCAAGCGGATGGCCACCCAGCGCCCACCCGACCAAGATGTTGGCGTCCGGCACGATCATGTCTCGCGGCCCTCGCGGATGGCCGCAACGACCCACTCCGTACTCACCGCCTTGCGCAAGCGGGCAGGCCGCTCATACGTCATCTTGGGAACCGTCCGGAACGTCCCAGCCATCCGCTCCTCGAAGACAACCAGCGCCTCCTGCGTCATGGAGCGACGGTTCCGGTCGGCCTCACGCTTCAGCCACGCGTGAATCTCTTGGGGCACATCCTTGATGAGTAGCGAGGGCATAAAAGTCTCCTTTCAACGTGTGGGTATAATAATACTATATTTTCGCTAGTCGCGCAACAGCGCACGTTTAAATTGGACGGTTGACAGGGCGCGGAATGTGGACTATTGCAGCTATTGGAATGAGGAGGAGTTGGCCGATGAGAACCGTACAGATGACCCTGGACGACGATCTGGTGACAACGGTGGACCGCGTGGCGAGCCGTCTGCGCACGACCCGCTCCGCCTTTACGCGGGACGCCTTGCGTGAGGCCGTGGCACACTACACCGTGCGACGGCTCGAAGAGAAACAACGCGCCGGCTATGCCAAGCAGCCTGTCAAGAAGGACGAATTCGGCGGCTGGGAAACGGAGCAGGTGTGGGGTGTCGAGTGAACCGCGGCGAGATCCGCTGGCACACGTTCGCGCACCCGGCCAAGCGGCGCCCCGTGCTGCTGCTGACGCGGAGCTCGATCATCGCGTATCTGGGCGAGGTCACGGTTGCTCCGATCACGCGGACGATACGTGACATCCCCTCCGAGGTTGTGCTCGACGTCGGGGACGGGATGCCTCACGCGTGCGCGGTGAATTGCGACCATGTGCAAACCGTGGCCAAAGGCAAATTGGGCGCGCTGATCGCGACGTTGACGGAAACGCAATTGGCCAGGGTGTCGCGCGCCCTCCGCTTCGCGCTCGACCTGTGAGACGGTCGGCGGGATCGTAATCTTGACTAAGAGAACGATTACGAGCGGCGACGGCTCGGCGCAGCCTCGCCCCCAACCTGCGGTTTTGCTCAGAAAATGGGCGAAGCTGTGCTGAGCCGTCTTCAAGACGATGCACATGCGCGCATCTCAGCGCCATTGGGTTCCGACCCTCCCTCACCGCTTCTCAGCCAGCACGCGCCGCGCGTAGTTGGCGTAGAAGCCGCGCGGGTCGTCGGCGTAGGCCTTGAGCGCCGCCTCGCCCTTGCCCTGCCAGTCGCCGAGGCGGACCAGCGCCGCCGCCAAGTTGACCTCGCGCGGCACCTCGTTCTTCTCCGTCTGGCTGTAGCTGCTGCGGCTGTCGTAGCCGGGAACGGGCGGGATCTCCGGCCCCATCTTGATCGCGTGGCCGCCGATGTTCGGCCGCGCCAGCAGCTCCGCCAGCGGCTCGGCCAGCGCGGGGTCGCCGATCATCTGGCTCACGAGCGAGACGATGCGGAAGGAGGTGTTGGCCGGCTTCTGCACCTTGACCAGCTCGCGGATGCGCGCGGCGAGCGCGGGCACCACACGCGTGGACTTGATCCGACCCAGCGCCAGCAGGTACGCCTCCATGCGGTTCGCGCCCGAGCCCAGCCCCTCCGTCCAGGTGTCCGTCCAGCCGTGCGCCTGAACCCACGCGACCAGTTCCTCCTCGCCGGCCGGATCGCCCAGCACCGCGAGGATGTGCGCGTAGATCAGGCTCACCTCAGGCGAGCGCCCGCTGCTGTGCGTGGAAAGCTCGCGGTACTTCTCCAGCAAGTAGGGCTTGGCCCGCGCCGGGTCGGCGAACAAATAGGGAAGTCCGCTGTAGCCGAACATCACATCGTGTGACGCCAGCTTGAGCTGCGCGTCAGAAAGCGGATACGAGTCCGCGTCCGTCAGCACCGACTCGGGCACGATGCCCTTTTCGACGAGGTGCTTCTGCAGGGCCTTGATCGGCACGTCCCGCAGCTCGCACGTCTCCTTGAGCGACAGATACACCGCGTAGGCCGCCGCGTAGCCCTGGTTCTGCAGGTCGGGCTGCATGCGCAGGATTGACGTCGCGTCGCGGTCCGCGCTCATGCCGACGCCCACCACCAAGAGCCCGTCCGTGGTCTTCGGCAGCAGCGCCCGGTACGGTCCGTTCGCGTCCAGCGTCACGTGGTTGGCCGTGCGGATGTTCTTGGTCCAGAAGAAGTCCCCGCTCGCCCAGCCGTGCAGGTCGAAGCGGCTGCGGTACTGGATGATCGTATCGGGGAACGTGCGCCCCGTCAGGAAATCGAGCGCCGTCATCTGGTACACGCCCTGGAGGCGCCGCCGCTCGCGGGAGTTGACGAGCTGCGACACGTCCCAGCCCGCCTCCGTCCCCTGCCGCGTGCGCAGCCCAAAGAAGCAGAGGTCCGACGCGTCGGTGTCGTCCACGAACGAGAAGTCGTTGTTGTGCCCGCCCTCGCCCAGCCGGATCACCGCCATGCCCACGCCCTGGCCGATCAGCTCGTCCGGGCGGTAGAACTCGGTCGGCTCGCCCGCAACGGCGGCCACGTCGGCGTTGCCCGAGGCGTCGATGACGGCCCTCGCCCGCACCACGCCGCGCCGTCCGTCGGGTGTCACGACCACCACGCCACACAGCCGCCGGCCCTCCAGCACCGCGCCCACGGCCAGGCAGCCGAACCAGACCTCGCCGCCGCCCTTGCGCACCGCCGCGCGGTACCACTCCGCCTTGGCCTGCGACTTGTAGCGGCCAGTGGCCTTGACCTCCTCGTCGATCTCCTTCGTGAAGCCGCGCTGGTTGCCATAGTAATAGCCGCAGATCATGCCTGCGGTCTGCACGCCGCCCAGTTTGAAGAGCTGTTCGATCACGAGCGTGCGCAGGCCGTTTCTCGCCGCGCCCACGGCCGCCGGACCGCCCGTCGTGCCGCCGCCCACCACGACCAGGTCTGTCTCCGCCAGCACCGGCAGCTCCCGCAGGTCGCACGCCACCTCGCCGGCTGCCGGCGCGTAGGGCCGCGTCAGCGTGCCTCTCACCTCGCGCACGTCCGCCGCCGCGCCCGCGGACGCGCCGCGCAGCCGCACGTCCGCCAGCGCGCCGCGCGCCTGGGCCTCCGCCGCGGCCTGCTGCCCGAGCCGCGCACCGACCAGAATCGCGGCGGACGGCTTCAGCAGTTCTGCCGCCGTCTCACGCGGCGCATCGGCCATCGCCCCCAGCACGTACAGGTGCGGAACATTCGCTGGACTCAGCGCGCGGAGGTCGAACGACGCCGCATCCGACCACGGCCCCGTCACCGGTTTCGCCGACCGGACGTGATCCGGCGGCACGAAGGCGACGCGGTCCGCCGCATCCAGCTGGAGCTCCGTAAACGTCGCGTCGCGGACTGTGTTCTCCAATTCCGCGAACGACCGCTCCGAACCGTCGGACATCTTGACCGTCACCGCACTTTCGAAAAGAGCGGGCGTGATCTTAGTCTTGCCGGAAAGCGCGAACACCTCTTCGGCATCCGGGCTCCAGCCGCTGTGCTTCACCACCTTGCCGCCACAATCCGGAGCCTTGTCGCCCACCGTCACACGCGTCACGGTATACGCTCCGGCGGGAAAGGGGGTCACGTCCGCGCCCGCCACACGCGCCAGCGCAGCGCGGCCTGTGGCGTCAATGACCACCTTTGCCCGCACCGCCTGGCGGCCGCTGCGGTTGGCCATCACCACGCCTGCGACTCGCCCGTTGCCGTCGGTCAGCACGTCCGTCGCATAGGAGCCGGTCAGGAACGTCACCCCCGCCTTGAGCAAAGCCTGGTCGAGCGCCTTCTTCACCTGGAGCGGCGTCGTGTAGCTCAGGCCGTTCGTTACAGGGACGCTATCGAACATGGCCCGCATCAGCGCGGAGGATGTCGTCTCCGCCGCGCCCGCCCACACCCGCAGCGTGCCGGCGACGTCCTCGCCCAAGCAGCCGTAGGAGGTCACGAGGAACACCTTCGCGCCAGCCTGGGCGGCCGCCTCCGCCGCCGCCACGGCCGCGCAGGTGCCGCCGACCACCACGACATCCACGTCCTGCACCAGCGGCACAGACGTCTTGGGCTCGACCACGCTTGCGGCAAGCCCGGAACAGGCGGCTAGCCCCCCGGCCAACAGACCCCACGCGACGCACACGTTGTTCATCCGCTTCCTTTCTCGCACTGTGACTGTGACACAGCATAACAACGCCGCGTGCGAAAGTCGATTGCACGTCCGTCCGAATGGCATCGACAAGGGCCCCGCACCTTCGCTAGACTGAGTCCAGCTACCTGAATCTGACTATCGGATCGTTCGCTATGGCAAATTACAGCTTCCCGACGGATGGCAAGACCAAGCGGTCGCTGACGGCCGGCCACACGCTGACGCGGCGGGTCTACGACACCCTGCGCGAGGAGATCATCAGCGGCGCGCTCAAGCCCGGCGAGCGGCTCGTCCGCAAGACGCTCAGCGAGCGGCTGGGCGTCAGCCCCATGCCGGTGACCGAGGCGCTCTACATGCTGGAGATCGAGAACCTGGTCGAGAGCCTCCCGCTGTGCGGAAGCCGCGTGCGGCCCCTGACGATGGCGGACATCGAAAACGACCTGATGATGCGCGAGGCGATCGAATGCCAGACCGCCCGCATCTGCGCCGAGAACGCCGACGACGACACGCTGGAGCGGCTCCTGACCCAGGCCGGCAAGGTGGACCGCTACATGGCCGTGGACACGCCGGACCGCAAGCTCGGAGACAGCCTGCACCTCACGTTCCACCTCGACATCGCCAAGGCCTGCGGCTACCCGATCTTCGTGCAGGAGCTGCAGCGCGTCTGGTTCCAGCGCTACATGCAGCTCACCTTCTTCAAGGCCGTCAACTGCCTGCCGATCCCTGCGGACTGGCACCAGTCGCTCGTGGGCGCGCTGCGCTCGCGCGATCCGGAGCGGGCCGAGTGCCACATGCGCAAGCACGTGCGCTACGGCCGCGAGAACGACTGCCGCGCCCTCGAGAGCTACCTGAGCGCGATGGCCTCAAGCAGCTGTGTTTAACGTGTGAGGCTCAGGCATCCCCCTAGCCAGCGCGGGCGGCGGGAAACCGCGGGTTATCGCACTGGCGGGACGGCGTCCTCGCCGTCCGCAGGCGGCTCGCGGTGTCGCTCCTATCCCTTCAGCCCGCTCAGGTCCGGCGTGAGCGCCTTGTTCTCGCGGATCAGGTCTTCGAGCGTCACCTGCGTGCGGCGCGCCGCCGCCTCGCGGCCGAGGATCGCCGCGAAATTGCTGTCCACCGCGCGGGCCACCAGCCTGTTCGAGCAGTCGCCGTCCTCGATCGCCTGCCGGAACTCGTCGATGTTGGTGCGCACGCTGGCCTCTGGGTTCGGCACGCCGCCGCTGAAGTGGCGCGGCCCGCCGCGCACGTAGGACTTGCCCGCATACGACAGGCACGCCGAGGCCTGCGTGCCCTGCAGAGACGCCGTCAGCCGGCCCGCCTTGAGCCAGTCGTGGTAGGCGCCCAGAATGCCCTGGTGGCACCAGACCGTTCCGTCGTCGAACAGGTAGATCACGGTGCTGGAGTCCCGCGCGTCGCCGTGCACCGAGGGACGGAACGCCGCGGAGGCGCCCAGCGCCGCGACCGGCACCTTGCCCAAGGCCCACACCACCGCGTCGATGATGTGCACGTCGTAGTGCACCAGGTAATCGCCGCCGAGCGCGACATCGTTGCACCACACCAGGTCCTTGAGCCGGTTCTCGGCCGTGGCCTCCAGCGGCGGATCCTGATAGCCGTTGCCGCCGGCCCAGCCGGACGTGAACACGGCCTGCAGCTTGCCCAGCGCGCCCGCCTTGACCCGCTTCGCGACCTCCACGTTCACCGGGTCGCGCGGCAGCTGGTAGTCCGTCTGGAACACCCGGCGCTCGCGCGTCGCCCGCTCCGCCAGCCGGCGGATGGCCTGGGTGCCAGGGATGTCGATCGCCACGGGCTTGGCCATGTAGAGGTGTAGCCCCGCCTCCAGCGCCGCCTCGGCGTGGTGCGGGAAGAAGTAGGGCGGCGTCTGAAGCACCACGGCCTCCACGCCCGACGCCATCAGCCGCCGGTAGCCGTCCAGCCCCGAAAAGCACTGTGCCTCGGCCACGCCGAGCTGCGCGCCCGTCCGAGCCGCGCGCTCCGCGAAGTAGTCAGCCACCGCCGTGAAAGCGAACCCGCCGTGCGCCGCAAAGAGGCCGCTGATCCACGTGCCCCGCCCGCCACAGCCGACGAGGCCGAGCCTGATCTTTTTGCCGTAGGCCCGGGCGTCCGGCGCCGGCGCCGCCGCCTGCGCCTGGGGCGGCTGAGCCCCGCCCGCCTCCTGCGCGCGCGCCGTCGCGGCAGCCACTGGCAGCACGGCCATGCCCGCCTGCGCCAGCCGCACAAACTCCCGCCGCCCCATGGAAGCCGCCATCCTCATGCCCTCCTCTGCTCCTTACCAACAATTTTCCTTATGACAAACGAATTCGCCCACATCTTGCTATGTTTTTAGTGACGCCGTGAGGCGTTTCCCATCCATCGCGGGAATTGCTGTCTCCTTACTCGCTGCGCTGATACCCCAGCCAGCGGGCCACGGCCGCGTTCTTCGAGCGCACGTGCAGCTTCTTGTAGATCCGCAGCACGTAGGTATGAACCGTCGCGAACGCCACGTTCAGCTTGTCGGCGATCTCCTTATACGAAAACCCCTGCGCGAGCAGGTCCAGAATCTCGCGCTCGCGTGGCGCCAACTCGCCTGTCTCGGCTTCACCTGTCGCGGCCCCCAGCGCCGGCGCCGCGGGGGCCGCCTGCTTGCGGAACGCGTCCACGACTTTGCGGGCCAGCGCGCTCGTCATCGGCGCGCCGCCGCGGTGGATGTCGCGGATCGCGGCTAGCAGGTCGCGCGCCCGAGCCGGCTTGACGAGGTAGCCGTGCGCGCCGGCGGCCAGCGCGCGGAACAGGTTGTCGGTGTCCTGGTAGACCGTGAGCATCACGATCTGGAGCGCCGGCAGGCGCTCCGCGAGCTGCCGCACGCACTCGATGCCGTCCATGCCCGGCAGGTTGATATCCATGACGGCGACCTGCGGCTTGAGCGGCGGCGCCTTCTCCAGCGCCTCTTCGCCCGAGCCGAACGCGCCCACGCAGACGCACTCCGGGTCGCTGTCGACGATCTCCTTCAGCCCCGACCGCAGCCGGCTGTCGTCCTCCACCACGATCACGTCAATAGCCATAATCCGCCCATCCGTTCCGTCATCCTTGATGCGCTTCACAATACCCGGATCGGCCAGCCCGCGCAACGCCAAAACGCCGAATACGCAAAACTGCGCCTTGACCCCGCCTACCGTTTTCCGCTATTCTGAGGGCCACTTTTGCCGGAGAGGTGGCAGAGCCTGGTTGAATGCACATGACTCGAAATCATGCGTGCCGCAAGGTACCGGGGGTTCGAATCCCTCCCTCTCCGCCAGTCTCTACGCGCTAGTACCGGGTAACGACCACATCGTTCGTGTAGCAGACCGGCCGGATATCACCCAGCACAAGCCAGCTGCTGCCAGCGATGTGAATTCGGCTGCAGCACTCGCTGACACCGTTGACGCCCTCAAGCAACGTCTCAACGACCGCCTGCTGATTTAACATATGCTCTGTGATTGTGAGCAGGCTCTTCTTGGAGATTTCATACTGCCCGTCATCTCCGCCTCCGCTTACGGCGTGCTTCAGAACGACGAGCCTAAATTCGTGTATCTTGATTTTCATGCCTTTATGATAGGGGTTTGCCGCATGAAAGTCACATGCTATTTCGGAGCTGGAAAGCCCGCGGAGGCCAGGAGGTTCGCGCGCGTCTGCCAGGGCTGGACGATGTCAGTTGTCTGAGCCTGGCGCCTTTTGGTAATCTTTCCCCCGTCGGGCCCCTTCCTGCGTGGTTGTGCGAGCGGGGGCGTCTGTGGCGATCCGCAACCGCTTCCTCTGTCATGCGCTTCCGGCACATCATCTGGGACTGGAACGGCACCCTGCTGGACGACACGCAGGCGGGCGTCAATGCCGTCAACGGCATGCTCGCCGCGCGCGGCCTTCCGCTGATCGACGTGCCGTATTACCGCGACGTCTTCGGCTTTCCCGTCAAGGACTTCTATCGCACGATCGGATTCCGGCTCGAAGACGAGAACTGGGACGCGATGGCGCGCGACTTCCACGACCGCTTCCTCGCCGACGCCACGATCCGCCTGCACGGCCACGCCGTGGCCGCGCTCGAGTGCTTCCGCGAGGCCGGCGTCGGGCAGTCGATCCTCTCCGCCTCGGAGCAGGGCATCCTGGACAGCATGCTCGCCGGTTTCGGCATCGCCCGCTACTTCGACGCTGTCTGCGGCGTGGACAACCTGTACGGCCACTCGAAGCGCGAACTCGGCCGCGCCCTGCTCGCGCGGCTGGCGCTCGACCCGTCCGCCGTCCTGCTCATCGGCGACTCCCTGCACGACCACGAGGTCGCGGACGACTTGGGCGTCGACTGCCTCCTGATCGCCCGCGGGCACCAGTCCCCCGCACGCCTGGCGCGGAGCGGCGCCCCGGTGCTCGACAGCCTCGCCGACATCCCGGCCTGGCTCACGGCTACTCGCCGATAGCTTCACGTTGCGGTGGTCGCAGGCGGACGGCCAGACCGTCGAAGCGGCGAGGGCGCCGCTTCGACGCGAAGTTGCTGCGAGCCATAATTAGAATTGCGGCGGCGGCCCCGCCCCTAGTTGACCGCCTTCTCAACGGCGGCGGGCGCGGGCGCCTTCGCCGACTGCTGCCCCAGCTTGCCGCTGTAGCCCGCGACAACGGCGGAGCCCAGCAGGATCAAAAGGCCGCCCGTCAGCAGGCCGCGCGTCTTCGCGCTCGTGCCCTTCCACTCGCCCAGCATCAGGCCGAGCACGCCGCTAAACATGATCGAGCTGGCCATCAGCACGGCCCAGCCCACGTAGCTCTGATCGCCCATGCGCGGCTCGCCGGTCTTGAAGGCCACGAACTGGCAGACCCACAGCACGCCCGCGCACAGCGCCCAGAACACGTTCGCCAAGATCGGCGCGCCCTTCTTAGTGTAGTCGCCCAGCGTCTTGTTCTTCATGTTCAGAAACAGGCACCACAGCGCGTTGACCGTGAAGCCGCCCAGCAGGCACATCACCAGCACCGGCATGCCCTTCCACGCCGTGGCCGTGCCGCCCTGCA
>CAYLUN010000125.1:0-13814 GCA_964386865.1 uncultured Lentisphaeraceae bacterium | reverse complement strand
ACGCCACTTACTCACAGCAGGCATCGCTGCCCTGACACTCGCAGGAGTTTCCGCGTCGGCCGAGAAGCGTCCCAATGTCATCTTCATCGTCGCCGACGATCTCGGCTACGGCGAACTCGGTTGCTATGGCGGGAAAGACATCCCGACGCCGCAGATCGATGCACTCGCGGCGAGTGGGGCGCGATTCACGAGCGGGTATGTCACCGCGCCGTTTTGCTCGGCCTCGCGTGCGGCGCTGATGACGGGGCGCTGCCAGACCCGGTTCGGTTTTGAGTTCAACCCCATCGGCGCGAATCAGGGTAAGGAGATCTGCGGCGCCTATTACGTCAGCGTCCGCTATCTTGCTAACGTTCCATAAAAGAGAAATAATCATGAAATACGCAATCACACTCCTCGCAGTTATGGCCCTCGCCGGCGCAGCCAAGTCAGTGGCGGCACCGGATCGCATCAGCTTCATTGATAACGGCCAGATCAAGGTTGGCGTGAATCAGGATCTCGGCGGTGCCATCACCTGGCTGTCAGCGCCGGGGTACGACAACCTGATCAACAACTGTGATTGGGGCCGGCAGATCCAGCTCTCGTTCTATTCCGGGCCGCAGCCTTTCGAGCCGGGCGGACAGAAGGCGCACCCGGATTGGAGGAACTGGAATTGGAACCCCATCCAATCCGGCGACGTCTATCGCAACCGGGCCAAGGTCGTCGAACTCACCAACACGGGAACCGAGATACGCCTCACCTGCATCCCGATGCAATGGGCACTCAACAACGTGCCCGGCGACTGCCGCTACGAGGCGCGCCTGGTGCTCGACGGGCCTATGTTGAAGGTTCATTACAAGCTACTCAATCAGCGCACGGACACGAACGGGTATGGCGGCTTCAATCAGGAGTTGCCAGCGATCTACACCGTGACTGGACTCACACGTCTGATGACTTACTCCGGTGACAAGCCGTTCAGCGGTGGCGCCCTGACCCGCATCGCGAATGACTGGAAGCAAAAGTTCCCTTGGACACGCTTCCTCGCCACCGAGGGGTGGACTGCGGTGGTGGGCGATGACGACTGGGGCATTGGAGTGTGCAATCCGGAGGTTTACGACTACCTCGGCGGAAGACATGGCGGCCCTAAGAACTCCTGGGTTTCCACCGACGGACCCACCATGTACATCAGCCCGGTATCCACGGATGTGCTGGACCACGACATTGTCTTCGAGTTCGATCTCATGGTGCGGGTCGGGAAGCTCAGCGATCTGCGTGATTATTTCACCGCCATCATGTCCAGACGCACGCCGCCTGCTTGGGACTTCACCAAGAACCGTCAGCACTGGGTGCCGAAGGACTGCACCGATGCTGGCTGGCCCATCAAGGACGGCCTGCACCTTGCGACCGCGAAGGGCATGACGCCGCGCATAGAAGGCCCCATCCAGCCGTTCCGCGCCGAGGCCGCGTCCAAGCTGCGAATCACCGGCACATGGAAGGGACTGAAAGGCACCGGTCACGTGACCTGGAAACAGTTAGGCAACGAGAAACCTGCGAAACCCCTGAGCGCCAGTTTCCCGATCCCCGAAGAGAGCAAGGATACAACGGTGGAGGTGGATCTCGCCGCACAGCCTGAATACCAAGGGCTCATCACCCGATTGACTGTCTGGCTCGCGGACAAGCCCGTGGATGGCGGCGAGGTGGTGGTCAGGTCCATTGCCCTGGTGCGGTGATGCCGTGTTCACGACTCCTGATCCGATGAGGCAATTTAGCGGAAAGCAACCATGACAAACAAAGAACGAACACTTGCCACGTCTCAAGCGATGGTTAAGACAGTGCAGTGCGAGCGCCGGGGTTGATGACGATTTGAAAGCTTTAACATACAGACCACACGACGAAAGTAAATATAAGACCACTTGTCATGTAGCGCCCGGCCCCGGGTTCTTGTCAGCATACGGTTTATTGAGGGTAAGGCTGCGCTATTGGCAGCGGGTTAGACTTGCCGGGACTTGGGTCTACGGGCTCAAGGCCGCTTTGAGTTTTGCCAGTGCCAAGTCACGCTTGGCATCGTCCATCCGGTTGATGTTTCTGATTTTCCACTGCAAGGCCGGGAGTTTCCGTAGATGAGGAATGCCGAGTGTGTCCCAACGCAGTTCGCCCCGTGTTCGGCTTTGTGAACGCCCCCGGCGCGGAGGGCGGTTGCCTAAGCTCCGGTACAGGTCTATACCCAAGACGGCGCGGACTGAAATTCGGAGGCGCGGACTAAGAGATCAAGAATCCCTTATATTTTGGGGACTCCGGTAGACCCCAGTAGCTCCCCGGCATTTTCCCGGTAGACTACCGGTAGACCGCAGTTCTCAAGAGCCAATAAATCTGGGCTTGTTTCTAGAATCGACTCCGCTTGTCATCCGGTAGATCCGCGGTAGACCTCCGGTAGACCGCGGCAGCAAAACCCTGCATTTTGGTGCAGGATTCGGGTTCTGAGAGA
This sequence comes from uncultured Lentisphaeraceae bacterium, assembly GCA_964386865.1. Classification (GTDB taxonomy): domain Bacteria; phylum Verrucomicrobiota; class Kiritimatiellia; order RFP12; family UBA1067; genus CAYLUN01. The sequence goes on along the minus strand of CAYLUN010000125.1, from coordinate 11,353 downwards.
CACCGTAAATGCTTGATATTACTTGTACTTGCACGATATTACAGGATCTGGCATTTTGCTGGTTTTGGCCTGAAAATCCGCGTGTCGCCGGTTCGACCCCGGCCCTTGCCACCATTTTTATGCCCTGAAATAGCGCGATTTATTGAAATTTAGGCGGTTCCGCACGTTTTGCCCCGTTTCTCTCACTGGTACACTTTAGCAGTCATTATCCGTTCGAAAGTGTATCACATGTGTACAAGGCGGCTTCATCCACCCGCACCGGACGGTTAAGCGCCGCGCAACCGCTGATTGCGTGCCGGTCAACCGAGCTGCATGGCCTCCGCGGTGAGCGCCGCTTCCTGGTTTGCCGTGACGCTGATCGCCATGGGCAAGCGGCGCGCCCAATTGCTGCTGCTGGGCATGGCGGCGCTGGGCGGGGTGGCCTCCTGGCGGCACTACACCCCCGCGTCGCCCTGGCTGCGAAGGTTGCTGCCGGTCTTTCTCGCGTCCGGCTCGGTCGGCACCTGGATGTTTGGCGAGTCGATGGTGGCGGACGTTGCCGCGGCCGAGGCGAGGAGCACCGGCGAGCGCACCGAGGCGAGCTTCAGCGCGGTCTTCGGCTGGGCGCTCAGGATATCCATCGCGGTCTCCGTCCTCGTCTCGAGCCTGATGCTCAACGCCGCCGGCCTCGCTATGGATTCGGGGGCCTCCGATGAAGGTCAGAAACCGACTTGACAGACTTCCATACCGTACCGTACAGTATGGCCACATGAAAACAATCCGTTCACGGGCGTCGGCTCCGCACATGCCGCCGCTCCTCGCCCAGAGCGCGTTTGAGCTTTTCGCCGACAACGGCTTCGCCAAGGTCAACCTCGACCAGGTCGCGGGCCGCGCCGGCGTGACCAAAGGCAGCCTCTACTGGCATTACAAGAACAAGAAGGAGCTGATCCTCGCGGCCTGCCAGCACTACTACCGGCAGTGGCAGGCCGATGTCCAGGCGGCGATCGCGCCGTCGCAGGATCCCCTCAAGCGCCTACAGCGTGCGCTCACCTTCAGCGTCGATTCGTGCATTATTGAACGGCGGAACCGGCTTTTTACCACCGGTATCTTCATGCTGATGCAGGAGGACGCCGACGTGCGGGCCAGTTGGACGCAGTTCTACAGCTCCGTGCGCGAGTTCTACGTCGGCCTGGTAACGGCCGCGCAAATGGCCGGGAGGATCTCGGACAGGGATGCGCGGCGGGATGCGGATCTGATGCTGGAGGCCATGGAGGGACTCAAGCTGCGCGCGGGGTTCGAGCCGCACATCGCGGAGCCCTCTGAGCGACAGGCCATCGTCGAAGGGCTGCTGGGGATTTTCAGGCTTGGCGTGCCATCGGGCATACCAGAAAGTATGGTGCTGAGAGCGGTTGGCGGAGGCCGGAGAGGCAGGGACGCCTCCCCGAGGCGTCCGCGGACGGTTCGGGGAAACGTAACTCAATAGAAGGGGAGACCACAAAACAATGAGCAAGCCATTCTCACGCAGACAGTTCCTAGCATCCGCCGCCGCGTCGGCGCTGGCTCTCCCAACCTTCATTCCGGCGAAGGCGCTCGGTCGCGACGGCGCGGTCGCGCCGAGCAACCGGATCGCCGTCGGATCCATCGGCATGGGGGAGCGCGGCACCGGGCATGTCAACGAGATCTCGGCCTTCAAGGAGGTGCAGGTCGTAGCGGTGTGCGACGTATTCCGCTCGCGGGCCGCCCGGATGAGCAAGGTTGTGGATGCGAAGTATGGCACGCAGGGCTGCCTGGCCACACAGGATTTCCGCGAGCTGCTGGCGCGGCCGGACATCGACGCCGTGACGCTCGCTTCGCCCGAGAACTGGCACGCGATCATGTCGGTCGAGGCGATGAAGGCCGGCAAGGACGTGTACTGCGAGAAGGCGCTGTCGCTGACCGTCGCCGAGGGTCGCGCGGTCTGCGAGGCGGTGCGCCGAACCGGCCGCATCCTGCAGGCGGGCATGCAGCAGCGGTCTGGCCGGCAGTTCCGCTTCGCCTGCGAGCTGGCCCGCAACGGCTATCTCGGCAAGCTGCATACGGTGACCGCCGCTGTGCCGAGCGGGCGGCACAACTTGCGCCTGCCGAGCGGGCGGAACAATCTCTGCCTGCCGGTGGCGCCGGTGCCTGCGGATCTGAACTATGACCTGTGGCTCGGCCCGGCGCCGTTGAAGCCGTACCGCGACGGGCTGTGCGCGTACTACTGGTACTTCATGACCGACTACTGTGCCGGCTGGATTCAGAGTTGGGGCGTGCATCATCTCGACATTGCGCTCTGGGGCGCGCCCGCGCTGGCCTCGTCAACGCTGGAGGTCGAAGGCACGGCCGAATTCCTTCCCGAGGGCGAAGCCGACGTGTCGTTCGGCTGGTCGGTGAAGATGACCACGCCCGAGGGCTTGCGGCTGCGCTTCCATGACGACCAGAGCTCGCCGGTCGGGCACGGCGTCCGGTTCGAAGGCGACAAGGGCTGGGTTCACGTGACGCGCGGCTCTATCAAGGCCGATCCCGTGTCGCTGCTCGACGCCGTCATCAAGCCCGGCGAAGAGCATCTCTATGTGTCCAACAACCACATGGAAAACTTTGTCAGCTGCATCCAGACCCGGCGTGATCCGGTCGCGCCGGTCGAGGCGTGTCATGCTGCGACGACGGCGTCGCTGGTGGCAGACATCGCCACGCGCACGGGACGGAGAATGGTCTGGGACTGGAGCAAGGAGCGGTTCGCCAACGACGCTGCGGCCGACCGGATGCTGTCCCGGACGCTGCGTAACCCCTGGCACGTGTAAGGCGTTGACAGGCAGGGACGCCTCGGGGAGGCGTCCGCGGCGGGTTCGGGGAATCCGCCCTGTCAAAGCTACAAGAGCAAAAACGGATTCTTGAGGGATTATCAATGAAGCAGAGTTATTTCAGTTATCTTGGCGTTTTGGTCGTGGCGGGTGTGTTTGCGGCAGTTGGCGCGCCGCTGCCGGAAAACATACGCGAGGCGGTGCGGCAGGTGCGTGCGAGCGACGGCATGCAGCCGCGGCAACCGTTTATCCTGCTGGAGCAGGCCGTTCCGAAGGTGGCTGGCGACGTGGAGCAGCGGCAGGCGCTGGCAGCGCTGCTGGCCGAAGCGGCGGTTGAGCCGGTGACGGCGCCGCTGGCGCGGACGGTACTCTGCCAGCACCTCGCACGAGTCGCGGGCGAGGCCGAAACGCTGACTCTGCGCAAACTTCTGTCGAATCCCGCAACGGCCGCTGATGCGCGGATCGCGCTCGGCGAGGTTGTTGCTGCGCCGTCGAAGGCGGAACCTGTGGCGGTCTATCTCGCCGAGGCGGCCCATGTGAATCCTGCAACGCGCGTGGCCGGGCTCTCAGCGCTGGCCCGCTACTATCCGGAAGCGGCGCTGCCGGTCTGCGTGAAAGCCCTGCGCGACGTCGACCCGGTTGTGAGTGCCACGGCGATCCAACGGGTCGGCCTGCTGGACGGCCGAGCGTTGGCGCAGGAGGTGGCGACCCTCGATGCCGCGCGGCAAGCGCTGGTGCTGGCCGTGCTGGCCGAGCGCAAGGTCACGGCGGCCCGCGACGCGGTGACTGGGCTTGCGGGCAGCCCCGATGAAAACGTGCGATCCGCGGCGGTCCGCGCGCTCGGCGCGGTCGGCGATGCGGGCAGCGTGGCGGTGCTTGCAGAGCTGGGTGCCGAGGAGGCGTTGGCGCAACTGACCGCGCCGGGTGTGGATGCGGCGATCCTCACGGGCATCGCTGCGGGCAAGGGTGTGGCGCGCGTTGCGCAGATCAATGCCGCCGTGGCGCGCGGCATACCCGACCTGACGCCGGTGCTCCTGCGTGCGGCAAGCGATGCCGACGAGAAGGTGCAGAGCGCCGCGTTGAAGGTGCTGGGCCGGAGCGGCGATGTGGCGGCCTATCCGCAGGTGGTGAAACTGCTGGGCGGCGTGAACAGCGAACAGGTGGAAGGCGCGGTCCGTCAGATGGGGCGGCGCATGACAGACCGGAAGGCGCGTCTCGCGCCGCTGCTAGCTCGGCTGCAGGGCGGAGAGGTGACGGTCCAGGCGCAGGCGGCGGTGCTGCGGGCTGTGGTGCCGCTCGGCGGCGAAGACGCGCTGGTGCCGGTGCGCGAGCGGCTCGCGTCGCCCGACGCCATGTTGCGCGACACGGCGGTGCGGGCGCTGGTGGAGTGGCCTGATCTGGCGGCTGTTGTTGACCTGAGGAAAGTGGCTGATGATCCGGCGTCGAGCGTGGTACACCGCACGCTGGCGGCGCGCGCGGTGGAGCGGAAGGCCTTGGCGTGGGTGCGGTACGCCGCGCTGGCGTATCTGGACTGCGGCCCGGCCATGGAAATAACGGGCAAAGAGGGGGTGCGGCTGCGCGTTGTGAATGGCAAGCCGTTCACCTATGCGGAGCAGCCGGAGGGCACCATCGCCTTCGCGGGGGACACGTTGACTGTGGAGGTGACGGGGCTGAAGGCGGGCCAGCCGTACCAGCTCGGCTTTACGTGGTGGGATTATGACGGCAACGGACGCGCGCAGTCCGTGTGGGCCAACGGGCAGCAGGTGGTGGCTAAAACGGCGCTGCCGGCGTGGAAAGGCAAGCAGGAGGCGGCGGCGACGATAACGGCGAGCGTCCCCGCTGCAGCCATCAAGGACGGCCGGGGCGTCATCGAGTTCCGCCGCGAGGCGGCCGGCAATGTGGTTGTGGGCGAGGTGTGGCTGAGCGAGGCGACAGGGAAAGAGAACCGCCTCACGGCGGCACGGCAAACGGAAGAGAAGCCGCAGAAGCCTGTGGTGAAAGCCAATGCGGGCGCGCCTAAGAAAGTCCTGATCGTGACGGGGATGGAGATGCACAATTGGCGCGAGACGACCCCGCTGCTGACGGAGGCCATTGCGGAGGACAAGCGGTTGGAGGTGAGCGTGAGCGAGGATCCCCGGACCCTGGCGTCACCCGAACTGGGCAAGTATGACGTGATCGTGCTGCATTATCAGAACAACAAGGTCGAGGTGCCGGAAGGCGCTCTGGCGAACCTGAAGCGTGCGGTCGAAGGCGGGAAGGGCCTGGTCCTGGTCCATTTCGCCTCCGGCGCGTTCATCGATTGGCCCACGATGACCGTAGCCGCTGATTTCGGCGTGATCGCGGGGCGGGTCTGGAACCCGAAGCTGCGCGGCCATGACCCGCGCGGGCCGTTCAAGGTGTTGATCACGGATGCGTCCCACTCGATCACGAAGGGCCTTGCCGATTTTGATACGGATGACGAACTGTACACCTGTCTCGACGGCGCGGCCCCGATCCAGGTGCTGGCCACTGCGGCCTCGAAGGTGGACCAGAAGCAATACCCGATGGTTTTCGTGCTGACGCCCGGCAAGGGGCGGACGTTCCACTGCGCTCTCGGCCACAGTGCGAAGGCGCTGGGCAGTGCGGTCGGCACGCTTTATCGTCGTGGCACGGCGTGGGCGGCGGGTCTTGAGCCCTGATGTTCAAACAAAAGGCTAATGGTATGCAAGAGAAACACACTCACACGACCGCCCTCAACCGCCGGCATTTTCTTGGCGGCACCCTCGCGGCGACGGCCGCGGGCACTCTGCTTCAAGGGTTTGTAAGTCATGCCGAAGCGAACCCCGCCGCCGCGCCGGACCGCGCGGCAAACGCAGGAGAAAGAGCCATGAAGATCGGATTTCACACCGACGCGTTCAATTCAAGCTACAAGAGTTTTGAGGCGTGCCTCCAGTGGGCGCAGAAGAACGGCGTACACCACATCGAGTGCGGCCTGATCGACGGCGTGAGCTGGATTCACGGCCTCGGCTATCAGCCGCATGTGGCGCTCTATGAAGACCCCGTGCTGCTCAGGCGCAAGATGGAGGGGTACGGCGTAAGCTTCTCGCAGGTCGACGCGGCCTTCCCGCTCTCCGGCAAGGACGGGCCGCTGCGCGGCGTGCCGTACGTGATGAAAGCCATCGCGTGGGCCAACCTGGCCGGCAGCCCGAACGTAGACACGACCGACGGGCTGCACAAGCCGGAAGGGCTGTCAGATGCCGAGGCGCTGGAGATGATGAAGCGCGAGTACGGGCAGATCATCGAGGTGGCTGAGGCGCACAAGATTATTGTCAACATTGAGCCGCACGGCTATTTCACAACCAAGCCCGAGATGATGGAGAAGATGCTCGCCTTCTGCGACAGCCCGTACCTGCGGATGAATATGGACACGGGTAACACCTTTATTGCAGGCCAGGACCCCGTGGTGTTCCTGAAGAGCTTCATCAAGAAGGTCAGCCACGTGCATGTCAAGGACGTCTCCGAGTCGCTGGCGGCAACGGTGCGCGGCAACCAGACCGGCATCGCGGTGAGCCAGTGCGCGATCGGCGAGGGCGTCAACGCCGACAACATCCGGAAGTGCCTTGCGCTGCTGCGAGACAGCGGCTATTGCGGCACGCTGAGCATGGAGTGCGAAGGGCAGGGCGGCCCGATGATCGAGAAGTCGCTGGCGTGGCTGCGCAAAACGCTGAAGGAACTGGGCATCGCGGAGGGATAATCATGAAGGTCGGCGTGAACATGCGGTTGTGATGGCAAAAGGGGTAAGCTGAAGGTAGACAACGCTGTGAAGAGGTGTGTTATGCAAAAAACGAACATGGTGATATTAACAGCCGTCGTTTTAGGACTGTCGGCTGATGTGCGGGCGGCGGTCGCTGTGACCAACGCCGGGTTCGAGGCTCCTGCCGTTGTGGCGGGAGGGTCTGCCCCCAGCGCGGACGGCTGGTCCGGCACCGGCGGCAACGGCGTAGCCGAAGGGACGGCTGACGCGCTGCGCTCACGGCGCGTGGAAAATGGAAATCAACTCCGAACCGAATCGCATCTCTGCTTAGCCAGTACTTAGGATAAAGGATGAAACAACGTATGAAGACCTCGACCTCTGCCGCAATGCCCACCGCTGCGAACGTATCGCGCCGCAAGTTTCTGCGCGCCGCGGTCATCGCCGGCGCAACCGGAACACTCGCCGCCTGCGTTCACGGCCAGCAGACGGCCCCGGCGCCGATAGCCACGAAGAAGACCGACAACAAGCGCCGCACCGCGGAGGACGACGCGAAGAAGCTGCCCGGCGCCCAGCGCCTGCCGGTCGCTGCTTTGCAGCGGTGGGAAGCGATGAAGTTCGGCATGTTCATACACTTCGGCATGAGCACGTTCCTCGACTCCGAACTGCCCGGCGGCAGCGAGCCGTCCACGGCCTATGCTCCCGACAAGCTTGACGTGGACCAATGGGTCGCCGTGGCCCGCGACGCCGGCATGAAGTACGCCGTGCTCACGACCAAGCACGTCGCCGGACACTGTCTCTGGCCGACGCGGCACAACGACTACCACGTCGGCACCTCCGGCAACAAAACCGACGTGGTCGCCGCGTTCCTGAAAGCCTGCGAGCGGCGCGGTGTGAAGCCGGGCTTCTACTACTGCGCCTGGGACAACCACAACCTCTTCGGCTCGATCACGCCGAATCTCGCGCCCTACCCGGGCGGCAAGCAAGGCCCGCCGCCGAACCGCAACTCCGCGTTCGTCACGCAGCGGTATCTCGATTTCCAGTGGGCGCAAATCACCGAGTTGATGGACAGCTACGGCCCCGTGGTGGAGTGGTGGCTGGACATCCCGGCGCTGCTGCCGCGCGATTACCGCAACCGCCTCTACGCGCACATCGCCGCGCGCCAGCCGGAGGCGCTGATCATTTACAACAGCGGCATCGGCGACGGCTCCGAGTACATCCCAGACAAGAGTTGGCCGACCGACGCGATCATGATCGAGAGGTTCCTGCCTAACGCGATGACCGGCCATGTCAAGTGGCGCACCATCGACGGGAAAAACTACTACCTGCCTGGCGAAGTCTGTGATCCCATCGGCGCGGAGTGGTTCTACAGCGAGAGCGACCAGCCGCGTCCCGACGCGGAGTTGCTCGGCATGTATCTGACCTCCGTCTCGCGCGGAGCGAACCTGTTGCTTGACGTGGGGCCTGACAAGCACGGCCTGATCCCCGACCGCTACATCGCCGCCCTTCAGCGTCTGCGGAAGAATCTGGACCTGCTCAAACTGTAGCTGCCGGCCCGGGCAAGGAAGCCAAGGGCTTTCATGTTAAGCCGCTGCTAGCGTGCCTGCACGGGCCCGAATTCAAGAACCGGGACTTCGCCGAGACGGCCACCCTTGAACACGGTGTTCATCAATGCGGAAAAGGTCAATCTCACACAGGTCAGGCGGTTGTGCCTGTCTGGAAGATGTTGCGATAGGCGTGGCTGCAGCAGCGGACCGGCTGGCCCCGTTCGCCGGAAACGACCATCTGGTGAAGAAAACGGACGGCGTCCTTGGTCATTAAGGCGATGTCGGGCACCAGTCCGGTTTGGTGCGGATCAACGGCGCTGAGATAGGCGGTCGGTGTCCGCGCCTGTCCCGGTATCTCGGAGGGGACGTTGCTTTGGTAGAAGATGGCCACATCGGGATGTTCCCGCTTGAGCCAGCCCCGGCATCCTTTCGGATGAAAATCGCCGTCGGACAGGGGGGGGCGGCGCACGCGTCCGGGTGCTTCGCCACATGGAGCAACAAGGCGGCGACGGCCACCGCGCGCATGAACCCGCGCCGCCGTTCAGTGATGGCGAGACCGATCCGCCTGTAACCGCGCTGCCGGAGATACTCGTACAGCAGGAGGCAATCCTCGCAATAGCTGCGTTCAACGCGGTGCAGGGCCGGATGCTCCAGCGTGGTGCCCAACTCCACCGCGGAGAATCTTGTCCAGTCCATGTCCACCCGCGCGTGTTCGCGCAGGGTGGTGGGGCCCAGCAGCAGGCCGCGGATGCCGCGCCCCCAGAGGGCGGACAGGGGGACAGGTCTTTAGCGACCTTGACTAGCATTCTCATAGAAGTTCTAAAGTGTGAGAGACGGGTGTGGAGCGATAGGCGCGATAAGTGGTGAAGCTGGTTTAGCGCGTGAGGTAATAGAGCGGACGGCATGGGCTGGCTGACTCGCTACGCTCGCGGCGCGTGGAAAATGGGAAGTAGAAGGGCATTGTGCGCAGACATTAATGTGGCAGTATAACATAATAAAATGACTGAAAACGAAAATCACAGCCGATTGATATTTTTGCGTGATTTTGCCAAAATTAAAACGGTTTTTAAAGGCATGACGTCGAAGGTTGGACCAACGAGGGCTTGACGAACACGGCGGCGGACAAGAAATGATAGGTGTTTTGTACATGAACCAAACGCTCACCCTCCTCGCCGCCCTGCTGCTCGCGCCTTTCGCACTGCACGCAGCTGAGATGCCGATGGCAGAGAAAGGCCGCAACCCGTTTTCGGGCGCAATTTGGATCGGGGTACCTGCTGCGAGGGACGCGAAGCCCGCGGCTGATGTCCGCTATGCTTTTTGTCACGGTTTTGCCCTCGATCAGAAGCCGGTCAAGGCATCTGGCCGCATCGCCCTACTTGCACGGTTGCTTCGGGTTCCAGGAATGCGTGGATGCCCGAAGAGAGCCGCCAGGCTGGCGAGTGGGGCAAGGGGCCGATGGCTGGCAGAAAGCGTCCAAGGTTGCGACGCCGGGAGATGCGCCTTGGACGGGCGGATCCGCCAATAGCGGGGTTCGGTTGTTTCCGGTAGTGTAGTGACATTCAAGGGCGAACAGTCATGTGTAACAGGAGAAAAAGTCATGTCTAATCAACTGCAGAAGGTAGTGTGCGTCAGCTTGGCCGCATTCGCGGCTGTGTGTCTCCCTGCAACGGCCGTGACCCGCGACAAGGCCAACAATCAGGACAACCTCAACCTGGGCACTAGCTGGTTGGTCGGCGCCCCGACTGGGGCGGATGTCGCCCAGTGGACCAACACCGTCACCGGCGCCAACGCCACCCAGCTCGGAGCCGATCGGAGCTGGCTGGGCATCCGAATCGTCAACCCCGGCGGTGCGGTCTCCATCGCCGGAACCAACTCGCTGACGCTGGGCGGAATGGGCGTCGACATGACGCTCGCTACCCAGAATCTGACCCTCGGCTGCGGCCTGACGCTGCTCGCGAACGCGGGCCAGGACTGGAACGTCGCCAGCGGCCGGACGTTCGCGGTCACGGGCGGCGTGCTCCGTTCCACGGGCTGCGCCGTGGCGGTCAAAGGATCGGGAACCGTCACCGTCTCTGCCCTGAGCTTCTCCAACGGCGTCACCGGCATCATCGCACCGTGGGCCACCTTCGGTACGTTAACCTCCACAAAATACGCGAATGTGAGCAGCGGCATCATCACGGGCTATACGGGCACGGCTGCTGCCACGGCGGCGAACGTGACCGACACCACCGGCGCGCTGAACTACGACGTGGCGGCGGTCGGCACCCTGGGCGCGGGGGCGTCGTTCAACACCCTGCGCTACACCGGCGCGGCCGGCACAATCGCGGGCGCGTTCCAGGCCAACGGGCTCCTGAACGCGGGCGCGGGCGATCTGACGCTGAGCGGCAACGCGACCATCGGCCCGAACAAGGAGCTGGTGCTCACCTCGCCCGACACCACGCGCACGCTCACGCTGCGCGGAGCCATCAGCGACAGCGCTGCCGGCGCCTCCGGCGTCACCAAGGCTGGCGCAGGTATCGTGAGCCTGTACAGCGACAGCAGTTACAGCGGCGAGACCTTTGTCGGACAGGGCAATCTGGCCATCGACCACAGCAACTCGCTGGGCAGCGCCAGCGCGGGCACCACCATCTACACGGGCGTGGACGGCCAGCTTCAGGTCTACGGCGGGATCACGGTGGCCGAGCCGCTTTTCTTTATTGGCGGCGAAAATGTGACCTATAAATCGGGCCTTTACAACGGCTCCAAAACCAACACGCTGACCGGGCCGATCACGCTCCGCTCCGGCGCGCGCTTCAATGTGGCGGCCAACACGCGTCTCGATGTGGCCGGGGGCGTCAGTTCGCTTGGCGCCAGCCAGCAGCTCGTCATCAATTCCGCTGGCGCCATGGTTTTCACGAACAAGCCGGTGCTACTGGGAAGCACGGGGACGTTCTATACTGACAGCCCGGGGCTCACCGTGCTGGCTGTCGCCGGAAATGAGTGGGGCACGACAACCATAGGTAACGGAACACTCCGCACCGATCTCGCCAACGCGCTTCCAGCGGCCAGCACCTTCAATATCGGTCTGGGCTACGCGCCCAACGGCTTCGTGGACCTCAACGGCTTCAGCCAGACCGTCGGCGGCCTGCAGCACGGCACGGCGAACGCCGGCGCGCGCGTCCTGACCAGCGCCACGGCGGCCACGCTCACGGTCAACCAGAGCGCGAACACCACGTTCAACGGCCGGATGACCAACGCGCTGACCTTCGTCAAGGGCGGCAGCGGCACGCTGACCCTGC
>CAYLUN010000124.1:0-14108 GCA_964386865.1 uncultured Lentisphaeraceae bacterium | reverse complement strand
CACATGCCTTTGGGCTCTTGACTATCGTCACCCGAGCACATACCATCTCGTCATTGAACGAGAGATGTCGCATCCCCTCGAAGTAGGCTAAATAACACTGTTCGCCAGAAACAATGAGAATGAAACAACCGGATTTCCAGAGGCTGTTCTTTGACCACTTTGGCGGCGTGCCACGCAAGGTGGTCTACTCAGTTCGACGGGACTCGAACCGGCGCCACGATCTCGTCTTTCTCAGCAGCCTCATTCATGACGCCAGGTTTCGGGAATCGGATGTTTCCTTGCGCGGCAAGCACCTCACAATCCCGATCAACCGGGATTGCTGGGAACTGGGGTTCGTCAAGAACACCACAGGGAACGAACTCTATGTTGCTGACTCACGATTGACGATCTCGCCCGTACGTTCCCTGGAGTGGCGCGTCTCGCAAGGGTTCAAGATGGACAAAACGGAGTTCTGGATTGGCGGCGTCTGGCTGGAGGAGGACACGATTGGCGATGCGCGCGAGTTGGTCATCGACGGTCATAATTGGCGTTGTGTCGTGACGCTTGAAGCGGAGGACATCACAATCCGTCTCTCAGACCTGGAAACGCCATTCCTGTACTCGACACGGAAAGGCCAAAAGGCGAACAACGGCCTGAACGGTACGGCTCGCAAGTTCGCCGCCCGTTAGGCCAATCGTTGAAGCGGCAACAAGATGGTGAAAAAAAGAGACATATTCGTACGATCTGTAGTTGCTGTTGCGATGCTGTTTTTTCTGACCCTGTGGCTCAAGGAACTCACTCAGCGGCGCGCTCGCCGAGCGGCTGATGCATTTATGGGTCATATGCTCACTCGCATCGGATGGGAACACGACACCTTCATTCCCGTATTCTGGCACGACCACCGCGGTACTCGTCAGTGGCCCGGCTGGTTCGTTTCATACAGCACACACTTCGCCTTCGGGGAACCCGTCTCAATCTATGTGGACGTATTCGGACGCCTGACAACTGCAAATTCAGACTGTTTCGACGAACTTATCGAGATGTCGGAAGAGCAGAGGTGTAAACGTCAAGCGGAGATGATCATAAAAGACATCGAGTCTTGGGAAAAGGCTGATAGAGAACGTGAGAAGAGGAAAGCCGAACGCGCCTCTCCAAACCCCCGTTCGCCTTCGGCTCCGGTGGTTGGAGGCCGCTGACGTTAGGCCAGAAGGATCAAGAAGGTGCTCGCCGACGCAAAGAAGACCCTTGGTGCACACAGGGAGAGACTGCGTCACTTCGCTTAAGATATGGAGACTCCACCCGACTCGAAGATTACGTACAGAGGAGGGCAATTGGTTGCCGAGCCCGATGAGGACTGAAGTCATAAAGGACGCCCAGGCCCACTCATGCAACGGCGTAACCGCGCCGTGCCTCGCGCTCGACGCGCGTTGTGGCCTGTAGAAAGGGCGGATCGTTGACATGTAGCCACAAAGTGGATACACTACTGGCTATGAAAACGACGTTGATACCGATTGGCAACTCACGCGGCATCCGGATACCCAAGCCCTTTATTGAGCAGTGTGGGCTGACGGAGCAGGTCGAGATGGATGTCCGCGACTCCATGATCCTGATTCGTGCGCCCCGGCAGCCGCGCGCCGGCTGGGATGCCGCCTTCGCACGGATGGCACAGGCGGGGGACGACAAGTTGCTTGACGGCCAACCAGCATCAAACCGGTGGGACGAGGAGGAGTGGGAATGGAAGTGAATCGCTTCGACGTGTTCCTTATTGCACTCGATCCAACGGTCGGGCACGAGCTCAAAAAGACGAGGCCCTGCACCATCATCTCGCCGGATGAGATGAACCAGCACATCGGAACGGTCATCATTGCGCCCATGACGAGCAAAGGTCGCGACTACCCGACGCGGGTCTCGTGCAAGTTCCACAGTGTCGAAGGACAAATCGTCCTTGATCAGATCCGGACCGTAGACAAGGCCCGACTCGTGAAGAGGCTGGGGCATCTTACCTCTGCGGAGTCCCTCCGCGTTCTTAACGTCTTGCTCGAAATGTTCCAGAAATAGAGCTCAGCCATCCCAACCCCCATTCGCCTCATGCTGGGATCTGAGCGTCGCCCGCATTCACCGCGAAATCAGGCGTGGCGCTCGCGGTCCGCTGTGTGATAAAATAGAGTCACTGAGTGGACAATGCGAACCGTGTTCGGAACGCAAGGAGTTGGCATGCGGTTGAGGGCTACTACATGCGCAGTTGCTGCGGCAGCGAGCGCCTGCCTGGCGGCGTCGGCTGCGGAGGTCTTGGTCGAGGCCGAGAGTTTCGCGCAGAAGGGCGGCTGGGCGCTCGACACGCAGTTCGTGGACGTGATGGGTTCTCCTTACCTGCTCGCTCACGGTATGGGCGTGCCCGTGGCGGACGCGGCCACCACGGTGACGCTGCCTGCCGCCGGCACGTGGCGGCTGTGGGTGCGCACGCGCGACTGGACGCCGGACTTCGCGGGCGAGAAGCCGGGGCGCTTCCAAGTTTCGCTCAACGGAGAGACCCTGCCGACCGTCTTCGGCACGACGCCCGCAACGTGGGGCTGGGTGGACGGCGGCACGGTGACGCTCGCGGACGCCGAAGTCGAACTCCGGCTGAAGGATCTGACCGGGTTCGAAGGCCGCTGCGACGCCCTTTGCATCACCGATGACCTTTCGGCCTCCGCGCCGCCGAACGACGCGGCGGGGCTGCGCGCGTGGCGTGCGCAGCGGCGCGGTGAGGACTCTGTGCCTGAGACCTCAGGCGACTATGATTTCGTGGTGGTGGGCGGCGGCCTCGCCGGCACGTGCGCGGCGATCGCGGCCGCAGAGCAGGGCTTGACGGTCGCGCTCATTCAAGACCGCCCCGTGCTGGGCGGCAACGGCAGCGGCGAGATCCGCGTGCAGACGCAGGGCGAGAAGCGCCACCGCATCGTGACCGCCGTCGCCAACGACGCGGTGAACATGAGCAGCAACTCCGTCACCTACGACGTGAAGCGCCTGGCCGAAGTGGCGAAGTACCCGACGATCACGCTCTTCACCGGCTGGCGCGCGTACGGCGTGGTCACGAACGGCCTGCGCCAGCTCGTGTCGGTTGACGCCCGCCAAATGGACTCCGGCGTTCGCCAGCGCTTTAGCGCACCGCTCTTTGCGGACTGCACCGGCGACGCGTGGGTCGGCTACTGGGCCGGCGCGAGTTACCGCTCAGGGCGCGAGGCCATGGCCGAGTTCGGCGAGTCGCGCGCGCCCGCGGCGGCCGACGCCATGACCATGGGCAACACGCTCATGTGGACCTCGCGCGACACGGGCTCAGCCACGAACTTCCCCGCCGTGCCGTGGGCGCTCACGGTCGCGGGCACACGCGTGGCCACCGGCGGCGACTGGTACTGGGAGTACGGCATGCACCTCAGCACCATCACCGACGCCGAGGCGATCCGAGACCACCTGTTCCGCGCCATCTACGGCAACTTCTACAACGCCAAGCAGAGCGGCGCCAACGCCAACCGCGCGCTCGACTGGGTGCCCTACGTGGCGGGCAAGCGCGAGTCACGGCGGCTCTTGGGCGACTACCTGCTTGTGCAGAGCAACATCGTGCAGGGCGTCTATTTCGAGGACGCGGTCGGCACCGCCACCTGGTCGATCGACCTTCACTACCCGACGGCGGTCAGCTATATCTCCACGTATACGCCGACCGCTGTGTCCAAGTGGTATTTCCCTTACCGCTGCCTGTATTCGCGCGACATTTCGAACCTCTTTATGGCCGGCCGCAACGTCAGCGTCAGCCACGTGGCGCTGGGCAGCCCGCGCGTGATGAACACCTGCGGCCAGATGGGCGTGGCGGTGGGCTACGCGGCGGGCCTCTGCAAGAAATACGGCTGCCTGCCGCGCGAGATCTACCGCAGCCCCGCCAAGACGGCTGAGCTGCAGCTCGCCATCGGCGGGATCTACCCGCAGCGGGTGGTCGTCGAGCCCGAGCCGCCCGAGGTGGCGGTGCTGGTGGACAACACGAGCGTGCCGGCCGACGACATTCGCGGCACGTGGACAGCCAGCGTCAGCGCGGCAGGCCAGTTTGAGGGCACCAACT
This sequence comes from uncultured Lentisphaeraceae bacterium, assembly GCA_964386865.1. Taxonomy (GTDB): domain Bacteria; phylum Verrucomicrobiota; class Kiritimatiellia; order RFP12; family UBA1067; genus CAYLUN01. Next base: position 10,039 of record CAYLUN010000124.1, on the reverse strand, counting down.
ACCTGCACGACGGCAGCACGGGCAAGGGCTCGGACAAGTGGATCCGCTACGCGCCGTCGCTGCCGGAGGCCGCCTACTACGAGGTCTTCCAGAAGTGGAGTTCGGGTGACAACCGCGCCACGAATGTGCTGGTCGAGGTCATACACGCCGACGGCACGAACACCGTCCAAGTCAACATGCGCCAGAGCGGCGGCGTGTGGAACTCGCTCGGCGTTTGGCGTTTTCTCGCGGGCTCGGCGGGCAGCGCCCGCATTCTGACCGAGGGCACCGCCGGTAATTATGTGATCGCCGACGCCTTCCGCTTCGTCAAGAGCGACAACGTGACCGTGGACAACCCCGCGGCCGAACTCTCGGGCGCGTGGGTCGGCAGCGTCGGCAGCACGGGGCAGTTTTATGGCACCAATTATCTGCACAACAACACACAGGCCTCGGCCAGCCTCTGGGCGCGCTACCGGCCGAACGTGTCCGAGGCCGGAGTCTACCGGCTCCAGCAAATGTGGAACGGCTCGTCCGGCCGCGCGACGGCGGCGAAGATCGAGGTCGCCTACGCCGACGGAACGGCCACCAACACGGTGGACATGAACAAGAACTCCGGCCAGTGGAACACGCTTGGGCGCTACCGCTTCGCGTCGGGCACCAACGGCTTCGCGCGGATCCACACGCTCGGCTCGGCGGGCCTGTCAGTCATCGCGGACGCGTTCCGCTGGACGCGCACGGACGATGTGATCGTCGACAACGCCGACGCGTCCGGCGTGGCGTGGTCCGGCAAATGGGTCGGGAGCCAGTACGAGTCCAAACGGTACGGCACGAACTACCTGCACAACGGCAAGGTCTTCTCCCCGACGAACTGGGTGCGCTTCACGCCGCACCTCCGCGCAGCCGGCTCGTACGAGGTGCGGCTGATCTGGAACGGCACGGATCGGGCGACCAACGTGGCGGTCGAGGTCGCTCACGCGGACGGCGTCAGCCGCGTGACCGTGGACATGCGGCAGAACAGCGGCGTGTGGAACGCGCTGGGCGTGTGGCGCTTCGACGAAGGCCAGGCAGGTAGCGTTCGGATCCTGACCGAGGCTTCCGGCGCGAACACGGTCATCGCCGACGCGGTCTGGTTCGCGCCCTATGTCGCGCCCACGGATTCGGACGACTGGGACGGCAACGGCCTGCCCGACGTGTGGGAGCGCTTCTACTTCCTGAACGAGGGCGGTGTCGATCCCGACGCGGACGCCGATGGGGACGGGCTCTGCAACGGCGGCGAGTGCGTGGCCGGCACCGACCCCACGGACCGTGCCTCGACCTTCAACATCCGTGAGCTGGTGAGCGGCGGCGACGCCGGCCAGCCGGCCCCGAACGAGCTCACGCTGCGCTGGCCGAGCCTCGAAGGCCGCGTCTACGACGTGCTCTGGTCCCCGACGCTCGGCGGGACCTTTAGCGTCATCGCCACGGGCCTGCCCGCCACGCCGCCGAGCAACAGCCACACCGTGGACACGGCGGGCCACGCGGCGGGCTTCTATAAGATCGTCGTGCGCGCGTCGGAATAGCACGAAGCGTGTACGGGTTTAGCCTGAAGGCGAGCGCTGGGCGCCGGAACGCCGAGAAACACGCGAGACAGACTGAATCGAACTGAAATTCGCGCTTGACTATTCTACCCCCCCCGCATAATGGGTGCCAACATTGGGTTGTGGAGTGCCGGAAAGGCGGATTATCGTGTGGCGTCCGCCCCGGCCCCCGGCCCGCTGTGTGGCAGGGTGAGGCGTCCCGTATCCGCCCCAGAGAGGCGATCCGAGCGCCCCCGCCGGAAGGCGCTCCATGCTCAAGGCGAACGGTTTCCTCGCGGTCCGCATCGCGGTCGCGCTCTGCGTCGTCCTCCTGCTGGCCCTGTGGCTGCCGGGGCAGTTCCAGGGGTTCAGCAACGTCGACGCCGACAGCGACGGGATGGACGACGGGTGGGAAATTTATTACGGGCTTGCCGCTTCCGCCGCGGAGTCCGAAGACCCCGACGGCGACGGCCTGAGCAACGGCGACGAGTCCGCGTTCGGCATCGGCACAGACCCGGGCTCGCAGGACACGGACGGCGACGGTCTGACCGACGCCGAGGAGGCGGTCGGGCGGCTCGTCCGCTGGGGCGCGCTGGAGACCGGGCCGGGGCCTTACGTCGCGGCGCCCGACTTCGGCCTGACGGCGCTGGCCGCGCTGAGCGGCGGATGCAACTACATGGCGGCGCTGACGGCCGGCGGCACCGCGCTCTGCTGGGGCGACGACTCCTGCGGCCAGTGCGACGTGCCGTACGGGGAGACGGGCTTCACGGCCATCGCGGCCGGTATCGCCCACACGCTCGCGGTGCGGCCTGACGGGACCGTGGCGGCGTGGGGCCTGAACAACTACGGCCAGTGCGACGTGCCGTACGGCCTAACGAATGTGGCGGCGGTTTCCGGCGGCTACGAGTTTTCGGCCGCCCTATGCGCGGACGGGACCGTCGCCTGCTGGGGCGCCGATTACGCCGGGCAGTGCGGCGTGCCCGACCCGCTTCCCGCGATCGCGATGATCGCCGCCGGCTGCGCCCACGTGGCGGCCTTGACGGAGTCGGGCGCGGTGGTCCGCTGGGGCGCCGCCGACGTTCCCGCGGAGCTGACCCCCGGCCCGGCCCTGGCCGTCGCGGCCGGGTGGGACTTCACGGTGGCGCTGATGGCGGACGGGACGGTCGCGTGCTGGGGCGAGAACTGGTGCGGCCAGTGCGACGCCCCGCCTGGCCTGTCCAACGTCGTCGCGGTCGCCTGCGGCCGCTTCCACGCGCTCGCGGCCACGGCCGACGGGCGCGTGGTCGGCTGGGGGGCGTTCGAGGACGGGCAGACGAACGAATTCAGGGCTCTTTCACCGGCCGCGCTCCTGGCGGGGACGGAGCGCTGTTCCGCCGCGATGCCGCAGGGGGTCACCGACCCCACCGATCCCGACAGCGACCACGACGGCCAGTGCGACGGGGCGGAGGTGGGGGACGGGACAGACCCGGCGGACGCGGACACGGACGACGACGGCGCGGACGACGGCGCGGACCCGTTCCCGCTCGACCCAGCCGGCTCGCTCGACACGGACGGCGACGGCGACCCCGACGAGTTGGCCGCCGGGGTGCAGTCGACAAGCGTGCCGCCGCTGGTCGAGGACGCGGACGACGATGACGACGGTATGCCGGACGCATGGGAGATCCAGCACCCTTGTCTGGACCCGAAGGCCGCGGACCAGTACGGCGATCCGGACTGCGACGGCGTTTCGAATTATGACGAAATGTTGGCGGCAACCGACCCCGGCTATGCGGACACGGACGGCGACGGGCTCTCCAACGCGGAGGAGGTCGTCCTCCAGACCGACCCGAACGACCCCGACACCGACAACGACTGGGCGAGCGACGGCCCGCTCGATCCGGACGGGCCCCGTGATCTTGACTATCCTGACAATCGCTCGGGTTGGATCGCCGCAGGCCCGGACGCGTTCCCCTTCGACCCGTCCGCCAGCGCGGACAGCGACAGCGACGGCAGGCCCGACACGATGAGATTCGAGGTGCCGTCGACCAGCGTCCCGCCGCTGGAGGAGGACGCCGACGACGACAACGACGGGATGGGCGACGAATGGGAGAGCACGTTCGGTTTTGACCCGCTTCACGCGGACGCGGACGAGGACATCGACGGGGACTGGCTCTCGAACGTCGAGGAGTCCGCGATATGGACAAATCCGCGCCTCTGGGACACGGACGGCGACGGCGTCACCGACCTGTGGGAGGCCCGGGCCGGCCGCGGCCCCAACTCGTACGATCCCGACGGGGACGGGGACGGGCTGCCGGACTGGTGGGAGTCCGCCTGGTTCGGTGGCACGAACCTGGCCGGCGAGATCCGCGGCGATTACGACGGGGACGGAACCGACAACGCGGCCGAGTTCGCCATGGGGACGGACCCGTCGTTCGTGGTTTCCTGGACGGCCTCCTCACGTTCAGGATCGACTGTCTGCTGGACGCCCTTGCCGGACGCCACCAATTACAGCGTGGCCGTGTGGACGGAGAACGGCGTCATCTGCTCGAGCGAGACGATGGGACTGTCAGTCACCGTGACGGGGGCCTATTCATCGGTGCAGCTGAACGCGCAGGTCCGCGCCTTCTGCTCATCCGGGGCGGAGCATGTCGGAACGTCAAGCGTGACGCTGCCGGAGGCCGGCGATTTCATGATATGGAAGCTGACGGAGCCGTTCGTCGTTTACCCGGCGCTCGGGACGAATGACGGTTTCGCCGTATATGAGCGGACCTTCAACATCGGTCAGGACGAGGTCTGGCCCCGCCAGTTCTTCATAGCGGCCGACAGCGGCGGACGCGCCGGCTCGTTCGACCTCGGTGCGTCCGGGCTGCTCCTGGGGTGGGAGATACAAGGCCAGGAACCCGTGGTCCCGCAGCCGTTCGCGGTCGACGGGGGCGCCATACCGCTGCCCGTCCCGGCGGGCGGTTCGGCGCTGACCGTGCGCCTCCGGCTGGAGCCGGGGGCTTTCGCGGCGCGCGGGGGGCGCGTCAGCCTGGACACCCCGCTCTACCTGATCGGCTGGGCGCCCTCGGTCTCCTTCACGTCCGACACGCCGGTGGAGGACACGCCGGGCGGGCCGGCCGTCGTCCGCGGCCCGCTGTCCGCCGCGACCCCGGTCGGTTTCTCCGTCAGCTGGGACGGGCGGCCGTTTGACGCGTCGTACGGCGGCGCCGACCAGGTGCCTGAGGCCGCCCTGTACCGGGCCGCCCTCGGCGGCGTTGACTCGGGGACGTTCGAGGTGCCTTCGGAGGCCGGATCGGCCCGGTTGGGGCCGCTCACGGCCTATTACGTCGACCCCACCGCGTCGTGCATACATCTCCGAGAGACGCAGGCCGCGGATTACTCGGGCTGCGTCTTCGACTGGTATTACGACGAGTGCATGCGCGAGGGCATGCGGGTCGGCGGGTACGCCGCGGTCTCGAACTTCACGCCGAACGTGTGCGCGGGCTGCTCTCTGGATTTCGGGGCGGCGGGCGCCTGCCAGGGGTTCCAGCAGCTGAGCGTGTATCCGGAAAGCCCTTATTATTATCCGGACGCGGGCGGAGGGTCGGTCGAATTCGAGATACGGTTCTGCGGGCGCCTGATCGGCAGGGTGAACGCGGGCAGCTGCCCCGCCGCGCCGGCCGACGACTATGTGACCGAGGCGCCGTGCGACAGCGTCTGGTCGGGGCAGACCGCCTTCGGCGGCGGGGACGAGGGCTCCTGCCGAGGCGAGTGCGGGGGCTCCTGCGCGTCGGGGGCCTGCGGGGCGGACGAGGGCGAGTGGCAGAACGCTTCCGGATATTTCCATTTCCGCGTGCCCCTCGGCAAACCCGCCTACGGCACGCTCTCCGGAATGCTGTATCTCAACGTCCAGACCAGCTCCGTTCCGGTCTCGCCCGCGCTCTTCGCGGTGGCGGGCAACGGGTCCGTCCTCACGAACATGTGGCCCGGCGGCGGCGTCGAGCGGGCCTACAGTTCCGCCCGCAACGGCCGGGACGTGGGCGTGGAGCCCTACTCCGCCTCGGGCGACGCGGGCGTCCTGGTCACCGTTCGGAACCAGGTGGGTGGGCCGGTGGCCCACACGTGGACGATTGTCAACGAGGGCGGCGACGCCGCGAAGGTGCGGTTCACCAAGCGCGAGGGAAGCCTCACGCCCGCCGACGCCCGCTACGAATACGCCGGCGGCGCGTGGAGCAGGACCGACCTGCTGACCGGCCGGCGCTCCGTTTTCGGCCGGTCGGAAGACGCGTCGGGGGGGAAGAGATGGGCCACGGTGACGAACCTGACCGTCGACTCGGGCGGGCGCGTGCTCGCCGGCACCGCCTCCCGCACGGAAAAGATCGGGGCGGGGCGGGCGGCGGTGGAGCGCGAAACCGTGAGCGCCGAGTGGGACGGGGCCGCCGGCGTCTGGCGCGAGTGCGCCATGGCCTACTGGAGAAACGACGAGAAGCCGGCCCTCAACGGCCGCCCCCGCTTCAAGCACCGCGCGTTCGACGGGTTCTGGGAGTACCGCCAGTATGACGCCTACGGGCGCGAGACGCTCAAGGCCGTCTCCCTGGACGGCGGGCCCGCCCCGAGCCTCGTGACGAACGCGCTGTCCGTCACCGCCCCGGTTTTCCGCGCCTGCCGGCCCGGACGGTGCAAAGTCACGGAGACCCAGTACGACCGGGCCCGCCCGGAGGGCGGCGCGGGCGACGGCGACCGCACGGTCACGGCCTACGTCATGGGGGCTTGGGAGAGCGCGACAGTCGCCCGTGAGTGGCATACCTACGGCACCGAGCAGGGGCCCGACGGCTTCGCCTGCGTCCGGCACAAGGTGTCCAGGGCGGACTCCCCGTCGATGGCCAGGCAGGCCGCGGCCGATTTCACCGAGACCCTGTCTTACGCGAGCGCGACGAACCTGTCGTCCGGCGGCGCGGCGCCCCCGCTCCTCCGCGGCCGGCCGCTGTCGGAAACGCGGCGGGAGGGCGCCCTCACCCGGCAGACTCAGTGGCAGTACGCGCCCGACGACACGGACGCCGACGGGACCGACGACCAGGTCGAGGTCACCTCATGGACGGGGACGCCGGACTATGCGGACGGCGTGCCCATGAAGAGCACGTTCGAGGTCGAGACCCTCGACGCCTTCTCCGGCCGCGCGCTCCGCCGCGAGACCCGCCTCTTCCTGGGCGGCGCGTCGAACGCCGTGCTCTCGTGCGAGACATACGCGTATGACGGCAAGGGCAGGCTGGTGAACACGTTCTATCCGGACGGGACCTCCGCGTCAAACGGCTGGGGCTGCTGCCGGCTGGAGTCCGCGGTCGGCCGGGACGGCCGCGCGCGGGACGTCGGCGCCTCGGCCGACGGGCTTTGGTCCAGGTCGGACGAAACCTCGCTCGCGGCGCTGGAGGGCGCGGAAGGGCGGTATCCCGTCACGGAGACCTTCTTTGACGCGCTCGGCCGCGAGATACGCAGCGTGGCCGAAGTCTACGTGGCCGCCACAGGCAACGAAGATCCGGCCTACGCGCACCTCGCCACGGTCACGGCCTATCCGTACGGCACCGGCAACTACCGCGTCACCACGAACGAACTCGGCGTCGCGACCGTTTCCCGCCGCTACTACGAGGGCGGGCGCGAGGTCGAGGAGACCTCCTCCTGCGGCGTGACCTCGCGCGTCTCGCGTACCCAGGGGGGCGATTCGGTCACCGAGCGGTTGTGGGGCGACGCCGCGTCCGGCGGGCCCAGGTGGACGCGCGAGACGCGCGCCGCCGCGTGGACGGCGGACGGGCGCAGGGTCGAGACCGTGACGGCCGAATCCTCCGACACGCCCGCGCGCACGGTGTCCGAGACCGTCTACGACTTCCTCGGGCGCGTCTCCTCCGTCAGCAACCCCTTGGGCGTGACGGTCAGCCAGTACGACGACCGGCGCAGGTTGAGCCGCTCGGAGCGCGCCGGCGCCCCCGGCGTCCTGTACGGGTACGACGAACTCGGGAACGCCGTTTTGACGGCGGTCGACGCCGACATGGACGGCCTGACCGGTTTCGCCGGCGCCGACCGCGTCGTCTCGAACGACACCCGGTACGCCTTCTCGGAAGGGGACTGGTGGCGCGTCACGGAGACGCGCGCGTGGGGCGTGTACAACCTAGACAGCCCCATGCTGACGTCGCAGACGCGGGAACGGCTGATCGGCCGGCCCGCGCCCGCCAGCGGCGTGCGCGGCGTCCCGGACGGGGCCCTGCTGACGGCCGAGACCGTGTCCGTCGACGCGCGCGGCGGCGAGACGCGCTCGCGAGCGTACACGGACGCCCCGGCCGCGGCGGCGTGGCGGGTCACCGACGCGCCCGACTCGGCGTTTGCCGCCGTCACGAAGAGCGTCGCCGGACGGGCCGTCCTCGAAGTCACGCCGGCCGGCGTCACAAACACGTTCGCGTACGACGGTTTCGGCCGTGTCAGGTCCCGCACCGACGGACGCGGCAACACCACCGTCACCCACTACAACGCCCTCGGGCAGGCGGATTACACGCAGGACGCCGCCGGCAACCGCACCTCCTACGCCTACGACGCGCAGGGCCGCCGCACCTCCGTCACCGACGCCCTCGGCCAGGTCACGCACACCGCGTACGACCCCTTGGGCAACGTCGTCGCGGCCTGGGGCGCGGCCTACCCCGTCGCCTACGCCTACGACACCGCCGGCCGCATGACCGCCATGGCCACCACCCGCGACGCGTCGTTCGACTTCTCGACGGTGGCCAACTCCTCCCTCCTAACTCCTAACTCCTCCCTCGACGTGACCCGCTGGAATTACGATCCGCTGACCGGGCTGCTCACGAGCAAGGTCTACGCCGACGGCATGGGACCCTCGTATACGTATGACGCGCTCGGACGGCTCAAGACCCGCACGTGGGCGCGCGGAGTCACCTCAACGTTCGCCTACGACCTGCTCGGCCAACTCACCAACACCGCCTATTCCGACGCGACGCCGGACGTGTCATACTACTACGACCGCCTCGGTCGCCTGGTCTCGGCCGCCACATCCGCCTCCACCAACCTCTTCACGCACGCCGGCCCCGACCTCGTTGCCGAGTCCCACAACAGGGACACGCTCAAGCGTTCATACTACGCAAACGGAAGGCCCCAAGCCACAGGCGTCAACAACATGGTTTACGGCGATGCCTGGCTTGTGAGTGGCCCGTACGAATTCGCGACCAGCTACGGGTATGACGCCTGCGGAAGACTGTCAGGGGTCGGTTCGTCGCGGCTCCGGGAGTACGACTGGTCGACGGACATCTGGTTCAACTTCGGCTACGGATACGTTGAGGGGGGCGATGCGGTCAAGGAGGTCGGGGGATTTTCGGATGGTAACTCGACACTCCTGCCCCCCGTCTCCCGCGCCTTCGCCTACGAACCCGCCCGCGACCTGGTCTCCGCCGTCTCCAACTTCTGGAACGGCACGCCCGTCTCCTCGCACGCCTACGAGAACGACGCCCTCGGCCGCCGCACGGCCCGGGCCGACGACTTCACAAGCTCGACGCGCTACAACGTCTTCGGTTACAATGAGCGCTCAGAAGTGATCGCGGAGTACGAACTTGGCTGGCAGTACGACCATTATTACGCCTACGACCCCATCGGGAACAGAAAGGTGTTGAACTCGATGACGAGCGAGAATTTCTACTACGCCGCGAACGCCCTGAACCAGTACACGGAGGTGGCTGGTGACGCGGCCGTCGCGCCCACCTACGATTTGGACGGCAACATGACCTCGTACGGCCCTTGGGCCTACATGTGGGACGCCGAGAACCGCATGACCGCCGCGATCTCCAACAACGTCCTGCGCGTGGCGAACACCTACGACCACCAGTCCCGCCGCATCCGCAAGGAGGTCTACACCCGCGCGTCTCCCTCTACAGCCTACAGCCTACAGTCTACAGCCTCTTTCCTCTACGACGGCTGGAACGTCATCAGAGAGGTCAGCGTTCAGAGTTCGGAGGTCAGCACCAATTACTACACCTGGGGTCTCGACCTCAGCGGCACGCTGCAAGGCGCGGGCGGGGTCGGCGGGCTGCTGGCCGTCACAACCGTGAACTGTGAACCTGGAACCTCTCCAACCATCGCCACCTATTACCCGACTTACGACGCCAACGGCAACATCACGGCCTACCTCGACGCGACCGGCGGTGTCGCCGCCCGACGCGAGTTCGACGCCTTCGGCAACACCGACGCGCTGTCCGGCCCGCTGTCCGGCGGGTTCGCCTACTGGTTCTCGACAAAGTATCTCGATGAGGAGACGGGGCTGTACTACTACGGCTACCGCTTCTACCACCCGGAGCTGGGGCGGTGGGTGAATAGGGACCCGATTGGGGAAGAGGGTGGAGCCAATGTTGGTTCTTTCTTGAAGAATAGCGGCGTGAACAAATATGATTTTATTGGCCTAACAGGTTTTCATTATGATGAAGTAAGAAATGCCCCTTGGTTCTGGAATTATAGTACTTCAGACCTGGGCAAGGATGAGAGGAGCGTGCCAAATG
>CAYLUN010000123.1:0-14151 GCA_964386865.1 uncultured Lentisphaeraceae bacterium | reverse complement strand
TCGACGAAGCGGAGTGGCGCTTCTGCGTGGACGGCGTCGCCGCCGCCTGCCGCCGCGCCACGCTCGAGTGCCGCTTCGCCTTCGAGTGGCCCGACTACCTCGCCACGCAGCTCCTCGCGGCCTGCGGCCACGAGCAGTCCGACGCCATCGTCCGCCTCGCCTGCGGCGGGCTCACCTGCCACGCCCCCTGGCGCGAACAAGAAGCCGCCACCCTTCAAGCCGCCCTCTCACCGCTCACCCCCCACCTGGGCTCTCCTGCGCGTCCTTCGCGTCTTGGCGGCGTCTCGCCTGCCACATTTCCCTTCATCGAGCGCGCCGTCTCCCCCGCCTTCCTCCGCGCCCGCTGGGATGCGGCCCGCCAGTTCCTCGACGCGGGCACCTGCCTCGGCGGCGCGTGCGGCGCGTGCGGCGCGTGCGCCGGCGCCGCCGAGCGCCGCGCGATCACCGGCCACCCCCGCATGCTGACCATCCCGGCCGCGGTCATCGAGTCCGTAGCCCGCATCGAAGCTGACAAGCGCCGCCTCGCCCCTCTCTTCCGACGCGCAGCCCTGCCCGCCGGATTCGCCGGACACTCGCCCGAGTGGCTCTCCGCACGCCTGATGCAGCATCTCCTGACGCGCCACCCGGAACTCATCGACAGCCTGCTCGCGGCCGACGAGGCGCTCTTCTCCTTCGGCGACAACGCCGAACGCCTTGCGATCCCCGCCGGCGAGACCGTCGTACGCTTCCGCGCGTGGGACACCGCGCCGCTCCTTGCCGCGCTCGCGCAGGAGGCCGACCTCTTCCCGCCCGCGCCGCTGCCGCCGACGTTCGCGGCGGGCCTGTTCGCCTGCGCAACCTGGACGCTCGACACCTCCTCCTCCCCGCGCGAGGCCGCGCAGCAGGCCTCCGAATGGCTCAGCGCCCTCAGGCTTCCCCACACCCTGCGCCGCGACGGCGACGCGTGGCGCGCCGACCTCGCCCCCGCCGCCGCCAAGAAGAAGTGCGTCTTCGCCCTCTCCGTCACGCCCTGTGCCGACGGCGCATCGCTGATCGTGAGCTTCGCCCCCAAGGCCGCCATGCGCGACCTGCTCTCACGCGTCCCGCCGCTCGCAGGCCACCCGCGGGCACGTTGCACCCGCATAACATTCACCTGATCCGGCATCGCCGTCACGCACTCAGGAAGACAGTCCATGACACGCTTACGCCTCTCACTCGCCTCATCCATCCTTGCCCTCTCCTCTCTCGCGCAGGAGAAGCCCAGCGTCTTCTGGTGGTCCGCGCCGGTCGAACCCGGCGAACTCGTCCAACTCCACGGCGGCGCGTGGGGCGCGAACGCAGTCGTCGAGCTGACCACTTCCACCGACTTCGCGAAGGCCAAGCGCCTTCAGCCGATCCTAGTGACCGATACCGGTATCTGCTTCGAATACCCGCGTTCCTGTTCACCGGACAAGCCCGCCCGCTGCCGCGTCGTAAGCGCGGCAGGCTTGGCCTCCGAACCATTCATCCTGAACGAGCCCGCCGCCTGGTGGGTGCAGGGCGACCTCGGCGCGGACGCCTCGCCCGGCGGCTGGCTGCGCGTGTTCGGCCGCTGCCTCGACAGCAAAGGCCGTGCGGGTGCCGTGCTGCGCAGCGGCAAACGCGAGTTCCGCCTCGCCGTGACGAAACGCGACGTCTGGTCGCTCGACACCGCGGTTCCCGAAAACGTCCCGCCCGGCGCCTACACGATCGCCGTCTCCAGCGGCACCGGCGGCCGCGACGGCTGGCGCGACGCCGGCGCCGTCACCATCCGCTCGGCGCAGCCCGTCTGGAAAGCCGACCGCTTCGACGTCACGGCCTTCGGCGCGATCCCCAACGACGGCCTCGACGACACGCTCGCCCTGCAGGCCGCGCTCGCGCAGGCCGCCACCAACGGCGGCGGCACGGTCTACCTGCCGCGCGGCCGCTTCCAGTGCAGTGGCACGCTGCAGATCCCCGAGCGCACGCTAATCCGCGGCGAGTCGCGCGAGACCACCTCGCTCTACTGGCCCGACTGCGAGGAGCCGCCCGAAAACCTGATCGAGGGCACGAGCGCCTTCGGCATCGAAGACCTCTTCATCCACGCCGGCAAGTACCGCAACGGCATCGTCTGCAAGAACGAATCCGCCGGCCAGCACGAACTGGGGGGCGGCAAGCGGGTCACAGACGCGACGCCGCACGACATCACCGTCCGCCGCGTGCGGCTCAAGCTGCTGATCGACCAGTACCTGATCAAGAACACGGCCGAGTACGAGAAGCGCGCCTACCTGCGCGGCAACGGACTCGTCATCCGCGACGCCCGCAACGTGCTCGTCGACGACTGCGACATCTACACGTCTAAAGAGGGCTCGACCACCCTCTACTTCGTACTTTCCGCCGACTATTTGCACATTCGCAACTGCCGCGTCAACGGCTCCGGCTGGGCCGTGGTCGGCGGCGACAAGGTGATCTTCGAGAACAACGACGCCTACAACTGCACCTACAGCATTGCGCCGGTCTGCCGCAACCTGTTCTGGAGCAAGAACCGACAGCACGACCTCTTTACCAACAACCGCGAAAGCATCACGCACGACGGCGCGCGCACCGCCTTCCGTGGGCTTTTGTCAGCGCGTTGCGACGGCGCGCGTATGGCCCTCGACTTCGGCGCAGAGAGGGTCAATTATCGCAACGGCCCAGACTACTGGATCGGCCAGAACGTCCAGCTCGTCGAAGGCCGCGGCGCGGGCCAGACCCGCACTATCACCGCGCTCACCAACAACCTTGTCTCGCTCGACTGCCCGTGGTCGGTGGCGCCTGACGCCACCTCGCGCTTCGTGGTCGCCGCCGAGCGCCGCCACCTGCTTTACGTGGACAACGACACCGAGGACTCCTCCATTGCGATCCAGCTCTACGGCGGCCTGACCGACGGCGTGCTCGCCCGCAACCGCAGCGCCCGCTCGGGCGGCTTTCGCGGCTTCGGCATGGACTACCACGGCATCATCCCGCTCTGGTACGTGCAGTACCTCGACAACGAGATCACCGAGGGCAACGGCTACCGCGGCCCCAGCAACGAGATGCCGCCCCGCGACTCGGTCATGGAGTTTAGCGACCACGGCAACGACCTCACCCTCACCCGCTCCTGCGTGATCCGCCGCGGCATCCTGCGCAACAACGCCCGCGTTAACATCACCAGCGCTAACGGTCTCGTTGAGAACTGTGTGATCCAGAACGCCGACACCGGCCTCGCGGTCGGCGCGAAGCACGCGTCGAGCGTCGTCTTGCGCGGCAACCGCTTCGAGAACGTCCGCGAGCCGTTGGATTCGGTCGCGCGGCAGCGGGCTGTCATGCATCCGGCCGAGCGCGCGCTCACCCTTCTGGCCGGCGCCGAAGCCGCGCTGGACGCGCCGCCGCCCGCTTGGGCCGCGCTGAAGAGTTCGCTGGCGCGCGCGACCGCCGAGATCGCCGCCACCGACCCCCGCGTCGAGGCGGCCGCGCGCGACGCGCTGCTGCAGGCCCTGCGCGCCCTCTCCGCAGCCACACCGCCCGGCCGCACCCTCGACCTGCGCGTGGCCGAGTCCTTGCTTGGCGCGTCGCTCCGCATTCAGGCGTGGGACAGCGGTATGACGCGCCTGCTTGCCACGGAAGGCACGGCAGACGCCGCCGTGACCTTGCAGGCCGGGTTCTCCCCCGCCGCTCCGGAGACCCTGTGCGCCGTGACCTTTCCCGAGCTGCCGGGCTGGCAGTTCGAGACCACCCCGCCCTTCCGCCTCGCGCCGGGCGCGACCACCTCCATCAAGGTCGTCATGCGCTCGCCCGCCGGGCCGAAGGGCTTCTTCCGCCTGCCAGCGGCGGTCACCTACAGCGGAGACGGCTGGACGCTGCCCTGCGCCACGCGCGTGCAGACGCTCACGCAGAACCGCCTCTGCCAGTGGGCGGCCGCCGCCGGCGGAGTGTGGCAACCGGTCACGAACACCACCGTCCATGGGCAGATGATCTTGGACGGGCTTGTCGGCAGCAGCCCCACGGGCACGACGGTTACCGCCCTCGCCGTGCTGCGCGTCGCACGGCCCACGCCCGCACGCTTCGATTTCGAAGGCCCGATCCGGCTGACCGTCGACGGCGCGCGCATCGGCACGGATATTCAGCGCGGCACGTGGGGCAACGCCGCGCTCGCGCCCGGCGACCACACCCTGAAAGCCATCTTCACGCTGAAGAAGCCCGGCGACTGCCTGTTCAAGGTCTCCTGCGACATCGCCGACTCCTGCCTCCCCGGCGACCTCGTGCTCCTCCCTGCGGCCGACGTGATCAAGCTATCGCCACAGTAGCGTTCTCCGCCAGAGCATCCCCCCTCCGTAACCCGCCAAACGTCGCTTTCTCGCGTACCTCAATCAACTTGCACACCTTTCAATATGTGCAAGTTGCAGCGTTTGGCGTCACGTTTCTCGCTCAAAGCTCAACATGTCGAATTATCCAAGATATTTGACAATAACTAGCCCTCTCAGCGTGCGCCTAGACCGCAAGGAGAGCCCTCATGTATAACTTGCACATATTGAAAGGTGTGTAAGTATAGCCGGCGATCCTTTTTTTCACACGATGACCCCACTCAACAGAGGCCTGATCGCTACACGATGTGCGACCTTCGCCGAAGGCAAGTGGTTACTTCTGCTGCTTGAGGCAAATTCTACCGTGCCTAGCCTGGCACACCTACGCCACATTGCGGCCCCCACCTGCTACTCCACGTTCGCGAGCGGATTTCCGGGATCGACGTCGAGCAGCGGCCACACGAGTTCGCCGCGCGCCTGCGCCGCCGTGTCGTGAAAGGCGCCGTAGCGCGGCGCGTTGGCGTCGAGCCACAGGACGATGCGGTGCCGCTCCTCCTCGGGCACGGCCTTCCGATGCGCGGGCGTCAGCAGCGCCCGCCCCAGGCGCGAGGCGGCCGCGCCGCAGCGCCCCGGGATCGAGCGCGAGCCTCCATACTCTTTCTTGACCGTCGTCGCAAGCATCCCGCCTGAGAAACGGAAGACATACTCCCGCAGGCTTTCGAAGTCCATCGCCTGTGGCCCCTTGCCCTCCTTTTGGTGGCACGTGAGGCAGCGCCCTTTCAGAATGGGCTCGATCTGCCGGTGGAAGCTGACGGGCTCGACCGGCCCGCACTCGGGCTCCAGCCGCACGGGCTTCTTGCGGAACGCCAGCGGCTGCTCGCCCTTCACGCCATAGCTCTCATTTTTCGGCTCGTGGCAGCCCAGACAGGTCAGCCGCTCGCCCGGATGCACAAAGGCGGTCGAGCGCATGGTCTGGATCGCCATGCTGTTCTCGTCGAGCACTTGGAAGATGAGCTGCTTGCCGGCGGGCGCCTCGAAGTAGGCGCTGCCGTCCGCTTCCAAAGAAACCGTGCCGAGCGGGATGCGCGGCGTGTTCTCCGTCGCGTAGCCGATCATGGGGCTGTCCATCCAAGGCCCGTCTTTGGGGATCACCTGCAACACGCGCAAGCGCGCCGGCGTGCGGCCTTCGGGGAAGGGCTGATCCGTGACCCGCACGTTGACCAGGCCGATGGTGGCCCGTTTGTCAGCTTTCGCGAACGCCGCTCCCTGCGCGGTCTGCTGCGGGATCACCGGCGGCTTGGGCCTCGCCCGCAGCGGCTTGGGATGCGTCAGGCGCACGCGCGGATCAAACCCAACTGGCAGCAGCTCGCGCTCGCACACCAGCTCTTCGTTGCCGAAGCGGTCCAGCACAACCAGGTCTTCCCAGCGGTTGCAGAGAAAGACGTCGCCGCTCACGGGCCACGCCGTCCCATACTGATATTGGCTGCGGCCCCCGCTTTCGCTCTCCGGAAACGGCACGTAGGGCGTGACGCGGCGGAGCTGGCCCATGTGGCCGTCATCGGGCACGCGCAAGTCCAGCACGCACAGCGAGCCGAAACTCTCGCCGTGGTGCGGCGCAGCCGTCAGAATGTAGCGGTGCGAGTCGGGCATGGCGCGGATGTGCATCTCCGTCATGGGCAATGCCGACGGCGCGTCCGGGCACCGGCCGAAGCGGTGGTCGCCGTGCGTGTTGTCCTCGAACGTGTGCCACGGCTGCGGGTAGTTGCCGTGCGGCGCACGCGGGTCACGGCCGTCCGGGTAACAGGTCCAAAAGAGGCTGCCCAAGCAGTTCTCGCGATCGGTGTAGTCCCACCGCGTGTAGACCAGCATGCCGCTGTTGTCCACGCTCGGCTGCCACTCGCTGGTCTCGAAGTAGCTGACGGGGTAGATGTCGCCCCCGCCCGCGCTCATGCTGTGGAGCACGAACGTCGGCACGCGCAGGCGCGCGCCTTCGCCAAAGCAGCGGATGAACCCGCCGCGGCGCTCGGAAATGAAGGCGAGCCGTCCGGACGGCAGCTCGGCGGGATCGAAATCGTTCCACGGCCCCTCGGTGAGCTGCGTCACCGCGCCGCTCTCCAGATCCAGCTTAAAGAGCTTCCACGTCGTCTCGTCCGACCACACCCAGCGGTGTTCGGTCGCGCCGCAGTGCGCGAAGTAGAGCGTCTTGCCGTCGTAGCTGACCTCAGGCGTATAGAACGAGCCTGCGTCTAGCGTCTTGCCCTTGAGCCTGCCGTTGGCCACCACGCGACCTTCCACTAGGTTCTTCACGCACGGGCTTTTCGAGCGCCAGCCCTCCAGCGCGAACACGCCGCCTCCGCGGATCGTGTTGAAGCCGAAGCACTGCGTGTTGAAGTGGCCGCCTGTGCGGTCGGTGTTGCGCATGTTGGTCAGGCGGCACCCCGCGTACGTCGCGCGCGCCACGAAAGCCAGCTTGTCGTACGACGCGAGCTCCGGGTTCGCCAGCATGGCCGCACGCCGCACCGCGCACGCGGCGAACACGTCGCTGGGCCGCGCGGACGCGTTCGCCTTCAGGCGCTCCCAATCGCGGCGCAGCGCCGCGACAGCCACGCCGCGCGTCTCCAGCTGATCCAGCAGCGCCCCCGTGCGGCGCACCACGACCTCGTAAGGCGTCTTCTCTCCGACCTGAAGGAGCGCCTGCGCGTCGTACGCCTGCCCCTCCGCGCCGCGCGGCAGCGGCATCTTGCCATCCAGCTGGTTCTGCAGCTCCACGGCCTGCTCGCCCCAGAGCGCCAGCACGCCGGGGCGGCTGTCCTCCGCCTTCACGGCCTGCAGGCCCAGCCGCGCGACCGCCTCGGCCAACTGTTCGCTTGTACAGGCCACTGCCGGGACGTTCTTGGGAGGCTTCTCACCGGGCTTGACCGTAGGCTCGATGCCTTCCTGGGGCAGCAATTCGTCGACGTAATCATCTGCCCGGCCTCCGGCGGAGAGCGACCCCGACAGCTTTCCCCGCACGGCGAACTCGCCCTCCGGCCGCGACGGGTCGGCGTCGAAGTCGCACAAAAGTATCGTCGCCTCGTCAGCCTCTTGCTCATCGGCCAGCGGCCGCGTGATGGCGGTCGCGGCCGCGCGGATGCACAGCTCGTCGATCCAGCCATCGCACGCCAGGCCGCCCTCGACGAGGCAGCCGATGCCGAGCCGCGTCTCGCCCGTCGCCTGACCGAACGGGCGCGTGACGGGCCCCTCGCCGACCGGCTGTCCGTCCAGATAGAGGCGCACGCAGTCGCTCGTCAGCACCGCCGCCACGTCATGCCACGCCCCGTCCGTCACGCACGCCTTGGAGCGGATCACGTCCGGCTTGTTGCCGGGCATGTAAAGCGACAGCGTGCCGTCTCCCAGAAAGCTGTACAGCTCCCAGTGCGACGCGGATTTCTTGGGCTCGTGCGCCACGAAAATGTTGAACTGCTTTGCCGACGCGCACTTCACGCGCAGCCGGACCGTCAGCGGCGCGCTGTCGAGCGCCGGGCAGCCCGCAACCGTCACCCGCGACTCCCGCGCACAGAAGGCGCCTGCGAAGCCGGGGTTCTCCGTCTGCGGCAGCCCCGCCTCGCCGGCCAGCAACCGCTCGTAGCCCGCATGGGCGACGCGCACCGACTGCGGCCACGCCGGCGCGGCCGCGCCGGACGCCTGCGCGGGCTGCCGCTGGCCCGTCGGCAGGAGCCGCTCGGGCCTCTCAACAGCGCGCGCCCCCTTCGCGCCTACGATGTAAGGTTCAAGGCTGGCTTCGATCAGATGGCACTGCGCGACCTTCTCGTAGCGCTCGGCCGCGACCTCCCAAACTACGCGTTTGTCCGGCGTCACCACCAGCACGGACACGCCGCGTTTGCCGCCTTGCGCGTGCGAGCCCCAGTTGCAGAAGAGCGTGTTGCCGTTCGGTAGGCGCCGCACGCCGGCCAGCACACCCAGCTGGATATCGGGCAGATCCTTGGCCAGATCGAGCCGCCAGACGGCCTCGTCCTTTGCGTCGTACTCGGTCACGCAGCCGCCGCCCGTTATCAGCGTGTTGCCGTTCGCCAGACGCTCGACGCCGACCGGCGAGCCCAGCGCCGGAAAGCGCCGCACGCATTTCCCGGCGCGGTCGTACTCGCGCACCGCGCCCTCGGCCGTGAAGGGAACGAGATACGTCCCAGCGTCCGTCTTGCGGCACATGCGAAATTGCGCGTGGGGCTTCTTTTCGGCGGTCTCCAGCCGCACCTCGTGGCGGATCTGGCCGAAGCGGTCGACCTCGATGAGGCGGCATTCGCCGACGATGCCGATCATCACGTTCCCGTCCGGCAGCGGCTGGCAGGTGGGCACCTCGTTTGGCTCTTTGACGGTGTACTCCCACACCACCCGCTTGTCGGGCGTGACCTCCTTGACGCCGTGCAGCCACGTGGTGAGGATATTGCCGTTCGGCAGCAGCCACGCATCCTGCGGGTTAGCGACGGGGTACTCCCACACCTGCTTGCCGCCTTGATCAACAAGGTAGATCTTCTGCTGCGCGTGGCTCGTGCCCAAGAAGGCGCGCGACTCCGCATCCTTCGCCACCGGCCCCGGCCCGGCTCCACAGGTAGCAACAGACGCACTCGCCATAACGAAGGCCAGCGCGAATGAACGGATAAGCGTCCTCTGCATGTCGTTAATTCCCCCGGCTCTCTTTTTTCGCTACAGCCGTTGGCCCCGGCCACAGGCCCATATAAAAGTATCGCAGAAAACCGCACGGCACTCAACTCATTCAAGCCGTGTTTGGCCCGGCAGGGTGCGATTGCAAACTATTGCAATCGCACAGAATTCAGAAGCCAGAAGCCAGAATTCAGGAGTTGGATGCCAACGAGTTATGTCCGATTCGCGCGAGATTCTTCCTGTCTCCTCTTTGGGAGACACCTTTTTGGGCGGCGCTTTCGTATGTAAGTCGTTGCGAAGCAATTCTGAATTCTGACTCCTGAATTCTGACTTCTGGGTGCGATGCAACGAAGTAAAATCGCACCCGGCCCGGCAGAGAGCCAGCCATTGGAGTTGACTTTCGGGCCCACGTCAACGACAATTGACCACCTCTTTGCGCATCCCCAACCGGGAAATGATATGATCGCCATTGTCGACTACAAAGCGGGCAACCTGACTAGCGTCCAGCTGGCTTTTCGCGCACTCGGCCGCGACGCGACCGTCACCTCCGACCCCCAAGCCATCCTTGCCGCCGCACGCGTGGTTTTCCCCGGCGTGGGTGCTGCGGGATCGGCTATGCGGAATCTCGCCGACCTGGGCCTCGTGCCCGTCCTCAAGGAGGTCGCCAGCCGCGGCACGCCCTTCCTCGGCATCTGCCTCGGCACGCAGATCCTGCTCGACTTCTCGGAAGAGGACGGCGGCACCCCGACGCTCGGCCTGCTGCCAGGCCGCGTGCCCCGTTTCCAGCCCGCAGATCCGTGGGACAAGGTTCCCCAGATCGGCTGGAACCAGGTCCGCGCCGCGCGGCCGCACCCGCTTCTCTGCGGCATCGAGGACGGCAGCGAGTTCTACTTCGTGCACAGCTTCTACCCCGCCCCGTCCGATCCGGCCCTCGCGATCGGCCTGACGGACTACGCGGGCGTGACCTTCGCCTCGATGCTCGGGCGTGGCAACATGGCCGCCACCCAGTTCCACCCCGAGAAATCCGGCCGCATCGGCCTGCGCCTGCTCGACAATTTCACGCGCTGGAGCCCTTGAAACCATGCTCACAAAACGCATCATCCCCTGCCTGGACGTCATTAAGCGCCGCGTCACAAAAGGCGTGAAATTCCAGAACAACGTCGACCTCGGCGACCCGATTGAGATGGCGGTCCGCTACTCCGACGGCGGCTGCGACGAGCTTGTCGTCTACGACATCACCGCGTCGGCCGAGCGCCGCCCCATCGACATCGAGATGGTGCGCGACGTCGCGCAGGCCATCCGCATCCCCTTTGCCGTGGGCGGCGGCATCGCCACGGTCGAAGACATGTCGCGCGTGCTGCTCGCGGGCGCCGAGAAGATCTCGGTCAACTCGCTGGCGGTCAAGAACCCCGCCATCATTGCGGAAGGCTCGCGCGCGTTCGGCGCGCAGTGCATCGTGCTGGGCATGGATCCCGTGTCAACGGCCGACACCGCCCGCTGCCCGAGCGGCTACGAGATCACGACGCGCGGCTTCCGCGAGCGCACGGGCCTTGACGCGGTCGAGTGGGCCAGGCGTGCCGAACAGCTCGGCGCGGGCGAGATCGTCGTCAACTCCGTCGACGCGGACGGCACGCGGGCGGGCTTCGAGCTGACCATCACGCGCCTCATCGCCGAAGCGGTGCGCGTGCCGGTGGTGGCTTCCGGCGGCGCGGGCTGCGCCGCGCACCTGCGCGACGCCTTCAACCTCGCGCACGCGGATGCGGCCATCGTGGCGGGCATGATCCACACCGGCGAGTTCACGATCCGCCAGATCAAAGACGCGCTGCACGCCGACGGCGTGCCGGTGCGGATGCACTGGTAACCCCGCGCCTCACTTCTTCGGCGCGGCCATCATCTGCATCAGGTTGCGCTTCTCCTGCCACGTGTCCCGCAGCGACCCGATGCGGATCAGCTGGCGGAACTGGTCGAGCTTGATCCGTGAGGCGGGCGTCACGCGCACGCGGACCGGCTTCTCAGGCTCCATGCAGAAGTAGTTCTCGTCGTAGCGCGCGTCCATGCCTTCCAGCGAGATCCAGACCCACATGGCCGGATGGTGGCTGGTCAGCGTGACCGCAAAGCTGTTGTCGTCCCAGTTTCGGATCTCGGCCCGCATCCGCGGCGGCTGCAGCGCCAGCTCGAGCGGCTCGCAGAACAGCACGAAGTTCCACGCCGTCTGGTTGCCCTGCTCGTCGAGCAGATACAGCCACAGCAACAGGTTGCCCGCGCCCAGCTTGCGCACAAGCTCGCCCGCTTTGATGGCAACCGGCTTCTCGCGCGAGGCGGGCGACAGCGACACCTTCTTGGCCCCCTCGGCCGCGACCGCCCCGTCCATCTGCGTAATCCTCCACTGCAGCTCGCCTTTGAACGCCTTGACCCCGTCGTTGAACGCGTAAACGTCCACCGATCCCGAGGCGGCGCGGTAGTCGCCGCACAGCCACAGAGGAGAGAAGAAGCGGCGAGCCATGTAGTGCAGGGCCTTCCAGCGGCCTCCTGCGTCCACCGACGACGGGCTGCACACGGGCCAGCTGTCGTTCAGGTGCCAGAAGACGAAGCCGGTGCCCGGCCGCTCGGACGCGCGCGTGCGCTCCATCTGCAGTTTCAGCGTCCACCCCTGCTGGATCTGGCTCAGACAAAGCGCGTTGTCAAAGCCCGTCGGGATGAGGAAGTGCTGGATGAACCCCTCGTAGACCCGCTGCGTGCCGCCGGGCGGGGACACGTGAAAGGTGCAGGCGGGATGGTTGAGGTTGCGCTCCTCGTCATTCAAATAGGTCGCCACGACGCGCGGCTCGGGATACGACGGCAGCGGCGCGAAAGCCGGGGCACCGCCCAGCGAAAACGGCGCGTGAGGCGCAGCTGGCAGGAAGGGCCTGTCCGGATCCGCCTCGCCGACAGCCGCCGCCGCCGCCGCGCGGTACGGCTCGGCCACGCCGCGCCCGCCGCCGTCGCCGCCGCACCACAGCGCAAGACAGGGGTGGTGGCGCAGGCGCCGGACATTCTGCGCCGCCTCGCGCGCGAACGACGCCAGCGTCGCCGCATCGGGCCGGTCGGCCTGCGCCTCGCACAGCATCAGGTCCTGCCACACGCAGACGCCGTACTCGTCGCACAGGTCGTAAAAGGAATCGTTCTCGTAGACGCCCCCGCCCCAGACGCGCAGGATGTTCATGTTGGCCACGGCTGCAGCCTTGATCAGCCGCGCGTACTCCACGCGCGTCAGGCGGGCGGCGTACAGATCGGCGGGCAGCCAGCTCGCTCCTTTGAGGAAAAGCGGGTGGCTGTTGATAAAAAAGCGGCAGGCGGCCATCCCGCCCTCTTCGCCCACCTCGACGGCAAAGTGCCGCAGCCCGATGCGTCGCGAGACGTGCTCGAGGCAGGCCCGGCCAGCCAAGATGTCCACTGTGACCTCATAAAGCGGCTGATCGCCCAGGCCCGCCGGCCACCAGAGCTGCGGGTTCTTGATGTTCAGGTGGAGCGCCGCGCGCTCGTTTCCGAGGATGTCGCGGGCCTCGTGCAGGATGTTTCCCTTGTAGCAGACGCGGACCAAGATCTCCAGGTGAACAGCCGGGTCGAACCGCTCCGCCTCGACGGACACGTCCAGCCCGACCACGCCCGGCACCGCGAAGTCCTGCCTGATCTGCACATCGCTGACTCGCACGCCCGTGAAAGCCAGCAGCGACACGCCGCGCCAGATGCCCACCGTAGGCGAGGTCGGCTGGCCGGCCACCCCCTGCACCGACGCCTGCGAGCGCCGGCCCTCGGCACGGGCGCCTTCGGCGGGCGCAAACGTCACGGACAGACGGTTCTTGCCGGATTTGACCAGCTGTTTGACCTCGTACTCGAAGGCCTCGAATGCGTTCGCCGTGCGCCCCAGCTCCACATCGTTCAGGCTGATGGCGGCGCAGGTGTCAAGCCCTTCGAAGCGCAAGACCACCCGATCAAACACCGACAGGTCCTCCGCCACGAAAAGCTTCTCATAGACCCACTCGCTGGCGAGCACCCAGCCGCACTCGTCCAGCCTCTTGCGCGAAAACGCGTCTTCCAGCTCGCGGGCGGCAATCAGATCCGCGTGAACACATCCGGGCACCGCCGCCGGGACGCTCTTCTTGGTTCCGGCTTTCCGCACGGCCCACTCGCCTGCCAGATCGATTCTTCTCATGCACACCTATTCCTTAAACCGCCGATTCGCTGACCAGACGTCTTTGAATGTCTGAAGTGTCTATTATAGGTCTGCAATAGTCAATACTCAAAACTTTCCCGTTTTTACGCTTTCATTTGCCCAAGCGACCCGCTACCATTTTTGAAACTCGCGTAAGCGTATACCAACGACAAAGGAGCAAGCAATGCGTATTCTGAAAATGGGACAGATCGGCGGCGGCATCGGCGCCTTTATCGGCGAAGTGCACCGAAAGGCCGCCCGGATGGATGGCGGGATTGTGTTGACGGCCGGGGCGTTCGACGTGGTTCCCGCGAAAAGCCTCGAGCAGGGCAAGATCCTCGGGCTCGACACGAAGCGCGTCTACAGCACCTATCAGGAGATGATCGCCGGGGAGCTCGCACTCCCGAAAGACGAGCGGATCGATTTTGTCTCGGTGTGCACCCCGAACCACACGCACTACCCCATCGCCAAGGCTTTTCTCGAAGCTGGCTTCAACGTCATGTGCGAGAAGCCCATGACCCTCACGGTCGAAGAGGCCGAGGATCTGGCCGCGCTGGTCAAGAAGTCCGGCAAGGTCTTCGGGCTGATGCACAACTACACCGCGTACCCGATGGTCAAGCTCGCCAAGGACATGGTCAAGCAGGGCGACCTCGGCAAGATCCGCAAGGTTGTGGTTCAGTACCCGCAGGGCTGGCTCTACCAGCTCCTGGAGAAGAGCGGCCAGATGCAGGCCTCCTGGCGCACCAACCCCAAGACCTCCGGCGCCGCCGGCTGCATCGGCGACATCGGCACGCACGCCGCCAACCTCGCCGAGTACATCACCGGCCTCAAGATCAACAAAGTCCTGGCCGACCTCACGACCTTCGTTAAGGGCCGCCTGCTGGACGACGACGGCAACGTGTTGCTCCGCTTCGATAAGGGCGCCAAGGGCGTCCTGCACGCCAGCCAGATCTCGGTCGGCGAGGAGAACAACATCGCCATCTGGATCTACGGCGAGGAGAA
>CAYLUN010000122.1:0-14179 GCA_964386865.1 uncultured Lentisphaeraceae bacterium | reverse complement strand
GTGGACCCCGACCTCGCCCACGCCATGCAGGACATCGGCGTCAAGGACTGCAAGCAGCTCACCGACAAGGCCGTCTTTTTCATCGGCAACAAGACCCGCCAGCTGCTCGGCCCGAAGCGCTTCGCCCTGGTCGCGATCGGCCCCGAGGCCTACAACCGGCTCTACGCCAAGATGCGCAACGTCAACACCCTGCTCGCCTGGGCGCACGCCCGCTGCATCGAGAACCTGATGGAGACCGTGCCCGACTGCCCGCGCGCCGTGGCCGACCAGTTCGGCGCCAAGCAGGTGATCGAGCGCGCGCTGATGAAGAAAGGCCGCTCGATCAAGCTGGAGCAGCGCCACAAGGCGGAGTCTGACATCGCCGTGGCGGCCGCCTCCGTGCTCGCCCGCGAGGCTTTCCTGCGCAGCCTCGGCCGCCTAGGTGAGGTCAACGGCATCCAGGCTCACAAAGGCTGTTCCGAGCAGGTCAAGGCCTCGGCCATCGAGCTGATCAAGAAGTCCGGCCCCGAGATCCTGCTCAAGACCTGCAAGTGCCACTTCCGCACCACCGACCAGGTGCTCGCAGCCTGCGGCTCCTCGCGCGCCGCGCTCGGCCCCGAGGGTCAGGCCGTCTCACGCACGAAGGACGGCGCGTAGGCGGCCCCTCTGGTGCGAGGCTGGCCGCGCCGGCTTCACTCGCGCTGGAGGGCGAGCGTCCCCGCGAGCCGTGCCGTTTTTTGGTAGGGACGCCGCCCCGCCGGCGTCCGCGGACGGCACGGGGTGCCGTCCCTACCGGTGCGAGGCTGGCCGCGCCGGCTTCACTCGCGCTGGAGGGCGAGCGTCCCCGCGAGCCGTGCCGTTTTTTGGTAGGGACGCCGCCCCGCCGGCGTCCGCGGACGGCACGGGGTGCCGTCCCTACCGGTGCGAGGCTGGCGCGACCTCGCCCATGCAGGCCACGAAATCCGGCGGCAGCGGAGCTTCGAACGCCATCGCCGCGCCCGTCACCGGATGCGCGAAGCTCAGCCGCGTCGCATGCAGCATCTGGCGCGCGGGAACCACCGGCAGCCGCTTGTCCGCAGCCGACTTGCCGTACACCCCGTCGCCCGCCACCGGGCACCCCAGCGACTGCATGTGCACGCGGATCTGGTGCGTCCGCCCCGTCTCGATGCGGCAACGCACCAGCGTGATGTCACCCAGCCGCTTCTCGACCGTGTAGTGTGTCACCGCCTGCTTACCGTTGCGCGCCACCACAGCCATCTTCTTGCGCTGGGCCGGATGCCGCCCGATCATCGTGCTCACCGTGCCGCTTAGCTTCGGCGGCACACCATGCACCAGCGCGAGATACTCCTTGGTGATGCCGCCCGTCTGGAACAGCCGCACGAAACCCGCCATGGCCGCGTCATTCTTCGCCACCACCATCAGCCCGGAGGTGTCCTTGTCGAGGCGGTGCACGATGCCCGGGCGCTCCACGCCGCCCACCCCGCCCAAGTCGCGGCAGTGGTGCAGCAGCGCGTTCACCAACGTGCCCGTCGCATGCCCCGGCGCGGGATGCACCACCAGCCCGGCGGGCTTGTTCAGCACCAGGCAGTCGCCGTCCTCGTACAGGATGTCGAGCGGGATATCCTCGGGCACGGGCTCCGCCGGTACCGGCGCAGGCACGGCTATCTCGATCACCTGCCCCGCCTTGAGCTTTCCAGTGGCCTTCACCACCGCTCCGTCGCACGTGACGCGACCCTCTTTGATCAGCGCCTGGATCCGCGCCCGCGACAGCTCGGCCGCCTGCGACGCCAGCCACGCGTCCAGCCGCCCCTCCGCGCCCTCCGCCGGCACGGCGAAGGTCAGGACGGATTCGGAGGCTTCGTCGTCGAGAAGTGCCTCGTCGTCCAGAATCTCTGCAGTCTCATTTCTCATGAATTCTCGTTCGTTTCTTCCTGTTCCAAAAGCCAACGCCACACGGGGACGATACGCACGCCGTTCCGCTCCCCCTCGTCATTCCATGTGATAACCGTGCGCGTGGCTCGCGGATGAAGCGGCAACGCATCCGCAAGCCCCCGGAATTCACGCACCGCCGTGGCCTCCTCACTCAACGACCAACACGCCTGCACGAAGTGCCACCCGCCACCGTCAGAATACACAAAATCAACTTCCGTTTTCCGCGCCGTTACCACGTAGTCCAGCTGCAATCCTCTGGCCCGTAAGGCCGAAAACACGAGCCCCTCCAAGGCAGCACCCGCATCGCCCGTTTGCCCCGTCGAAAAGGCCCGGCAAAGCCCCGTGTCCGCGGCATATACTTTCTTCGGGTTGACCTGTCGCCGTCGCAAGGACCGGTCATGGACCTCCACCGGAAAGCAGAAATAGGCATCGTGCAAATGGTCGAGCAAATCGAACAGCGTGTTCTTTCCGCACGTGATCCCCGCTTGCGCAAAGGAGGCGGCCATCCGTGTGACGCTGAGCAATTGCCCGGAATTCTGAAGGATGTGCCGGCCCAAGGCTTTCGCAGCCGTGTAGTTCGTCAGCCCGTACCGCTCGATGACGTCCCGCAGGATCACCACATCCGTGTATTCCTGCAAGACCGTCCGCCAGATATCTTCCTCTCGGCCCTGGACTTCGGGAAAGCCCCCTGTACGCAGATATCCGTCTGCCGCGCGGGCCAAGGTATACCGGTGCCGATCCCCGTAAACCGGACGCTCCGGAACCGCCACGCCGCTAAACCGGCAGTACTCGCGGAAAGACAGGGGAAAGACTTCGGTCGTTAAAGACCGCCCGCGCATGGCCGTGCCAATCTCACGGCTCAGCAACTTGGCGGATGAGCCGGTCAGCGTAATCTCCACGCGTTCGGTATCGAGGATACGCCTGACGAACAGTTCCCACTGTGCCACACGCTGGATCTCGTCGAAAAAGAACCAGCACGTCTCATCCTTAAAGGCCGGATTGGCCATATAGAATGCCTCGACGATCCACTGCAGATCGCCCACACGCACCTCCGCCAGACGGTCATCCTCGAAGTTGATGTACAGCAGTCGCTCTCTTGGAATTCCCGAAGCGAGAAGCTCGCGCATCTTCTGGAAACACAGAGATGTCTTCCCCGTACGCCGCATCCCGGTCAGAACGGAAACCTTGCCCGACAGGCGCCGAACCTGCACATCGCGCGTCACAACCTCCGGTATACGACGCGAGAGCGCCTCGCTGACCAAACGCTCTAGGACTTGCTTCATGTCCCCAATATATCACTTTCAGGAGTATGGTTTCAACAGATAACAGCTTTTTTAAAGTGACGCTTTTAAGATTGAGGCTTGAACGTGACTAGAAATCCGCCGTTCTTCGCCAGATCCAGCGCCACGCGCACGTCGGGCGCCTGGTCCGCGAACGACTCCTCGACGCGGTCGCCAGCCTCGCCCTTGAGCGGGTCGCGCACGATCACGACCGTGTACCGCAGCGCCCGCAGCTCGGCGGGCAGGCGCAGCCATGGGTCCTCGAAGCGCACGGTCAGCGTGCGCGCCTCGGCCGTGACGCCCGCCACCTGCCACACTCCCTCAGCCCGCAGCGCCGCCACGGCGAACTCGCCCGGCTCGCCGCGGATCACCCAAAAGTCGTCGCCCATCGCGCCCCGTCTCAGCATCATCTCGAACGCCGCGCGGTACGCCGGGGTCAGCGCCTCGCCAAACGCGGGCGCGGGCAACGCGGCTTTCGTGAACGGCACCGTCAGGAAGAGGTGCTCGCAGCCCTGCCTGCCGTTCTCCACGTTCAGCGCCTCAACCTTCTCCAGCGCCCCGAAGCGCCGCTCCGCG
The DNA here is from genome assembly GCA_964386865.1 of uncultured Lentisphaeraceae bacterium. Classification (GTDB taxonomy): domain Bacteria; phylum Verrucomicrobiota; class Kiritimatiellia; order RFP12; family UBA1067; genus CAYLUN01. The sequence goes on along the minus strand of CAYLUN010000122.1, from coordinate 10,412 downwards.
AGGTCGCCCGGCCGGTCGAAGAACACGACGTGCTGCTCCAGCCCGTGCCACCACCACGCGACCACTTTGCCGCCCGGCGCGAAGCGCACCTGGGGGCCTTCAGGGCCGGAGGTCGGGGGTCGGAGGTCGGAGGCCGGGGTTGAACCTTGAGCGTTGAGCGTTGAGCGTTGAGCGTTGAGCGTTCCCGCATTCCCCAGCAGCACGGAGCCTTCGGGAAAGCGCGTGCTGCAAAGGCCGTGGCGGACGCACGTTGGATCCAAGCGCCTCACGGCGCCACTACAAACGGCAGCGCAGGCGGTGCGGTTCGCCAGTTGGTCGCCTTGCTCGTCCGATGGGAAGCGCCTCACGGCGCCACTACAAACGGCAGCGTCGCTTTCGGCCCCCTGTTCGTAGTGGGCCCGTGAGGGCCTTCTCCCGACCTCCCGCACCGCGCAGAAGGCGCTCAGGTCCGTGACGCGCAGGGTCGCCTCCATCTCGCGCCCGTCGCGGCCCGCGAAGCGCGCCCTAAGCTCCCGCCCCGGCCCGATGCCGGTTTGCGGCCGGTGGCGCGTCGCCTTCACGAGACGCATCCCGTACGCCAGCGGCCCCGCCTCGGCCTTCAGCCCGATCGTCGAGGTGTCCACCACCGGCCGTCCGTCGCACCACGCGCGCCACACCGGACACTCGGGATAGACGGTCGAGCCGATCCACACGGTCTCGACCGACAGCTCGGCGCGGATGCGCTTGGAAGTCGAGAGCAGAATCTGGGAGCGGGGACACTCCTGTCCCCGGTCTATTGGGAGCGGGGACACTCCTGTCCCCGCAGCAAGGACAAGAGTGCCCTTGTTCCCATGGCGTGCCATCTCCGATCCGTTTCCAACACATTTCATTTCAATATCTTCGGGCTAAGAATCTCGGCCTTCAAGAAGTGGTACTGCACCCAATCTTCATCGACCGCCTTGCCACCGCCCAAAAGCACGGTCTCGCCAGATTTCACTTTGACTTGCGTCTGGATCGAAGACACGTTGACAACCGGCTGCCGGAAAGGAACTCTCTTGGTACTACCGTTTTCACCGGCGTAACCGTCAAACGTCTCCCATCTGTCGAGCGTGGCCCACTGCGGATTGACCATCAACGAAATCAGACCGCTCATGTCGAACTCAGAGACAACCTCAAGAATGGTTCCAACCTCCCGTAACTCGAAGTTGGCCGGCACAATTGTCCAAACGGACTGAGCATGGTTTGTTTGGATTCCGCTTTCCAGTGCTGTTGGATACAAGATTTCTTGGACGTTCTTCGCGACACACTCCTGCCCAGATTTCGTGACAGCCGTTGCGGTTGTCACGAGCTTCGCCCGTCCCCTGTTCCTGAGCCCCATCAGGCTCTCACAGGAAACCCCCTTGCCGTTCAACAATTGCTCGATATCAGACATCCGAAAAGCGAATACGTGATACTCAACGCTAATCCGGCTGTCGCACAATAACGATGCAACCTTCTCCGCAATTGAGTTCAAGTTCGACATCGTATTACGCACAATCAACTGATGATCCTGCGCAGCAAGAATAGCGTCTCCCCCTATAGGCCAAGAAACCTTGTACTCGCGCGACAGATACTCTTTCAGATCGAGATCTCTCTCTCTTTCGGACATCTTGCCCTGATGCCAAGTCAATGAGAAGACCTTGTAGTACAGGTTCGTGTCCTCTTCCCCGCACGCGACGCCGCACGTCGCCGCCAGAACCGCTGCCAAGAACGCTCGCTTCATCGCCGATCTCCTTTTCGTTCGTAGGCCCTCACGGGCCCACTTGCTACAAACGGTTGCGCCAACTGCCCTCTCCCGGTCCGTTCGTAGTGGCGCCGTGAGGCGCTTCTTCCTCGCGTTCGCCTGCTACACATCCCAGCCTTGGCCGAAGCGCTCGATCGGGTACTCGCGCGCCCATTCGCCCAGCCGCTCGTCGCCCACCTCTTGCCGGTAGTGCGCCAGACTGCTCCACCGCCAAGCGTCCGACCGCTCCGTCAACCCGTGGTGCGCCGGATTGGCATGCACATAGTTTAGCGCAGCGAAGTAGTGACTGTCATTGCGAATCCGCCGATCCGCGAACTGGTGCCAGACCTTTCTGCCCGGCGCCTGATCCTCGCGGTTCCACTGCGTCGACTTGCCGTTGTGCAGGCGAGCGATCTTCTTAGCAAAAGCCGCCAAATCGACTCTCGCCAACAGGTGATAGTGGTTCGGCAGCACCACCCAGCCGCGCAAGTCGCCGCCGCAGTCGGAGACGCAGCAACTAAGCGCGTCGAGCCACTCGTCGCGTCGCGCCTCCGAAGCCAGGACGGGCTGATGTTCGAAGCAGGCGGCCGTCAGCAGGTACACGTGCTCGCCATCGACGACGTGCGGGGGCGCATGCCACGGCCATGCCTTGCGCTGACGTTCATCGAGCAATACCTTGCGGACTTCAGGCGTTGTACGACGATACTCGTACATGACACTCGTCTCCACAAGAAGGCCCTCACGGGCCCACCACAAACGGTTGCGCCAACTGCCCTCTCCCGGTCCGTTCGTAGTGGCGCCGTCAGGCGCTTCCCCTCCGCGCCCTCCGCGTCTCCGCGTGAGCCTCTCTCGGCCTACAGCCTATAGCCTACAGTCTACAGCCTTCTTCTACAGCTGGAGCTTTGAGAACGCGTCGCCGAGCGAGCCGAGTCCGCCGCCGCCCTTGTTGGACGAAAGCCAGCTCGAGATCTCATTGCTCTCGGCGTCGCCATCGCCGCGCGTCTCCCACTTGGCGGGGAGCGTGAGCGCGATGCGGTCGCCCTCGATGGACTTGACCACGACCTCGATCTTGCTGGAGGGCGGGAACTGTTTTTCGAGCTTGGCGGCGGGGTTGCCGCCCTTGGGGGTGTCGGTCTCGCTGATGTGCAGCATGCCGGTCTTGGTTTCGGAGAGGCGCACGAAGATGCCGAAGGGCTGGATCGACTCCACGATGCCCTCGACCTTCACGCCCTCGGCCAGCTCGCCGGGCTTGAGCGCCTTGATGCGCTCGTCCACCGGGCGCAGGCTGAAGCGGCGGCGCTCCACGTCCACGCTGTCGACCTGCAGCAGGATCTCCTGGCCCTCGGTGACCGCCTCGCGGGCGGACATGAGCCGGCGGCCGCCGCCCAGCTTGCCGATCGGGATGAGGCCTTCGACGCCGGGGATGAGCTGTGCGAACGCGCCGAACTTCTCGAGCTTGGTGATCTTGCCCATGAAGGTCGTGCCCTGCGGGAAGCGGTTGACCGCGTCGTTCCACGGGTCGCCCTGCGCGCCGCGCAGGCTGAGCGAGATGCGGTTGCGGTCCCAGTCGATGTCCTTGATCTGGACGTCCACCTTGTCGCCGGTCTTGACCACGTCCTCGGGCTTCACGTCGCGGGACCAGGCGATCTCCTTGAGCGGGATCAGGCCTTCCGCGCCGCCGAGGTCGACGAACACGCCGAACTCCACGATGCGCGTGACCGTGCCCGAGGCGACCATGCCGACGTGCAGGTCCTCGATCAGCTCCTGGCGCTGCGACTCGCGCTCCTTCTCCAGCAGCGTGCGGCGGCTGACGATCACGTTCGTGCCGCGGTCGTCCTCGCCGTATTCGGAGATCAGGAAGCTGAACTTGTGGCCGATATACTCCGCGCCCTCCTGGCGGAACAGGCTGATCTGCGAGAAGGGGCAGAAGGCGCGCTTGCCCGAGACGGTCACCTCGTAGCCGCCGTTGATCTCCTTCTCGACCAGCCCCTCGACCGGCAGCTGCCGCGAGTAGGCGTCGGCCAGCGAGCGGTCGATCACCTGCTTGGCGCCGACGCTGCCCGAAAACAGGAAGGTCCCGTTCTGCATGCCCGCGAAAATCACCTCGACGGAATCGCCGACCTTGCAGCGCAGCGTGCCGTCCTCGTTGGTCATATCCGCGATAGGCACCAAGCCCTCGCGCTTGGCGTTCACATCCAAAATGACGTACTGACTCGTGATGTTGCTAACCGTGCCACGCACGCGGTCGCCGGGGTTGAACCCTTTGTGGTAGCTGCTCAGCTGCGCGCTCAGCAGCGACTCGAAATCTGCCATCGAAACTTTTTTATCGCTCATTTTCTCTCCGAAAAAGGGTGTAAGAATACCCCATCCCCCCCCCCGTATGCAACCCGTAACCGACACCCGTAACCGCGAACCGCGACGATTGGACGAGCGGGACGCGTGCCCGAAGGAGCGCGGCGGCTCAGTCCAGCAGTTTGGCCGGAGGCTTCGGCGCCGGAGTCTTCGCGGACGGGGACGGCGGCGAAAACACACACTGGCGAACCTGGATCGGCTGGTTAAGCCCGGTCTCCCACCTCCGGTCGTAAGCGATGTGCCACCCCGCAGGAACCTGGTATTTATCAGCCAAGGAGCGCGCCTCCAAATAGACCTCGAACGAATCCGGAAACACCAGAAACTGCGCGTACACCTTCTGCTTGCGCGAGTTGATGTTGAAGACGGTCGCCCCGTATTTCGAATGCCCAGAGGCGAGCTGGCCTTTGGTTTCGCCACGCCCGTCAATCGCCTCGAGCAGGATATTGAGACGCGCCGAGGTGTCGTAAGTCTTGACCCGCACCTTGAAATCGTGCATCGCCAGAGGCGCCTCATTGAAAGCGGCCACGATCTTCTTCCCGTCATAGACGACGGCCTTCTTGGGCGCGGCCTTGTCTTCGCGACGCGTATCCTTAAGCCCAAGGTCTGCGCTTAGCGTGCGCCTGGCTGAGGGATCCCGCCATTCAAAAGCGGAGCGGTTCCCTTCGATCCGATCCTTCACCGCCTTCTGGAGGGCAGGAAGGTTCACGCAGATGATCCGGTTACCCATGCACACAAAGTAGGCCGGCTCGTAGCCCTCCTCAGCCGGGTGCGGATCCGGCAGCGCGACATAAGTGCCGGGCTGCGCCTTGGCATCAGGCGTCTGATTGAGCAGCGCCAGAAGGTGCGCGAGCTCCGCGTCGAGCGTGGCGAACTCGGCCTCCAACTCGGGTTTCTTCTTTTTGAGCTGGTCCACCATTCTCTGCGCCTCTGCGCTGCTCATGGCCGTCAGCGGCAACGGCTGACCCGACTCGTCCTTGAACGCGGCCTGTTCCTGCCGGAGGCTATCGAACTCCGCTCGCACTTGGCGCTGGCGGGCCTCTAGCACGGCCCTGCTCGCGGCCTGCTCCTGCGCCCGGCGCTTCGCCTGTTCGACGTCGCGGTCCGTGAGGCCGAACGCCTCTGGCGTCAGCTCGCGAATACGCTCGACCGCATCGCCCACACCCATCTGCATAAAGGCGAGTAGTATGACCAGAAAACCGACCACATTTGTCAGCGTGTCAAGCAGCGAGTCGAGGTTCAGCCCCGCGCTGTCTTTGCGGCGACGGCTCACGGTTTCTCATCCTTGCCTTTGACGCCGAACAGCGACAGATCGAGCGCGCCTTGCCCCGGCAGAGGCAACTTGCCGTAGCGCACGCCGGCTGCGTCCGCCAAGGCGCTCGCCTCGCGGAAGGTCCAAGCGCCGCTGCTCCGAACGAGGTAGATCACCGTGGTTCCCGGCTGCGACTTGACCTGCTCTAGGAGCGCGGCGTAACCGGCGTCGGCCTTGAGCACAGCCTTGCTGACGCGCTTCGCGCCCTTGGCGTCGTGAAGCACCACGCTGTCCTGCGTGCACTCGACGAACAGCGGCCTGAGGCCCTTCGCGGAGCCGGACGGGCGGACGGTCACCGTCGCCGCAACCGGCTTGACCTTGCTGGCCAGCGCGGACCGCTTCGCCTCCAGCTCTTTCTTGAGCCGGGCGACATCTGCGGTCAGCTGGTCGACGGCTTTCTTCAGCCTGTAGGCCTCAGCCAGCAACTCGGCGGCCTTGTTCTGTTCCAGCGATTCCCGCCTGCGCGCGGAGCTCGTCCGCCGCAGCGCCTCCAACTCGGCAGCCGACTGTTGGCGCAGGGACTCAGCCTCCTCAATGCTCTTCCGCAATCCGTCCGAGGCACGCTTGTCGGCTTGGGCCTGCGCCTGGAAGTGCTTAAACTCCGATAGCCGCGCTTCGGCTGCAGCGACGTCCTTCTCCGCCACCTGGCCGCTGCTAACCTGCCTCAGGGCCAGCGCCGCGATCAGCATGGTCAGCGTGCCGATCAGACAGGTGAGAATGCTGAGAAAGGGGAAAAGCGACAACGCCTCTCCCTCAGCTTTTGTGCGTCTCGACATACGTTCTCCAGCCCCGCTCGCCAACCGGCCGGGCACCCTGCCCGCAGGGCGCTCGTCGCTGGCACCTCACCCTTTGCCCGTCAGTCGCGACCAAAATGAAGGCTTGCCTGTCGGAACGGCCACCGGCTTCTCGCCAAGCCTCTCGAGCGCCCGGTTCAGCGCGGCCAAGCCTTCCGTGAGGCTGGCGAAATGCTGCCGCAGCGCCTCGACCTGTTCGTGCGTTATCGCGAGGCTCTCGCTCGTCGCCTCGACCACGGCCTTGACCTGTTCAGCCTGGCTTTTCTGGAGCGCGGACATGATCTCATGGACGCCGTTAATCTCCTTCAGCGTCGCGACGCTCTTGTCGCAGGCCTCGCCGTGCAGGCCCCTCATGGCCTTCATGTGCTCCGCATGCTGCGACTGAAGGTCGCCCTGAACATGCCTCCAGCCGTCGGCTACTTGATTGCCAAGCAGCCCGCCCATCGACTCGAGCTTGACGCTCCACGCACCCAGCCCCTCAAGGTGTCGGGCGAATGCCGCCTCCATCGCCTCGCGCATCCGGAAGACCAGGTTCTGCGACCCCTCGTCGGAGACCAGGTCACAGTTGCGCTCGTTCAGGCGCTTCAGCAGGTTCTCGGTGCAGAACTCATCGATCGCGTTGAGCACGTCCTCCTCCGCCTTCTGCATCGAGCTCGCGAAGAACATCAGCGGTATGGCCATGATCAGCGCAATCAAGGTGGTGTCGAAGGCCACGGCCAGCCCGACGGTGATCTTCCCCAGCGAACCTTTCAGCACCGCGATGTCCTGCGCCAACTCGAGCCCCGAGGCGAAGCCGCCCACGGCGCTTCCAAGCCCCTGCACGGTTCCGATGAAACCGAGGATCGGAATGGCCCAGATGAAGATTTTGATGAGGGTGTAGCTGGACTGGACCGCGTTAGCGTCAACATCAGACTGCGAGGAAAGCACCGTGGCCGCCTCCGGGTTGCTGTTGCGAACCCGGAAATGTTCAAGGACCTTAAGCACGCGGAGGGTCAGAAAGCTCTCCGCCGCCTTTTCCTTAAGCAAGCGGGCGTGCTCGATGAACAAGCCGATGCTGTCTTGCGTGATGTCCTGTGAGATCTCCTCAGGCAGAATGTCGAAGAGCATGCACTGCTTCTGCCTGGCCAGCTTCTTCGACTTCAGCATCAGTATCGCGACGGCCCACCAGAAGAGAAAGGCCTCCATGTAAGGCACCCAGCCGCGCGCGAGAAAAAGCGCGCCCATCTGCGTCGCCCGCAGCGCCAGCATCAGGAGGTAGAAGACGACCGTGAACCCCAGCCCCAGCAGTCCTGTTGCGAAGGCGGACACATTCGTGCCGCTCGTGCCCGCGCTGATGCTCGTGGCGCGCCGCAGCGAGGGCGCCCGGCCCGGCTTTTTGACGAGAAATACCCTGGCTTGCTGCGCCGACTTCTTGCCGACGGCCGGGGCCGCCTCCTCGGTTTCGGCAACAGGCGCGGGAGCCGCCGGAACAGCGATCTTGGTGTTGCAGCTCGGGCAGCGCTCATGACGGCCAGCGAGGCCCTCATCACACTGAATGCGCTGGCCGCACGTGGGACAGTTGAATTTCATTCTTAGCTTCTTCCCTGTGAGTCATAAAAACGCGTTCCAGGCGCGCCCAGCGGGGCTCGGCTGCAGGCTGTTAACCTTTCTGGCTAGGCCGACTCGAAAGGCATGGCCGGCCTGCTGTTTGAGGGCCGTTCTCCGCTGCTTATGCTTCTTTTCCGAACCTAACAGCCTAGCAGCCTAACAGCCTAACAGCCTCGCACCCCTCACCGCACGTCCCTCGGCTTCAGCACGATCAGACCCTTGGTCATGGCCCACGCCTTGTCCAGCGGCAGGCGCTTCAGCGCGTGGCTCGGCCCCCACGAGTCGGAGTACAGGATCTCCTGCGCCTTGTCGTTGTAGCCGATGATCAGGCGCACGTGCCCGAAGGCCCCGTTCTCGCCCAGCGTCGGCTCCTCGGGGTACATGCCGACCAGACACGACCAAAGCAGCGGCACGCCTTGGTCGACGTAGGTCCTAACATTCTTGACGAACTGGCCCATGGCCTGCTTCTGGGCGCTGCGGGCGGCGAGCAGGATCTCGGGATCCATCGCCTGCCAGATCGCCGGCAGGTCGACGGTGTGGTTCTGCACGTACGTCTCCCAGTCGATCACGGCCGCCTTTTTCTTTTTGGCCACCGCATTGTACTGGTCGAGCAGCTTGACGTGGTCGCTCTTTTCGAAGCTGACGTCCGTATCCGGCGAGATCAGGTCCTTCTTGTCGAGCTGGAACTGGCGGCCGACCTTGGCGATCGCCTTGGCCATGCCATCGAGCGTGGTTCCGCCCTCTGCGGCCGTGTTCGCGAGCTGCGCGATCTGGTGCTGGTCGACTTCCAGCCCGTAATACCGGAGGACGCGCTCGGACGACGCGGCCGCGCAGTAGCCCTTCTGCCCCTGGTCGACCATCGGCACGTTACCAATACACACGTCGCCGCTGGGGCCGCGCGTCACGTTTTCTTTGACCGCCCGCGCGTTCTTCGTCTTGTTCGCCGTCATGCCGCCGCCCACGCCGGTCACGCCGCCGCCCCCCGCCTTGCCCGGCACCATCAGCACCTTGATATACTCGGCGCCGTAAGCCACGTTCTGGCGGTCCGAGCGGTGCTGCTCGACATAGGCCCACTCCAGCAGAATGTTGGGCACCTTCTTGGTCCACTGGTGGCGCTTGACAAAGTAGTTCGCGCGGTCATTCGAGGTCTTGCCCGTCATGCCCGTGTCCTTGGCGTACTCCGAGACCTTCTGCTTCGTCGCCTCGACGAGCGCCTCGAACGTCTCCCGGTCTTTCGCGCCGGCGTCGCCTTTGTTATAGACCGACAGCTCGACCCGCCGCACCGCGCTCGCGTCGAAGTACACGCGGGCCTCGCACACCTCCTGCCCCAGAAAGCGCAGCAGCGCCTTCTGGTTCGACATGGCCGTCTGCTTGCCGTCCACGAAACGGAAGCCGAGCGCCTGATACTCGCCCAGAAACGCGTCCGGGGCCAGCGCCCACTTCGCCTCGTCGTTGAAGACCACGCCGAGGTCGGCCGCTGCCGGAGCGGCGGCCTCCGTCTGGGCGAGAACTGGCCCAACACACAGTGTGACCCATAGGAGCAGAACCGCAAAAGCCCACATATCAACGTTCCTTACGCCATCAGGCCCGCGACGGCCGCGCCGATCACAGGCGACTCGTCCACTTGGATCAGCTCGTACGCGATGCCGCGCGGCGCGAGCAGCGCCTTCAACTCGCGCTGCACGCGGCTCTGGAAGTCCGCCGTCCGCGTCTTGTAATAGGTCGAGCCGTCCAGGTTCACGCACACCGGCCGCGCGGCGTCCTTGCCCTCGCCGGTCTTGAGGATCGCCGAGGCCAGGTTTACGGCCGTCAGCACCGCCGCCCGCGCGAAGACCGGCGTGCAGAGCATAACCACCGAGGCCCGGTCCGCCGCGCTGAACGCCGCGTCACTGAAGGGGTTGTCGGGCGTCGGCGCGCCGCCGCAGAAGTCGTCGAGGCACTTGCTCGAAACCGGCTTCAGAGACGCGATTTTCGCCGCGGCGGACGCCGAGAAAAGCCCCGCCTTGGCCGCTTCGGCCAGCACCGTGAAGCCCAGCCAGCCGAGGTACGCGCCGGAGATCATCTTCTCGAACGCGTAGTGCCCGCAGTCGTTCGTGGCCGCGTCCATGGCCTTGTCGAACAGCGACTGCTTCACCTTCAGGAAGGCGCCCGACTCGACGTTGATGACCATCGAGCCCGCCTTGTCCAAGTCCGTCCGCTTCGTGATGCGGGCGTTGCGCTCGACGTAGGCGGTGTTGGTGCCCGTCCCCAGGATGAAGCCGACGTAGGCGGAGTAGTCTTTGGCCACGCCCGCGCTCTTGCCCGCAAGCAGCGTCGCCACCGTGTCGTTCAGGATCACCGCGCGGCGCCGGTAGCCGCGCTGCGCGAGGTGCTTGAGCAACCCCGACCCGATCATCGTCCCGACCACCGACGGCACCTGGATCTGCTTGCTCCAGCGCAGCAGCTTGGCGTCGCAGTCCGGCGTGATCTCGGCCGGATAGGAGAAGCAGAAGCCGATCGACTCGGACTCGGCGATGATGGGCATCAGGAAGTCCGCGAACGCGTCGTAGAAGCCTTCGGCGCTCACCTCGCCCTGCGTGCCCGGCATCGGCCGCTTGGAGAACGCGCCGATCTCGGTCTTGCCCTGCGC
>CAYLUN010000121.1:0-14368 GCA_964386865.1 uncultured Lentisphaeraceae bacterium | reverse complement strand
GCGGTCGGCGCGTTCGACGCGCACATGGGCGCGGTCGGCGCGGGCTGCTCCACCGGCAAGCTGGCGAAGATCCTCGGCACCAGCACCTGCGACCTGCTGGTCGCGAAGAACGACCAGCCGCTGAAGGACATCCCCGGCGTGTGCGGCATCGTGGACGGCTCGGTGATCGCCGGTTACTACGGAATCGAGGCCGGGCAGTCGGCCGTGGGCGACATCTTTCTCTGGTTCGTGAACCACCTCGTGCCCGATTCGTTCGGCGCGACGCAGGACGCGAAGTTCGCCGCGCTCAACGAGGCGGCGGCGGCGCTCAAGCCCGGCGCGAGCGGGCTGCTCGCGCTCGACTGGAACAACGGCAACCGCTGCGTGCTGACCGACGTGCGCCTCTCCGGCCTGCTGCTCGGCCAGACGCTGCACACCACGGCGCCCGAGATCTACCGCGCGCTGATCGAGGCCACGGCCTTCGGCGCCAAGATGATCGTTGACCGCGTGCGCGAGTACGGCGTGCCCGTCGACCAGGTCATCAACTGCGGCGGGCTTGCCGTGAAGAACCCCCTGCTGATGCAGGTTTACGCCGACATCCTCGGCATGCCCATGGCGGTCGCGGCGTCCGATCAGACCTGCGCGCTGGGCGCGGCGCTCTTCGGCGCGGTTGCCGCTGGCGCCTTCGCGGACATCGAGGCCGCGCAGAGCAAGGTCTGCCGCGTGCGCGAGCGGGTCTACCAGCCCATTCGCGCGAACGTCGCGCTCTACGCCGAGATCTTCAGGCTGTACCGGCAGGTGCACGACGGCTTCGGCACGGCCGCGTGGGGCGGCAACATGGCGAATGTGATGAAAGACCTGATCGCGATCCGGGAGCGGCAGCGGTAAAAAGGAGCGACGGGTCTCGACAGGTGACGACGGGATTCGACAGGCGTCGATCCCGGTCGGTTCCGGTCGACGCCCGTCGAGGCAAGCATGCTTGAAGCACTTAAAGAGACGGTCTGCGAGGCCAACCTGGAGCTGGTTCGGCAGGGGCTGGTCACGCTGACGTGGGGCAACGTGAGCGGCGTCGACCGCGCGCGCGGCCTGCTGGTGATCAAGCCCAGCGGCGTGGCCTACGACCGGCTGACGCCGGAGACGATGGTGGTCACCGACCTCGGCGGCCGCGTGGTCGAGGGCGATTTCGCGCCTTCGTCCGACACGCCGACGCACGTGCGCCTCTACCAGGCCTTCCCCAACGTCGGCGGCGTGGTGCACACGCACAGCGCCTACGCGACGGCCTTCGCGCAGGCGGGCCGCGAGATTCCCTGCCTCGGCACGACGCACGCCGACCACTTTCACGGCGCCGTGCCGGTGGCCCGCCTGCCGACGGAAGACGAGGTGCGCGACCGCTACGAGCACAGCATCGGCGGCCTGATCGCCGAGCGCTTCCTCGGCCTCGACCCCGACGCCGTGCCCGGCGTGCTGGCGGCGGGCCACGGGCCGTTCGCGTGGGGCCCGAGCCCCCGGAAGGCGGTGGAGAACGCGGTGGCCCTGGAGGCCGTCGCGCGGATGGCCGCGACGACCTTCGCGCTCTGCCAGGAGGTCGCGCCATTACCCGCATACCTTCTCGACAAGCACTACGAACGCAAGCATGGGCCCGGCGCGTATTACGGGCAGAAGAAAGACTGTAGGCTTTAGGCTATAGGCTGTAGGTGTATGCCGCGGCGGAAGTCCTCTTAACCTACAGCCTACAGCCTATAGCCTACAGCCTAAAAAGGTCTACAAAGGAGACACATGAAACTGATCAACATCCCTGAAATCAAAATCGGAATCGTCGGCGTCTCGCGGGACTGTTTTCCCGCGTCGCTGACTCAGAAGCGGCTGGCCGCGCTGATGGCCGAGCTGAAGAAGCAGAAGGTGGACGCCGTGGCGTCCACGGTGATCGTCGAGAACGAGGAGCAGGCGCTGGCGGCTTGCGACGAGCTGGTCGCGGCGGGCTGCAACGCGGCGGTCGCCTACCTGGGCAACTTCGGGCCCGAGGCCCCCACGACGCTCTTCCTGCAGGAGTTTCCCGGGCCGTGCATGGCCTGCGCCGCCGCCGAGGAGAACAAGGCGGTGCTCGCCAGCGACCGCGGCGACGCGCTCTGTGGCCTGCTGAACTGCTCGTACAACATCGGCCTGCGCCGCCTCGACGTCTACATCCCGCAGTACCCCGTGGGCCTGCCCAAAGACCTCGCGCAGAAGATCGGCGAGTTCGCCGCGATCGCCCGCGTGGTCGTGGGCGTGACGAGCCTCAAGGTTTTCGGCTTCGGCCCGCGCCCGCACGACTTCTTCGCCTGCAACGCGCCGATCCAGCCGCTCTACGACCTGGGCGTCACGGTCATGGAGAGCTCCGAGCTGGATCTGCTCGTGGAGTACAAGAAGGCGGCGGCGGACAAGGCGGGCATCAAGGCCATCGCTGCCGATATGGCCAAGGAGCTGAAGGGCTGCTGCAAGTGGCCGGACCTGCTGCCGCGCCTCGCGCAGTACGAGCTGACGCTGATGAACTTCTTCGAGAAGAACCTCGGCGCGTCGTCGTACGGCGTGTTCGCCAACAAGTGCTGGCCAGCCTTCGAGAGCGAGTTCGGCTTCGTGCCGTGCTTCATCAACAGCCGTCTCGCCGGACGCGGCATCCCGGTCGCGTGCGAGGTGGATCTCTACGGCGCGCTCTCCGAGTACATGCTCCAGTGCGCGACGGGCCTGCCCGCCACGCTGCTGGACATCAACAACTCCGTGCCCGCGGACGTGATCAAAGGCAAAAACCTCAAGGGCGTGCCGGCCAAGGACCTCTTCATGGGCTTCCACTGCGGCAACACGTGCAGCTCGTGCATGAAGAGCTGCGAGATGAAGTTCCAGCTCATCATGAACCGGCTGATGGAGGGCGGCCAGGCGCCGGACATCACGCGCGGCACGCTGGAAGGGCAGCTCAAGCCCGGCCCGGCCACCATGTTCCGCCTGCAGGGCAACGCCGACGGCGAGCTGGTCAGCTACATCGCCGAGGGCGAGTTCCTCGACATCAACCCGTGCTCGTTCGGCGGCATCGGCATCGTGGGCATCCGCGACTTCGCGCGCTTCTACCGCCACGTGCTGATCGGCAAGCGCTTTCCGCACCACGGCGGCTTCGGCTTCGCCCAGGCGGGCCAGGCGCTCTTCGAGGCGGTCAAGCTGCTGGGCGTCGAGGACGTCAGCACGCCGCTGCCTGAGGGCGTGCGCTACCCGGGCGAAAACCCGTTCGCGTAATTAGGATTGAATGTTGGACATTGCGTGTGTGAGTGTGGGTAATGGCATGTTGTACCGCCTTCAGGCGGAGGTTCGTCCGTGCAGCGTTGCCGGCTGAAGCCGGTACAACATGCGGAGAGGGTCTCTATGAAACAGTCGATGGTATGCGTTGCGGTTGCTGCCGTATGTGTGTGCAACGGTCTACTGGCGGCCGACAGCTCGATCGCAGTGAGCGTTGACAAGCCCGGCGCGAAGGTGAGCCCGCTGCTGTGGGGCATCTTCTTCGAGGATATCAACCTCTCGACCGACGGCGGCATCTACGCGGAGCTCGTGCGCAACCGTTCGTTCGAGGACAGCGACAAACCGGATTACTGGACGGCCGTCGGCAGCGGCGACGTGAAGATCGAGGTGACGGTCGACGCCGAGAAGCCGCTGAGCGCCAAGAACCCGCGGTCGCTGAAGGTCGCGGTCCAGGATCCGGGCGTCGCCCGCGCGGGTGTCGCCAACGGCGGCTACTGGGGCATGGCGGTGGCGAAGGGCGCGAAATACAGCCTCTCGCTCCGCGCCCGCTCAGACGGCGCGTTCAAAGGCCCGCTCACGGTGACGCTCGAGAGCGCCGATAGCGTGGTCTATGCCACGGAGCGCATGAAGGCGCTAACGGCCGACTGGCAGACCTATGCGCTCACCCTCAAGGCTGACACGACCGACCCCAAGGCGCGGCTGGTGATCAGCACGGAGAAGGCCGGCACCTTCTGGCTCGACGGGGTCTCGCTCTTCCCGCAGGAGACGTGGAAGGGCCACGGCTTCCGCCCGGACGTGGCGAAGATGCTGGCCGACCTCAAGCCGGCCTTCATGCGCTTCCCCGGCGGCTGCTGGGTCGAAGGTAACACGATGAAGGAGGCCTACCGCTGGAAGGAGACGATCGGCGACATCTTCGAGCGCCGCTCCCAGTACAATCTCTGGGGCTACACCGCCACGCACGGCATCGGCTACCACGAGTACCTTCAGCTGAGCGAGGACATCGGCGCGGAGCCGATGTTCTGCATCAACGTCGGCATGTCCCACCGCGAGAACGTGCCGCTGGAGAAGATGGGCGAGTACGTGCAGGACGCGCTGGACGCCCTCGAGTACGCCAACGGCCCCGCCGACAGCACGTGGGGCGCGGTGCGCGCCAAGGCCGGCCATCCGGCGCCCTTCAACATGAAGATGCTGGAGATCGGCAACGAGAACGGCGGCCCGGCCTACAACGAGCGTTACGCGCTCTTCCACGACGCGGTCAAAGCCAAGTATCCGAACGTCCGCCTGATCGCGAACCACTGGGCGGGAGGCGTGCCCAAGAGCCGCCCGCTGGACATCGTGGACGAGCACTACTACAGCAACCCCGAGTTCTTCATCGCCCAGGCCGGCAAGTACGACAGCTATGACCGCGCCGGGCACAAGGTGTTCGTGGGCGAGTACGCGGTGACGCAGGGCACGGGCGAAGGCAGCCTGCGCGGCGCGGTGGGCGAGGCGGCCTTCATGACCGGGATGGAGCGCAACTCCGACGTGGTCGTGATGGCCTCGTACGCGCCGCTCTTTGTGCACGCCAACCACCGGCGCTGGAACCCCGACCTGATCGTCTTCGACAGCTCGCGTGCCTATGGCATCCCGTCCTACTACGTGCAGAAGCTCTTTTCCGAGCACCGCGGCGGCACCGTGCTGCCGTGCGCCGTCGACTCCGCGCCCGCCGAGCCGCCGGTTCAGAGCGGCATGGTCGGCGTGGGCACCTGGTTCACGCAGGCTGAGTTCAAAGACATCAAGGTCACGCGCGGCGACGAGGTGCTCTACGCGTGCGACTTCGCCGAAGGCACCAAGGGCTGGAAGACCAAGGGCGGCGCGTGGAAGGCCGAAGGCGGCGCGCTCAAGCAGTCCTCGCTCGACGAAAACATCACGGCCGTGGTCGGCGACAAGACGTGGCGCGACTACACCTACACGCTCAAGGCGCGCAAAACCGGCGGGCAGGAGGGCTTTCTGATTCTGGTCGGCGTGGACAAGGAAGGCCAGAAGTCGTGGTGGAACCTCGGCGGCTGGGGCAACAAGCGCCACGGCCTCGAGATTCCCGGCGTTGAGGGCGACGAGGCAAGCGTGGACGGCAAGATCGAGGCCGGCCGCTGGTACGACATCAAGGTCGAACTCAAGGGCGGGAACGTCAAGTGCTTCCTGGACGGCAAGCTGATCCACGACGTGCAGGCCAAGCCGACAAAGGCGCTCTACGCGTCGTCGGCGCTCTCGCCCGACGGCAAGGAAGTGGTTCTGAAGGTTGTCAACACCGCCGCCACCGAGCGAGCGGCCGACATCCGGCTGAACGGCGTGAAGGAAGTCGCCAAGAACGCCAAGGGCTGGGTGCTGACCTCGGCCGACGCGATGGACGAGAACTCGCTCGACCAGCCCGACAAGATCGCGCCGGCCGCCTTCACGCTCGGCGTGGCGCCCGCGTTCACGCACGCCTTCCCCGGCAACTCTGTCACCATCCTGCGCGTGCCGCTCAAGTAGAGGCCGCGCCCTCGCCGCTTGGCCTGACGCATGCCTGACAGACATATGCCAGATGTGTGCCTGACGGGGACGAGGGCGTCCCCGCTCCCGGTGCAAGGTGCTTCATTCCGGCTTCGCCTCGCGCTGGAGGGCGAGACTGCGTCGAGCCGCGGACCACACGGAGGCGGGCCCTCCAGGCGAGCCAGATCGCTTCGGCCCCGCCTCGCCTGCCAGCTCACGTCTGATACCACTGCCGAAAAGTGCCTAGACCCTATGACGGACACAAGACACACGGGAGGGCCGGGTTCCACCCCGGCCGCGGACGGCGTGGAAGCCGTCCCTCCCTGTGTGTGGCCGCCCGTTTAGTCCGTTTACTTTTCGGCAGTGGTCTGACACTCGCCCGGTCTGTCCGGGAGGGCCCGCCTCCGTGCGGGCCGTCCCTACACGCGCACCGCCTGCCGCGTGGCCGCGAGCAGGAGCGTGCAGCGGATCGCGTCCGCGGCAAGGCCCGAGAGGTGCGCGAGCGCGCGGCGGTAGCCCGCCATCTGGCCCTCATAGGTGTCGCGCAGGCGCAGCGCGAAGGCGGCCTCGCTCTCGCCGTCGCGCCGCCGGTTGGTCTTGAAGTCAATGATCTCGGCGCTGCGCCCGCCCGGCCCGTCGCGGAAGACCACGCGGTCGAACGTCCCGGAGATCCACTCGCCGTCCGCGACCAGCTCGAACGCGCGCTCGCGCCACAGGTCGATCGCGTCCGGCGGCCGCGCCAGCGCGTCGCGGAAGGCCGAGTCCGACGCGAGGTCGAGTTCCGCCGCCGGAACCCCATCGGGCTGCGGCGCAGCCGGGCCGATCCACGCGATGCGGCTCAGCGCCTCGTGCAGGTGCGTGCCGCGCTGCCGCGCCGCGTCGTCGCGGGCGCTGAAAAGCTCGCTCGCCGCGCGGCCGTAGCAGACCGCCGAGGAGGGCGTGACGCGGCGGATCGGGCGGCGCGGCTGGCGGGCTGGCGCGGCGGGCGCTTCCGCGGGCGCCTCGCCGAGCGTCTTCGCGGCGGAGCCGCGCTCGAACCACCGCGCGTCGCCCGACGTCCACGGCAGCGGCTCGCCGAGCGCACCCGCCACGTGGTCGCCGAAATAGCGGCTCTCCGACGCGTCTGAAGGCGGCGGCCGCAGCAGCACCGCCAGCGCCCGCTTGGCCCGCGTCATGGCCACGTACTGCACGCAGAGCGACTCGAACACGCCGCCGTCGACGGTGTGCTCGCGGGCCGCGGCTAGCGTGGCGTCGGCGGCGACCACCTGGCGCCCGGGGTCGGTCAGCAGCCACGCGTCGTCGGGCGCGAAGAGCACCTCCTCGGCGCGCGGCGAGTCGATGCTTGTGCTCTCGATCAGCGGCAGCAGAACAAAGTCGAAGCCGAGCCCCTTGCTGCGGTGGATCGTGAGGATCTTGACCGTAGAGGTGTCCGCCACGTCGCGCGTCTTGAACGACGCCACGTAGGCCGCGAAATCGGTGAGCGTGGTTTCGGCGTCCGCGTCGGCCGCGAAGCGCGTGGCCGCGCGCAGCAGCTCGTCGAGGCGCGTCTGCGTGAAGCGGTCGGCGCCTGCGCCGCCGAGCCTTTCGATGTAGCTCCGGAGCGCGCGCGGCAGGCCGAGGCGCGACACGTCGTCCAGCACCCGCCGCGAGAGCGCCGCGGCGCCCGCTTCGCGCGGCAGGGCGCAGGCGTCGCGGAAGGCCGAGCGGGCCAGCGGCGTGGCGCAGACGTGCTGCCACGCGAGGGTGTCGCCGGGGTGCTCCGCGACCCGCAGCAGGTGCAGCAGCGCCGTCACCACGGGCGTGTCGCAGACCGCGCTTTCGCCCTCCCACACCGCCGGCGTGCCCGCGCGCCGCAGCGCGTCGGCGAAGCGCTGGCCCTGCTCGTTCGTCCGCACCAGCACCGCCGCGCTGAGGCCGCGCTCCCACGGCCGCAGGGCGAGGAAGTGGCGGCACGCCGCCTGCAGGTAGGGGTCGATGGCCTTCTCGTCCTTCTCCTTGTCGGGCGCGGCCACGCGCTCGACCGACACGAAGCCGTCGCGCTGCAGCGAGGCGTGGGGCGACCAGAGCCGCCGCCACCGCTCGCCCGCGCCGCGCGCGGCTGGCTTGAGCAGCGCGGCGATCCGCTCGCCGTCGAACGCGCGGTTGACGAGGTCGGCGATCTGCGGGCAATAGCGGTAGGTCGTGTTCAGGTCTGCCAGCGCGTAGTGGCCCGAGCCGGCCTCGCGCTCGAAGATCGCCACGTCGCCGCCGCGCCACCCGTAGATGGCCTGCTTCATGTCGCCCACGATGAAAAGCGAGCGCTCGTCGTCGGCGGACTGGATGACCTCGTCGATGAGGTTGCGGATGGCGTTCCACTGCGCGTGCGAGGTGTCTTGGAACTCGTCCAGCGCCCAGTGGCTGAAGCGGCTGTCGAAGCGGTACTCGACGTTCTGGCGCACGGCCTGGTCGAGCCCGGCGATGAGGCGCGGGACGTCGTCGAAGGTCAGCAGCCCCCGCATGCGCGTGCTGCGGGCGTAGGCGGCCTCGATCTGCGCCATCAGGCCGTAGAGCCCCTGCGTAGTCTGGCACCGCGTGCGAACGACGAGCCCGTAGAGCGTTTCGACGGCCTGAAGAATGAGCTGCGCCTTGGCGCCGGTGAAGCAGATCGCCTTGCGGTTGTAGCTGATCTCGATGGAGGCCGCCCGCGGCTGGTAGGCGACGAGCACGTTCTGCACGCCGGCTTTGGTGGGGAAGGTGCAGTTGAAGGCGCGGACGAACGCGCAGAACTCGTCCCACGGCTTCTCGCGGCCGACCGCCTCCCAGTCGCCGCGGATCTCGGACGCGAGCCGCTCGGCGAGCCGCTCCAAGGTGCCGTGGATCGCGAACGGCTCGCCGCCGGGCCAGATGACCTCGGGCCGGCCCCAGGCCGCCGCGTCGGGGTGATCCTGCAGGATGCCGTGCCAGGAGGCGACGAACGAGGCGAGCTTCTCGCCGTAGGACTTACCCTCGCGGCCGAAGGTCGCCTGCCGGAACGACTCGAAGAACAGCTCCGCCTCCGGCCCGGCCGCGACGCGGTTCAGCAGGGACGCCATCGCGGCGCCCTTCTCGCGCTCGACGCGGTAGTCGTCCATGATGCTCAGGCTGCCCTGCAGGCCCAGCTCCAGCGGGAAGGCCTGCACCATGCGCGTCATGAAGCTGTCGATCGTGCCGATCATGCTGGCGTGCTGCGTGGCGATCAGCTTGCGCAGCAGCGCGGTAAAGGCGGGCCGCGGAACCGGCGCGCCGGCGCGCGCGCGCAGCGCCTCGGCGAGCGCGGCGTCCAGCCCGTCGTACAGGTGCGCGGACTCGGCGGCGGCGAGCGCCTCGGCGGCGGCGGCGTCCGCGAGGCGCCCGGCGATGCGGTTGAAGATCTCGCCCGCCGCGGCGCGCGAGAACGTGAGCGCGACGATGTGGTTCGGCTCCACGCCCAGCAGCATGAGGCGGATCATGCGCGTGGCGAGCGCGAAGGTCTTGCCCGTGCCGGCCGAGGCCTTGATCAGGCTGTTCTTCATGACAGGCCTCCGTCTGGCGCGGGCAGCGGCTCGCGGGGACGGCCGCCCCCAGTCGCGCCGAGCCGCCGCTCCTGGTCGGCGATCCACGCCGCGCCCACGCTCTTCTCGGGGGATTCCAGGAAGAGCGACGCGTAGTCTCTCGCCCACTCGTCCACGGGCGACGGCGGCCAGAAGATGCCGGCCAGCACGCGGTCGATGACGCCGCGCACCGCCTCCGCGGCGGCGTCGCGGCAGCCGGAGAAGTCCCAGGTGCGGCACACGGTCTCGGCCTCGGTCTCGCCGAGCACGAAGTAGCCACACTCGGCCGCTGCGCCCGCCGCCACGAGCCCGCCCGCCTGCGCCATCAGCAGGTAGAGCGGCAGCTGCAGGTCGGCCCAGACGCGCGGCTTCTCCGCGAACATGAAGGCCTCGAAGCCGCGCGCGGCGGCGGCCGCGAGGTCGGCCTTGCTCGCCGACGTGAAGCGGTCGAGGCCGTCGTTCTTGCCGAGCCGGTCCCACGTCTTGTAGTCGATGATGCGCCACGCGCCGGTGGCCTCGTGGCGATCGATGCGGTCGGCGCGGCCGCGGATCGCCACGCCGCGCTCGGCCATCTGAAGCGGCTTCTCGATCTCGGCGATCCGCCAGCCCTCGGCCCGCAGCCGCGCCTGGCGGGACGCGAAGAACGAGAGCCGCCTGCAGGCGGCCGCGCCTTGCAGGTGCAGGACGGCGGGCAGCGCCTCCCCGTGCTGGCGGCGCAGCGCGCGCCAGACCTCGCCCTGCAGAAACTCGGCGATCGCGCCGGAGTCGGCGGAGTCTCTCAGGCCGGAGGCTCCGAAGGCCTCCAGCGCGCCGTGGCAGAGGTTGCCGAACGCGGGGGCGTCGAGCTCGGCCGCGCGGTCATCGCGCGGCTCCATCTCGAGGATGTGCCGCAGGTAGAAGGTGAAGGGGCAGGCGAGGTAGCTCTTGAAGGCCGTGGCGCGGAGCCGCGCGGGAGGCGAGCCGGGCAGCGGCAGCTCAAGCCGCCACGCGTCCGGCAGCGAGCGCGGGTGGCCGGCGGCGGCGCTCTCGGCGTCGCTGAAGAGCGCCTTGGCCCTCGCAGTGAGGGTCGGCTCGTCGCACAGGAAGAGCAGGCGCGACGGCTTGCGCACGTCGCTGCGGGCGGAGACGCGCTCGAGCAGGAGGCGCACCGCGCCGGCCGGGCGCGAGGCCAGAAGCGCCTGCAGCAGATAGGTGTCGCGCGCGGTGCGGCGCTCGTTGCTGGTGAGGCCGAGGCCCTGGCGCAGGCGGTCCGGCAGGAAGGCGTGGCCCACCACGGCGTCGGGCACCGAGCCCTCGTTGAAGCCGGTGACCACCAGGTCGGGCGCGGGGCTCCACGGCAGCTCGAGCCAGCCTTCGGTGAGCAGCGCGTCGGCGGTCTCGGGCTCGAGCGGGTAGGCGGCCGAGGCGAGCAGGGACTCGAACAGCAGCGAGCGCTGGGCCTCGTCGAGCGAGCCGGCGAGCGCGTCGGAGTCGAGCGCCTCGAACACCGCGAGCGTGGCTTCGGCAGCGGCCGCGAGCTCGCGGTCGCCGGGCGCGCGCTCCTGCAGCGTGCGCGCCGCGAAGAGGGTCTGGAGCAGGGCCGTCAGATGGTCGAGGTGCGGGCGTCCGCGCGGGTCGAGCAGGCCGCAGACCGCGTCGAGCGCCTTCAGCAGCGCGTCCCACGCCGGGGCGTCTTTCGTCGCGCAGGCGCCGAGCTCCTGCGCGCAGAAGGCGCGGGCCGCGCCGAGCGTCTGCGGCAGGTGCGCGTTCTGGAGGTCGTCGAGCGAGCGGAGCGCCGCGGCGCAGCAGAAGCCGGGGCACTCGGCGGCGAGGCGGGCTTCGAGCCAGCGCTGGACGTCGGCCTCGCGCAGGAAGGCGGCCAGCGCGGGGAAGCGCGACTCGCGGCAGAGCTGCTCGAGCTGGCCGATGAGGCGCCCGAGCGACGAGGCGGCCAGCGGGTAGGCGGCGGGGTTGTGGAGCGCGAGCCCGCGCGCGAGAAAGGCGGACTGAAGTTCGCTGAAGAGATCCTCGTCGGCCATGCCGAGCGACGGCGGCTCGTCGGTCGGCGGGATCGCGGCGAAGAGCGCGGCGGCGAGCCGGGCCTGCTCGACGCTGTTCGCGGCGAGCGTGATCTGCGCGTCGGCCAGCGGCAGGAGGGGGGCGTGCTCGCCCAGCCACTGCGCGGGCTCGGGGCGGCCCCACAGGTCGAAGCGGCCGTCGTCGGCGGGGTCGGCGTGGAGCAGCACCGAGAGGTCGACGCGACCGGCGAGGCGCCCCAGCGCCGGGTAGAGCGCGGGCTGGGCGTCGGCGAGTGCGGGCAGCACGATGCGCTCGACGCCCTCGGGCAGGAGCGGGTCGGCGACCGCCTGCTGGCGGGCGAGCGGGGCGGGGGTGCGGCCGCGGGCGCGCAGGGCCTCGAAGAGCCGCGCCTCCAGGCGGGCGAGGTCCCGCCAGCGGGACAGCTCGACGTCGAGGTCCTCGCCGGCGAGGAGCGCCTCGGCGCGCGCGGCGACGTCGGCCATCGTGAGGGCGTTTTCCTGCAGGACACCCCAGAGGTCGGCGAGCTGGCGCGCGACGCCCAGCGCCCACGCGAAGCTCGTGTCGCGCGGCCGGCCCCGCGCGGGGAAGAGCTGCTGGAACTCGCGCAGGTCGAGGTCGAGCAGGAGCCGGCTCAGCACGCCGAGGGTCTCGGCCTGCGTGGCGACGGGGAGGGCGGGCTCGCGGGCGGGGGCGATGACCTGGGCGGGCAGGCGCACGAGCGGCGGCAGGCAGCCGCCCGTGCGCTCCGCGAGCGCGAGGCGCAGGCGGCGTCCCGCCTGGCGCGTCGGCACGACCACGAGCAGGTGGCTCAGCGACTTCACGCCGCCGGGCGTGACGCGCAGCCGCTCCGCCAGCCAGTCGGCGACGGCGAGCACAAGCGGCGTTCGGGCGTTCAGAAAGACGCGTTCCATGGTTACTCCGGCACCGCGACGCTGACGCGTGTCGGGCGGGCGACGCGGTCGAGCGTGTCGGGCGTGACCTTGACGAGCAGCCCGCGCCGGCCGCCGTTGATGATGAGGTGCGGCAGGTCGAAGATCGTGGACTCGGCGTAGACGGGCAGGGGCTTGCGCGTGCCGAAGGGGCTCGTGCCGCCGACCAGGTAGCCGGTATGACGGCTCGCGGTGTCCG
The DNA here is from genome assembly GCA_964386865.1 of uncultured Lentisphaeraceae bacterium. Taxonomy (GTDB): domain Bacteria; phylum Verrucomicrobiota; class Kiritimatiellia; order RFP12; family UBA1067; genus CAYLUN01. The sequence goes on along the minus strand of CAYLUN010000121.1, from coordinate 1,922 downwards.
GGGAGCAGGGCGCCACGGACTTGACGCCGAGCACGCGGGCCATCTGCTTGGCCGAGATCTCGCGGTCGCCGTGCATCAGTACGATGAAGGGCTTCTTGGCGTCGGTCTCCATGACGATCGTCTTGACCACGGCGTGCTCGTCTACGCCGAGGCACTCGGCGGAGTGGCGCGTGCCGCCGTGCTCCACGTAGTCGTAGACGAGCGGCTCGAACTCGGCGCTCGCCGCGCGCAGGGCGCGTATGGCGGTGGTGACGGGGATGTCCATAGTTTGCTATAGTATGGCGGAAAGGCGGGCGCTTGTGAACGTAAAACCGATGGCCGCCGTTGGCCGCATTTGTAGCCGTGAGGCGCATGTAGGATTCTGTTTGTAGTGGCGCCGTGAGGCGCTTCCCGCGCAGGCCCGTCCGTTGGGGACCGAGCATGACGAAATTCAATTTGAAAACCGTGGCCGATCTGGAATCGGAGCTGGCGCGCTTCGGCGCGCGGCTGCCGCTGAGCGCCGACTTCGCGGCGCTGGGCGAGCCGCTGGAGGTCGCGGGGCGGCGGCTGGCGAACCGCTTCGTGGTGCAGCCCATGGAGGGCGTGGATGCGCGCGACGAGGGCGGCGCGCCGAGTGATCTGACGTTCAGGCGCTACCGTCGCTTCGCGGCGGGCGGCAGCGGGCTGGTCTGGTTCGAGTCCGCCGCCGTCGTGCCCGAGGGCCGGTCCGGCCCGCGCCAGCTCATGCTCACTGAGGCGAACCTTGATGTGTGGAAAAGGCTGGTCGCCGAAACGCGGCAGGCGGCGAGCGCGGAGGGGTGCGGGGAGGTGGCGCTGCTGCTCCAGCTCACGCACAGCGGCCGCTACAGCCGTCCGCAGGGCCGGCCTGCGCCGGTGGTGGCGCAGCGCAACCCCCCGCTCGAGGCCGCGATGCCTGAGATGCCGCAGCCGGAGCCGGTCGGCGACGACGCGCTGGCGCGGCTGGAGGAGGCCTTTGTGGCGGCAGCGGCGCTCGCCGAGCGGGCGGGGTTCGACGGCGTGGACATGAAGGCCGTGCACGGCTACCTCGTGGCGGAGCTGCTCGGCGCGCGCCGCCGCGAGGGCCGCTACGGCGGCTCGTATGAGAACCGCACGCGCTTCCTCAAGAACTGCGTGGCCGGCATGCGGCAGGCGCTGGCGCGGACGACGTGGGTGGCGTCGCGGCTGACCGTGTTGGAGCCGTCGCCCTATCCGTACGGCTGGGGCGTGGCGGAGCGCGAGGGGCCCTGGGAGGCGGATCTGGCGGAGCCGCTGCGGCTGGTCGGCGAGCTGTCGGCGCTGGGCGTGCCGCTGCACAACGTCTCGATGGGGTACCCGCGCTTCCAGCCGCACCTCAACCGTCCGTACGACCGGCCGCTGGCCGGGTGTCCGCCGCCGCCGGAGGAACCGCTGCGGGGCGTGGTGCGGTTCCAGGAGACGGTCCGGGCGGTGCGGCAGGCCGCGGGCGGGGCGCCGGTGATCACGGCCGCGCTCTCGTGGCTCCAGCACCTGGCGGCGCCGGTGGCGGCGGGCCTGGTGCGGGAGGGGTGGTGTGACCTGACCGGGTTCGGCCGCGGCGCCTTCGCGTATCCCGATGCGCCCAAGGATATTCTGATGCGGGGCGGCCTAGTTCCGGAGAAGTGCTGCGTCGCCTGCTCGATGTGCTCGCAGATCATGAAAGACGGGGTGGGGCGGGGCGGCTGCGTGGTGCGCGACGCCGCGGTTTACGCGACCGAGTACCGCCAAGGTCGTGCGGCTGCGCGTGCGCGTTAATGCCGGGCCAAAAAAGAAACTTCGCTAGCCGCGAAATTCCCTCTTGCGTGTCGTGCATCGTTTTTGATAACTTAACACACGTTCTCAAGAGCGCCTCTAGCTCAATTGGATAGAGCATCAGACTACGGATCTGAGGGTTGCAGGTTCAACTC
>CAYLUN010000120.1:0-14522 GCA_964386865.1 uncultured Lentisphaeraceae bacterium | reverse complement strand
GACTCCAGCGCGGCGGGCTCCGCGAGCTCCGCGGCGGCCGATGCGGCGAGCCGCAGGCCGAGCGGATAGGGCGCGTCTGGCGAGACGCGGGCTTTCACGGCGCAGGCGTGAGTCTCGATCGCCTCGCGCACGGACGTCAGGCTCTCGCCGGGGTGAATATTCAGGCAGTAGGGGATGGGCATGGGGCGGGACGGTTAGAGAGGTTCAGGGTTCAGCGGTTGGCGAGGTCGCTCGTCCATCACTTGAGCGTTGAAAGTTACCCCATCGTTTGCTCCCGCTCAGCGGGCGGCAGGCTTGTCGGGGAGGTCGGCGGTTTTGACGGGCGGGTTGGGCGTCGCGACAATGGAAAGCCCGCGCAGCCGCATGGACGCGTCATACGCGCCGGTCATCTCCCAGCCGAAGTTCAGGCCGCTCACGTAGAGGTCCCGCAGCTCCGTGGTCGCGAGGAACCCGTTTTTGCGGGCGAGCTGGAAGGCGTAGACGATCCACGGCGCGACATCGGCGCGGAACTCCACCCAGCGCGCGCTCTTGCCCTCGAGCAGGCGGCCGTCGCGCACGAAGCCCTCGCCCTCGGCGAGGCAGGCCTTGCTCGGCAGGGAGTAGATGAACTTGCCCGAAGCGTCGGCCTTGCCGCCGTCGCGCTGGTAGCTTTCGTCTTTGAGCGGGAAGCGGTTGTCGAAGATCGGGATGCCGAACCACAGCATGTCGCCGAAGCCGTCGTCGCCCTGCGTGAGGTTCTGCACGTAGAGGAAGAGCTGGAACTGCGCGGCGTGCAGCTTGGGGTTGGCCTCCGGGTGCCGGTCGATGAACGAGTCGAGCCGGCACGCGAACGAGACGTCCAGCTTCTTCATGGGCGCAACGCGGCACGAGAACGAGGGGTAGCGCGTGTCGGTCAGCGGCGCCGAGGCCAGCAGGTGCGGCCAAGACTCGCCCTGCTGGCGCGGCCGGTCGTAGCAGGCCGAGGCGAAGAGCGCCAGCTCGATCTCGCCGCGCCGGCTGTCGACCGTCACGCGCTTGGAGGCGTTGGTGATCGCGAACAGGTGGTCGTCGAGCTGGAGCTGGCGCGTCGCGGCCGGGTCGGCGAGGCTGTGCCTCGAGGCCCACTGCGCGAGCGTCCAGACCGGCTGGCCGACCTTGCCCGAAGAGCGGAACACGCCCTTGTCTAGGCCGTCGTCCGTGGGTAAGCCCAGCCCGCGAAGGTGGAACCATCCGGCGTAGGTCGGGTCGGGCAGCAGCTCGTGGGGCGCGGCAGCAGCGCTCGGATCGGTGCGCGAGGCGCAGCCCGTGAGCAGCAGGCAGGTGCAGGCGACTATGCGGAGTTGCATGTTTCCAATGTAACCGAGAAGCGCGGAAGAAGGGAAGCTGATTTTTCGCAGCATCAGTTTATATTGACAAAGGCGTGTCGTTTTGAAGATTATATGACTTCTGATGATGTGAAAGTGCACGGCGAAGCTTATCAAACTCAGCACAAGGGGAGGTCGCGAGTTATATGAAAGACAGAGGTCTTGTTCGGGGTTGTTCCGGCGGAGCCGCAAGGGGCTCCGCCGCGGCGTGCGCCGCGCTGGCGTGCGTGACGCTGTGTTCTTGCATGCAGGCTAAGCTCGACATGACGAGGCTCGAGCACCCCGTCGTGATGAACGCGAACCCGCTGCTGTGCGAACCCGCCAGCCCCGCTTATCCGAGGCTGACGCCGACGGGGGTCTATACGGGGCAGGTGTCGCATGCGATCATGGCCGCTTCCGGCGGCGGCGGGCAATCGTCGTCGGCTGAGACGGGGGTCAACAACGTGCAGGTCAACGCCTTTCAGTGCGTTGGCGGCGATCCGGCCTCGACCATCACGGGCGTACAGGTCAAAACGGACTCGGCGGCCATCAACCTCCTGTTCGCCTTGATGAGCAGCGTCACGATCAACGTCGCCGGCACCGTGCAGAAGATCACGCTGCCGCAGGAACAGGCGAAAGGGGGCCCGCAGTGAAGAACGGAAATCGCGGAAATCGCGGGCTCGCGCTGTGCCTGATGCTCGCCGGGCTGTCGTCGCTGTGCCTGTCGTGCGCGGGCGTCAAGTGCGCCGTCAAAGCAGACCGGATCGCGCATCCGGTCAGTTACACCCCGTGCGTCTACGACGCCAAGGGGGCAATCGTTCGGGCGACGCCCCAGCAGGTGGTCGGGCACTTCAAGCTCAAGAAGACGTTCTGGGCCGTGTTGTGGCGGAACTGCTCGCTGACGGCGCCCGAGTGGGATATCTCCGACGATCTGACGCGCGAAGTCGGCGCGGTGCAGGGCAACGCGGTGGTCAACATGACGGTTTTCTCGCAAGGTGACTGGTGGTGGTACGCGTCTTCGCTCTTGCCGGTTCTGCCCGACTATCACACGGTCGTGGTCGAGGGCGACGTGGCGCGCTTCCCGGCCAGCGCGGCCGGACGGCAGGGGGGTGTGCAATGAGGCAGGCCCTGACAGCGTTGCTCCTGTGCCTGCTGGCCGCTGGCTGCGTGACCGCGCCTCGGCCGCAGCCTTGGCTTGAAAATGGCCAGCAGGTAGGCTCCATCCATCAGGTCAAGACGCCCGGCGGCGCGCAGTGGAGGTATGTTGACCACGCGGGACTCCTGAAGCGAACGGAGCTGCGCGGCCAAGGTGGCGAGCTGCTGCCCGGCCCATCGGTGAGGGCGTTCGCGTACGACTCCGGAAGGCGCCTGGTCGAAGAGCGCGTGCTCGACGGGCGGGGCTCGCCTGCGCTGTGCGAGGCCGGCTACGCGTGCAAGCGGGTGGCCTTTGCGACGGACGCCCAGAACAACGCCGTGGAGGAGCGGACGTTCTTCGACGCGAGCGGCCGGGCCGCCTGCATGGCGGACAAGTACGCCCGCGCCCGCCTCCTGTGCCAGGGTCCGGCCGGGTTCGTCAAAGAAGTCGTTTTGGAAGACGCGCAGGGCCAGCCCGCCGCCGCCGTGTGGGACGGGGTTGCGGGCGTCCACCGCGTCAGCTACACGCTTCTGACCGGAATCGGCGACGTCCGCTGCGGCGTCTACTATAACGCCAAGGGCGAGGTCGTCGCCAGGCGGCAGCTCGAGGGCGCGTGCGCGTATAGCCGGCAGAACGGCTCGCCGGCTGGCCCCGGCCCGAACTTTGGGGGCCCGCCGCCCATCAGGATCCAGCCCCGGCGATAGGAGCCCGCAGAGCCGCGCAGGCCCGAGGGCGAAAGCCGGAAGTTCTACTGTCTGCGACGGCTCACGAAAGAGGCGCTCTGGCGGCCGACACGGCCTGAAGCCCGCGAAATCTGGGATTGTGAGAGCGGTGCCGCGCGTGGTATAGTGACAACCCTATTACGCTGACGTTTGGATGACGCTCAATGGGGGATGTATGCGACACGCTCAGGTTTCCAGGCGCGGGTTTCTCACGGTCGGCTTCGCCGCCGGAGCGGCCTGCTTTCCGACGATCATCCCGTCCCGCGTGCTGGGGCAGCAGGCGCCGTCGAACAAGCTTCAGATCGGCGTGATCGGCTGCGGCCGCATCGCGGGCGGCATGGACATACCCGGGATCTGGCAGAACCAGGATCTCGCCACGCTCGTGGCGCTTTCGGACTGCGACGCCAAGCGGATGCGCGCGACCAAGCAGAAGGCGCACGAGCTGTTCGCGGGCGAGCTGCCCGACCTGAAGCTGCACCAAGACTACCGCGAGCTGCTGGCCGACAAGTCCGTGGACGCGGTGATGATCTGCACGCCGGACTTCTGGCACGCGCAGCAAAGCGTCGAGGCGGCCCTGGCCGGCAAAGACGTCTACGTGCAGAAGCCGCTCGCCATGACCGTCTACGAGAGCCGCCGCATCGTCGACGTCATGAAGAAGACCGGGCGCATCTTTCACATTGGCACGCAGCAGCGCTCCGAAGGCAAGAGCACCTTCGGCTCGCAGTTCCGCAAGGCGGCAGAGTATGTGAGCAACGGCCGGCTCGGCCGCATCAAGACCGTCGAGGTGGGGCTGCCGCAGGATCCGAAAGAGCTGGCGGAGGGGCCGCTCGAACAGCCGGTTCCGGCTACGCTCAACTACGACCAGTGGCTCGGCTACGCGCCGCTGGCGCCCTATTCCGAGCTTCGCACCCACCCTCAGGGCAAAGGCGACGAGGCGGACTTCGGCCGGCCCGGCTGGATGGTGGTGCAGGACTACAGCATGGGCATGATCGCCAACTGGGGCGCGCACCACATCGACATCGTGCAGTGGGCGCTGGGCATGGAGGGCTCGGGCCCGGTCAAGATCCGCGGCAAGGCCGATTTTCCCAAGCGCCGCCTCTGGAACGCGCACGGCAAGCTTGACGTCAAGATGGAGTATGCCGGCGGCACGGTCCTGCACGTGGCCGACGAGAGCGTCTACCCCAACGGCATCCGCTTCGTGGGCGAGAAGGGCTGGATCTTCTGCGGGCGCGGGTCGGTCAAGACGATGTCCAGCGACCCGGGCGCGGGCGGCAAGCACGGCCGCTGGAGGCCGCTGGAGGCGAGCGCGGCCAGCCTGATCGAGGGCGAGGTGGAGCGCCAGCTGCCGCGCAACCCGCAGACGCACCACCGCGTCTGGCTGGAGAGCATCCGCACGCGCCAGCCGACGAACACCACGCCCGAGGCGGCGCACCGCACCACCACGGCCTGCATCCTGGCCTACACGGCGATGAACCTGAAGCGCCCGCTCACGTGGGACCCCGCCGCCGAGCGGTTCGTCAAGGACGACGCCGCCAACGTGACCCTGTCGAGACCCGAGCGCGCGCCGTACGGGGTTCGCAACGCGCTGAAGCGCGCGGGCTGGGAGGCTTAGGCCATGGCAGTCCTGATTTATACGCGGAACCACAAGTCCGACGGCAAGGGCTTCGTCCACGACAACATCGCCGCGGGCGTGGCCGCGCTGAAGGAGCTGTGCGCCCAAGAAGGGCTGGACGCCGAGGCCTCAGACGACCCCGCCGTGTTCGCCGCCGAGGCGTTGGCCACGCGCGAGGCGGTGGTCTTCGCGAACAGCAACAACGAGGCGTTCGCGAACGACGCGCAACGCGGTGCGCTCCTGGATTACGTGTGCCGCGGCGGGGCCTTCGTGGGCGTCCACTCCGCGACGGGGTCGGAGCGCGGCTCCGAGGCGTTCCGGGGTCTCTTGGGCGGCCGCTTCCTGTGGCATCCGCCGCTACAGCCTTTCACAATCCTCGTCAACGACCGGCGGCACCCGGCGCTCGCGCATCTGGGCGAGACGTGGGCGTGGGAGGATGAGGCGTACGTGTGCGACTGCGCGCCGGACATCCACGTGCTGCTGGATCTCGAGGTCGCGTCGCTGAAGAAGTCGGCCGGCGACAAGCGCCTGGCGGCGTTCGCCAACGGCCGCTATCCGCTGGCGTGGTGCCGGCGGCACGGCGAGGGGCGCGTGTTCTACACGGGGCTCGGACACAAGAAGGAGCACTATCAGGACGCGGCCTTCCGCACGCACCTGTGCAAGGGGCTGCTGTGGTCGATGGGGCGGTAGGGGACAGAGGTCGGATGTCGGAATAAAAAGGAGAGATGAGATGATGACGATGACAAGGCGCGGTTTTGTGCAGGCGGGCGGCCTCGCAGGCGCGATGGCGGTGATGCCGAACTTGATTCCGGCGCGCGTGCTGGGGCAGTCGGCGCCGAGCAAGCTGATCAACGTGGGCATCGTAGGCCTGGGGCGTATCTCCTCGACCATGGAGATGCCCGGCCTCTTCAAGCTGACCGACCTGGCGCGCATCGCTGCGGTGTGCGACCTCGACTCCAAGCGGCTGGCGTTCGGCAAGGAGCGCGTGGAGAAAGAGTACGCCAAGAAGCTCGGCGGCGCCCACACGGTCAAGACCTTCGGCAACTACCACGAGCTGCTGGCCGACAAAGGAATCGACGCCGTCATGGTGTGTACGCCCGACCACTGGCACGCGCTCTGCGCGACCGAGGTCGCGATCGCCGGCAAGGACATCTGGGTGCAGAAGCCCTTCGCGCAGACGATTCAGGAGGGCCGCAGCCTCGCCGAGGTGGTGCGCCAGAAGGGCAGCATCCTGCAAGTCGGCTCGCAGCAGCGCTCTTCGGAGCAGTTCCGCACCGCGTGCGAACTCGTGCGCAATGGCCGAATCGGGCAGATCAAGCGCGTGGAGGTCGGCTTCGGCAAGGACAAGGACGGCGGCCGCAAGGAGGAGATGCCCGTGCCGCCGAATCTGGACTACAACACGTGGCTGGGCCCGACCCCGCTGGCCTACTACACCGAAGACCGCGTCCACAATCAGGATACCGCCAAGCTCGGCACCCGCCCGGGCTGGATCCAGATGGAGCCGTATGGCTGGGGCATGATCACCAACTGGGGCGCGCACCACATGGACATCGTGCAGTGGGGCTTGGGCATGGAAGATCGCGGCCCGCTCGAGGTCTCCGGCACCTGCGGCTGGATGACGAAGGGGCTGTGGAACGCCCACGCCGAGTTCGACCTGCTCTACAAGTACCCGAACGGCATCGATGTGAGCGTCTGCAACAAGTATCCGAACGGCGTGCGCTTCATCGGCGACAACGGCTGGATTTTCGTGAGCCGCGGCGCCGAGAAGGTGACGGCCAGCGATCCGACCATGCCGGGCAAAGAGCTGAAGAAACTGGACTCGAGCGACCCCAAGCTGATCGCCGAGCCGCTCGGCTCGAACGCGGTCCGCCTGCACAAGAGCGACGACCACGTGAAAGATTGGCTGCTGGCCATCAAGGGCCGCACCAGCGCGGTGACCAGCGCCGAGATCGGCCACCGCTCGACCTCGGTCTGCACCCTCGGCCACCTGTGCATGAAGACCGGCAAGGCGCTCAAGTGGGACTATAAAACCGAAACCACGGACAGCGCCGAGGCCAACAAGCTGCTGGCGTGCCCCGAGCGCGACTCCTTCAGCATCCCGAAGGTGCTGAAGGCCGCCGGGATCACCGTGAAGGTGTAACCGTCAATCCGTAGGGGCGGGCCTTCGTGTCCGCCCTTCTGATCAAAACAAGGAATTACCATGACCAAGACAACCCTGTTGGCCGCCAGTGCGGCCGCCGTGCTGCTGGCCGGCTGCGAAACCCAGAAAAAAGGCGCGTGCGGTTGCGCGTGCGCCTGCCAGAAGGACATGACCGTGAAACTGATCACGCTAGACCCGGGTCACTTCCACGCCGCCCTGATTCAGAAGCGCATGTACCCGGACGTGTCGCCCCAGGTGAACATCTACGCGCCCGAAGGTAACGACCTGAATATGCACCTCGGCCGCGTCAATGGCTTCAACACCCGTGCGGAGAGCCCGACCCAGTGGAAGACCGAGGTCTACACCGGCGCGGACTTTCTCGACAAGGCGCTGAAGGACAAGGCCGGCAACGTGGTCGTGCTCGCCGGCAACAACGCGCGCAAGACCGAGTACATCCTCAAGTGCGTGCAGGCCGGCTACAACGTGCTCTCTGACAAGCCGATGGCGATCACGCCGAAGGACTTCGAGCTGCTCAAGCAGGCCTTCGAGGTGGCCCAGCAGAAGGGCGTGCTGCTCTACGACATCATGACCGAGCGCTACGAGATCACGACCATCCTGCAGAAGGAGCTGTCGCGCTTCCCGAAGGTGTACGGCGCGCAGGAGCCCGGCACGCCGGACGATCCGGCCGTGACCAAGGAGAGCGTCCACCACTTCAGCAAGCTGGTGGCCGGCAAGCCGCTGCAGCGCCCGCCGTGGTATTACGACACCCGCCAGCAGGGTGAGGCGATCGTGGACGTCACCACGCACCTGACCGACCTCGTGCAGTGGGAGACCTTCCCGGAGGTGACGCTCTCGCCGTCGGACGTCAACGTCGTGAAGGCGCGCGTCTGGACCACGCCGATCACGCTGGAGCAGTTCAAGGCCTCCACGGCGGTCGACCAGTGGCCCGCCTACCTGAAGCCTGACGTGGACGCCAGCGGCGTGCTGCAGTGCCGCGCGAACGGCGAGTTCACCTACGCGCTCAAGGGCGTGTACGCCAAGGTCGCGGTGCTCTGGAACTTCCAGCCGCCGGCGGGCGCGGGCGACACCCACTTCTCGCTGCTGCGCGGCACGCGCACCTCGCTCATCATCGAGCAGGGCGAGGCCGAAGGCTACAAGCCGGTGCTCTACGTCGAGCCGCGCCGCGGCACGGGCGTGAAGATCGAGGAGATCGAGGCCGCGCTGAAAGAGGCGATGGCCGAGATCAACAAGACCCATCCGGGCATCAGCTTCGAGCGGCACGAGACCGGCTTCCGCGTCCTCGTGCCCGCCTCGTATGCGGTCGGCCACGAGGCGCACTTCGGCCAGGTCGCCGAGAAGTACCTCGGCTTCGTCAAGAGCGGCAGCATGCCGGCCTGGGAGGTGCCCAATATGCTGGTGAAAATCCACACGCTCATGGAAGCCTACAAGAAGAGCCGCTGAGGCCTCGATTACCATAAGATGATCGGACGCCGCGCCCGCCTGCCCCGCAGGCTGGCGCGGCGTTTCTGTTTAAAGGAACATTTTTTTGAAAATAGCTTGAACGCCGCCGAAAATCGGCGTAACGTCAAAAATAGTAAATTTCATGACTGTCGCCGGTTTCACGCGCTCTGAAAGGAGTCTCCCGTATGAACCGCATGAAGGCTGTGGTCACAGAGGTCTGCCGTCGGTATGGGAACACGCGCTCGCGGCTCATGGATATCGTCCGCGACGTGCAGGAGGCTCTGGGCCATGTGCCGCGCGAGGCCTTCGAGCTGATCGCCAAGGAGGCGAACACCCACCGCGTGGAGGTCGAGAGCGTCGTCTCCTTCTACGCCTTCCTGACGGATCAGAAGAAGGGCAAGATGGTGCTCCGGCTGTGCGACGACATCATCGATTTCTACCACGGCGGAGAGGCGGTCGCCGAGGCGCTGCAGAAGGAGCTGGGCATCGGGTTCGGCGAGACTACGAAGGACGGCAAGTTCACGCTGGAGAAGACGCCGTCAATCGGCATGAGCGACCAGGCGCCGGCCATGATGGTCAACGACGTGGTGGTGACGAACCTCACCCCCGAGAAGATCCCGGGGCTCGTCGCCAAGCTGAGGAAGACGAAAGACCCGCAGTCGCTCGTAGACGCTGTCGGCGACGGTAATAACGCGAACCCGCTGATCCGCTCGATGGTGTGCAACAACATCCGCGAGAGCGGCGCGGTGATCCTGGCGGACTACCGGCGCGAGCGCGGCCTGCGCAAGGCGCTGACGCAGACGCCCGAGGAGGTGATCGCCGACATCAAGGCCGCGGGGCTGCGCGGCCGCGGCGGCGCGGGCTTCCTGACCGGGCTCAAGTGGGAGCTGACCCGCCAGTCGCCGGGCGCGGAGAAGTTCGTGCTGTGCAACGCGGACGAGGGTGAGCCTGGCACCTTCAAAGACCGCGTCCTGCTGACCGAGCGGGCGGATCTGATGGTCGAGGGCATGACGATCGCGGGGTACGCCATCGGCGCGGAGACGGGCATCGTCTATCTCCGCGGCGAGTACGCCTACCTGCGGCGCTATTTGGAGGACGTGCTCAACACGCGCCGCGAGGCGAGCCTGCTGGGCAACGCGATCCTCGGCAACGCGGGCTTCCATTTCGACGTGCGCATCCAGATGGGCGCGGGCGCGTACGTCTGCGGCGAGGAGACCTCGCTCATCCGGTCGTGCGAGGGCACGCGCGGCGACCCCACCGACCGGACTCCCTTCCCGGTGGCCAAAGGCTACCTGGTCTCGCCGACGGCCGTGAACAACGTGGAGACCTACTGCTGCGCGGCCCGCATCATGGATCAGGGCGCGGGCTGGTTCGCCGCCATCGGCACCCCGCGCAGCGCAGGCACGAAGCTCTTGAGCGTGAGCGGCGACTGTGTGCGGCCGGGCATCTACGAGGTTCCGTTCGGCACGACGGTGCGCGAGGTGCTCAGGCGGGCGGGCGCGGAGAACACCGCCGCCGTTCAGGTCGGCGGGCCTTCCGGCCAGATGGTCGGGTCGGCCCAGTTCGACCAGCCGATTAGCTTCGAGGGACTCTCCACGGGCGGCTCCTTCATGGTCTTCAGCAACGAGCGCGACATCCTCGAGATCGTGGAGGCGTTCATGCAGTTCTTCGTCGACGAGAGCTGCGGCTACTGCGTGCCGTGCCGCGTCGGCAACGTGCTGCTGAAGAGCCGGATCGAGCGCGTCAGAAGCGGCGAGGGCTCGCCCGCCGACCTCGCCTACCTGCAGAAGCTCGGCGAAAGCGTCAAACGCATGAGCCGGTGCGGGCTGGGGCAGACCTCGCCGAACCCGATCCTCTCCACGCTGCGCAACTTCCGGACGGTGTACAACGCGCTGGTGCGCGAGGACAAGTCGGGCTTGCAGAAGTCGTTCCACATCATGCGGGCGGTCGAGGAGGCGAGCCAGATCGCCGAGCGGCGGTCCGAGGTCTTCCACGCGTAAGGAGGGTGCCATGAGCGAGACGGTCACAATCACCATCGACGGCAAGGCGGTTCCCGCGCGGCACGGGCAGACGATCCTGGAGGCGGCCGACGCGGCGGGCGTCTATATCCCGCGGCTCTGCTCCCACAAAGACCTGATGCCCATCGGGAGCTGCCGCGTCTGCACGGTCATCGTCGACGGGCGGCCGCAGGCGGCCTGCGTGAAGCCCGTCATGGACGGCATGGTCATCGAGAACGACACGCCCGAGCTGCTGCAGCACCGCCGCAACATCATCGACATGATGTTCGTGGAGGGCAACCACTTCTGCATGTTCTGCGAGAAAAGCGGCAATTGCGAGCTGCAGGCGCTGTCGTACCGGTTCGGCATCACCACGCCGCAGTACCCCTACCAGTTTCCCGAGAAGGCGGTGGACGCCTCGCATCCGGACGTGATGCTGGACCACAACCGCTGCGTGATGTGCGCCCGCTGCGTGCGCGCCTCGCAGGAGCTGGACGGCAAGAACGTCTTCCAGGCCATCGGGCGCGGCTTCCAGCGCAAGATCGGCGTGAACGGCGAACGGGCGCTGGGCGACACGGACATGTCGGTCAACGACCGCGCCGCGGACGTCTGCCCGGTGGGCTGCATCATCAAGAAGCGCGTCGGCTTCAAAACGCCGGTCGGCCAGCGCCTCTACGACCGCCAGCCCATCGGCTCGGACATCGAACAGGCTTAGGAGGGGAGTAGGCTATGGACAAACCGAGAATCGCGACCACGTCGCTGGCAGGGTGCTTCGGGTGCCACATGTCCCTGCTCGACATCGATGAGCGCATCCTGAAGCTGGCCGAGCTGGTCGACTTCGACCGCTCGCCGATCAACGACCTCAAGCACATCTCCACGCGCTGCGCCGTCGGCCTGATCGAGGGCGGCTGCTGCAACGAGGAGAACGTCCACGTGCTGCACGAGTTCCGCGCGAACTGCGACGTCCTCGTGTCGGTGGGGGACTGCGCCACCATGGGCGGCATCCCCGCGCTGCGCAACAACATCCCGCTCAAGGAGTGCATCGACGAGGCGTACAAGAACGGCGTGACCGTCTACAACCCCGACAACATCACGCCGCAGGATCCGGAGATCCCGCTCCTGCTCAACAAGGTCTACCCGTGCCACGAGGTCGTGAAGATCGACTACTTCCTGCCCGGCTGCCCGCCCTCGGCGGCCGCCATCTGGGCGGCCGTCACCGCGCTGCTGGCCGGCCAGCCGATCCAGCTGCCGTACGAGCTGCTGAAGTACGACTGACGCGGACTGCGGCCGGGACGGAGCCCGGCCCTCCAGTGTGGGAGCCTTTTGGAGGGACGGCCTCCGTGCCGTCCGCCTGACAGAGAGGTTAAGCATGAGCCAGAAAATCAAGAAGATCACCATCGAGCCCGTGACGCGCGTAGAAGGGCACGGCAAGGTCACCATCCTGCTCGACGCGCAGGGGCAGGTCAGCCAGGCCCGCCTGCACATCGTCGAGTTCCGCGGCTTCGAGCGCTTCATCCAGGGCCGCCCCTACTGGGAGGTGCCGGTGCTCGTCCAGCGGCTGTGCGGCATCTGTCCGGTCAGCCACCACCTCGCTGCCGCCAAAGCCATGGACGGCATCGTCGGCGTGGACACGCTCACGCCCACGGCCGAGAAGATCCGGCGGCTGATGCATTACGGCCAGACCTTCCAGAGCCACGCCCTGCACTTCTTCCATCTGGTGTCACCGGACCTGCTCTTCGGCTTCGACGCCGACGTCGCGATCCGCAACGTGCTCGGCGTCGCCGCCAAGTATCCGGAACTCGCCGTGCAGGGCGTGATGATGCGCAAGTTCGGCCAAGAGGTCATCAGGGCCACGGCCGGCAAGAAGATCCACGGCACGGGCGCGGTCCCCGGCGGCGTCAACAAGAACCTCTCGCTCGAAGAGCGCGACGGCTTCCTGCGGGACATCGACCAGATGCTCGCGTGGTGCCGCTCCGCGCTGAAGATCGCGCAGGACTACACCGTCGCGCACCTCGACACGCTGGCGGACTTCGGGTCGTTCGACTCGAACCACGTCTCGCTGGTTCGCGCGGACGGCGCGATGGACCTCTACCACGGCAACCTACGCGCGATCACCGCGACAGGCGAAAAGATCTTCGACCAGGTCGACTACCAGTCCTATTTCAGATACATCGCCGAGGAGGTCAAGCCCTGGTCCTACATGAAGTTTCCGTTCATCTCCTCGCTGGGGCCGGAGACCGGCTGGTACCGCGTGGGGCCGCTGGCGCGCGTGAACGCGTGCGACTTCATCGACACGCCCGAGGCCGAAGCCGCCCGCAAGGTCTTCAAGGCGCTCACCGGCGGCAAGCCCAACAACATCACCATGGCCTACCACTGGGCCCGCATGATCGAGCTGCTGCACGCCGGCGAGAAGATCCGCGACTTGCTGCACGACCCGGACCTGCAGGGAGCGGATCTCGTGGTGACGGGCCAGCGCCGCGAAGAGTCGGTCGGCCTGATCGAGGCGCCGCGCGGCACGCTGTTCCACCACTACCGCGTGGACAAGAACGACCAGGTGACCATGGCGAACCTGATCGTCTCGACCACCAACAACAACACGCCGATGAACCGCGCGGTCGAGGGCGTGGCGCGCAAGTACCTCTCCGGCGCGACGATCACCGAGGGCCTGCTCAACCGCGTGGAGGTGGCGATCCGCGCCTACGACCCGTGCCTCTCCTGCGCCACGCACGCGCTCGGGCGCATGCCGCTGGTGGTGGAACTGGCGGACAGCGAGGGGCGGCTGCTTGACTGCAAGGAGCGGGGCTGAGGATACTCGTCATAGGCTACGGCAACCCCGGCCGTCTCGACGACGGACTCGGCCCGGCTTTCGCCGAGCGGATCGCTGCGCTCGGCATTCCCGGCGTGACGGTCGACGCCGACTACCAGCTCAACGTCGAGGACGCCGCCGACCTCGCCCGCTGCGACGCGGTCCTTTTTGCCGACGCGTCGGTGGACGCCGACGCGCCCTTCGCGCTGACGCCGCTCGCGCCCGAGCACTCCGGCCTCGGCTTCAGCAGCCACAGCGTGTCGCCCGCCGCGCTGCTGGGCCTGGCGCAGTCGCTCTTCGGTGCGACGCCCCGCGCCTACCTGCTCGCGATCCGCGGCACCGCGTTCGACGGCTTCGGCGAGGGGCTCTCCGAGCCGGCGACAGCGAACCTCGACGCGGCGGTCGAGCATGTCACGCCGCTGCTGCGGGCGGGTTTGGCCAACATCCGTTAGGCATCAGGCAAGGAGGGCTGGACGAAGCGCAGCAATTCAGACTATGGCCAAGAAGCGCCTCACGGCGCCACTACAAGCGCGTAAACCGAGGGCGAATTCGTTCGTAGTGGGCCCGTAAGGGCCTTCCCAGAGCGCGCGCCTTGTCATAATTAGAATTGCTACACGAAACGTGTGCTACATTGACAGCAAATGTGTTCTAATGTATTCTATCTCCAGGCAAGCGAATCAATGGTAACGAGGTGTACAATGTCTAAAACAGTCACATTGCGGCTCCCGGATGTCACCTATCAGCGGTTCCGAATCTTAGCCGAGCGCGAGAATCGCCCCCTGTCCAATTTTATTGAGACTGCGGCTTTCCGTTACACGGAGTCGGATCAGTATGTCGACGAGTTCGAAATGGAAGAGATCCGCACCAATGCCGCGCTGAATCAAAGTCTGAAACAGGGGGTAAAAGATGCGAAAGCCGGGCGCGGACGCTTCGCCTGATTTCAGGATATTCGAAACCGATGAATTCCAGAAAAGGCTGGGACAGCTGACCTTGATTGATTCGCGGTTCATCCGGCGAAAACTGATCGAATACGTGTATCCCCAGCTCCGCAAAGACCCGTTCTTCGGACTCAACGTCAAAAAGCTCAAAGGCTATAACCCGGAAACATGGCGCTACAGGATCGGCAGGTTCAGGGTCTTTTATAGTGTCGATCAGGCCGAACTGATCGTCTCGATCCTGTCCGTTGATAGCCGCCGAGACGCTTACAAATGACTCCAATAAAGCCTACTTCGGCGGCAAACTTACAGGTGGGCGCGGGATAATGGGCTTGCACACATGCCTTTGGGCTCTTGACTATCGTCACCCGAGCACATACCATCTCGTCATT
>CAYLUN010000119.1:0-14761 GCA_964386865.1 uncultured Lentisphaeraceae bacterium | reverse complement strand
GCGGCCTCGTAGATGCCGCGGTGGAGCACGCTCGGGTCGAGCGTGCCGACCACGCTGAGGTTGGTCGGCAGGAAGCAGGCCTGGGCGGTGGTCCAGCTGATCTCCTCAACCGTCTTGTAGCGGCCTTCGACCAGCTGCTCGCGCCGCGACTTGACGGGGATGCGGTAGGGGATCACCAGCACCGGGCCGATCAGCGTCTGGCTGTCGCCCCACGAGCTGGTGATGTTGGCGATCGCCTCGGCGCGCCGCGCCCGGCGCTCGGACAGGAGCGATTTCACCATCGAGAGCGGGATCAGCAGCAGCAGCGCGAGCGCGCCGACGAAGAGGAGCTTGAAGGTTGAGGCGAAGCGGCGGGCCTGCGGTGCGGATG
Organism: uncultured Lentisphaeraceae bacterium; assembly: GCA_964386865.1. GTDB lineage: Bacteria > Verrucomicrobiota > Kiritimatiellia > RFP12 > UBA1067 > CAYLUN01. Next base: position 14,391 of record CAYLUN010000119.1, on the reverse strand, counting down.
CTTGCGGAGGGGGGATGACGGTGTCGTTCATGGGCGTTGGCCTTTCTGTTGAGAGGAGAGATTGCGCGGGTCTGTTACAGGTTTACGGATTGAGGAGGTGTAGCCAGATGTGCTCAAAGAAGTTGCCGGAGAAAGCGGCGGAGTTCCAGAAGGGGATCGGCGCGTCGGGCTGCTGGACGAAGGGGCTCAGCATCCAAGAGCACTGCGTGCCCACGAGGCCGGTCGTCAGCACCCAGGCGAACCAGATGCGCCCGGCCGTGAGGCGGTCTGGCGCGAGCGCCGCCAGCAGCCGGAAGAGGCGCGCGTAGCCCACGACGCCGGCCGCGCCGACGCTCACGACGAGTGCGGCGAGGAGGTGGCGGTAAACGGCGTACGCCTGCCAGCTTTCGGGCCCGGGCAGCTGGCTGGCGAAGAACACGACGACGGGCGCGAGCGAGCCGAGCAGAAGGGCTTGGACGGCGAACGCCGCCAGGATGCAGCGGCGGACCTGGCGCAGCGAAAGCCCGCCGCCCAGCAGCCAGTTGAGCATGGCGTTCGCGGCGACGCTCAGCCAGGCGACGGCGTGCAGCATGAGCGGCATCTTGATGGCGCCGTACAGGGCTTGTCGCGGCGAGCTCCAATAGCCGAAAGCAGCGCCGAAGCAGGCCATGCCCGCCACGATCAGCAACGACAAGGCCACAGACAGCGGCGCGTCGTCAGCGTCCGCACGCAGCCGCGCGACGAACGCGGCGTTCATGCGGCAGAGCTTGCCTGGACACACGTCCGACCAGAGGCTGGCGAATATGGAACGGAGCGGCGGCATAAGTGTTTCTCAACGGAGCCACGTTTCAAGGAAGAACGCGCGGGGCGCGAAGGCCCAGCTCGAAAAGGGCGTCAGCAGCGGACGGAGCGTGGCCGTCATCTGCAGGCAGACCAAGACGAAGACCGCACACCAAACCGGCAGGGCCCGCATGGGGCGCCCGTTGAGAGCCAGCAGGCAACGGCCGAGGCGCCGCAAGGTGAAGCCGCACGAGACGGACCAGAGGGAGAGGTGAAGGCCGCCCATGAAGGCCGCCGAGCGCGTCGACTGCGCGAAGAGCCAGGCGACCGGGGCAAAGCCCGCCAGGAGCAGGGTGAGCAGCGCGAGGGATGCGGCGAGAAGCCCGAGCACGTCCAGCGCCGACTGCCGCCCGCCAGACAGGCAGAGCAGAATGTAGAGGCTGGGCCAGCAGATGAGCGCTGAGGCGAGCAGTCCGCCGGCCAGCTTGAGCGGAACCGCGACCAGCTGCAGTCCGCCGGGGAAGAGCCCGACGACGACCCCGTAGGCGGCCATGCCGAGAAGCGCGAGAGCGGTCAGGCGGCCGAGCAGGCCGGCGGCCGCGCGGCCGGTCAGCGCAGACACGAGGCGGTCAGGATCTTTGAGGAGCGCGTCGGCGATCGCGCCCCAGCCGATGAGGGGGCGGTCGTCGGGGGCGGGTGGGGTTGGGAGGGTGCCGTTTATGGTGTGCATGGTGACTCCTTCGGTGACGCCTGTCTGGTGGTTCTGTCCGTCTGCGACCGCCCGGTTCGCCAAGCCTGCCGCACAAAGAGGGTGGTGAGGCCGATCAGGATCACGTATCCGACCGCTCCCCACGCCAGCGCGATCAGGCGGTGATGGGTGACACCCATCGCATGGACGTACTGGATCGTCCACGTAAACGGCACCGTGAGGACGCACAGGTGAAAGGCGGCGATGGCGAGGGTGGCCAAGGCGTACGCGCGGCGAGCGAGCCGGGGCAAGCTCCGGCAGACGCGCGAGGCGAAAATCGCCAACAGGCACCACGCGCCGCTGAAGATCGTCACCCAGAAATACCATTTGCCAATGGTGGGCTGGTCCAAGCAGAAGCCCGCATGGCCGGCCCACCATGAGCTCCGAAACAGACTTCCGTTCAGGACATGCAGCGGCACCCATCTGGCGTCCTCCCAGAGCCAGAGCGCGGCGGCGAAGGGAGAGGTCAGCAAAATCCATGAGAGAATGCCGTCGAACACGGTCTTGAGGCTCGGGCGTTTGGCGATCTCGTTCATGATGGTTATTTCCGTTATGAAGAGTACTTTGTTGTGCAAAGTCAGTAAGCCTGATAATAGAATGGTCTGTCGATCGGAGGAGCTCGCGAGCGGGGCGCTAGGCGTGTGCCCCGAGGGGGTGCGGCACGCGGTGGGCGGCCCGTTCCTGCCGCGCGGCGCGCCGGGCGTCCTGGAGCACGGCTGAGAGGGTGTCGAGGTAAAGGCTGAAGCGCGTCAGCCCGTCGCGCGTGAGGGCCACGGTCGTCCGTGGCTTGTCGTCGACGAAGGCCTTGCGGATTTTGACGACGCCGTCCTCCTCAAGCGCCTTGAGGTGGCGGCTGAGGTTGCCGTCGGTCAGGCGGCAGGCGTCGCGCAGCTCAGTGAAGGAGAGCCCGTCGCGCGCGGCGCAGAGGGCCGAGAGGATCGCGAGCCGGCTGGGCTCGTGGAAGAGGCGCTCAAGGGCGGCGGGGTCGCGGGCGGGGGCGGTCATGGCAGATCTCCTGTTGCGTCTCGGCGAAGCAGAGCGAAGCCTCCGGCGACTTCGCCGAGGCCGAACACAAAGCCCATCGGGCGGGGGTCAGTGAACGCGAGGTCGGGCACCAGCAGGCAGGCGAAGCCGGCCGCGAGGTAAAAGAAGCCGACGGCGTAGGCGCCGACGGGCAAGTTGCGGCGGAAGGCCAGGTGCGCGAGGCCGTAGCAGAGCATCCACGTGGCCGGCAGGAGGTCGTAAAGCCCGGCGCGGACAAAGGCGAGCGAGAAGGCGCCGCCGACCGCGAGGGGCGGCAGCGACTCGAGGGCCGGAACCCAGTCGGCGCGGCGGCGGCCGCGGCCGCCGTCCAGCAGCCAGAGCAGCAGGGCGCCGTAGTTGATGCCGCCGGCGACGAGCAGGACGAGCCCCCAGCCCGCGAGGTGGAGCAGCGGGGCCTGCGGGCGGCTCAGCACGATGAGGCCGAGCGCGCCGAGCATGGCGACGAACCCGCCGGCGATGCGCGCGTGGGCCGAGAAGCCCTTGAAGCGCAGCTGGTCGCCGACCAGCGCCTGCATGCGCCGCACCTGGTCGAGGGCCTCGTTGAGCGGTTCGTCATTCATCCCATCTCTCCTTTGAACGCCCGCATCATAGCACATTTGCAAAGTCCTTTGCAACACAAAGTCTTCAGACAATAGAAAAACCCCGCTCTGCGGCTCGGGCATGCGAGGTTGGCCGTTGCCGGTATGGTCTCGCAGCCTTTCTAGGGCATGGGGCGCGTAGCTTCAGGGTTGTTAGCCTATCGCTCTAGCCTGACCGTAAACGGCGCGCCTAAGGCGGCGTTATTCTCTCGTGGACTCGGTGATCCTTCCAGGCCACTAGCGTCGGACAGAGTTGGGCGGTGAGCGTCTATTTCTTCTTCTTCGCCTGATCCTTGGCGGGGTCATAGGCGGGATTGGGGGTGGGCATCTGCGCGCTGACGCGCGCGCGCCAGGCGGCCAGCTTCTGGCGCAGGGCGGCGGCCTTCTCGGGCATTGCGGACGCGAGGTCTTTTGTTTCGCCGATGTCATCCTTAAGGCTGTACAGCTCGACGCGGCTGTCTTCGTAGAACTCGACCAGCCGGAAGTCGCCCGCGCGAACCGCGCCGTAGGGCGTCGCGCCGCCGGGGTGGTAGTGCGGGTAGTGCCAGTAGAGCGCGTCGCGCGTCAGAGGGCCTGTTTGGCGCAGCAGCGGCACGAGGCTCTCGCCGTCCACCGTGTGCGACTTCGGGGCCGACGCGCCCGCCATGGCGAGGAGCGTGGGGAAGTAGTCGGCGCTGATGACCGGGGTCGGGCAGACGCTGCCGGGCTGGGTGACGCCGGGCCACTTGACGATCAGCGGCACTCGCACGCCGCCCTCGTAGGCCGAGCCCTTGCCGACGCGCAGCGGCACGTTGGAGGTGGAGCCGATCAGGCCGCCGTTGTCGGAGGTGAAGACGATGATCGTGCGGTCGGCGAGCTTAAGCTCCTCCAGCTTGCGCAGAAGCGTTCCCATCGCGTCGTCTACGCTCTCGACGAGGCCCGCGTAGGTGGCGTTCTTGTGGGGCGCGTCCTTGTTCTGCTTGGCCTTATACTTCTCGAAAACCGCTTTCTTGGCGTCGAGCGGCGTATGGACCGCGTAGTGTGGCAGGTAGATGAAGAAGGGGCGGGTTTTGTTGGCCTCCATGAACTTCGCGGCCTCGGCGGCCTCGCGGTCGGTGAGAAACTCGCCGTCCGGGCCGTCGGGCAGCGTGGGGATCTTGTAGGGCGCGACGTAGCTGGGCGGCTGGCCGCGGTTGTAGCCGCCGATGTTGACGTCGAAGCCCTGCTTGTCCGGCCAGCACGCCTCGTCGCCGAGGTGCCACTTGCCGATGCTGGCGGTGGCGTAGCCGGCCGATTTGAGGACGCGCGCGACGTTGGGGATCTCGGGCGCGAGGCGCATGGTCCACTCCGGGATCTGGAGCTTGGCGAAAGGCCGCTTGTGCCCCTCGATCCAGTCGGTGATGTGCAGGCGCGCGGGATACTGGCCCGTCATGACGCTGGCGCGCGTGGGCGAGCAGACGGTGCAGGCCGAGTAGGCGTCGGTGAAGCGCATGCCCTGCGCGGCGAGCCGGTCGATGTTGGGCGTCTCATAGTAGGTGCTGCCGAAACAGCCGAGGTCGGTCCAGCCCATGTCGTCAACCAGAACGAAGATGATGTTGGGCTGGGCGGCGGGAGCGGCAGGCGCAGGCAGGATTACGGCGAGCGAGAGAGCGGAGCAGAAAAACAGCAGACGGTACGTCGTATTCATAAGAAGACACCTCACTAAGACGGGCAGCTTTAATCCGCTTACAGAATAACAAGAAACCGGTGGCTGCGGCAACACGCCTGTTATCGATGGGCTGTTTTTACGGCGTGTCAAGGCATGGTCAGAAATCGCCAAGCAGGCTCAGCGCCGGCCAGGCCGCTCCCCGAGTCTGGCGAGTATTCGTGGTACAGCAGTCGGCCGCAAGCATGGGGCCAGCGCGCGCGCCCGAACGCCATCGCCTCCGCTTCACGCCGCAGGGTCTCCGGGTCTCCCAGATCCCAGCAGGCGTTTAGGAACAGAGACCCCTCCCCGTCGCACAGATCCACCTCGTGCCCGTTTGCATAATAGAACAAATCCTTCTGGCGGCGCCGCTGGTGAAGGAACACGGCGGTCTCCAGCTTGTGCCCCATATCACGGCCCGGATACGCTTTGAAGGCCGCAACGAGGCCGGTATCAATGACATGCAGCTTTTTCGGGTTATGCGCCTGCTTCCGGATAGACCGCTCGTGTTTCGGCAGCAAGAACAGCAGGAAGGCATCCTCCAAATAACCCACGTATTCGAACAGCGTGTTTTTGGAGATCGTGAACCCCTGTGAGGTGAAATCCCGGTGCAGCTTGCTGATGTTCAGCAGGCTGGCCGTGTTGCGGAAGGCGTGGCGTAGAAGCGCGCGCATGAGCTGCTCATTTCGCACCGCGTAGCGTTCCACCACATCCCGGTAGAGCATCAGGGAGGAGTACTCCTCCAGAATCAGCGGGCGAAGCGTCGCGTCGGCCAAGACGATCTCCGGAAACCCGCCCCAGTCCAGGTAGTCCTTGAACGCGGCTCGCACGGCGCTCTCGCTGTCGGCGTTCGACGCCACGAGGGGAATATCGCGGAACGCCAGATACTCGCGGAAGCTGAGCGGAAAGACCTCCAGCGTGACGCTGCGCCCCCTCAGGGCGGCTGAAAGCTCGCGCGTCAACAGACGGGAGGACGAACCGGTGACGAAGATCTCCACCTGCTCCGTGTCCTGAAGACGGCGCACCCAGCGTTCCCAGCCCGGCACGTTCTGTACTTCGTCGAGAAAGAGGAAGACCTTCTGCCCCGTGGTCTCAGGAAAAAGTTCACGCAGACAACGCAAAACAAGATCCAGCTCCTCGGCGCGGACAGGCTGCAAACGGTCGTCCTCGAAGTTGAGGTAAACCAGCCGACGACGGTCCACGCCCTGTTCCGCCAGACGGCGGATCGCATCGAAGAACAGGAAGGTCTTGCCCGACCGCCTGACGCCCGCCAAACCGATGACTTTGCCCGTACCAGTTGGCAACGACAGTTCCCTGGGACGGCAGACCGGCAAGGCCCGCTCAACGAACTGCCTGAGCACGTATTTCAGGTTGTCACTCGTCATAGGGATGATTATTCGCTAATCGTCCCTTCATGTAAAGACGATATTTAAAGCGCTACAACAGACCCTGACGTCCGCATGTTGTGCCGGCTTGCCGGCCTCGGGCACGGGCTACGGCTTCTTCTTCTTGGCGGCCCTCGGACTTTGGAAGATCGGTTCGATGAGTTCGGCGTTCCAGGCGTCGTGCAACTTCTGGAGGCTGGCGGCGATCTCCGGCTTCTCGGCGATGAGGTTCTGGGTCTCGCCGATGTCCGCAACGAGGTCGTAAAGCTCGAGCGGGCCGGGCTCGGCAAGCGTTCCGCTGCGCACCAGCTTCCATTTCCCCTGGCGGATCGCCCACTTGTTGGCCTTGCTGCCGCCGTCGCGCCAGTGCAGCACGCGGTTGTCGAAGGCAGCCGCGTTGCCTTTCAGCAGCGGCAGGAGGCTCAGTCCGTCGGGCGTCTTGCCGGGCGCGGGCTTGGCGTCCGCGACGGCGAGGGCCGTGGAGAAGATGTCGAGCGAGATCACCGGCGCGTCGATGACCGTGCCGGGCTTGACGGCGGCGGGCCAGCGCAGGGCGAAGGGCACGTGGATGCCGCCTTCGTAGAGCGCGCCCTTGTGGCCGCGGAAGGGCGCGTTGCAGGTGGGCGCGACGTTGGTGGGCGGCCCGCCGTTGTCGCTGATGAACCAGACGAGGGTGTTCGCTTCGATGCCGCCCGCCCGCAGCGCGGCGAGTATCTGGCCGACGCCGTCGTCCATGGCGACGGTCATGGCGGCGTAGGTGCGGCGGCGCGGGTCGGAGATGGTGGGGAGGCGGGCGAGGTATTTCTCAGGCGCCTGCAGCGGCGTGTGGACCGCGTTGTAGGCCAGGTAGAGGAAGAAGGGCTCGGCCTTGTGGCGCGTCACGAAGGCGGCGGCCTCGCGCGAGAGGATATCGGTCATGTAGCCGTCGAAGGGCTGCTCCGCGCCGTTCTTGAGCAGCGGAGCCTGATACTCGATCTGCCAGTTCGCGACCGCGCCGGACAGCTTGTTGGTCTGGGGCAGGTACTGGTGGCCGCCGCCGAGGAAGCCGAAGTATTCGCCGAAGCCGCGGGCTTGCGGCCGGAAGCAGGGCGCCGCGCCGAGGTGCCACTTGCCGACCGCACCGGTGGCATAGCCGGCGTCGGCGAGGAGCCGGGGCAGGAGCGTCTCGGTCACGGGCAGGCCGACGGACGAGTCCTCGGGCAGGTAGGTGGGGTTGGCCTCGTGGCCGAAGCGCTGCTGGTAGCGGCCGGAGAGCAGGCCGGCGCGTGTGGGGCTGCAGTAGGCGTGCGAGACATAGCCGTTTGCAAACCGCGCGCCGCCCGTGGCGAGCGAGTCGATGTTCGGCGTGGGGATGTCGGCGCAGCCGTTGAAGCCCACGTCCGCGTAGCCGTAGTCGTCGGCCACGATGACGATGATGTTGGGGCGCGCGGCGGCGAGGGTATAAGTAAGAGGTAAGAGGTAAGAGGTAAAAAGGATGAGGGAGAGGAGAAGTCGGAGGTCGGAGATCGGAGGTCGGAGGGGTGAGTGCATACTGGAAAGCATACGGCGGAACGCTGCGGCGGTCAAGCGGGCGACCCGCATTTTTCGACCCGCGACGCGCGGAGGTGCGTTTAGGTCGGCGGCGGGATGTCGCGGATGCCTCGGCAATCGGGGTAGCCGGAACAGCCCCAGAAGTCGCCCTTCTGGGAATGGCGCCGGCGCATGGGCTTGCCGCACTCGGGACAGATGGGCGCCTCGCCGTCGCGAGCAGCGACGCGGGCCTGCGTCATGCGCTCGCGGATGCCGCCGGCTTCGACGAAGGCGGACTCTTGGGACTGAAGTTGCTTGCCCAGGAGTGACAGCGTGCGCTGAACCAGCACGATCAGCGCGTTGGCGACGACCGTCGCGTCGGCGTGTTCCAGCCACGGATCGAACTTCTTCTTCTCGCGCAGCAGATAGGTCCAGTAGTCGTGTAGTACGTCGTCGGAATAGACGAACGGCTCGAGGGTGATTCCGTGAACGGCCTTGTAGTCCTCGGTGTGGATGCTCCACGGGATCGAGCCCCGGCAGGCCAGGAAGTCCTCGAGGTCGCCGAGCAGCTCGGCGAGGCTGCCCTTTGCGACGTCCGTCAGCTTAATCTCCGTCTCAGTGGAGGTCTTGGCCCGCTCGGAGCCTTCGACGATGTTCTGCTTGCCGGAGCGTGAGGCGCCGACCATCTGTCCGGCGAGCTTGCCGAGCGGATCATCCTTCCAATCGACGAAGCGCCGGACGAAGCTGATGGTGCCCAAGTGGACAAGGGTCGCAAAGTTGAACGAATAGAGTTTGCGGTAACCGCCGCTTTTATTAAAGATCGTGCCCATGTGTGCCCTCCTTTGCCTGGAGGTATTCTATCGTCCGCGCGTCGCTTGTCGCAAGTTGCGCGTCGAAAAAAGCAGCGAGGACGCGCGACCCGCGACGCGCGGAGGGACGCTCAAGACGGTTGCGGGATGTCGCGGGTCAGCGGGCTCGTAGCGCCCGCCGTACGGAAGGGCGGCCTGAACGCTCCCGGCCTCCGACCTCTGACCTCCGATCTCCAGCCGCCCCTACTTGGCTTTCTTCTTGGCCGCCTGCTTCTTGGGTTTTGCGCCGTCGCCGTTCCAGCGCTCGTCGATCCAGCGGGGCGGCTCGTTGTTGGCGTTCCAGGCGTCCCAGAGGGCCTGGAGCTGCTTGACCTTGTCGGGGTTCTGGGCCGCGAGGTCGGTTTGCTCGCCGAGGTCTTGCGCGAGGTTGTGCAGGCGCGGGGCCAGGTCGATGTGCGGCTTCACGAGCTTCCAGTCGCCCTGGCGCACGGCGTACTGGATGCCGAAGCGCCAGTAGAGCGCGTCGTGCGGGGCGGCGTCGGACGTGCCCTCCATCACGGGCAGCAGGTTGGCGCCGTCGAGCTTCCACTCGGGCTTGATCTCCGCGCCGGCGGCGGAGAGGGCGGTGGCGACGGCGTCGAGCTGGATGACGGGGTGGTCGACCACGCGGCCGGCGGGGATGCGGCCCTTCCACTGCGCCGCGAAGGGCACGCGGATGCCGCCCTCCCAGACGGTCCACTTGGTGCCGCGCAGGGGGCCGTTCTGCGCCGCGCCGCCGGGGCCGCCGTTGTCGCTGAAGAAGAAGACGAGGGTGTTCTCCTCGAGGCCGCGCTCGCGCAGGCGGGCCATGACGCGGCCGATGACGTCGTCCAGTTGGCGCAGGTCGGCGCCGTACATGCGGCGGCTGGCGGGCGCGGCCGCGTCGTGCTGGTCGATCCAGGGCTTCGGGCCGACGAAGGGCCCGTGCACGGCGGTGAAGGCCATGTAGAGCAGGAAGGGGTCCTTCTGGTGCTGGTCGATGAAGGCGAGCGACTCGGAGCAGAAGGCCTCCATGTGGTTCTTGGGCGTCTCGACGGCGGCGGCGTTGCGGTAGACGGGCGGCGGCGTCTCGCCGTTCGGGCCCTTGCCCGCGAGCCCGTAGGGGTGGATGCCGTAGAAGAAGTCGAAGCCGCGCTGGTTGGGCAGGTAGCCCTCCTCCGCGCCGAGGTGCCACTTGCCGACCATGCCGGTGGCGTAGCCCTGCGCCTTCATGCGCTGCGGGAAGGTGGTCTGGGCGATATCGAGCGCGCGCGGCCCGCGGTCTGAGCCGGGCTTGCCCTTGCCCTCGGCGTTGGCGTCGAAGCCGAAGCGCTGCTGGTAGCGGCCGGAGATCAGGCCGGCGCGGGTGGGGCTGCACACGCAGCCCGAGGTGTAGCCGCTCGAGAAGCGCACGCCGCCCGTGGCGAGCGAGTCGATGTTCGGCGTGGGGATGTCTTTGCAGCCGGCGAACCCGCAGTCGGTAAACCCCATGTCGTCGGCCACGAAGAGCACGACGTTAGGCTTGGCTAGCGCGGCGCACGCGAAGGCGCACAGGGCCGCGGCGAGCAGAGGTCGGTGGTCGGGTGTCGGGTGTCGGGGGACGGGAGTCCTCATCAGCCACCTCTTCCTTTACGCGTTGGTTTTCAGGTCGACGCCATAGAGCTGCGCGAAGGTCTTGACCTGACGGACGAAATCGCCGCAGTAGAGGATCGGGTGCGGGCCGGGGTAGACGCTGCACACGTCCGCGACGCGGTCGAGCTTGACCAGCACGCGGGTCGCGCAGCCGCCGGTGGGGGGGCAGCCGGGCGACTCGACCACCTCGCCGTTCCAGGCGTCGAGAAGGTTCTTTCCGCTGTGGTACTTGCAGAGCGTGGCGCGCGCGCCGGCGGGCCACTGCACGTCGAGGGCCAGCGACTTGGGCATCTGGTGGAAGAAGGGCCGCAGGGCGTACGGCGCGTCCGCGCCGGCGGGGCCGTGCAGCTTCGTGGTGCAGGTGCAGTGCGAGGCGAAGTAGAGGTTTTGCTCGGTGTCGAACTCGGGGTTGTGCTGGAAGCCGCCGCGCCCGAAGAGGTGCGAGCCCAGCAGCAGGGTCATCGTCGCGTCAAGGAAGTTCTCGCAGCCGCACGGCACGAGGTTGCCGTTGTTGAGCGCGAAGCTCAGGCAGGGCTTGCGGTGCTTGAGGAAGAGGCACTCGATGGTGATGGCGTCGGCCTGGTGGCGATCGAGCAGCGCGTTGACCGTGGCGTGCGAGCGAACGGCGTCGAGGAAGGCCTCTTCGCCCAGGTCGGTGGCCGACTCCGCGCGCCGGCGCACGGAGCGGGCGAGGCGGCGCAGGTCGTCGGTGAGTTCGGTCTTATCGAAAAGCGTGTTGAAGTGCTCGGCGGGGATGCCGTGGATCGGCATGTTGAAGAGAGGCTCGACCGCGTCGGCCTCGGCCTTGAGTGAGCCCGAGACGCGCAGCAGGCGGCACTGGGTCATCTGGTTACGGGCATGGACGGCGCGCAGGCCGCGGCCGATCGCCTCCCAGTTTTCGATCGAGTGGATATACTGCACGCGCGGCGCGGTGCGGAAGAATTCGGGCGGGAGCTGATGGTTCGCGCCGACCGCGTGGTAGAGGATGACGGGGCCCTTGTAGGCCTCGAGGATCGGCTTGATCTTGGCGCTGAACGTATTCCAGAAATTGATGAGCAGAAGCGCGTCGGGCTTCGAGGCGCTGACGCTCTCGAGGAACGCGCCGACGCCCGCCGTCGTGGAGAGGGGCTTGGCCTCGAGCCGGAGGTCGATGTTCAGGCCGGCGGTCAGCTCGCGCAGCTTGGCCTCGAAGCGCGCCTGCTGCGCCTCAGGCTCGAACTGGTTGCCGGGCCAGGTGAACCACTTCTCGCGGCTCCACGAATCCTCGCACTGCCCCGCGAGCACGGTCTCGGCCGACGGGTAGAAGAAAGCGCCGCGCACGACGGCCGGGCGCTTGGCCCGCGCGGACGCAGCTGGGGTGATGACCGGCACGGTGGCGCAGCCGGTGGGCCACGCGGGCGCGGTGGCCAGGAGTGCGGCGGATCTCAGGAAGTCGCGACGTTTCATGGGATGTTCTCCTTTCAAATCCTTACAGCCAGGCCCAGATCCAGTGGAGGACGGCGAGGGCGAGTCCGCAGTATCCGGCTGCGACGTGGACGCGCAGGAACACGCGGCCGAAGCGCTTGCGGATCAAGCCTTGGAGCTGGGCGAGCACGAGTACGAGGAACGAGGCGAAGCCGAACCAGTACCAGAGTACGGGCGGCGTGCCGAACTGGTGGAGGTAAATGATGGCGTGCGTGGCCAAGCCCAGGAAGAGGCCGAGCGCGGCGGCGATGTGGAGCGGGCGGAAGCGCCGCATGAGGCGTCGCCGGTTGTGGCCGCTGACGAGCAGGGTCAGCGCGCAGGCCACGGCCACGTAGCCGCCGACTTCGGCAACCCGCTTGAGCGCGCGCGGCTGCTGCGGGTGCGAGGCGTGCGCCTCGAGGCGGGCGCGGATCGCGGGCGGCAGGTCTTCGCGAACCAGCGGCGTGTGCAGGGTGGGCGCGGGAGCGGGAAGCGGCGGGGGCGCCGCTTCTACGGTGGGCGCGGGAATGGGAAGTGGCGGGGGCGCGACTTCTACGGTGGGCGTGGGCGCGGGAGCGGGAAGCGGCGGGGGCGCCGCTTCTACGGTGGGCGCGGGAATGGGAAGTGGCGGGGGCGCGACTTCTACGGTGGGCGTGGGCGCGGAAGCGGGAAGCGGCGGGGGCGCCGCTTCTATGGTGGGCGCGGGCGCAGAGGCGGCGACGGACGGCGGCGTCCCGCCGAAATGCTGGATGGGATCGAGGTTTGAGTACTCGCCGAAATAGGCGCCGAGGTACTCCACCACGCGCTCGCCGTCGGCTTCCGTGATGGGGTTCGCGCCGTGCTGCGCGTAGACGCGCATGTTGGCGACCGTCAGCTCCCATGCCTTCCTCGAGCGCGGCGTCACGTAGAAGTCGAGGCAGTGGCAGCCCGCGCACGTGCTGATCACGTGCTGCCGTGCGGCGTCAGCAGAGGTCGCCAACTCGGCGGCGACGAGTGCGAGAGCGCCGCACGCCAGCAAGGATTGGACAACACGTGAAGGCATCGCTCGCGTCTCCCGTGCGGCGTCACTTGGCCGGGCTTAGCGGCTTGAGGTAGATGTTCTTCCAGCGGACGGTGAAGGGCCCTTTGGCGCCGACTCCGTGAACCTGCAGGCCGAAGAAGCCTTCGAGGTGGTCGGTGGCCAGCTCGTTTTGCAGCGTCAGCTCGGCGACCTTCTCGCCGCTGATCCACGTCTCGATTTTCGGGCCCACAGCGCGTACGCGGAAGGGCACCCACTGCTGGAGCGGGAAGAGCTTGTGAGGCTTGCGCTCCTGCGAGAGCCAGCCGTATTTGGTGGCCTCTCCGTAGATGTAGCCTGCGACACCGGGGCAGATCTCGACCTGCGGTCCGTACAGGCGGCCGCCGTGCTGCTCGCCTTTGAGCTTGGAGCGGACCTGGAGGCCGGAGTTCAGCCCGCCGTCGTCCAGCTTGACCTCCAGAGTCAGGTCGAAATCGCCGTACGCCTGAGTTGAGGTCAGGAAGCTGTTGGGGCTGTTGCTAGCCGTGGTGCCGACAACGGCGCCGTCCTCGACCGTATACGTGGCGAAGCCGCTCTTGACGGCCCAGCCGTCGAGCGTCTTGCCGTCGAAGAGCGCGACCCAGCCGTCGGCCTTCTGCTGGTCGGTGAGGGCGTTGTCCGCCGCGCGGAGCGGAGAGATGGCAGTTAGCGTCAATGCGCCGAGGGTGAGGAACAGGGAGGTGGCTGCGTGCATGGGATTCCTTGGGTTGGGGAGGTTGAAGAGGTTCACGGTTCAGCGGTTAGATTAGGTTCACGGTACAACGATGGGAAGAGGTTCACAGGTAGCGGGGTTGACGTGTTGGTGTTTAACCGAAAACCTTGAACTGTGAACCTCCCCGACCGCACGCCTTACGCCTTGAGCACATAGCCTGCGCGCGGTTTGGAGGCCAGCCACTGGTTGGCCTCGGGCAGGTTGAACTGACGCTTGGCGTTGTCCCACTTCAGCTCCTTGCCGGGGAAGCGCAGCGCGAGGCAGCCCAGCAGGATCGCCTGAGTCATGGGGACGGAGTATTCGAAGTTGCTGCCGGGCTTCTTCTGATCGTGCGCTTTGCACGCCTCGACCCACTGGCCATGGTGGTCGCAGCCCTTGAGCTGCTTCGACACCTCGCGCCACTCGCGCTCGGCGTCCTTGACGGCCGGGCCGTAGGCGTCCTTGCCCAGCGCGATCGGTATGGGCGGGCTGGCGTGCGAGCCGCCCACGGCCGTCATCTTGGAGCCGACGATCATGCAGCCGTTGTCGCCGAGCTTGTACTCGGGATGGGAATTTGCAGGTTTGACTGGCAGCTTCTTGCCGTCGTACCACGTCATCTTGATGCCCTTGGGGCAGGTCGGCGTGGCGGGGAAGGTGTATTCGATGATCGACCAGGCGGGGTAGGCGATGCCCGCGGGCGCGGAGGCCTCGGCCTTGATCGAGGTCGGCAGGCCGAGACCGAGGGACCAGAAGGCGGGGTCCATGTTGTGGCAGGCCATGTCGCCCATGGCGCCGCAGCCGAAGTCCCACCAGCCGCGCCACTTGAAGGGCGCGTAGGCCGAGGAGAACGGGCGCATCTGGGCCGGGCCGATCCACGCGTCCCAGTCCATGCCTTCGGGCATCGGCTCTTCGGCGGGGGCCTGCGTCATGCCCTGCGGCCAGATCGGGCGGTTGGACCAGGTGTGGACCTCTTGGATGTCGCCGAAGGCGTTGCCTTCCATCATCTTCTTCCAGAGGAGCAGGCCCGCGCCGGCGTGGCCCTGGTTGCCCATCTG
>CAYLUN010000118.1:0-14791 GCA_964386865.1 uncultured Lentisphaeraceae bacterium | reverse complement strand
CTTCGTGACGGGCTACCCTTCGACGTTGTTATACCTACAGTCACGACGAAATGTACATTCGCGGCGTCAGAAGCGGGACGTGACCTCGTCGTCTGCGAGGATGCAGCCGACATGTTCCGGAAGCTCGGGATTTGATGTACAAGCCCGTCTACACGAAGCAGTTCGAGAAGGACACCAGGCGGTGCGTCCGACGAGGCAAGAATATGGAGAAGTTCAAGATTCTTGTCCTATCGCTGATCTCCGGCAAACCCCTTGACCCTATTCATCGGGATCACAAGCTGCTCGGCAATCTAGTCGGCCGACGCGATTGCCATATCGAATCGGACTGGGCTCTCGTCTACAGGATCGACGGAGAGCACCTTGTCTTCGAGCGAATGGGAACCCATTCCGACTTGTTCAAGACGTGAGCGGCACAACATGGCCACCCATGCAACGGGATACCGCGCATGGTGGCCGACGTTGGAGGATAAGCAGAGCATGAAGAAAGGGCGCCTAAGAACAATGTGCATCATGAAAAACCCACATAAAATTAGCCACGGCCCTTTACTGGGATGCACTTTTCTTCGTTTCGGGTTTCTTGGTCTGCCATGGGCTAAGTTCGAAATGCATCCTCGTTTGTGGTCGCTCACGCGGTGCTAGTCGTTGCGGCTTCCTATTTACTTGCGATGCATATTGCTCTACTCGTAAGTTAGTTCAAGCAACCAGCGCCTCGGCCTCTCATTACGAGCGGCACAGGGCTTGTTGCCCGCCACGGCCTTGCGACGAATCCGCATCACATGAGAAGTGGCTACGACAACCGAAAGGACCGAACCCCATGACGACCCGCCGCGCCGCGCCCCTCGCGCTCCTCGCCCTGACCCTCGCGCATGCCGACACCCCGGCCGAGCCGTGGCAGGACGCGGCGGTCTTCGAGATCAACCGCCTGCCCATGCGCGCCCAGACTTGGCCCTGCCCCGACACCGCCTCGGCCCTCGCCTCGTCCTACGAGTCCGCGCCAGGACTGGTCTGCCTCAGCGGCCCGTGGGCGTTCCGCTTCTCGCCCGACCCCGCCTCGCGGCCGGCCGACTTCTACAAGCCAGGCTTCGACGCGTCCGCGTGGCAAACGATCCCCGTGCCCTCGTGCTGGGAACTGCACGGCCATGGCACCCCGCTCTACGTCAACTACACCTACCCGTTTAAGGCCGACCCGCCCCGCGTGATGGGCGAGCCGCCGAAGGAGTACACAACCTTCGGCGAGCGCAACCCCGTCGGCTCCTACCGTCGCACCTTCACCGCGCCCGACACGTGGCAGGGCCGCCGCGTGATCCTGCACGTCGGCGGCGTCAGCTCGGCTTACTACGTCTGGGTCAACGGCGTTCAGGCCGGCTACGCCGAAGACGCGCGCCTGCCCTCGGAGTTCGACGTGACCGACCTCGTGACGCCCGGCGAAAACCTGCTCGCCGTCGAGGTCTACAAGTACAGCGACGCCTCGTATCTGGAAGACCAGGACTTCTGGCGCCTCAGCGGCATCTTCCGCGACGTGTTCCTCTACACCACGCCCGACGCGGCGCTGTGGGACGTCTACGCCCGCGCCGAGCCCGACGCCGCCTTCCGCGACGCCACGCTCGCAACCGAAGTCACGCTGCGCGCCACGCGCGACGTTCCCGCAGGCGACCTCTCGCTCGGCGTCGAGCTGTTCGACCCGCAGGGCTGCCCCGTGGCGCTGGAGGGCGCGGCCTCGCGCGACCTGCCCGCCTGCGCCACGGGTTTCGCCGCCGTGTCGCTCAGCCCCCTCGCCGTCGCCAGGCCACTCCTCTGGTGCGCCGAGACGCCGAACCTCTACACCGCGCTCTTCGTCCTCAAGCGGCAGGGCCGCGTGGTCGACGTCCGCAAGCGCGTGATCGGATTCCGCGCCCTCGGCCTGCGCAACGGCGAATTCGCGGTCAACGGCCGCCCGATCAAGATCAAGGGCGTCAACCGACACGAGGCCGACCCCGCCGCAGGTTACGTGCAGAACCGCGCGCTGATCGAGCAGGACCTCCGCCTGATCAAGCAGGCAAACTTCAATTTCGTTCGCGCCGCGCACTACCCCTTCGACCCGCGCTTCTACGAGGCCTGCGACCGGCTCGGCCTCTACGTCTGCGACGAGGCGAACGTCGAGAGCCACGGCCTCAGCTACCACAAGCGCGTCCTGCCCGGCGACCTGCCCGAGTGGCGAGCCGCCACTGTCGCGCGCGGCGAGCGCATGGCGCTGCGCGACCGCGGCCACGCCTGCGTCGCGCTGTGGTCACTCGGCAATGAGGCGGGCTACGGGACGGCCTTCACGGCCATGCGCGACGCGATCCGCGCGGCCGACCCTCAGAAGCGCCCCATCCAGTACGCGGACATGAATGTGGCCGCCGATGTCGATAGTCAGACCTACCCCACGCCCGAGTGGCTCAGGCAGCACCTCCAGGGCAAAGCCGTTCGCAAGGGAGAGCGAGGCGAGAAATCCCTGACCGCTCAGCATGGCGCCTACCCATCCGGCAAGCCTTTCCTCATGAACGAGTACTGCCACGCCATGGGCAACAGCCTCGGCAACTTTCAAGAGTACTGGGATCTGATCGAGTCCAACCCCCTGCTCATCGGCGGCTTCATCTGGGACTGGGTTGACCAAGGCCTTTGGAAAACGCAGCCCAACGGCACGCGCATTCTGGCCTACGGCGGCGACTTCGGCGACCAGCCAAACAACAACAACTTCTGCTGCAACGGCCTCGTCGGCCCCGAGCGCAACCCGCACCCGCACTACTGGCAAGCCGCGAAAACCCAGCAGCCGCTGCGCGTCTCCGCAGGCTCCGCGCCCGATGCGGTCCTCGTCACCAACATGCACGAGGTGCTCGGCGCCGGCATCTACAGCCTCGCCTGGCGCCTGGAGCGCGACGGCGCGCTCGTCCGCGAGGGCACGGCCGACTGCGACATCCCGGCCCGCGAGGCCCGCGAGCTCCGCCTGCCCATCGCCGACGCGCTAACCCCCGGCGGCCGCGCCTGCACCACGCTGCGGCTGACCTTCGCCCTCAAGCAGCCCACGGCCTGGGCCGATGCGAGCCACGTCGTCGCCTGGGATCAGCTCACCCTCGGCGACCTTCCGCCGCCCGCCGCGCCGCCCGCCGTTGCCGGCAAGCCGCCGACCGTGTCCAAGGACGGCGCCGCTATCCGCGTTGCGGGCGACGGCTGTTCGTTCACCTTCTCCGGCGCGGACGGCCGCCTCACGAGTTGGCAGGTCAAAGGCCGCGAACTCCTCGCGGCGCCGCTCGCCTTCAGCTTCTGGCGCGCGCCGACGGACAACGACGTCGGAGGCAAGTTCGACCAGAAGTACAAGCTCTGGCAGGAGGCCGCCTCCCGCGCGGCGCTCACCTCGCTCGCGGCCAGCCCCGACAAGCCGGGCGAGGTCACCGCCGACTACGCGCTCGCCGCCGGCGCCAGCACGGCGCGCCTCACGGCCCGGTGTTATGCGGACGGGCGTATCGACCTCGAGGCGTCGGTCGCGTTCAAGCCCGGCACGGACGGCAGGCCGCTGCCCCTCGTGCCGAAGGTCGGACTCCAGGCCGCTTTTGCCGGCAGACACACCGCGATCCGCTGGTTCGGCAAGGGCCCGGCCGAAAACTACTGGGACCGGCAGGACGCGGCCTGGCTCGGCCTCCACACGTTACCGGTCGGCGAGTTCGCGACGGCCTACGTGCGGCCGCAGGAGAACGCCAACCGCTGCGGCGTGCGCTGGATCGAATTCAAGCGTGCGGGCGGCGGCGTGCGCGCCTTCGCCGACGGCCAGCCGCTCATGGTCTCGGCCTGGCCCTACACGCAGGCCGACCTCGAGGCCGCCAAGCATACGGCCGAACTGCCGATGCACGACCTGCTGACCGTTAACCTCGACCATCTCCAGATGGGCGTGGGCGGCGACAACAGCTGGGGCCTGCCTGTACACGACGCTTTCATCATTAAACCCTCCGGCACCTACTCCTGGCGCCTCACCCTGGAACCGCTCTGATGGGATTGGCGGATGGCCTCGCAGTAAACGCGGGAATCCGGCAATTGACGGTTGACGGCGATTCACTGGCGAGTCAAACTGAATTCGCGTCGGCAAGTAACGGAACGCCCACTATGCAGCTTGCAAGACTGATCACGGTGCTCGCCTTCGCGGCGCTGGGGGCCGCAGGCGCGGAGACCCGCCTCCGCAACGGCGGCTTCGAGGACGATCCGGCCAACGGCCTTCCGCCCGGCTGGCAGATGTGGGGCCATGATGCCGCACGCGACCGGAGGGACTTCGCGGTCGACGAGGCCGTGGCGCACTCCGGCAAGCGCTCGCTGCGCATCCTGCACCCGCAGGGCGCGAAGGGCTACATCGTCACCGCCGTGCGCGACAACCTCATCCCCGTGCGGTCGAACCGCACCTACGCGATCTCGTTCTACGCCAAGACGTCACGATCCACGCCGACAAGCCCGTTCGCCGCGCCACGCGTCTCGCGGGCGGCGTCTCCTTCCACCGCGCGTCCGGCTATATGGGGCTTCCCTATGACCGCGCGGGCGAGTACCGCATGACCGCCTCGCAGGAGGACGCCATACGCGCCCTGCGCCTGCCGTTCACGCGCTTCTATGCGGTGGGCGACGAGACTTACCCGCTGGAACAAGGCATCGACAAGATCGTGCAGGTGCTCGCGCGCTGTTGCATTCCGCAGGACGGCTCCGTGCTGGAGTTCGAGACGCAGGGCGCCTCCACCAAGCTGCCTCCCGAGGCGTGGGCGCGCGGCGTGAAGCACGCCCGCGACAAAGGCTACGCGTTCCGGCACTGGGAAGTCAGCAACGAGCCGTGGGGCAAGCCGGCGTTCACGTCGCCCGACGACTATGTGGCGCACCTCAAAGCCGTGGGGAGCGCGATCCGCGCGGTGCATCCCGATGGGCAGATCGGCATCGGCATCCAGTACGCCGACCTTCACTGGGGCAACTACCTTCTCGCGGCTGGCGCGGGCCATTACGACTTCGTGTGCGGGCACTGGTATTCCTTCATCGACGCCCAGAAGAATTCGCTGGAGGCGGTGGCGGCGGGCGAAAACTACCGCCTGCTCGATGCGATGCTGCAAATGAACGCGCTGTTGCGGCGCTACAACCCCAGCCGCGATCCAGTACGACACCGAGTGGAGCCTGCACAGCAACGCGGGCGGCACCGTGCCGGGCACGCCGCAGAACGGCAACATCGTGGGCGCCTTGCGCCTTGCGCGCTGAGGCGCGCCCAAGTTTGGCAGTGGTGCGCAGCCGAATCATTACAAAGTTGTAATGTTTGGTTGATTCTACGGCGGCCGTCTGCTACTCTGCCTATCATGCAAATTGTGAACAGGGTTTTCGCCCAATGGGGCAGGATAGACTTCGTCAACGCGGCACAAATCTTCGCAGCCCTTCATTCGTTCTGCGACGAAAAGAAGATACGCTCCGCGGTCGCCGAATTCACAGCCCTCTCGGTGACCGTACTGATGGTTCCTCTGTTTCTGGCGCTCGATCTCCTCGTGTTTAGGAACAGAGTCACAGAGTTCTCCCTGACCGAACTGAGCCAAGAGCTTCTCGTCCTTGCGACGACCATTCTGTTAGGCTTCAAAGCGCGGCGTCATCCTGAGAGCAAGGGGTTGCTGACCCTGATGTGCGGCTTCTTTGCATGCTTGTTCATCCGCGAGTTGGACTGCTTCTTTGACACCGTGTTCTACCGGGGCTTCTGGCGCTGGCTGACGCTCGCCACAGCCATCTTTGCCGGTGCCCATCCCCTGCTCTTTCAAGCCCCGGTTAAAGCGCCCCTCTGCCGGCTCATCGGAACGCGCTCCCACCTGTTCTTCTCCTTTGGGCTGATCGTCGTTCTGCTTCTCAGCCGCACGCTTTGCAGCGGGCACCTGATCTGGCGGGGAGTGCTCTCGCCGGAAGCTGTCGTCTTGTTTAAGAACGCCATGCAGGAAGGTCTGGAGCTTTTCGGCTATTTGTTTGTTTTCTGGGGTGCCTGCCTGTTTCCTTCCGCCTCGTCGGCCGCGCTCGGCGAACAGCGGTAGAACAAAACCGCCACGACGAGCGGCCGGAGATCATGACGCTCGGCGGCAAGAGGTGACCTACTCCACGACCTCTCACCGCGCCAGCTCCGCTCGCCCTAACACGTCCGTCCTTTTCCTCGCCTGGACGATGTGGTCGTGTTCGGCGGCGGCGCCGCTGACTGTCGTATCGGGCTCACTGCTCCATAATCGGCCGGTCGTCGTTCGTCAGCTCCGTGACCGGCGTGACCGTGAAGTTGCGCCACCAGGCGCGGGTGCAGTAGGTGGCGAGGCCAAGCGGCACCGTCTTGTCGATGTCGCCGAAGCGCAGGCTAAGGCGCCCCGAGTCGAGGTACTCGATGCGCGCGCCGTAGAGCGTGTCGTTCAAAAAGACCTGCAAAACCCCCGGCGTGACGCGTACGCGCAGGCGGTACCAGCGATCGTTCAGCAGGTTCAGGCTCTCCGACCACTGGTTCTCGGAGGCGTCGAGGTAGTCCACGGAGGAGACGCCGCAGAGCCCCCCGCCCCAGCCGCCGACGATCACGGTGCAATAGTTCGTGAGCACCGGGATCGTTAGCGCGACGAAAAAGTCCGAGCCCTCCACGCGCATCGCCTCCAGCGAGAGTTCGTAGTTCATCGTCAGCGGCGTGTTGGTGTAGACGAGGCCCGTAAACGGGTTGCCGACGCCGCATTCCACGATTCCGTTGGAAATCGCGTTGACCGCGCCGCCCGCGTCGAACGGCGCGACTCTCCACCCAGACAGGTCTTTGCCGTTGAACAGCGCGCGCGGCTCGGCGAGCGCAGCTGACGCCGCCAGCGCGACAACAAGTAAACAGGTTCTCATAGATGGTGTGGACACAGGCTACTCCAGCGGGATTTTGGCGGCTTCGGCGCGGGCCTTGGCGAGCACGGCGGCGAGGCTGACAGGCGCGCCGCCGCTCCGCTTGCTCTCGTCCGCCGCCTCCATGAAGGCGAACATCTCGATGGTCTCCTCCGGAGCGACCGGCGCGACGCCGGTCTTGAAGAACTTCAGGATCTCGACCAGGAGCAGGTCGTAGCCCTTGAAGTCGTCGACCGTCTGCATACCCTTCTCCATGAACACGCTCGCGCCGTACTTGCCGCCGCTGGCGCGGTTGCCCCGGAAGGAGCCGACCCGCCCGTCCTTCCACGTGCCGAGCGCCACGTCCGTGCCGGGCGTGCTGACGCGCACGACGGTCTCGCACCCCGTGCCCATCAGCGTAAAGAGCGTCTCCACGCCGTGGATGCCGTACCAGAAGAGGTCCGGGTGCGTCGGCTCCAGCGAGCACGGGCTAAAAGCCTCCACGCCCACCACGTTGCCGAGCTTGCCGGAGCGCACCTCTTGCGTCTTGACCGTGTAGCGCAGCGACGAGGCGGAGAACATCGGCACCTTGTATTTCTTCGCTGCGTCAAAAAGCGCGAGCACGTGCGGCAGGGAGCCGGCGAGCGGCTTGTCGATGAACACGCGCTTGCCGGACTTGAAGACAGGCAGCGCCTGCTCCAGATGCACGCGCCCGTCGTTCGACTCCAGCAGGACGACGTCGCACTTCTTCAGCAGCTCGTCGATCGAGCCCACGATCTCCACGCCCTGCGGCTTGACCGTCTCAATGTAGCCCGGCACGCGGTTCGTGCTCGACGGGATGTCCCGGCTGCCCTGCGGGTAGGTCGCCACAATACGGAAGCCCGCATACTCGGGGGCGGGGTTAGCGGCGTTGACCAGCTTGGTGAACGCGAGGGCGTGCGAGGTATCCAGCCCGATGATCCCGACCTTGACCGCCTCCTCCGCGACCGAGGAACCCGCAAGAAAAGCAGCGGCAGCAAAAGCGACGAGCGTACGCATATCGAACAACCTTTCTAGCGTTATTAAACCACTCCCGCCCTGCGCTGGCAAGCGCGGAGATCGCTCCTTACGGTCTGGCCGTCTTCTGCTCGAGCTGGGCGGCGGGGATATCGGTGGTCACGTAGTCCGTGCCCAGCAAGATCGCAAGCTGCGCGTCGTCGGGCTTCTTGACGGTCCAGGTGGTCACCTTGAGTCCCGCCTTGTGCGCATCCTTGACAAAGGCTCGGTAGAGGTTGTTGATCTGCACGGACAGATACTCGGCGCCGACCTCCTTGGCCGCTTTGATCAGCTCCGGGCCCACCGCGCTGGCCACGAGGCAGGTCTGCTGCCTGGGGTTCAGCAGCTTGATCTTCTGCAGAGCGTTGGTTTCGAAGCAGATGAAGACGACCTTGGCCGGATCGATGCGCTCCTGAACCATCTTCGTCATGATGCCGCACATCTCGGTCAAATCGGCGTCCGAATACTTGCCTCCTTTGATCTCGACCTGAAGCGACACGCCCTCCTTGTCCCTCAGGAAGTCGAACAGCTGCTCCAGATACGGCACGGGCTGGCCGGACTTCTTCGTCCGCGCCGACGCGATCTCCTGCGACGTCATGCACTCGACCTTGCCCTTACCGTCTGTGGTGCGCTCCAGCGTGTCGTCGTGCAGCAGCACGATGCGGCGGTCTTGGGTCAGGCGCACATCGACCTCGAAGCCCCTGACGCCCCGCTCGTAGCTGCTCTGGATCGCGCCCAGCGTGTTTTCGTCCTGTTCAAGCGACCCGCCCCGGTGTGCGATGATCTGCGGCACCTCCTGCGGAGCTCGTAGTACAGCAGCCTGCGCCTCTGTCTGCCCCGAGACCGTCAGCGCCAGACCAACCGCATTCGCCATAACCCCTGCCTTCCTCATCGCCTTGCTCCCCTCTTCTTCAGTAAGCGCTCAACGCCCAACGCGCATGGAACACCGCTCAGCGCTGAGCGTTGAGCGGTGAAGCTCCCCAGCCTCTCTCACTCCCGTGGCTTCACGTTCCAGACCGTCAGCGCGCACAGGAGCGAGAGCAGCGACGCCCCGATCCAGAAGAGCGCGATGTGGTCGATCTCGACCGTCCGCCCCCCAAGCGCAAACGCCGAGTGGGCAAATTCGTACACGTTCTTGCCGCCCTCAGCCACGCCCTGCGACTTGATCAGATAGCCGCTCACGATGTCCTGAACGCCCGCGCCGAGATAGGAGGCGATGCCGACCACGCCGAGCGCCGCGCCCGCCGCGTTCTTGGGCGCCACGTCCACGGCCATCAGCCCGCCGAGGAAGCAGAAGAGCACGCCGATCGACGTTCCGAACAGCACCATCGCCAGCACATCCACGGCCTTGTGCGCGCCGGGAACCAGCAGGAAGAGGCAGAGCGCCACGGTGTTCATCACGCCGAAGATCAGCGCGGGGACGTTGCGCCGCCCGCCGAACAGCTTATCGGAGAGCACGCCGCAGCAGAGCGTGCCCACAAGCCCGCAAATCGCGTTGACAGAGATGATCGAGCTGGCCTCGAGGTTCGTGTAGCCCTTCTTCATCTCTAGAAAGTAGATGCCCCAGCTATTGATGGCATACCGGGACACGTAGATGAAGGCGCTCGACAGGGCGAGCATCCACACGGCCCAGTTGGCCAGCACGGCTTTCTGGCCCGCCCCCACCGACGCGTGCTCGCGCGCCTGCTCCGGCGGCACGGGCTCGCCCGACCACTCGATGATCGACGGAAGCCCCTCGCTCTGCGGGCTGTCGCGGTAGAAGAGCCAAGCCAGCGCCGCGCCCGCGGCGCCGAACAGCGCCGCGCCCGCGAACCCCCACTGCCAGCCGAACGACGACACGACCAGCGAGGTCAGGACAAAGGTCAGCGCCTCGCCCAAGTTGTGGCTCGTGCACCAAACGCCGTAGTAGGTGCCGCGCTCGCGATTGTTGAACCAGCGAGCCAGCCCCACCACGCAGGCGGGCGCGCCCATCGACTGCGCGTAGCCGTTGAGGCCCCACAGCGCCGCAAAGAGCAGCGCGGGCATGTGGAAGCCGAGCGCCAGGTTCGCCAGCGCCGAGGCCAGCAGGCCGAACGACATGAATTTGCGGATGTCGCTGCGGTCCGCCAGGAAACCGTTCGCGCACTTGCCGACCGCGTAGGCGAAGAAGAGCGCCGAGCCGATGTAGCCGAGCTGCTCGGTAGAGAGGTAGCCGGAGTCCACCAGCGGCTTCTTCATCACGTTCAGGCTGAGGCGGCAGACGTAATAGAGCCCGTAGACCACCACCATCACGCCCACGGCCGCCATGCGCAGGCGGCGGTATTTGCGGGCCTGCTCGTCGCGCGTGCCGCCCGCCGGCAGGTGGGGCGCGGCTTTGAAAAACGCCCAGGGGCTCATCGGCCAATCTCCCTTTGAGCCGAGTTTACCACAGACGGCCGGCCCTTGCCCATCAGGCAAACGAAGGATATGGGGAGCCTCGCCAGCTCGCCTCCGACGCAGACTGCGTTGACACGACCGATGGAAATGCGATAATCCACGCATGAAAAACAAGAGCCTGACCCTTCTCGCCTGCTGCGGCGCGTACGCGTTTGGAGCGCTCGCCCGTCCCGCCAACACCGACGAGGCGAAGGTCGCCCCCTATACGCTGCCCGATCCGCTCACGTTCCGCGACGGCACGAAGCTGACCTCGGCCGGCCAGTGGCCGAAGCGGCGTGAAGAGATCCTCGCGCTCTTCGAGGACCAGATGTACGGCACGGTTCCGCCCGCGCCCGCCACCGTCCGCATCGCCGTGCTCGAAAGCGGCGACGCCTTCGGCGGCCGCGCCACGCGCAAGCAGCTCCGCATGTGGTTCTCCGACAGCGACGCCGGCCCCCGCATCGACTGGCTCCTCTACGTCCCCAAGCAGGCCGCGCCCGCGCCGGTCTTTGTCGGGCTCAACTTTCACGGCAACCACGCCGTCAGCGCAAACCCAGCCGTGCCCGTCGCCACCTGCTGGCTACGCAACAATGACAAGCACGGCGTCGCGAACAACCGGCCATCCGAGAAAGGCCGCGCCACGGACAGCGGCAACTGGCCCGTCGAGACGCTGCTCGCGCGCGGCTACGCGCTGGCCACCGCCTGCTACGGCGACATCGACCCCGACTACGACGACGGCTACACCAACGGCGTGCACGCGCTCTTTCCGCCGCCGCGGCCGGTCCCAGGCAACTACACCACCTCGCTCGCAGCCTGGGCCTGGGGCCTGATGCGCGGCATGGACCTGATCGAGCGGGAGCCCGCCCTCGACGCCAAGCAGGTCGCCGTCATCGGCCTCTCCCGCCTCGCCAAGGCCGCGCTGCTCGCCGGCGCCAAGGACGAGCGCTTCGCGGTCGTCATCCCGGTGCAGACCGGCGGCGGCGGCACGCCGCTCGCCAAGCGCGACTTCGGCGAGAACGTCGCGCTCCAGAACCAGAACTTCCCTCACTGGTTCTGCGGCAACTTCCGGAAGTACAGCGACAACGAGGCCGCGCTCCCCTTCGACCAGCACATGCTGCTCGCCTGCGTCGCGCCGCGCCGCCTCTATGTGTCGAGCTTCCCCGGCGCGTGGTTCGACCCGTACGGCGAGTTCCTCAGCATGAAGGCCGCCGAGCCGGCGTGGCAGTTCCTCGGCCTGCCCGGCCTGCCCGCAACCGCGTGGCCCGCCGAAATGGCGCCCTCCTCTTCCACGCACCTCGCCTACCACCGCCGCCCCGGCGAGCACTCGGTTTCGCGCTACGACTGGGACTGCTACCTCGCCTTCACAGACCGCGCCTTCGGCCGCGCGATCGACTGGCAGCCGACCAAGACCGACACGTGGAAGACCTTCACGCGCCACACCTTCACCGTCGACGGCTGCCCCTGCTGGGTCGCCGTGCCGCCCAATCCGCGCCCCGGCAACCCGTGGGTCTGGTGCCTGGAGTTCCCCACCGCATTCGACAGCCGAACAGGCGTGATGAAGCTCGTTGAGGACGGGTTCTACTACGTCCACATGAGCGTCGGCAACACCTTCGGAGCCCCCTCGGCCCAAGCGCACCTCGACGCCTTCTACAGCCACATCGTCGCCAAGGGGCTGAGCCCCCAAGGGACGCTCATCGGCGTCAGCCGCGGCGGGCTCTACGCCTACCGCTTCGCCGCGCGCAACCCCAGCCGCGTCGTCTGCGTCTACGGCGACGCGCCCGTGTGCGACTTCAAGAGCTGGCCCGGCGGCAAGGGCAAAGGCAAAGGCAGCAAGGGCGACTGGGCCAGCCTGATGAAACTGTACGATTTCAAGGACGAGGCCGAGGCGCTGGCTTTCAAGGGGAACCCCGTCGACATTCTGGAGCCGCTGGCCAAAGTCGGCGTCCCGCTCATCCACGTCGTGGGCGATGCGGACGACGTCGTGCCCGTGGAGGAGAACACCGCCATCATCGAAGCGCGCTACAAGGCCCTCGGCGGCACAATCAACGTCTTCCACAAGCCCGGCGTCGGCCACCACCCGCACGGGCTCGACGACCCCACGCCCGTCGCAGACCTCATCAAGACCTACACCACGCGCGGGGACATCGAACGTTGCAAGTGACCTGCGACATCCTGCTGGTCTCCGTCAACGCGCGCTACAGCCACTGCTCCTACGCGGCCCGCTCGCTGCGCGCGAACCTCGGGCCGCTGGCTGGCGCCGCCGACATCCTCGAAACCGACCTCGACGTCACGCCGCTCCAGCTCGCCGAGCAGATCGTCGGCCGCCGCCCGCGAATCGTCGGTCTCTCGGTCTACCTCTGGAACGTGCGTCTCGTCGAGGCCGCCGCCCGCATCCTACGCGCGGTCGCGCCGCAGATCCGCCTCGTCGCGGGCGGCCCCGAACTGACCGTCGACTACGCGCAGGCCGCGCTCTTCGAAGCCGTGATTGTGGGCGAAGGCGAGACCGCCTTCCGCGCCCTCTGTTCACAGCCTACAGCCTTCAGCCTACAGCCTACAGCCCTCCTCACGCCCCCGCCCGAAGACCCCGCCACGCTCGCGCTGCCCTACGATCTCTACACCGACGCCGACCTCGTGCAGCGCACCGTCTACGCCGAGGCCTCGCGCGGCTGCCCTTACGCCTGCGCCTACTGCACCTCGGCGGGCACCGGCCTGCGGCTCATCCCGCTCGACCGCCTCCTGCCCGCGCTCGACCGCCTGTGGCAGCGAGGCCTGCGGCGCTACAAGTTTCTCGACCGCAGCTTCAACGCGCCCGCCGACCACGCGGCGGCCCTGCTGGACTTCTTCCTCGCCCGCGTCACGCCGGACACCTCGCTGCACTTCGAAATCAACGCCGATCACCTGCACGCCGGCGTCGCCTCGCGCATCGCGGCCTTCCCGCGCGGCACGCTCCACCTCGAGGCGGGCATCCAGACCCTGAACTCGAGCGTGGCCGCCGCCGTCGGGCGCAGCCCCGACACGGCGCAAACCCTCGCCAATCTTCGCTTCCTCACGCGGCACACCGGCGCCGTCGTGCACGCCGACCTCATCTTCGGCTTGCCCGGCGAGGACGAGGCCTCCTTCACGCAGGGCTTCGACACGCTGGTGGAAGCGTGCGACCCGCCCGAACTCCAGGTGAACCTGCTCAAGGGACTGCCCGGCACGCGGCTGGCGCGCGAGGCCGACCAGCTCGGCCTGACGTTCAACCCCGCGCCGCCCTACGAGCTGCTGCGCTCCGACGCGATGGGCTTCGAGACCCTGCTGCGCCTCCAGCGCTTCGCCCGCTGCTGGGAGCTGGTTCACAACCGGGGCCGCTTCCCGCACGCGGCGACCGCGCTCCGCGCCGCATCCGGAAGCGAGACCTTTCGAACCTATCAGGCGCTCGCCGACCGCATCCACGCGGAGGAGGGCCGCCTCTTCGCCATCGGCCTGCCCCGGCTCGCCCGGCACCTTCGCGACCACCTCGCCGAGGCCCGCGGACTCGACGCTCGCGAAGCCGACCGCCTGATCGCGGCCGACCTCAACGGCGCAGACCCGAGCGTCAAACGCCTCGCCTCCACCTAACAGCCTTACAGCCTAACAACCTAACAGCCCAACAGCCTCCCCTTAATGAGCGTTGAAACAGTCACCCCCTACGGCACCGGCGAGGGCAAGCGCGAGCAGATCGCGCGAGCCTTTGACACGCTGGCGCGGCGCTATGACCTGATGAACCGCGTGCTCTCCCTGGGGCTCGACCGCAGCTGGCGCCGACGGGCGCTCGCGCCGCTGCGCCGCGCCGCGCCGGCGCGCGTTCTCGACGTCGCGACGGGCACAGGCGACTTCGCGCTGCTGGCGGCCCGGCTGCTGCCGCAGGCGCAGGTGACGGGCGTGGACCTCTCGGAGGCCATGCTGGCGCTCGGGCGCGTGAAAGTCGCGGCCGCCAGACTGGGCGGGCGCGTGACGCTCCAAGTCGGCGACGGCCTTGCGCTGGCGTTTCCCGACGCGACCTTCGACGCCGCGACCGCCGCCTTCGGCGTGCGCAATTTCGAGAGCCTCGCCGCCGGCTTCCGCGAGCTGCGCCGCGTGCTCAAGCCCGGCGGGCGGCTTGTGCTCCTTGAGCTGTCCGAGCCGCAGGCCTGGCCGCTGCGGCGCCTGCACCGGCTCTATCTGCGCCGCTGGATTCCGCTTGCGGGACGGCTGCTCACCGGCCTCGCCCGCGAGTACGCCTACCTACCCGCCTCGATCGAGCAGGTGCCTCAAGGCGAGGCCATGCTGGCGCTGCTACTCGAGGCGGGCTTCTCAGACTGCCGCTGCGAGCGCTACACCTTCGGCATCTGCTCCTGCTACACGGCAGAACGGTAGGGACGGCAGCCCCTTGCCGTCCGCGCATCGCCCCCGGCAGGGACGGCAGCCCCTGCCGTCCGCGTATCCCCGGTAGGGACGGCAGCCCCTTGCCGTCCGCGCATCGCCCCCGGTAGGGACGGCAGCCCCTTGCCGTCCGCGCATCGCC
>CAYLUN010000117.1:0-14968 GCA_964386865.1 uncultured Lentisphaeraceae bacterium | reverse complement strand
GCCTACACGCGCTGGGACTACATCAACCGCAACGCGGTGTGGTATCAGAGCCTGTGGACGATGAAGCCGGACGGCACAGGGACGGCGCACTTCTACGGGAACTACACCATGCACCCCGGCATCCAGACGGAGGTGCAGCCGATACCCGGCACGCACGTCGTGGTGGCTACGGCGGGCGCGCACCACTACTTGACGGCCGGCTCGCTCATCACCATCGACACGCACAAGGGCGAGGACGGCCCCGCGCCGCTCACGCGCGTCACGCCGGAAGTGCCGTGGCCCGAGTCGGAGGGGTGGAACCTGCCGGGGTGCTACGCCGCGCCGTATCCGGTCAACGACACGCTGTTCTTCGCCAGCTACTCCCCAGAGCCGTGGGCCGGGGCGCCGATGTACGGCGCGTGGCCGTCGAGGAAGGCCTTCGGGATCTGGTTGGTGGATACGCTGGGCGGGCGCGAGCTGATCTATCAGGATCCGGAGATCGGCACGTTCACGCCGATCCCGATCCGCCCGCGCGCGCGGCCGCCCGTGATCCCCTCCGTGCTGCCGCCTGTGGCGACGGCGCCCGACTTCGGCGTGTGCTATGTTGAGAACGTGTACGACTGCCGCGAGCCGCTGGAGAAGGGCAGCATCAAGTACCTGCGCGTCAACGAGCTTCAGAACCAGCCCGCCGCGAAGAAGGCGAACCGCAACAAGGACCTCGACTTGGACATCTACAAGCGGCCGCTCGGCGTGGTTCCGGTCGCCGAGGACGGCTCAGCCGCGTTCCGCATTCCGGCCGGCCGGCCGATCCAGCTGCAGGCGCTGAACGCGGAGGGCATGGCCGTGTTCACGATGCGTTCGTTCATCTACGCGCAGAAGGGCGAAGTCCTCGGCTGCGCGGGCTGCCACGAGGACAAGATGCGGAGCCGGCCGCCGCAGGAGCTGGCCAAGCGGCGCGAGATCGCCGATCCGCAGCCCAAGCCCGTGCTGGGCTACGAGGGCGGCTTCAGCTTCGTGCGGACGGTTCAGCCGGTGTTCGACCGGCACTGCATCGGGTGCCACGGGCTGGCGCCGAAAGAGCAGGGCGGGAAAGAGCCGCTGAACCTGATCGGGACTCTGGCGGGGCCGAACCTGATCAAGCGGAAGCTGGTGAAGTGGGTCGAGTCGTATCAGGAGACCGGCGCGAGCAAAACGAACGACTACTTCGCGATCGCGAGCCCGCTGACGGCGATCTTGAAGAAGGGCCACCACGGCGTGAAGCTGTCGGAAGACGAATGGGATGCGCTGATCGTGTGGATGGACCTGAACGTGCCGCACTACGGCGACGGCTACTACGGGTTCAACCGCGCGGAGCAGCGTCAGCCCGAGCCCGCGGGCGAGAAGCGGCTGCGGGCCGCGATCGAAGGGCGGTTCGGCAAGGCGGTCGCGGAGCAGCCGTTCCCTGCGCTCGTCAACGTGGGCGAGCCGGAGAAGAGCCGCATCTTGCTGGCGGCGCTGCCGGCGGACAAGGGCGGCTGGGGCCAGCTGGAGGGCGGGTTCGCCGGCGCGGACGATCCGGACTATCAGGCGCTGTCGGCCTTGGTGCAAGCGTCGATCGCGCCGCAGGCGCACCACGACGCTCGCGGCACCTGCGGGCGGGGCACAAACTGCGTGTGCAACAGCTGCTGGGTTTGGATGGGCCGCTTTAACGAGCCGGCGCAGGCGAAGCGGCTCACAGCCGCCCGCTGAGCCAGCAATTCTGAATAGGGCCAGCCCAGCCGCGGTAGCAGCCCCCCCCAATAAAATTGCCGCCCGCCGAGCCGTTTCGGTGTTTTCTTTGCGTTTCGGTTTGAGGTAGAATGACGGCATTCGGACGGAAAGCCGTTCGGCCGGGTGGTGAGCAGAAGCGTAAGAAACAGGGAGGTGTGTGATGGCGGCTTATGCGATTTTCGTGCGCGAGAAGACAAAGGACGCGGCCGAGATGCAGGTCTACTCCGGACTGGCCGGCGGCACGCTGGCGGGCCATACGGTGAAGGTGCTGGCCGTTTACGGCAAGCAGGAGGTGCTGGAGGGGCCGCCGTGCGAGGGTGTCGTGATCCTGCAGTTTCCCGCGATGGAGGCGGCCAAGGCGTGGTACGACAGCCCGGCCTACCAGGCGGCGAGAAAGCATCGCTTCAAGGGCGCGGACTACCGGGTGATCTTCGTCGAGGGGATGTGAAGAGCGCTCGCTTAGCGAAACGCGTCGCAAGCTTTGACCGACCTCTGCCCGCCGACCTCTGGTGCGGCGTCAGCCGCGCATGCAGAGGCCGCCATCGACGCAGACGGTCTGGCCGGTGATCCAGGCGGCGTCGTCAGAGGCGAGGAAGCGCACGACGCCCGCGACCTCCTCGGGCGTGCCGAAGCGCGCCTGCGGAATGGCGGCGAGCTGCTTGGCGCGGCGGGTCTCCGGGATGTCGGCGGTCATGTCCGTCGTGATGATGCCGGGGGCCACGGCGTTGACCGTGACGCGCGACGCCGCAAGCTCGCGGGCGGCGGTTTTGGCGAGGCCGAAGAGCCCGGCCTTGGAGGCGCTGTAGGCGGCGCGCATGAGGTCGCCGAGCAGGCCTGCGTCGGAGGAGATGTAGATGATGCGGCCGGCCTTCTGGCGGGCCATGCCGCGCGTGACGGCCTTGGTGAGGAGGAAGGCGGCGTCGAGGTTCGCGGTCAGCACCTCGCGCCACTCATCAAACTTCGTGAAGGCGATGAGGTTGCCCTTGAGGATTCCCGCGTTGCTGACGAGCGTGTGGACGGGGCCGAGCTTCTGCTCCACGGCCTTGACGAGCGCGTCGGCCTGCGCGGGGTCGGCGAGGTCGGCTGCGAAGGCCTCGGCCGCGCCGCCGGCGGCGCGGATCGCGCCGACCGTGGCCTCGGCCTCGGCCTGCGAGGCGCGGTAGTGGACGGCGACTTGGAAGCCGTCGCGCGCCAGCGCGAGGGCGATGGCGCGTCCGATGCCTTTGGCGGCGCCTGTGACGAGGGCGGTTTTCATGGGGAGTGTAGACGTTGGGCGTTACGCAGGGGTGACCGATTGGCCACCCTTACAAATATGGGGCGAGGACGGTTTCGTCGATGATCTCCGCGCCGGTCTCGGCTTGGATCTTGGCGAGGTCGAGGCCCTTCTCTTGCGCGAGGCTGCGGGCGCGCGGCGTGGCGCGCACGCGCGTGCCGCGGTCGCGTGGCGCGGCGCCGGCCGGGTCGGCGCCGCCCCGGTAAGCGGCCATCTGCGCCTCGTTCACGGCTGCGGCGCCGTCGTCGATCTCGCCGGGCTGGCCGATGACGCCGGCGGTGAAGCCGGTGGGCACGACGCTCTTCTCCGCGGCGTAGATCGCGAGCAGGGTTCCGTCGGCTGGGGACTCGAGCTCGTAGACCGCCTTGTCGGTGGTCAGCTCGGCGATGCCCTCGCCGGCTTTGACGGTGTCGCCGGGCTTCTTGCGCCAGCGGGTGATGGTGACATCGACCACGTTGGCGTCCAATTGGGGGATGATGATGTGTGTCATAAAAGGTTGAAGAGGTTAGAGAGGTTCACGGTTCAGTAGGGGTCGCCGATCGGCGACCCGTCTAGAATTGCACGGTGTCGAGGGCGGGGAGGTTGGCCTTGGTTTTCTGGGTTCCGGGCGGGACGGGGATCATCCAGGTGTCGGTGAGGTTACCGCGGCGGTCGCTGATGCGGAAGCGGAACCAGTTGGGGTCGCTGGCGGGCAGCTCCAGGTTGGCGGGGCGGAGTCCGGTCTGCTCGGAGGAGCCGCCGCTCCAGACGAGGCCCTTGATGCTGCTGAGGTCGTAGGCCTTGACGGGCACGAGGTGGTCGGAGTCCCACGGCGCGAGGATGTCGAACGCGCGGAGCTGGAGGGTCGCGCCCTTGGCGCGGTTGCCGAGGTAGAGGGTTACGAAAGTCAGGTCCGGCGTGTCCTTGTGCTCTTCTGTTTCCTCGCTCATGAAGGCGCGGACGTTCACGAGCATCTCCTGCCACTCGCCGGGCTTGCAGGCCGCCGATCCGACCACATGCGCGAGGTGGTTGGACTGGGTGAGGATAAGCGTGTGCGCGTCCTTGATGCCGCGCGGGCGGCGGGTGCCGGTGTGGAAGGAGAGGGTGAAGGGCAGCGTGCCATAGGTCGCGTTCGTGCACCGGAACGAGATGGCGAGCCACGGGTACTTGTCGGGGTCCCACGCCGCCGGCGCAAAGGGGTGCTGGATGTAGGAGGCGCCGTCGCCGTCTGCGGTGAGGGCCAGGACGCGGCCCTCGGGCGTGTTCACGGTGGCGGCTGTCAGGTGGCGCGTGGTGGGGAAGAAGGGGTCGAGCGAAGAGAGCGCAGGGTCGAAGTAGAGCAGGTTGGCCGGCCGGTCAAAGGGCAAGACAGTGGGCGGCCGCGTATCGGCTTCGAGGTTGAGGGGGACGTCGATTCTGAGCGGCGGGACGGTGTTGCCTGCGGCGTCGGCGATGCCGTCGACGGTCAGGGGCAGGACGTCGCCGTGCTTGGCTGAGGCGAGCTGGCGGCGCAGCAGCCAGATCCAGTCGACCTCATAGGCGACCTTGCCTGGGGTGATCGCGCAGAACCCGTTGTCGCCGGCGAGCGGGAGCGGGGTGCCGAGGCAGGTGAGGCGGATGTTGTTGATCACGGGCGGCGCGATCTGGGCCTCGAGGGTCAGGTTGAGGCAGCTGCCGTTGTACTTCTCGACGGGGGCGAGGGCGGCGGTGACGGTGGGCGGGACGCGGTCGCACATGAAGGGCAGGTCGGCGGGCTGGGACCAGAGGCTGCGGTTGTCGCGGGCGCGCACGAGCAGGTGGTGGACGCCGTCCGGGATGAGGGCGAGGTTGGGCTGGATGACCTCTGCGTTCTTGGCAGGGAGCCAGGCGACCTTCTGCTTGTCAGCCTCGGTGCGATTGTCGAAGGCGGCTGGGCCGGCGAGGATCGCATAGACGACCTCGGCGACGCCGTCGGGGTCGGCGTAGTCGGCTTTGAAGGCGAAGGGGCGGTTGGTGCTGACGGCGGGGCCGCAGGCGACGTCGTCGATGCAGAGGACGCTGTGCAGGCCGGTCTGGTCGCTGGCGCTGCGCGAGGCCATGCGGATACCGGCCGGCGGGACGGCGACGCGCTGGGCGAGCGGAAGCTGCCCGGCGCTGTCGAAGGGGATGCCGGTCCAGACGCGCCACGTGCCGTCCATGGGCGCGGCCTTGCCCTCGCCAAAGCGCACGTGGGTGTTGAAGACCTCGGAGAAGGTGAAGGCGTAGCCGCCGAGCGCGAGCGAGACGTTGGCCATGGGGTCGCCCTTGTAGCGGAACTGGAGGAGCGGCGTGGCGGCGGGGTTGAAGTCCTTGACGAGCAGGCCGTCAAGGCGGCGGCCGTAGACGCCGCCGTTGGAGAACTTGAGGACGCCGCCGCGCACGGGGTCGGTGTAGCTGATGGAGGCGATGGCCCCGGTCTGATGGGGCGCGGCGTTGCCGGGGCGGGCCTCGAAGGTCTGGATGCCGCCTTCGGGCAGCTCGAGCGCGAGGAGCACGGGCGGGTGGTTGGCGTCGTCGGCGGGGCGCATGGTCACGACCTGGCGGAAAAAGCGGCCGTCGGGGAGCCGGATCGCAAGGGTCATGCGCTCGGGCCGGAGCGTCTCGTATGGCACGAGCACGCGGATGCTGTTGCCCTCGGCGACGAAGGGTGCGGGCTGGGCGTCAGCGAAGGTGCAGTTGGTGTTGGGCGGCAGGAAGGGCGAGGGCCAGGGGTGGGTGGGGGTGACGAGGATCGAGCCGGGGATGGTGGAGTCGGCCACGGCTCGCAGGCCGAAGTTGGCCTGTTCCGGCACGGCCCACTCGACGACCGGCTTGCGGGGGTCGAGTGCGGCGGGGACCTCGACCATCTGCAGCTCGCCGGGACGCAGGGAGCTGACAATCTGGGTGAGCGCTGCGATCTCGGCGCGCTTTTCGGCGGGCGCGGTGAGGGTCGGCGTGCCGCGGTGGATCTCGCGGAAGGCGCGGATCGCATACCAGGCGTGGGGCGGATTGCCGCAGAGGCCTTGCAGGACGTCGCTGGGCTGGAGGTTGCCGAAGCCGTCGAGCTGGACGGCCTGGTTGGCGCGGATAATTTCAGAGGGCACCCAGATCTCGACGGGCGTCCAGACGAGGTTGGTGCCGGCGGGGTCGGAGGCCGGGAGGTCATCGGCTTGGCCCGCGATCTTGCGCGGGCCGCGCGCTTCGTCGGAGCCGGTCAGCACGTGCGTCCAGCCTTGGAGCGGAACATAGCCGCCCTTGCCGTCGTCCTTGACGGTGGAGAACTCGAAGTTGACGCGGGCCTGCGGGTGGCGGGCGAACTCGAAGCGCCAGCCCAGCAGCTTGTCGGGCTGGGCGGGCGGCAGGCTGCAGCGCGTGAGGAAGGTGCCGCCGCCGAGGATGGAGGTGACGCGCATCTCGGGATGGGCGTTGTCGAGGTTGCGGAAGCGCACGCTGGGGTGGCTCACGGTGTCGTAAGCCTCCCAGAAGTCGGGCGAGAGCGGCTGGGCCACACGGCCGTTGACGCGCACGCCGGCGTCAGCGACGGCGGCGGGCTCGGGCTGGGGCGGCTGGCCGGCTGGGATGACCTTGAAGGCGAAGGGGCGGGGACGGATCGACTCAGCGGCGATTTTGATGCGGGCGACCATCATGGAGTTGCGGAAGGTCCAGACGCCGAGCGAGCCCTCCTGGAGCGGGCTCTTATCCTCGACGTCGAAGACCGGCTCGTTGTCGTAGCTGTACTGGAGCTTGCTGCCGGTGCGGCGGAGCTGCATGCCGTACCAGGCGCCGTGGATGTCGCGGCCGGCGGCGACCAGCGGCTGGTAGCCCTGGCGCGCCGAGCCCGCGCGAACCCTCGGCACGAGGTACTTGGTAGAGATGTCCATGGGCTCGCCGTTGCGGAGCAGGCGGGAGTAGAGCTGCGAATGGTCGGGATCCCAGCCCGTGGCGATGGCGGAGTAGCCGTCGCCGGTGGAGTTGGCGCGGCTCATGACCGTGAGGTTGAGGTCGCCCGGGCGCTCGTACCAGCCCATGCGCATGCCGGCGTAGAACTCGATGCCGAAGTCGCCGCTGAAGACGTACTTGGACCAGAGCGCGGCGAGCGAGTCGGCGCTCTCGCCGTTCATGTGCGACCAGGTGGGCTCGCAGTAGAAGCGGTTGATGACCTCCCAGCGTCCGCCGTTGATGGTCCAGTTGTAGAGGGACTCGGTGAAAAGCGTGTCGAAGACGTTGTCGCGCTTGACCAGCGTCTGGCTGAGGTTCTCGAGGGTCATGCCTGCGATGCGCATCTTCCGCCCCCTGAGCGGCGTGGCGAAGTGGGCCTGGGCGAGCAGGGCCTCGTCGCCGCCCAGCCAGACCACGTGGCCGTCGATTCCGAGGGTGAAGAGGCGCACCTGCTTCTTGTCGAACGCGATCTCCGGGATCTGCGCGGCGGCGACGGCGAAAGCCTCGTTGGTGCCGGATTCGGGGGTGAAGACGCTGATCCGGTCATCTTTGACGCTGACGCGGCAGAGCCCGTTGGAGGAGTCCTCGGGGATGCAGAGGTGCAGGTTCATGCCGTTCACCACGGGGAGTCGCACCTTGACGGGGCCGGTGAGGTCGCCCTTGAACCAGGTGAGCCCGTCCTTAAAAGTGATCCACTGGCCTTCGGGCGAGGCCCAGTGGCGCATGAAGGGGTCGTTCACATAGAGCGGGTTCTTCTCAAAGCGCTCGGAGAGCGTCGCGTCGCGGGACACGACGGTCGGCGCGGTGAAGAAGAGGTCGGCGGGGTTGCAGGCAAAGGCGCCGAGTGCGCCGCCAGGCTGCTGCTGCGGCCGGCTGAAGCAGACGAGGCGGCCGTCCGCGTAGCAGCGCAGTTCGTTGGGGCGCAGCGCGTCGAGCGCGAGCGTGACGCGGTTGCTGGCGAAGGCGACCTCGAAGCGATCGAGCGCGACGCGGTTGGTGAAGGCGTCGGCTTCGAGCAGGTAGGTGCGCCGGCCTTGAGCCTGCGAGCACGAGAAGCGGTAGAGCGGCGCGTTGGAGCTGTTTCCGCCTGCCGTGAGGCCGCAGGTGAAGCTGTCCGAGGTGGCGACGAAGAGCGACTCTTGGCGCAGGGGGCCGTCGCCCGACGCGCCGTAGCGCCAGGCGTTGGTCTCCGCGCCGCGCGGCGGGAAGTAGAGCCAGACCGTGCCCTTGCGCAGCAGCGACTGTACGCCGGGCGTCTGGCTGCGGGTGGCAAAGGCGATGTCTTCGGGCGACTCGAAGAGGCGGTCTTCGTGGGACCAGGCGGCCACGTCGTCGAAGCGGGTGGCCTCGCCGTCGGCCATGTTCGCGTACAGGCCGAAGCGGCCGCCGGGCGGCAGCTCGATCTTGCGGCGGATGACCTCGATGTTGTCGGCGCGGCAGACGATGCGGTTCTCGTGGATCTGGGCCTCGAGAAGCAGCCACTGTCCGGCGGGCAGTTCGGTCTGCACGGCGTCCAGCGGAACAGGCGCCGCGGCCGGGTCGGCGGGCTGGCGCCAGAGGTCGAGGATCAGGCGGTCCGAGGCGGGGTCGGTACGGGCGGTGAAGGCGAAGAAGCCGCCGCGCTCGCCCGCGAGGAAGGCCAGCCCGTTGGTGCCGGCGTTGTGCTGAACCGCGGCCCGGCAGACGTAGCGGCTGTAGAAGGGCTCGCCGGTCAGGACGACGGCGTTGGTGCCGCCGCCCTCCAGGGTGTAGAAGTTGGGGCTCTTCTCGGGCTTCGGCTGCCGCGCCAGCTGGTAGCCGCCCGACGAGCCGCTGATGGAGCCGGTGACGGAGTGCAGCTTCCAGACGCCGCTCATGATCTCCCACGTGGGCGGGAACTCGGAGCCGGCGGGCACGAGGAAATTGTCCTCGAACTTGAACGAGCCGAGTCGCTGCGTGTAGTCGTCCGCCTCCTTCTCGCCCGGGTTTTCGTCGGGCGTGTGCTCGAGCCGCAGCGGCCCCGCCCAGAGCTCGGGCAGGCGCAAGACCTGCTGGTCGTCGATGTAGCCGATCCACGCGTCTTCGGTGCGCCTGAGGGTGAACCAGCAGAGCGCGTTCGTGAGGGCCGGGCAGGGCAGCGTGACCAGCCGCCGCTCAGCCTCCTTCGGAAAGAACTTCTCGGGCAGCAGGCGGCAGCGCGTGTTGCCCGCGCTCAGCTTCAAGTCCGCGCCGCTGCCCGTCTCCGGGTCTTGGATGCGGATGCGGAGCGTTCCGCCTGAGGGCTTGAGGTTCATGGCCGCGAGCGCGGCGCGTTCGGGCACGTCGAGGCGCGCCACCCAAGCCCCGTTCGTGGCGTCGGCGGCCCCCTGACATCCTGTCGCAGCGATTGCCCCCAGAAGATAAATCCAAATCGATATTTTCATCGCGCGCGATTTTAGCAGGTTCCGTGCCGGAAGGTAAGTGGCAAGATTCGCCACTAGTTCGCGGCGAAAAGGGCGCGTCCTGGGGGGCGCCGCACTCCGAAAGCGCAGGCCGAAGCGGATGTGAGTCCGCTAGTACGCAGGCCGGTTCGCGCTTGAAGGAGCTCGTGAGCGTGTGGTATTTTCAGGGCAGCGACAGGGTTTGATGCAGGTGCGAAGGGGGTGCTGACATGAAACGCCGCGAATTTCTGACGGCGGCCACGCTGGCGGCCGGGGGCGCGGTGGCGGTGCGGGCGCACGCGCAGCCATCGCCGCGCGTAGCGGTCGGCGAGCAGGAGCTGAAGGCCGACGTGCTGGTCTGTGGGGGCGGCCCGGCTGGCGTGGCCGCGGCCGTGCTGGCCGCGCGCCAGAAAGCCAAGGTGCTCCTGCTGGAGCGCTACGGCCGGCTCGGCGGCATGGCCGTGCACGGGCTGGTCGGCCCGCTCATGGGTAAGTGCGACTCGCGCTTCGTGCGAGAGGCGCTCGACCGCATCGGCGGCCACGCGGCTGACCCGAACCGGCTCGACCTCGCGTACGCCGACCTCGCGCAGGAGGCGGGCGCGGAGCTGCTGCTGCACGCGTGGGCCTGCGAGCCGCTGCTGGAGGGCGGCCGCGTCGCGGGCGTGCGGGCCGTGACCAAGCAGGGGCTGCTGCGCGTTTCCGCGCGGGTGGTTGTCGACGCCACGGGCGACGGCGACGTGGCCTTCGGCGCGGGCGCGGAGTACGAGCAGGGGCGGCCAGGCGACGGGCTCCTGCAGCCGGTCTCGATCATGTACCGCGTCAGCGGCGTCGACGATAACGTCGCGCTGCTGTGCGGCTCGGAGGAGCAGGCGCGTGCGATACGCCTGCCCGAGGGGACGTGGGAGGAGGTCGTGGCGCGCGGCCAGGCGAGCGGCGAGCTGGCCGCGACAATCGGCGTGATCCGCGTCTACGCGACCACGCGGCCCGGCGTCCGCACGGTCAACGCCACGCAGGTGAACGGCATCGACGGCACCAAGCCGGCCGACCTGACGAGGGCGGAGCTGGAGGGCCGCAGGCAGGCCTACCGGGTGCTGGATTTTCTGCGCAAGCACGCGCCGGGCTACGAGAAGGCCTACGTCGCCGAGATGCCCGCCGTGGTCGGCGTGCGCGAGACGCGGCGCGTGCTGGGCGCCTCCTACCTCACGCGCGAGGACCTGGTTTCAGGCCGGCGCTGGCCCGACGCGGTGGTGCGCGCGGCAAACTTCGTGATCGACATCCACAACCCGTCGGGCAGCGGCCAGGCCGAGGGCTCCGACGGCAAGCGCCGGCAGGGCGGCGCGACGCGGGTCAAGCCCTACGACATCCCCTACGGCTGCCTCGTGCCGAAGCGCGTGGACGGGCTGCTTATGGCGGGCCGCTGCATCAGCGGCAGCCACGACGCGCACGCCTCGTACCGCGTGCAGTGCATCGCCTTGGGCATCGGCGCGGCGGCAGGCGCGGCCGCGGCGCTGGCCGCCGCGGCGGGTGTGCCGCCGCGCGCGCTTGACCCCAAGGCCGTGCAGGCCGCGCTGGAGGCGTGACGGAGCTGTCAGCGGACACTATTTGGCCGTGCCAACGGCCGGACAATTCACTATCATTACGCCTATGAAAACGTTAGCCGCTCTGGTTTCGCTTGGCCTCGCAACGTGGTTCGCCGGGGCGAAGGAACTGCCGTCTGTGACGTGCGACGTCGCCGTGGTCGGGGGGGGCTCGGCGGGCATCTGCGCGGCGGTCGCGAGCGGCCGCGCGGGCGCGAAGACCGTGCTGGTGGAGCAGGCGAGCCAGGTGGGCGGCAACACGACTACCGGCGGCGTGAACTTCCCCGGGCTCTTCCACGCGTGGGGAAGACAAGTGGTCGCGGGCGTGGGCTGGGATCTGGTGACGAACACGGTGGGTGTCGCGGGCGGCACGCTGCCGGAGTTCAGCCAGCCGACCGGCAAATCGCACTGGAAGCACCAGGTGACGGTCAACATCCCGCTCTTCGTGGCGCTGGCCGAGGAGACGCTGGCGAAGGCCGGCGTGGCGATCCACTACCACGCCGCGCCGATGAAGATCGAGAAGGTGCCCGAGGGCTGGCGCGTGACCACGGCGGCCGTGGGCGACACGCGCACGATCCTGTGCAAACAGCTCGTCGACTGCACGGGTAACGGCGCGGTCGCGGGGCTGCTGGGCTTGGAGCGGCTGCGCGAGGAGGAGCGGCAGCCGGGGTCGTTCGCCTACACGCTGCGGGCCAACGCTGACCTGAATAAGATGGATGCCAAAGCTCTGCAGACACGCTTCAACGAAGCGGTCAAGGCGGGTGTTGTTCAGAAAAGCGACTGCCGCTGGGGCGTGATGCAGTTCTTAGTCGGGGGCGGGAACGTCGGAAACTACATTGAGGGCGCGGACAGCTCGGACGCCGACGCGCGGACCGACGCCAACCTGCGCGGACGGGCCTCGATGCTGCGCATGGTCCGGTGGCTCAAGACCGTGCCGGGGCTGGAGAAGGTCGAGCTGTTCAGCATGTCGACCGAGGTCGGCATCCGCGAGACCTACCGTGTGCTGGGCGAAGCCCTCATCACGGCCGACGACTACGTGTCGGGCCGGCGCTGGGAGGACGCGGTCTGCTACGCGTTTTATCCGGTGGACCTGCACAGCCAGAAGACGGGCGTGCAGCCCGCGCACCTGAAGGAGGGCGTGGTGCCGACCGTGCCGCTGCGGGCGCTCATTCCAAAGGGAAGCCAAAACCTCCTCGTCGCGGGGCGTTGCCTGAGCAGCGACCGGCTGGCGAACTCCGGCCTGCGCGTGCAGGGCGCGTGCATGGCGACGGGCCAGGCGGCCGGCGCGGCGGCGGCCTTGGCGGCGCAGCGCGGCGTCACGCCCGGCGCGGTTCCGCTGGCCGAGCTGGCGGCGTTGCTCAAGGCTCAGGGCGCGGTCGTGCCGGAGTGAGGATCGCTGCGCAAGGCTCCTTGCCTGCGCCCGCCGCTGAGCGCCCGTCGCGCGACGCTCCAGCCGGCGGCCGCGCGTGCGGCCTGCGGGAGTCCAGGGGCGATCCGGCCCCCCGCCCTCCGCAAAAAATTGTTCTCGGGGCGGATTGACATCCGGGCCTGCTTCCGGTAATCTAACCAAGTTTTCTTTTTATCCGGGACTCGGTCTCGGAACGAGGGAAAACGGAACATTGGCAAGGTTTGACGGACTCCTCGCACGATGGCCCGAAGGCTTTTCCTTGAAGCCAGAGGGCATATTGGGTAAGGGGTTCTTTGCCCCGTGAGGGGCGAGGGACGACGCCAACATAGCTCAGTTGGTAGAGCACTTCCTTGGTAAGGAAGAGGTCGGCAGTTCGATTCTGCTTGTTGGCTCCAGCTTTGACGATGGATTTTTTGTCAACTCTCACAGGAGGAAATCCAAAATGGCGAAAGAGACATTTGCTCGAGTAAAGCCGCACGTCAACGTCGGCACGATTGGTCACGTCGATCACGGCAAAACCACGCTGACCGCAGCGATTACCAACGTTCAGGCCCTCAAAGGCTACAACGCCCCGATCAGCTATGATCAGGTGGCGAAGGCTTCCGAGTCCGCGGGCCGCCGCGACCCGACCAAGATTCTGACGATTGCCACCTCGCACGTCGAGTACGGCACCGAGAACCGCCACTACGCGCACGTCGACTGTCCCGGACACGCCGACTACGTGAAGAACATGATCACCGGCGCGGCCCAGATGGACGGCGCGATCGTGGTTGTGAGCGCGGCTGACGGGCCGATGCCCCAGACCCGCGAGCACATCCTGCTCGCCCGCCAGGTCGGCGTGCCTGCGATCGTGGTCTTCCTGAACAAGGTCGACCTGGTCGACGACGCCGAGCTGCTGGACCTCGTCGAGATGGAAATCCGCGAGCTGCTTTCGAAGTACGAGTTCCCCGGCGATGAGATTCCGATCGTCCGCGGCTCCGCCCTGCCGGCCACCAAGGCCACCAGCAAGGACGACCCGGCCTGCAAGTGCATCACCGACCTCATGGCCGCTCTGGACAGCTACATCCCCGAGCCGCCGCGCGTGTTGGACAAGCCGTTCCTGATGCCGATCGAAGACGTGTTCTCGATCGAAGGCCGCGGCACCGTCGTGACCGGCCGCGTCGAGCGCGGCATCGTCAAGGTGGGCGACGAAATCGAAATCATCGGCCTGCGCCCGACCGTCAAGACGACCTGCACGGGCGTCGAGATGTTCCGCAAGCTGCTGGATCAGGGCCAGGCCGGCGACAACATCGGCGCCCTGCTCCGCGGCACGAAGAAAGAGGACGTCGAGCGCGGCCAGGTGCTGGCCAAGCCCGGCTCCATCACGCCGCACACCGAGTTCACCGGCAAGGTGTACGTCCTCAGCAAGGAAGAGGGCGGCCGCCACACTCCGTTCTTCAAGGGCTACCGTCCGCAGTTCTACATCCGCACGACCGACGTGACGGGCGACATCACGTTGCCCGAGGGCGTCGAGATGGTGATGCCGGGCGACAACATCGAGATCTCGGTGAAGCTGATCTCGCCGGTCGCGCTGGAAGACAAGATGCGTTTCGCCATTCGCGAAGGCGGCCGTACGGTCGGCGCCGGCACGGTGGATAAGGTTGTTAAGTAATAGCTTCCTGTGAGCGTGTCCGGCCGGGGCGTTTCGGCGCCCCGGCCGCGGCACGGGATCATGAAAGCGCGAGGCGAGTATGCCCAGAGAATTAGCGATTTTGGCTTGCACCGAGTGCAAGCGCCGCAACTATGTGACGACGCGGAACAAGCGTACGATGACGAACCGTCTGGAGATGAAGAAATTCTGCTCGGCGGAGAAGAAGCGTACGTTGCACCGGGAAGCGAAGTAGTCACAACCCCCTTTTAGGCCAGTAGCTCAATTGGCAGAGCGTCGGTCTCCAAAACCGAAGGTTGGGGGTTCGAAGCCCTCCTGGCCTGCCATATTACCTGCGGCATCTGTCGCTGTCCCCGAGGGGCAGTTACAGGTTTTCGCATTTTATGCCGCAGTTAGACCGAAAGGTCCGAGACATGATTAGCGTAAAGCAAGCCATCCAGCATCTAGGCACGTACTTGGGCGAAGTCGGAATCGAGTTCAAGAAGATCGCTTGGCCGGAGCGTCAGGAGCTGGTCGACTCGACCGTCGTAGTCATCTCATTTATTTTCATTCTGGCTGTGGTGGTGCTGTGTTGCGACAAGGTCATCGAGCTTGTCCTGCAGTTGGTCCATGCCTAACGCGGGGAGTCGACATGACGAAGCAATGGTTTGTTTTGCACACGCTGACCGGTCAGGAGCAGAAGGTCAAGCGCTCGATTGAGGCGCGGGTGCGGATCGAGGAGATGGGGGAGTACATCGGCGAGGTTGTGATCCCCACCGAGAAGGTCTCCGAGGTCAAGAACGGTGTGAAGACGACGGTCACGCGCAAGTTCTTCCCCGGCTATGTCCTCATCAATCTGTCCCTTTACGACGACGCTACGCGCGAGCTGGTGGAGCCGACCTGGCGCTTCCTGAAGGAAACGTCCGGGGTCATCGGGTTTATCGGAGGCGAGCGTCCCATGCCGCTGACCACCGCCGAAGTTGACGCGATCGTCAACCAGGTGGCGGAGAAGAAGGAAAAGGTCAAGCCCAAGGTTCAGTT
>CAYLUN010000116.1:0-15380 GCA_964386865.1 uncultured Lentisphaeraceae bacterium | reverse complement strand
GCGGTGTTGAGCCCGAAGGCGGAGTTGAAGCGCACGATGCCGAGCTTCGGCATCAAGATGCGGTCCAGCACGTTGGTGGCGCCGATGGTGAGCGCGTTGGCGCCGAGCGCCATGCGCTGCGTCACGTACAACGTGGTGTTCGAGGTGGCGGCGATGG
This sequence comes from uncultured Lentisphaeraceae bacterium, assembly GCA_964386865.1. GTDB lineage: Bacteria > Verrucomicrobiota > Kiritimatiellia > RFP12 > UBA1067 > CAYLUN01. Next base: position 15,223 of record CAYLUN010000116.1, on the reverse strand, counting down.
TGCCGCCGTTCGGGCCGATGACCAGCACGCCGTCGGCGGCCGCCGCAAACGAACGGGTCGCCCAGTCGTTGACCAGCATGCCGCCCACGCCTGTGGCCGCGTCGCGGTTGAGGGTCATCACCGTGGTGTTCGTCACCAGCGGGTTGGCATGGCGGCGGTCGCCGTTATAGACTTCGTAAATCGGTGCCTTGGAGACCAGCTTGGCGTCCAGCATCTCGGTGGCCGAACCGTAATTGTCGGCGTTGAGGCGCACGAGTTGGCCCGGCGGTAACGCGGCGGCGATGGCGTCCGCCTGTGGCCCGGTGAAGCCCAACTGGGTCGACAGCTCGAGGATTGAACCGCTCTCGAAGGTCACCGCGCCGGAGCCGGTCAGGCCGCCGGCGTTGTTGGCCTGGAACCGGCCGCCCGCCTGAACTGTGACCGCGCCGTTGATGCCAGCGGGCGTCCACGTCGTCAGGGTGCCGCCGTCCTCGACACGCACGGAGGCTAGGCCGTTCCCGGTGCCCAAGGCGTCGGGCCGCTCCACGGCCAGGGTCGCTCCGGCCTTGACCGCGAAGGTCAGCGGCTTGCCACCCGCGATGTCTCCGTAGGTGGCGGTCGTGTCGGAGAGAACCACGTTGCCGAGCACGTTAGCGGTCAGCGGGCCGGCGTCGGCCGAAGCGATCACCGGGCCGCCCTCGGTCGGCCAGTGACCCATATACAGATTGACAGGGCCGAAGCCGGGGCGGATCATGCCCAGGAGCCAGAGTTCATTGGTTCCCGAGGCGACGTTGATCGTGCCCGCATACCACCGCCGGTCATAGCGGTCGGTGCTGAGCCCCTTGAAGGGCGTGCCGGGGCCAACGGTGATGGCGCCCGCAGCCGAGCTTTGGTCGGTAACCAGGCCGTAGTACAAGTCGGCGCTCGTGCCGAGGTTCTTAATCGTGTTCGTGCCCAGGCTGAGCGGCGCGGTCAGGGCGGTCGAGTGCCCGATGATCGCGTCGGCACCCAGCGTGACGTTCGGCGTACCTCCGCCGATACCGCGGTCCAGGCTGTTCAAGCCCAAGCCCAGGCTCGCTCCGCCGTAGATGCACGAGCCGGACTCGATGTTGAACGTGTCGTCGGCGGTGTAGGCAACCGTCGCGACCCCGATCTGGGCGCCGTTGACGCCGGTGTAATCGGCGCCCGAGGCGTTGGCGGTCGCGCCCACATGGCTCATCGTCAGCTGCGCGGCGTCGACGCGCACCGGGCCGGGGCCCAGATATCTGCGGTTGGCGGAGCCGCCCGTCGTCAGCACGCCCTCGTTGACATAGGTTCCGCCGGAGTAGGCATTGTCGACGTTTCCGTCTAGCGCCAGGGTTCCGCCGCCATTCTTTGTCAGCGTGACCTTGCCGCTGCCGTTGTCGGTGATGAGGGAGCGGATCGTCGTCGTGGCCTGGAAGACCGAGACGTCGAGCGAGGCGTCCGACGTCCCCGATCCCGCCGTCAGCGTGCTGGGGTAGTTGATGGCCATATTGTTGTTCGGCACGCCGCTGATCAACTGACCGCTGGTCAGCGTCAGCTTGTTCGTCGGCGTCCACGAGACGTTTGCCGCGACGTTGATGTTCAGGGAGTTGATCGTCTTGTTCGCGAGGAGCGGCGGGAAGACGGCCGGCGTGGTCGCGGTGATTTTGACGTTTTCGGTCGCGCCGAGGCCGTTGATATCGTTGCCTGTCGCGTAGCTGTACTCGTTGCTCGCTAGCGCGCGAATGCCGTTAATCGCGAAGTGGGAGACCCAGTCGCTGCCGTACCGGGCGCCGGGCATGATGCTCATGGTCGTCGTGCTGGCCGCGCCGCCGCCGCCCACCAGCGCGGGAGGCGTCGTGAAGCGGACCTGCGGCACGTTGTTCGAGCCCGCGCCCAGCGAGGTGCCCGTGAAGTTCACGTGCGAGCCCGGAGCCTGCGTCACGCCCGAGTGAACCAGCTGCGGCGTACCCGCGCTGTTGCGGTTTACGGTGACGGTGTTGTAGCCGGTGCCCAACGCGAGCGTGCCCAAGTTTTGCGGCACGGTCGTGGCGGTGTTGGCGCCGTTGAGCGTCAGCGTGCCGCCGGCGAGGGCGACAGCCGGCCGGTTGCCTTCGGTGCCGAACCGGTTCGGGGTCGAGCCCGTCCCGCCGCCGGTGCCGTTGTCGTCGATGTAGAGCTGGCCGCCGCGCTTGAGCGTGATGGTGTTCGCGGCCGTCATGCCGGGCAGGGTCACGCCGAGGCCGGACGCCACGCCGTTGATGCCGCCGACGCGCAGGATGCCGCCGTCCGTCTCCACCGTGATGTCGCCGTTGAAGGTGTTGCCGGAAGAGGCGCCCAACATCATCTGGCCCGCGCTGGTCTTGGAGAGCGTCTCGGAGCCGGTGAGCGGGACCGTCGACGCGGAGTTGAAGTTGCGCGGCACATCAATGCCGACGGCCGACGTGGGCTGCCAGTTCGCGATGGTCACGGTGCCGGCGGCCGGGCTGCCGGAGATATAGCCGCCTGCGGCGAGGGTCAGCGTGACCGTGTCCGTGGCGCGCACGAGGTAATTGCGGTTGAAGAGCGGCGAAACCGTAACGGTCGCGCTGGCGGCGCCGGCCGGGATCGTCACCGACCCGCCGAGGCTGCTGTAGTCCGTGCCGTTGGCGCCCGTCCCCCCGAGCGTATAGTAGACGGTCAGCGGGGCGCCGTAGGCCGCGTCGCGCGACACGGTGATCGTTCCGGCGTCCGCCGGTACCTCGGCCGCCGCGGCGTCGGTCGCCTGCAGGGTGACGGCCGCGGTCAGCAGCGTCTCGGTCGCATCCGCCCAGACCGCGCCGGAGGCGTTCGTCGCCGCGAAACGGTAGTAGTAAGCCGTTCCGGGCGTCAGCCCGGTGAGATCCGTCGAGAAGGCGCCGGCCGCGGCGGGCGCGGCGAACCAGTTCGTGTTCGCCCAGGCGCCGGCGTCCGCGCCGCCGTCCAGCTCGCCCCAGTAGACTGCCACGGCCGAGGCGGTCGTGCCGGTCGCGCTCAAGTAGCCGTTCAGCGTCGCGAGGGTCGCGGCCACGGCCGAGGCCGTCCGGTTTTCAACCAAGGGGCTATCGCCGGATTGGAGGCCGCCGGCTGTCGCGAAGGCGCTGTTCGAAGCGGCGTTCATGTACTCGGCCCAGACCCAGTTGGCCGAGCGGGGCACGGAGGAGATGCGAACCTCGTCCATGAGGCCCTCGAGGTTGCCGTAATTGCTGCTCGAGAAGCCGATCCTATAGGGCGCGAGGATGAGCGCCTTCGGTGACGCCACGCCCGTGCAGGCGAGCGCACCGTTGAAGTAAATGCGCGGCTGCCGGTTCACGTAGGTGACCGTGACGAAATTCCAGCCGCTTCCGATCATGTTCGAGTAGACGGCCACCGCGGGCATATAACCCGACATATGCTCGTAGACGGACAGGCCATTGGTTCCGACCGACAATCCCACGCACGCGAACGTTCTATTGGCATCACCACCGCCGATTTCCGGGTCGAACGCATACCGCTGGCCCGCTGTTCCCCCAGTGCCTGCATTTGACTGCGCGTCGCGCTCGTGGCTGTTGGCGGTCGAAATCCAGGCCGAGAACGTGAAGTTGTCAAAGGGCCTGCCGAGTGTTCCGAAGCTGATCTGGTCATCCAAGGCATCGAACTGGACGCCGGCGCCGATCGCTCCGGCCAATCCTTGGACAGGGGCGCCGATGACGGTGACAGGGTTCGCGACCGTCGCCGAATTGCCGACCGTTCCGGCCGACTCCGACAGATGCGCGACGTTGACGTAGCCCTCGGCCCAGACGGCCCCGCTGGTCGTGTAGGCGGGCGCGGAGAGCCCCGCCCGGCGCCACAGCATCCAGATCGTGGCATTGTTCGTCAACAGCGGAACTTGGACCCAGACGCGGGACGATCCGCTCGGGTTCCAGCTTTCGATCTCATAGGGCAGTTCGCGGGTCATCGACCCGTCCGTGAAGCGCAGGTCGCCGTTCGCGCCCGAGAGGAACTGGCTATAGCTGAAGCCGGCGAGGCTCGCGTCCAGGACCACGAGCGCGGGGAAGTTGGTGAGCGTCTCGGCCCGGTTGTACCCCGTGAAGCGCAGGGGCATGCGCTGCGACCACGCGCTCGGCGGCGCGTCGCCGTCCGCGATCGTCACGTCTACGGGGCCGGCCGCGCCGATCAGGTAGTTGCCGGCGGCCAGCGTGGCCGTCACCGTCTCGCTGCCCTCCTGCCACACCGTATCATCGAGCGGGCTGACCACGATATCCGCGCTCAGCGCGCCGTCGGGGATGGTCACGCTGCCGGACAGGGCTGCGTAGTCGGAGCCGTTAGCCGCCGAGCCGCCGAGCGTGTAGGAGACGGTCAGCGCGCCGTTGGTCGATGTGGCGGGGCGGGTGACGCGGAAAGCGCCGGTATCGGGGCCCGCTTCTGACGCCGAGGCGTCGACGGCCTCGATCGTCACGCCGTCGGTCGCGAACGTTACGGCGCTCGGCGCCCAGACGGTCGTCAGGCCGTTGGAGACAAAGAACGTGTAGTAGTAGAGTTCGTTTGTCGCCAGGCCGCCGATCGCGAGGCTGACGGATCCGTCCCAATCGTCGTAACGGCCGACGAGCGTGCTCGTCTGCCAGTTTGCGGCCACGTTCCCGCCGTCCGCCGTGCCCCAGCAGGCGTAGAGGTCGAAGCTCCAGTTCCTGCCAGCAAGGTCGCCGCGGAGCGTCGCGCCCTCGGCCGTCAGGTCGCCGACGCCCAGCGCGGTCGCGGCGATGCTAGCGGAAGGGGTGGACGCGCTCGCGTAATACCACTGGCCGGCTTGCGCCGAGGGGTTGACGAACGTCTCGACGCCGCCCGGCGGCGTGTACCAGAAGTTGAGGCTGTCGCCGCCGCCGCTCTCCTGGCTGAAGAAGATGAAGTTGTAGCTCTGCCCGGCCGTCAGCGTCCGACTGCCTTGACCGTCCCACGCGTACGAGCCCACGGCTTCAGAGCTGTCAAAGACGCCATTGTCGTTGGTGTCCATGAACAGCCAGCCCCGGTCGTCCTCGCTCCAACGGAAGGTGTAGGTGCCGGTGACGGGCGGGACGAAGCGCCCGGAAAGCGCAGCCACGAAGGTGTCGCCGGGGCTGCCACCGAACTCGTTCCAGGTGGTGGCTGGGCCAGACAGGACGATGTTCCGGCTGGGCACTTCGTTCGTCGCGAGGACAGTGCCCAGCAGTGTGCCGGTGAAGACACGCGTGGGCGAGACGGAATAGGCTGAGCCCCTCAGATCCACCGCCGATTGGACAAAGGGCATGGGCTGGAACACCGAGCCGCGCAGGCCGAGCGAGTAGGACACCGTATCGGCGACCGTCGGCAACATGAAGCTTGTGGAGGCCGGAGCCCAGGCCACGCCCGCCTCGTTCGACGCGCAGCAGATGTAGTAGTTCGGGAAGCCGCTCAGCGCGGAGACGGCGGTCGAGAAGGCGCCCTGCGGCATGTCCGTCATCTTGACCACGTTCGCGTAATTGGCCGACACGCCGCCGTCGGTCGGCCCCCAGTAGACGTAGATGTCGGCGGTGCCGCCCGCCGTCAGGTTGCCGCGCAGAACGGCCTGTCCGGCTGACGTAGCGGCGCCCGCGCCGTTGTTGACCGCCGGAGTCGTCGCGGTCACGAAGGAGCGCGAAGGCGAACCCCAAGCCATGGCCGTCGCGTTGGAGGCCATGAAGGTGTAATAAGTGGTGGCGCCGCCGGCCAGCCCGGTGACCTGGCGCGTCAGATTGTACGTGCCGTTCGCGTAGCTGCCGAGCGGGACGCTGTTCGCCCACAGGCTGGAGTTGGTGCCCTGATCGGTGCCGCCCCAGAACGCGTACACGTCGCAGGCGCTCGCCGCGGAAAGCTGGGCGTTCATCCAGCCCGAGGAGGCGGTCACGTTCGTCGCCGGAAGGTTGCTGACGCCGAGGGTCCGGACGAGGATCTGGAGCGTGCGGACCGAATACGTGCTGATATTGGCAGTATCAAAGGTCCAATCGACGCCCCCCGTGACGGGCGTCGGGCAGTTGCCAAGCCCCAGGTTACTGGTTCCCGTGCCGGCCCAGGCGTTGTAGGCGAAGAGCGTCTGCCCCGCGCCGTAGTTGTGGATCTGCATGCAGGAGTGCCCGGACGTGGTGAGCGCCCCGCCGTCGCCGAAGTCGTAGGTCGTGCCGTTGGCCCCGGGCACACCGTAGTCGTTGCCGCCCCCGTAATTGCTGGGCCAGAACTCGAGGTTGACGGTGTTGCAGCCGTTGGTCTCGGTGATACCGCTCACGTTGGAGCGGATCGTGGCGTTCGACGGGTTGGCGGTGTCATACGCGTTGTGGCGGAGGATGTAGTTTCTCGGGATGCCCAGCCGCGTCGCATTGGTAGTGAACGCGGTCATTGAGACGAAGACCCACTGCGTCTGGCCGGAGGCCTTGACCAGCTCCATGTAGTAGGCCACGCGGTCGAACGACCCCATCGGGATCGAAGCCGTGTTGGTGTACGAGTAGGGCACGGGATTCGCAAACCAGCCGCCCGAAGAGACCGGGATGGAAAACTCGTAAACCATCGTGTAGCCCGCCGCCTCAGGCACGTTGGCGAACAAGCCCGTCGCCGCCTTGGCCACCCCGGTCGCCAGCAGCAGCGCGAGCGCCGCCGCCGCAAAACGCGTTACCCATACGCCACCCAGACTACGCCCAATGATTCGGCTCATCCTAATCCTCCTGTCGCTTCTGCGTGCAGACCACTTGACTCAAGAAATACATACGCGGACTCTTGTTTCTAAGAGACCGAAAATGTCAGCGATTAAACCAATACAATTAAAATATCTCAAAATGACGGCGTTCCGTCAAACACAATTGCGGGCGCATCGATTCTTCGCATCGATTCTTAGACATTATTTCAGGCGTTCCCCAGCGGGGACACGACAGGCGCGCAAGAGCCCCTATTCCTTTAGGCTCGCTGGGCCTGCGCAGAAACGCGGCGGGCCATGTGCCGCCCGGCCCCGTCGATGCGCCATATGGGGGCCTGCGGCGCCGGCGTCACGGCATCAGCGGCAGGGAGGCCCTGCCATCCGCGCACCGGTTGCCATCTTCGCGGATGCCGGAGCAGCGCTTCAGCTCGATGGGCGGCAGGCCCGTTTGCTCGAAGCGGTTGCTGGCGATGTTCCCTCCGGTGAAGCTGTCGAGCCGGATGGCGGGGCCGCCGGGCCGGACGAAGGTGTTGCCCGTGATCACGATGTTGCTGAAGGGCGGCGAGCCGCCGTTATAGGTGTGCGTGTGCATCGCGACCGCCGCGCCGCGCGGCTGGGGGTTCACGTCGACGAACAAGTTGTCGGCGATCGTGATGTCGCGCGCCACGCCGCCCTCGACGTAGGGAAAGTCGCTGTTGATCTCAATGCCGCAGCCCTGCCTCTCGAACACGCAGTTGCGCACCGTGCCGGGGCCGGACTGGATCAGCAGCCGCTGGTAGTTGTCCCGGAAGTCGCAGCTCTGAACCAGCCACCCGGCGCACGCGTGGTCGGGCCACTCGACGATCGCGTTTGTGAAAGCCTCGACCAACCGGTCCGCGGTCACGGACTCACCCGCCGCGCACGCGACGCGGGCCTCGCCGACGGGCTGCCCCGTGTTGCGGTCGCGGAAGAGCATCCGGTCGCCGGGCACGAGGTCGCGCGCGACCGAGCGCTCGAATTCGCCGCTGCGCGCAAAGGTCACGCGGTTGCTCGCGAGGCTCTCGACGTGGCCCCAGTAGCCGTGGAAGTTGGCGATGTCGTCGGCGGTGTGCCGCATCACGATGCCGTCGAGCGTCGCGCCGTGGCGCGTCGCGCAGAACATGAAGCCCTCGCCGCCCTGCCACTGGCTGGTGCCGGGGCGCGGCCCGAAGTAGCAGTCCTTCCACAGGTGGCCGCCTTCGCCGCCCCACTCCGCGCCCCACGCTTTCGGGATGAACACCTTGACCCCGTCGATGGTCAGGTGATCGCACCGGATAAGCTCCATGCCGCACGAAACCGCGTAGACGCACGACAGCCCGTCGCCGACCTTCAGCGCGCCGAGGTCGCCGCAGGCCTGCGCCCACTGCGGATCGCGGGTCGTACTGAGCAGGCTCGGGTCGGCCATTGTGACCCAGTAGCGTCCGGCCGTACCGGATCGCTCGATACCCGTATATTTCAGGTGCTTGCCGCCCTTTTGCAGCGCGTAGAGCGGCGCGCAGAACCGGCCGTCCGCCTTGAACGGCAGCACGCGCTGCTCGAGCTTGCCGCTGAACGAGGTCGGCACGGTCAGTCCGGGCGAGAGTTCGAGCTCGATGCGGTTGTTCGCGCAGTCGAGCTGCGTGATGCGGCCCTCAACGTGGCCGCGCGTGCCGCGGTCGAGCGTCGCGCCCCGGAAGATGATGTGGCTGCACGCCTTGAAGCCGAGGGAAAAGTGCGCCTGAGGCGCCTGGTCGTCAGGCAGGTCGAACCAGAAGGTCGCGCCGGAGGCGTCGATGGTGAACGGGTGCGCGGCGTCTCGCTTCAGGCCGCTGAACTCCAGCGCAAACGTCACGCCGTCACGCCCCCAGCTCTCTTTACCGAAGCGATAGTCGCCCGGCGGAACGCGCACCGACTCCGCGCCGTTGCTGAACGCCGCGTGCACCAGCGGCAGGACGGTCTTGCCGGCCGCTCGCTGGCGCTCCCGCTCTTGCTCAGAGAACGCCGGGCCTGCCGGAGCATCAAAGCTGAAAACATCCGCCGTGGCCGGCGCGTGCGGCCTGGCGAGAATACGTTGCTGCTCCTCGCTTAAGCTGAAGCCCCTCAGACCCGCCTGCTGGGCTGCGCCCGGCCCGGCGGCGCGCAGGCCGGCCAGCGGAACGAGCAGCAGCGCGATGCGTGTGACGTGGATTATGTTCATGCGTAGTCCCGATGATTGCTTGACTCGTTCGGTTTGGCCCTGCGGTGCCCTGCGCGGCCAGGCCGCCGCTGAGGCCGTATGGCTCGTTGCCCCAGCACGCGCGCGCCTCGCCAACACGGCCTCTCGCCGTGCTTACCGCGTTTACCGCTCTCACGGTGACCGCACTAGGATACACATTATCGGCAGAGGCGCGCCACTGCGAATGCCTGCAAAGAAGGAGCCGGACGCTAGTCGCGTTCACGGTTCAGCGCCGCCGAAGGTGGCGCGGATTACGTCTCGGCGCCCCTCTTGGCCGGGGAGCACGTACTGATGCGCGAGGGACGGGCTGCTGCCCGCTGCGCGCGTCCTCATGAAGCATACGCTGGCTGAGGCGGGTGCGACCGTAAGCCTGAGATAGCCGGAGCCCGGCAGGATAGCGCCGCCCTCGTACCCGTAGTTCGCAGCCTGCCTTGCGCTACCCTCGCCCGGGCATCCGGGTTGTGGCACAAGCTGGTACGTGATGCCGTCGAGCTCTTGCTTCGCGTAAGCATGGTCGTGGCCGTGAAAGACCGCGGTCACGCGGTTCTGAACCAGCAGTTGATGAATGGGCATTGGCCACCCAGGCCGGTGCTGCGCAAAGCCGTCGGAGCCGTCGGCATTCCTGCCGCCCCACTCGTAGAAGGGCGCCGCCTCGGCGCCGCCGCGCCCAACAGGCCAAAGAGGCGGCGCTGCTCCTGATACTGGGCCGCGGCCGCCTCGCGGCTCGGCAGCTTCTCGGTCATAAAGGTGTCGCCGAGGTCCACGTGAAAGGCGGGCTTCTCCGCGGCTGCCGCCAGCAGCGTCGAGCGGTAAAGCGCGCGGTCCGTGCGTTCGTCCAGATGGGAGTCGGCGGTGACGGTGAATGTGAAGGCCTCCTCTCCGCACGCGCAGAGGGCGAGCCCCGCTGCAAGGCACGCCGCGAGCTTCATGGCAGCCCCCTTCTGTTCGCGCCTTCTTTGCGGGGCGCCGCGCCGCCCGGATCGCGCTGCGTCCTCGGCGCCGGCAGCTGGGCCCCGACCGACACCAGATACGCCTCCAGGCGCCGGTCCAGCTCCTTGGCCTTGTCTGGCTGCGCCTGGGCAAGATCCCGCCGCTCGGCCAGGTCGCTTGCGAGGTCGAACAGCTCCAGCGCGCCCGTCTCGTATACGCGGATCAGCTTGAGGTCGCCGAGGTAGAGCGCCGACGCGGGGCCGATGGCGTCCTTGTCATAGTGCGGAAAATGCACGACGAACTCCTCGCGCGGGCGCGCCACCGCGCCCACGCCACCGTGGGCGAGCACGGCGGCCAAGCTGCCGCCTTCAACTCCTTGGGGCAGCGGCTCGCTGACGCACGCCAGTTCGGCAAGCGTCGGGAAGAGATCCACCCCTGTGGCCCGCACGCGGGAGCAGGCGCCGGGCCGGACACCTGGGCCGCGCACAATGAGCGGCACGCGCAGGCCGCCTTCGGACACCGTTCCCTTGCCGCCCGCGAGCGGCGGGTTCTTGCCCGGCGTGCCGTGATCGGTCGTGAAGATAACGTACGTGCTGCTCGCGAGGCGCAAGTCGTCGACCGCCTTGAGTACCTGTCCGAGCGCGAGGTCGAGGTCCCAGTCCGCCGCCGCCTCGGCGGCTTCCCGCTCGCTGAGTTCTCCGCCCCACCCCTTCACCGCGGCGAGCGCCTCTGGGCTGGCGTCTCCGCCCTGGCGCGAGGCGTAGTGCGAGAGCTGAAGGTAAAACGGCTTTCCGGCCTTCGCCTGCCGCGCCATGAAGTCCGTGCCGCGCGCGGTCATACTGTAGAGCTGCTTCGGGTGCGGGTTCTCCGCGTTGTCGGGGCCGCCGTTACCGGTCGGGCCGTCGCTCTCATCGAAGCCGTGCTCTCTCGGATCCGTGCGGCCCAGGTGCCACTTGCCGAAGTGCGCGGTGGCGTATCCGGCGCGCTTCAGCGCCTCAGCGACCGTCGTCTCCGTGGCCGGCAGCTCCGTCGTGGCCTGCGGCGTGAGAACGCGCGCCGCCGCGCCGGCGCCGCTTTCCCGCTTGCCCTCTCCGACAAACGTCATGTGCAGCTGCGCGGGGCTCTTGCCGGTCAAGAGCGCGGCGCGCGTAGGCGTGCAGCGCGGCGACGGCGCATAGAAGTTCGAGAAGCGCGTGCCCTCCCGCGCGAGCCGCTCAAGATTCGGCGTCCTCACAACCGCGCTCTTCGATTCTGCCACCGCCTCGTCCATCTGCACGGACGTGCTGCTCCAACCGTGTCCTTCGCCAAGGATCACGACGAAGTTGGGAGGCGCATCCGCCGCTTGCGCCGCAGATAGGGCTCCGCTCAAAAGAAGTGCGAGTGTGTTGCGCTTCATCATGGTTTCCCCCTGGGGTAGCTGGTGGTGATCCCCGCAGCCGGATGCGCCCGAAGGTAGTTCAGAACATCGGCGTCGAAGTCGTAGCCGCCGTCTCTGCGACGGTTCGAGGTGATCCACCAGATGAAGTTGGCCTGGGTCAGGTTGGCCGACTCGATCTGGCAATCAGGGAACTTGGGGCCCGCGCGCTCCGGCATGAGGTCCTGCCACTCGACGCCCATCCAGCAGGGCCAGCGGCCGGCGTTGGCGAGGACGTGCGGGCGGAAGTGCGAGTTGTAATGGCCGCCCGACATCGTGCCGTCAAGATCCGGGAAGCCGAAGCCTCCGCCGGCGTCCAGGATGGTCTGGGCGAAGCGGCTCTTTTCGGCGTCGGCGCCGCCGAACGACCACCAGGCGCCCAGCACGCCGCAGGGGGTGTGCGGAAACAGGCGGACCATGTCGGCGAGGCGGAAAATGCTGGCCCGCGCCTGGGCCTCGTCGTATTGCCCCACCTTGAGGCTCGCCTCGTAGGGAATTTCGGCGCACGTGACGAACGCGAGGCGCGGGTCGGCGTCGTAGCGCGCGGCGAAGGCTTTCGCGAAGGCGAGGTAGCGGTCCATCGTGCTGGGCATGTGAATGGTCGCGAAGCGGACGCCGCTCCGCAGGACGCGGCCGCTGGCCTGCTTGGCGGCGCGCTCGCGCTGCCCGCCGTCATAGAGCGCGTTGCCGATCATGTCGCCCGGACAGGCTTGGGCCCCGCCCCAGCCCTGCCAAGAGAGGCTGAAGCCTATCTTCTTGCCGTCCGGCAGCGCGTTCATCAGCGTGTCGATCTTGCTCCAGCAGAACGCGCCCCGGTTGGTTTCGATCTGTCCCCAAGTGACGTACATGAACAAGCCTTCAAACAGCCTCCCGTCCGCTCCCCTGAGCACGCGAAAAGACTTGTTGTTGGTCGCGTAGGTGTCGGGTTCGAGCATCACATAATGTCCCGGGAACCACTTCTTCGGGGTGGCGGAAGCCTTGCCCGGTTCGACGGCTCCAGATGGCAAGGTCGAGCCTGTCAGCCACAGCGCGAACAGCAACATCACGGGGGGGTTCATCTTCATAATGACCTACCTTTCGATAAAGAACAATGCTGCTTCATTTCAAAAGTTCGGCCCGCGGACGTAGTCGGGCACAAGGCACCGACCCTTGCCGAAGGCCTTGTACTGCACCTGGAGCACGAGATACTTCCCGCGCTTCTTCAGCACGGCCAGGTCCTGCCTGACCGCCGAGAACTCGTAGCGCCCCTCGGCCGGCTCCAAGGCCGACCAGCCGTAGCACTTCTGCACCCCGCGAAAATGCTCCAGGAGGTGCTCTTTCGGGTTGATGGCCGCCGTGTTGATGAACACGTAGTGGCCGGGGTGCCACTTGGCGGATGGGGCCGCCGCATGCGTGCTCGACCCAACCGCCAGCGCAAGCGCCGCGGCGACAGCCCATCTCGAGGCTCGCGCCTTCACGTCGTGGCCTCTTTCGCCGTCTGCGAAAAAACGGATCCTGCCTCGGGTTTGTCCGGCGACACCGGAACGCGCGGCCGCGGGGCGCGGACCCGTGCCGCCGTGCCAGAGGCAAGCGGGCGACACAAGCAGCGCGACGAGAGCTGTTTCGCACATACCCATGGCATAATAGTAGCACGGCGGACGAAGAAAGACGAGGTGAGGCTGGCGCCGATGTCTGTGCCACGCCAGCCTGTCCGGCGCTGCTCACCCCGGACCGCCTGCGGGGCGGCGGTCGCCCGCCTGCTGCTGCGCGTCGCGGGCGCCATCCCTGCGCGGGCCGCCGCCGCGGGCGTTTCGGCCCTCAGGGCGGCTGCCGGGGGAGCGGCGCTTGGGGTAGGTGTCAAGCCCCTTGACGGCGCGCTCGGTGATCGTGCCCGTTGGCGTCAGGTCGCGGCCCTTGAAGGCGGGATGGTCGGCCCCGTAGCGGTAGGCGCGGAACGCGGAGTTCACCATGGGCGCGGCGTCGCCGAGCACGCTGACGGGGCCATCGCGGGTCACGGGGTTAATGTATTCCCACGCCAGTTCGCCTTTGGCGGTCACCTCGAAGAAGTGGCCCTCGGTGTCCGAGCAGATAAAGGTGCTACCGTTCGGCAGGCGCTGGGCGCTGGAGCCAATGTGGCTGAAGAAGCCGTGGCTGTTTGCCGAGCGGTAGCTCCACACGATCTGCCGCGAGACCTGGCGCGGCTCGTTGTGCGTGTCGTGGTCGTAGGTCTCGCGGCGGTAGCCCGCGTCGGGCGGGTTGACATATTTTCCGGTGTCGTTCCCGGCCGCATCGAGGAACGGGTTGATCTCGAGCGCGGAAGACTGCGGGGTGCGCTGGTAAAGGTACTGGCCGTTGTTGAATACCATGAGGTGGCCCGCGCCGGGCAGGCCGGGCTTGATCCAGTGCGCGTCGTGCGCGCCGCCCATCTGCTTGTGGCCGGAGGTCGCCGAGTCCCAATTCTCCAGCACGCGCGGAGGCTCGCCCTGGCCGTAGCGGGCGGGGTCGCCGAAGCGGTACAGGAAGTCGCCAGCCGACCCGACGGCCTTGGCGATGCTCGCCGCCGGGTCGTTGGCGACGAAGGTGCCGTCGTGGTCGACCACGTAGAGTTCGCCCTGTACGGAGTTGATCACGATGTGGCCGGACTCGGCGTTGTAGTCCAGCGAGTTGCAGTGCAGCCAGTCGCGCTTGAGCGGGCGGCCCGGCATGTTGATGTTGATCCGGCCTGGATAGTCGGCGATGGTCTTGCCCGCGCCCACGTAGTTGGCTTTAGTCGCATCGACATCCTGTACGACGTGGTCGAAGAAGCGCCACTCCCACACGACGTTGCCCTTCATGTCCACTTCAACCACGGCGTCCATCTGTCCGTTCTCGTACGGGCCGTTCTTCGGATCGGCGCCGGCCGCGATGGCCTGTTCGTGCGTGATGGACTTGTTGGCGATGTAGAGCGTGGTCGGCGCTCCAAGCGCCTTGTTGAAGAGGCGGATCCAGTCGTGGTGCGGCGCGTAACCTTCGCGCTTCTCGGTGTATTCCCACACGGTCTTGCCGTCCCATTCGACCTCCTTGAAACCTTGGAAGCCGCTGGGATCGTCCTTCGACGCGTCGAGGATGTTGCCGTTGTCGAGCAGGTGCGGATTGGTGCCCACGGGCCACGTGTGAACGACGCGTCCCTCCAGGTCCAGCAGGAACGTCTTGTTGCCCACGCCGAAGAGCGTGTAGCCTCCGAACGATTTCTCCTTATCGCAGAAGAGCAGCTCCGTCGGCCCCTGTAGGCGCTCGTAAGCGAGGGCGGATGTGGTGAGCAGCGCGAAGAGCAAGAGTGTGTTTGGTTGAGTAGACATGCGTGGCCTCCGTTCTGTGTTTGCGGACATAGGTTAGGAGACCTAAATGACAAGTCGGACACGGTATCATTACCGAACCGTAATTCTGCATGGGTGCGCCCTGTCCTGTCGGGTGCGCCCTGTCCTTGACCCCGCGCCAGACAGGTGTTACCCTTTATCTGAATTGGTAATACCATTCGGAGGAGACTATGACAACCGTCACGCTTAAGATGCCACAGTCGCTTGCAAACAGGCTTGGCATCGCCGCCGAGAAGCGCCAGACGTCACGCTCGGAACTGATCCGCACGGCCGTACTGAAGTACATTGATGAAGACCAGTCCAAGGCCGCTGAACCGTCCGCCTACGATTGTGTCAGAGAGTTTTCCGGCACTGTAGAAGGGCCGTGCGATCTGTCGTCTCACCCCCGCCACATGGAAGGATATGGGAAATGAGGCCGCCGGTCATCATTGACGCGGGGCCCCTCGTGGCGCTCATTAACGCACGGGACTCCTACCATGCGTGGACAGTGGAGCAGCTCAAGCAGGCGTCGGGGCCGCTGCTCACCTGCGAGGCCGCGCTCTCCGAAGCGGTCTTTCTTTTGCGGACAATGCACCGGGGCGCGTCGCAAATCGGAGGGATGCTGAGAGCCGGCGGACTCAAGAGCGTCTTCTGCCTGAACGACGAAATCGTGCCCGTGTGTAACCTCCTTCGGAAGT
>CAYLUN010000115.1:0-15937 GCA_964386865.1 uncultured Lentisphaeraceae bacterium | reverse complement strand
CCTGCAGGAACGGGCTGCGCGAGAAGAGCAGCTCGATGTCCATGGGGTAGAAGTTGAGCGTGCAGGCCTTGAGGTTGCGCGTGTCGAGCCGAATCCGGCCCGCCTCGACCTGTAGCTCCAGCACGGGCTCGGAGGCCGCCAGCGCGGCCTGCGCCTGGTCGCGCTTCTCCTGGTCGGTGACCTCCGCCGCCCCGCCCGCAATCTCGTTTAGCTGAGCCAGCACCTGCGCGAAACGGTTGCGCCAGCGATCCACGCCCTCGTCCGCGTGCCGCATCGCGATCTTTCGCGCCAGCTCAAGGTCACCTTTGTAAAATGCCAGATACGCCTCAAGGTAGTCGCTCTGGAGCTGCTCCGGCACGGCCTTGCGATCCACACGTCCGAACCACTCGGCGGCCTCGGCCACGCGGTCTTGAAGCGTCATATAGTACGCGACAGCCAGCGTGTCGGCTGCGTCCAACTTGGCTTTGTAACTGAGCACGCTCAGGAGCCTCTGATAGTGCTCCCGGAAACGGGTGTTCAGGATCGTGCGCCTCGCGCCGACTTGGTGTACGCGCGGATTCACAAGCGGAGCGTACTCCAAGTGCTGGTAGTCACACCGCTCGACAGGCTCGAGCGTCAGCAGCGGCGAAACCAGACAGAGCCCGCAACGGTCAGCAAAATCGTGGTGCCGCAGGAACTCGCGGATCGTCGCGGGATCGTCGTTGAACACGCCGTACGACCAGAGCGTCTCGTCGTAGACGTGGCGCGTCTCCACGAGCGCGACAACCTTCTTGAAGAACGCCCGGTCTTTCATGCGCCACGCGATCTCGACCAGCTCGCTCTCAATGCGCCGGATGTTCTGCGTGTTCAGGAACGCGAGCACCTCCTCCTCGGTGCCGTTCTGCGAGATCCACGCCCACGAGGTCGTGTCCACCTTGCTCAGCTTGTTGACGACGTGGAACGAGAACGGTGCCGCGCTGCCGACCACGCATGCGTTGTCGGCCAGCGTGACCGGGTAGTGCGGGTAGTCCCCCGTCGCCGAAAAGTAGAAGAAGTACTCCTGCGTCTGCGTGCTGTAGGGCTCCAGCACGATATAGAGGCCGCGCGTGTAAAAGCCGCTGTTGACGGGTAGCGCGCCCATCGGGATCTGGAGCAGCGCGTGCAACTTCTGCCGGCTGCCCGTGGGGTTGGTCAGCACCACCTGCGCCCCGTACACCACGTGCGGCAGGAATTCCTCGACAACCAGCTTGTCGAAGCGTTCGCCATTCTCGACACGCTCGCGGTCGTCCGCGCGGAAGAAGTGCTGGGCCACCAGCACGCCGCCGGCCGTCTCCTTGCGAGGCGTCTCGCAGATCTCGCGGTGGAAGAGCAGCGCGGGCGTGGCGGCCGTCAGCGTGTAGCCCAAGCCTTCGACCTTCTCCTCGTGTTTCCCGGCTTTGAACGGCAGTTCCAGCACGGCCAGCGCCAGCATCATCTCGGTGAAGGTCGTGGCCGTCTCGGGGAAGGCCTTTGAGAGGAAGGGCGCCTGGCCGTCGTGCGCCGCGTAGTCGCGCCAGAAGGCGTTGACCGCGACGAGGTCGGCGTCCTGCTCTTCGATCGGCAAATGCCAGTAGTTGTTTTCGGCCCACTCCTGCGTCTGGTCGAGTTTCTGGAAGAAGCGCCGCGCCTCCTCACGCGGCTTATCCTGTTTGGCGAAGAAGACGCTCTCTTCGAGCGGCGCGGCACCGTCCTTGTCGGCGTCTTTCATTTCCTTTTCGACAAGCGCTAGGCCGCGCTGGCGCATACTGCTATCAGGCGCCGCTTTCATTTTCACGCTCAGAGCGCCCGCCCGGCGCTCGGCCTTCGCGGACTCCTTACCGTCGGCAGCGGCGAACGGATCCATCGCTAAGCCAGCGGCCATGGGCGCAGGCGCAGCAGCCGGTGCGGGCGGAACGATCACAGACGACATATCGGAGGTGGCCATGTAAGCTCCCAGTTGACCCGCCTGCTTCTCGCTCATGCTCTTGCGCAGCGCGTCGACCGCTCCGGCAGCACCGCCCGCAGGTGCGTCAGCCTCGAGCGCACCGGTCTGCACAGCCGTATCGAAGCGGCGGTTGAACGCCTCCATGTCCGGCGGAATCAGCTCCACGGACTCGCGCAGGTCGCGCGTGACCGACGCCTCTTGCTCCCGCAGGCGCTTGCCCAGCAGCACGCGCTCGGCCGCGTTCAGCCGGCCGAAGCGCCACGGCTCCAAGTAGCCAGCGAGGTCGTCGCCGAGCAGCCAGTGGTCGAGGAAGGTCTTATCTTTCTTGTTCTTCAGGTGCGGCGCAATCACCGCGTCGAAGAACTTCCGGTCTTTGTGATAGAGGAAGAAGCTCAGCTCGTGGCAGGCGTATTTGGAGTAGAGGCGACGCTGCTCCTTGGCGTCCAGGTCGGGCCAGTTCGCCACAAAGGAGAACTCCCCGAAAGTCGCGTCCGCGTTGAGCGTGGCCAGCAGCCGGTAGGCCTTGGCTACCGTGTCGTAGGTCTCGAAGCGGGCCGTGGTCACATCGCCGACCGTCACGGCGGCCTTCGCCGCCACGGCCGTGATGCGCTTCTGCTCGGCGAACGTCTTCTTGGGGTCGAGCCCCGCCACCTGCCGCAGCTCGCGCGTCGCCACGGGCGAGTCCTCCAGCGCCACGCACTTGAGAACCGTGGTCGTCGGATCGACCGCCAGCACGCGCAGATAGGGCAACCCCTTGAGCGCCTCGCGCGGAACCACGACCTTGCCTTCCTTGTCCGGCACGACATTGAGTAGTGCGACGGCGGGCTGCTTCAAGAAGTCGAGGCCGAAGTAACCTTCAACAGCGCCCCCTTTCGCGCCTTTTCCGCCATACCCTTTCATCGCCGACCGCGCCAGGCCGGCGGCCTGATTCACGAACTCGGTGCTCGCGGCCAAATGCTCAGCCTCGGCTTCGGTCGAGCGCACGGACCACGGGTTGAGCAACAGTCCCGGCCGCTCCAGCATGTTTCCCGGATACTTGGCGGCCTGCTGGCGGTCGAGGATGTAGCGGTACTCGTCGCCGATGTCGCGCCCCGACTCGTAGAAGGTGCGCGTCGGCTGCCACGGCTGCGCCAATAAGCCCGGCGTACAGGACTGGCCCAACTTGTCGAACAGGTCATACTCGGGGATATAGCGCGTCGCGATCAGGTGGACGCGGCTGAAGGGCGTCGCGTTCGCCAGCCGGACCTCCACGGCCTCTTTGCCAAGCGTCACCGAAACCACGTTCAGCGGCGCGAGGCGCGGCAGCTCCAACGCCCGGCGCGGCGACACGACAAAGCCGTCGCGTGCGTCTCCGGCAGTCACGCGCACAGCGATTTCGCGCCCCTCTGTCTTGAGATAAAGCGAGTAGTCGCCAGCAGGCAGGCCGCTCAGTTCGAGAAAACCGTTCTTCGCCATGAGCGCCGCATTCCAGTCCTTCACGAACTGGCCATGGCGCGTCTCGAGCAGCGAGGCTTCCGACGTCAGATCAGCCGCGTACCACACGATGGGCACGCGAAGATTTTCGCCAGCCTTGCCCTGTAGCGCTTCCGGATAGTCGCACGCGTCGCGCGAAGGCGACCACGCGAGTTCCGGCCCGGCGGACGCCTGAATGCGGAACCGCGCGACGCCGTCCAACACGCCCAGCAGAGCCCGGCCCTGCGCATCGGTCTTGAGCACAGCATGCACCTCCTCGCGGAAACAGCGGGGCTTGAAGAAACACGCCAGCGGCTCGCCGGGCAGCGGCTCGCCGTTCTTGCCGCGGGCGTCCACGTAGTAGCCAGCCGTGTTTCGGCCGACGTGCAGAGTCTGCACTTCCGTCGTCCGCTCGATTCCATTGAACGCAAACGTTTCGCCGTCCTGCAGATCCACCTTTTTGCTCAGGCTCAGATTCTGGATGCGTGCCTTGAGCGTGACCGCGAGGTTGACGGCGCCCTCGGGAACCTGAATCTCCTGCACCGTCTCGGCGTCCTCGCGCAAAGTCAGCCCCGGCACTTCTTTCTCAGTCACAATGCCCTGGATGTCTGTGGAGCGGATCACAAGCCGAGGTTCTTCCAGCAGCTTGAGGCTGACGGGGCGGCCGTTCACGGTCAGCACAGGGCGCACCGCGATCAACGCCTTCTCGCGCCGGATCAGAGACTCGCGATCCACATAGACGCCCGCCTTCAGCGCGTAGGTCTCGGCGAGGTGGTCGAAGCGCAGCAGCGTAGCGAAGCCGCCCTGCCGGATCACGATGTTCTCGCCCTTCGGAGCAGTGCTGAAGGGAATGAGGATGCAGCCCTCCTGGTCCGCGGCGAACTCGCGGCCGCCCAGCCAGCCGCTCGCATCTACCACGCGTTTGCCAGCCTCGTCCAGCACGGTGAACGAGTGGCCGGCCGAGGTCACCTCCTGCAGCACATCCAGCCGCCCCTTCTGCACGAGCGCGCGGCTGCTCTTGCCGTTACCGATCAGCTCCACGACGTACGCGCCGCGCCCCTTGAGTTCGGGCAAGTCGAAGGTGCGGGTCACGCGGCGCTCGGCGGTCTCCTTGTACTCCACGCGGCGCGTCACCGAGGCAACGAGGCCGTCGAGGTTGACTGCGAGGTTGAGGGGCTGCCCCGTCTCGCGGTAGTAGTTGAAGGTGTTGATCTCATAGACCTTCACGAGTAGCGCGGGCACGTTCTTGACGAAGGCGGATAGTTTGACCGGAGCGTCCGCGCCGAAGGTGAGCGGATTGTCCGATGCGAAATCGATGTCCACGCGCTCCTTGAGCCGCTTGTAAGCGTCGGGCGCGAGCAGCGGCGCCCACTGCTGCGGGTCGCCCACGCCGTTGACGATCTTGGCTTCGGCGAAGAGCGGCTTGAGGAAGTCGTCGCGGATGGTGGGCGTGAACGCCGCGTAGTCCGCGTCGCCCTTGAAGAACTCCAGCAGGTAGCTGCGCACCAGCGGCTCGTCGTTGCGCACCGGCGGCAGCGCGACCAACCGGAAGTCCTGGCTCAGTTGGGCGAACTGGTCGCCGCGCGGCACCTGCTGGCGGTACTCGGGCCGCAGGTAGTGGACCTCGCGCGGCAGCCTGACGTAGTCGAGGAAGCGGGCGCGGTCATAGACGCCCTTGCCCTGGTCGTGGCGCAGGCGGTTGTAGAGCGCGTTGGCCTTAAGCGAGTTGTGGACGGGGTCGAGCGTCTGGACAAAGGCCCAGACACGCTCGTAGTAGGCCTCGCGCGCCGCCGGGTCGGTGTCGAGATCGACCTCGTCCTCCGGCGCGAGCTTGGCGAGGTAGGCGGTGACGAAGGCGGACTCGTTGCGCAGCGCGGGCCGCTTCTGCAGCAGCTCGTCCAGCTGCGCGAGCGTCAGGAGGCGGTGGATGGCGTGCGAGCCGAAGCCGCGGCTGTCTCGGTATGCGAGGTCGGCGACGATCAGGTCAACCACGCCGGGGAAGTCCGGGCGGCGCAGGCGGGCGAGCAGGCTGCGGCGCTGCTCGTCGGTGATCTTCTGGCCTGCGACGAGCACAAGCCCCGCGTCCTCGAGCCGCTCGAGGCTGCGTGGCTCCTGGGCCAGCGCCTTGCGCAGAAGCGCCGGCACCCCAAGCAGCGCGTTGTCGAGCGCCGTGGGCGCGTCGCCCGCGCGCTCGCCGGTCTTGCGGGCGTGGTCAAAGGTCAGCCCCAGCTCGCGACGCAGGTAATCGAGGCTCTTCTTGGGCTCCTTGTCGTAGTCGAGCAGGGCTTGGCGGTTGAGCAATTCTCGAGCGCGGTCGGTCACGGTGCCGTTGCGCTCGCGCACCCAGCGATCCAGCGTCTCCTGGAAACGCGGCCGCGCACCGCTGTTCTGCGCGTGCAGGGCGTGGAAGTAATAGTAGTCGTCCGTGCCGGGAACCAGCTCCTTGAGCGCAGCCTCGCGGTCCGCCGCCAGACTAAAGGCTTCGATGTACCCGATCTCCTGCGCGCCGCACGCGAACGCGAGCGCAAGCCCGCACGCCAATACTGTTCTCTCGCTCATGGCCACCCCTCCGCTTCCTAGACCGAACATGATTCAACGGTTTCAACTAGTATACGTCAGCGGACGGGATGTTATTAAGAGAAATGTTTTCAAGGTGGCACCCGTGGGCGAATTCGGTTGTGCGCCCGCGGGGACATTCCCTGTTGTGCCTGTCTCGCCCAAAGTGGAATTTCCGCCCCCATGAACATGGGGGGAGGCGGGCAGTTGTGAACGGCAAGCCGGTCGTGCTAATATACACCTGCAAGAAGACGTTTACGCTGGGAGCGGGGACACTCCTGTCCCCGTTCGCAATGGGCGTCACGGAGTGAAGGGGGCTCAAATGAGGCGAATCTCGTTTATCGGGGCGGCTTGGTCGTGCGCGCTGTTGGCCTTGCCAGCCGCGCTCCATGCAGCGGACGCCGCCCCCGCGCGACCCAACATCGTCTTCATCTTTAGCGACGACCACGCGCCGCAGACCATCGGCGCCTACAACCTGCGACTCTCCGCCTTCTGCCGCGAGCAGAAAATCACCCCCAACATCGACCGCCTCGCCTCAGAGGGCGCGCTGTTCCTCAACAGCTTCTGCGGCAACTCGATCTGCTCGCCCAGCCGCGCCGCCGTCCTGACCGGCCTGCACGGCCACGCGAACGGCGTCCGCTACCTGAACGAAGAGGTCACCCCCGGCACCTGGAAGTTCCCCTCCGCGCTGCGTGCCGCCGGCTACCAGACCGCGCTCGTCGGCAAGTGGCACCTGGGCGCCACCACCACGGAGACCGACTACTGGTGCCTGCTGCCCGGACAGGGCGTGTATAACGACCCGTCTTTCACCAGCACCACGGGGTCAATCAAATGTGCGGGGTACGCCTCGGACGTGATCACCGACCTCTCGCTGCGGTGGCTGGACAGCCGCGACCGCGCCAAGCCCTTCATGCTGATGGTGCAGCACAAGGCCCCCCACCGCAACTGGATCCCGCCGGAGCGCTACGCCCACCTGCTGGACGACGTGACCGTGCCCGAACCCGACACGCTCTTCGACGATTACTCGAACCGCGCGTCGGTCCACAAGGCTCAGAAGCTCTCCATCGATAAGGACATGCTGCTGCCCGGCGACCTCAAGATCCAAGCCGACAAGCCGCTCGACAAGATCCCCGACCTGTATCAGTCCCGCAACGAGGCCTTCCGCAAGCTGAACCCGCAAGGCCAAGACCTCGTGCGCTGGAAGTACCAGACCTACGCCAAGGACTACCTGCGCTGCGTCAAGTCCGTGGACGACAGCGTCGGCCGCGTGCTGGACTACCTAGCGAAGAGCGGGCTCGATAAGAACACGGTCGTGATCTACTCCTCCGACCAAGGCTTCTATATCGGCGAGCACGGCTGGTTCGACAAGCGCTGGATCCTGGAAGAGTCCATCCGCATGCCCTTCATCATCCGCTGGCCCGGCGTCGTGCAGCCCGGCGCCCGCCCCTTGGCCATGATCCAGAACATCGACTACGCGCCGACCTTCGTCGCCATCGCCGGGGGCCAGGCGCCGTCCAGCCTGCACGGCCGCTCGCTCCTCCCACTCCTGCGCGGCGAAGCGCCGGCCGACTGGCGCGCCAGCGTCTTCTACCGCTACTACGACCCCGGCCACGGCGTGCCCCAGCACCTCGGCGTGCGCACCGCCCGCTACACGCTGGCGCACTACAGCGCCACCGACGAGTGGGACCTCTTCGACCGAGAGAAGGATCCGTCGCAGTTGCGCAGCGTCTACGCCGACCCCGCCTACGCGGACGCGGCGAAGGAGCTCAAAGCCGAACTCGCCCGGCTGCGCGCGCTCTACGGCGAGACCGACCCGGAGCCCTACGGTAAAGCCGCCAAGCCCGCTGCCGAGCGCCCGAACCGTCCCGGCAAAGCCGCAAAACAGCAGCAAGCCAAGCTCAACCGCAAACCCGGCAACGAATGACGCTTTTTCGTTCGTTGTACCGGCTTCAGCCGGCAACGCAGCAACGATGAGCCGCCGCCTGAAGGCGGCACAACATACACGGAGAGATACCCTTCATGAAACTGTTGTTCCACACCCTCGCCTCCCTGGCCCTGCTCGCCTCCGCCGCCTCCGCCGCGAACAAGCCCAACGTGCTCATCATCCTCGCCGACGACCTCGGCTACTCGGACATAGGCTGCTACGGCTCCGAGATCGCCACGCCCAACCTCGACGGCCTCGCCAAGGACGGCGTGCGCTTTACCCAGTGTTACAACACCGCCCGCTGCTGGCCCACACGCTGCGCCCTCGTCACCGGCTACTACCCGCAGCAGACGCACTCCGACCCGCGCCAAGGCAACTTCCCCGCCTGGACGCGCACCCTGCCGCACCTCCTCAAGCCCCTCGGCTACCGCAGCTATCACTCGGGCAAGTGGCACGTCAACGGCGCGCCGAAGCCCGTGGCCGACGGCGGCTTCGACCACTCCTATGACATCGAGGACCACAATCGAAACTTCGGCCCGAAGCAGGCCCTCCTAGACGATGTGCCGCAGCCCCCTGTGGCCAAGGATAGCGGCTACTACACCTCCACCGCGTTCGCCGACCACGCCATCCGCTGCCTCAAAGAACACGCGGAGAAATTCGCAGGGCAGCCCTTCTTGTCCTACCTCGCCTTCACCGTGCCCCACTTCCCCCTCCAGGCGCCGGCCGAAGACATCGCCCGCTACCGCGACCGCTACGTCAAAGGGTGGGAGGCCGTTCGCGACGAGCGCTTCAAGCGGCAGCAAGCCATGGGCCTCGTCTCCTGCGGACTCTCCGCCGCCGAGCGCCAGCTCGGGCCGCCCTACCACTTCCCCAAGGATCTCGAAATCCTCGGCACCAACGAGGTGAACCGCCCGCTTCCGTGGGACTCCCTCACGCCCGCCCAGCGCGCCTTCCAGGCCGACAAGATGGCCGTCCACGCCGCCATGGTCGACCGCATGGACCGCGAGATCGGCCGCGTGCTCGATCAGCTCCGCGCCATGGGCGCCTTTGACAACACCCTCGTCCTCTTCGCCTCCGACAACGGCGCCAGCGCCGAAATGATGGTGCGCGGCGACGGCCACGACCCGCAGGCCGCGCCCGGCTCAGCCGACAGCTTCCTCTGCCTCGGCCCTGGCTGGTCCACCGTCGCCAACACCCCCTTCCGCCGCCACAAGACCTGGGTGCACGAAGGCGGCATCGCCACGCCGCTCGTGGCCCACTGGCCCGCCGGCATCGCCGCGCGCAACGAGCTGCGCCGCGACCTCTGCCACGTGATCGACGTCGTCCCCACCGTGCTCGACCTCGTCGGCGCAAAGCCCGCGCTCCCCGCCGGCGCGCCGCCCTTCCCCGGCCGCAGCCTCGCTCCCGCCTTCGCCAAGGACGGCGCGGTCAAGCGCGAGTGCCTCTACTTCAGCCACGAGGGCAACCGCGCCCTGCGCATGGGCGACTTTAAGCTCGTCTCCGCGAAGATCGACCAGGACGCCTGGGAGCTCTACGACCTCGCCGCTGACCGCAGCGAGCAGCGTAACCTCGCCGCCGCACAGCCCGACCGCGTGCGCGACATGGCCGCCCGCTGGCAAGCCCTCAGCGACCAGTACGCTAAAGACGCGGGGCCGACCGTTCCCGACGGGCAGCCCAAGAACGCCAAGAAAAAGGCACGTAAGCAATGATGACCTCGATTAACCGCCGTTCATTCATACGCGCCAGCGCGGGCGCAGCCGTTTCGCTGAGCCTCGGCCGCGCCGCCGCCCAAGCCGCGCCCGCCGCCCAGCGCACGAACATCGTCTTCATTCTCGCCGACCAGTGGCGTGCCAAGGCCACGGGTTACGCGGGCGACCCGAACGTCAAGACGCCCAACCTCGACAAGCTGGCCGCCTCGTGCGTCAACCTCCGCAACGCCGTCTCCGTCTGCCCGGTCTGCACGCCCTATCGCGCCTCGCTCCTGACCGGCCGCTTCCCGACCTCCACAGGCATGTTCCTCAACGACCTGCACCTGCCGGACGAGGAGGTCTGCCTCGCCGAGATATTCAAATCCGCCGGCTACGACACCGCCTACATCGGCAAGTGGCACCTCGACGGACACGGCCGCAGCGCCTTCATCCCGCGTGAGCGCCGCCAAGGCTGGGACTACTGGAAAGTCGCGGAGTGCGACCACAACTACCAGCACTCGCACTATTACGAGGGCGACTCGGACGAGCGAAAGATCTGGGAGGGCTACGACGCCTATGCCCAGACACGCGACGCGCAAGCCTACCTTCGCACGCACGCCTCCTCAGACAAGCCCTTCGTTTTGATGGTCTCCTACGGCACGCCCCACTTCCCGCACGGCAATGCGCCCGAAGACCTGAAGGCTCTCTATCCGCCGGAATCGATCAAACTGCCGCCCAACTTCTCGGGCGAGGAAGACAAAGCCCGCAGCGAGCTTCAAGGCTACTACGCCCACTGCACCGCGCTCGACCGCTGCGTCGGCGACCTGCTCGCCACGCTCGACGAGTCCGGGCTGAGCAAAAACACGCTCTTCATCTTCACCTCGGACCACGGCGAAATGATGGGCTCGCACGGCATCCGGCCCTGCGCCAAGCAGGTCGCCTGGGACGAATCCGCGCACGTGCCCTTCCTCCTGCGCCTGCCCGGCGATACGCGCGCCCGCTCCGTCGCGACGCCGGTCACCACGCCCGACATCCTGCCGACGCTGCTCGGCCTGGCCGGCCTGCCGAAGCCCGCCGCCCTCGAAGGCGAGGATCTCGCCGACCTGCTCCGCGGCGGGCCGGAGCGCGACCGCGCAGCCCTCTATATGCAGGTCAGCCCCTTCATCCCCGACTGCCTGCCCTACCGCGCGCTCCGCACGGCTACGCACACGCTCGTCCGCCAGAAGGACGGCCCGACGCTGCTCTTCGACGACGCGTCCGATCCGTTCCAGATGAACAACCTGGCGGATGTGCCCGCGAGCGCCGCCCTGCGGAAATCCCTCGACGCCGCGCTCGACGCCGAGCTGAAGCGCATCGGCGACGACTTCCCGTCGGCCGCCGAAGCGCTGCGCCGCTGGAGCCTGCCCTTCAAGCCCGGCCAGTCTGCGCCCTACGGGCCGCGGGCCGCCAAAACGAAAGGCGAGCTGAACACGGTCTACACGCCGCGCCGCGCAAGCGAGGCGAAGCCGTGATGCGCCCGTACGGACGCAACGTCCTCTTCACCACCACCCTTCTTCTCCTCTCCGCCGCTCTCGCCGACGCGCCGCCCGCCTTCGTCAGCCTCGAACAGAGCGGCGGCGCGTGGTGGTTCAAGTCGCCCGAAGGCGCGCGCTTCCTCTCGCTCGGCGTCAACCACGTCGAGCCCGCCTACTGGCAGTCGCCCAGCAACGCCGCGTTCGTCGCGTCCGCGTACGGCCCAGACCTCGTTGCGGCCGACGGCGCGATATGCGAGGGCTCGCCCGCCGCCGACAAGTGGGCGCGGCGCGTTGCCACAAATCTGACGGCATGGGGCTTCAACACGCTCGGCTTCCACAACCCGCTCTCGAAGAGCCTCCAGTCGGCAAGCGCTGCCTATTACGTCGTGCAACTGGATATCCCCGTGCCGTGGGGCTGGAACATGTCGCGCTCCACCCTGCTGAAAGCCTTCCGGCGGCGGCCGACCGATGTCTTCGGCGACGCCTTCCTGCGCGCCCTCGAAGACAACGCCGCCGACGTGGTCAAGCGCTACGCCGATGACCCGCGCGTGCTGGGCTACGCCTACACCGACGGCCCGCCCTGGACGGTGGACGACGACCCAGGCACAGCCGCGCTCTCCCCGGCCGAACGGACGCTCCACCCCTGGGTTCTCGCGCTCATGTCCCTCCCCGCAGAGGCCAAAGGCAAGCAAGCCTGGCTGGCCTGCATGAAGGCGCGCTACGCCGACGCGCCCCAAGCCGGCGCCACGTACGCCTGCGCCGCCGCCGACTGGCCCGCTCTCGCCGCCAAAACCGACTGGGCCGCTCTCGCGGATTCGCACAAAGCCGCAGCCGACAGCCGCGCCTTCCTCGCCGCCCTCATGCGCCAGTGGTACGACGCCCGCAAGCAGGCGGTCCGCCGCTACGACGCCCACCATCTCATCCTCGGCGACAAGCTCAACATGAACCGCGACGCCCGTCACCCGGACGAGCTGTGCGCCAGCCTGGCCGCGATGAAACCCTTCGTCGACGTGATCAACCTCCAGTATTACGGAGTCTTCGAGAAGCAGCGCGACACGCTCGCGCTGCTCTACCGCGAGTCGCAGAAGCCCATCCTCAACGGCGACACCACCTGCCGCCCCATGTGGAGGGATGACCCTGATTATTCGTCTGCCTACTATCGCGAGCTGGGAGACGAGTTCGCGAGCAGCCTCACGAACCTCTTCGCCCTGCCCTACGTCGTCGGCTGGCACCACTGCGGCTACATGCGCGGCCTGCGCAAGCCTTACCTGGAAGCCGTGAAGCACAATGACCGCAAAGCTGCTGAGGGTTTCGAGGCCAGGCGCAACACCTACCGAGAGGGCTTCATCACCGAGCAAGAAACGCCCATCGCGCCGCTGCTCGAGCCGCTCACACGCGCGCTCCACGCCTGCGACGCCGCGCACCGTGCCGTCCGCAACGCGCCATGAGAATTAAGCAAAAAGACCCAACGACACTACACCTTCAGCGCTCGGGAAGCGCCTCACGGCGCCACTACGAACGGACCGGGGGAGGGCATTTGGCGCAACCTTTTGTGGGCCCGTGAGGGCCTGCGAACGAGGGGGGAAACGGTAGACGCCTTGCCGCTGCACGTGTACTATACGTGTAACTAACAGGACAATTTGTGCGATGCAAAAGAAGCTGACACTGACGATAGACGAGGAAGTCTATGACGGTCTCCGCCAAGTGGTTGGCGCGAGAAGGTTCAGCCACTTCGTGGAAGATCTCGTTCGGCCGCACGTTGTGAAGCGCGACCTCTACGAAGGATACCGTGCCATGGCCGCCGATTGCGTTCGCGAGGCAGAAGCGTTGGAATGGGCCAACGTGACCTGCGGAGACGTGAGTCATGAAAAGAGCTGAAGGTCACGCCCGACTCACCTCACCGCTTGTGTGTCTCCTCTGTTTTCCCCTTCTCTCCGCCGCAGACTCCGCCCTCCTGCGCGGCACCGTCACCGACGCCGCGACCGGCGCCCCCGCCGCCTGCACCGTGACCATTACGGACTCCGCCGGCAAGACCGTCACCGAGAACGAGGCCTTCAAGGACGGCTTCCGCTGCGATGGTGCCTTTGAGAAGCGCCTGCCCGCCGGCCGCACCCGCGTCCGCGTCACGCGCGGCTTCGAGACCCGCGCCGAGTGGCGCGACCTCCTCCTCGCGCCCGGCGTAACCACGAACGTCGCGCTCATCCTCACCCGCGCTGTCGACCTGCGCAGCCGCGGCTGGTTCGCGGGCGACAGCCACGCGCACATGATCCACGGCGAGCGCACCATCCCCACCGACTTCGCCTTCGTCGGCCTCACCGCCCGCGCCGAAGACCTGCGCTACCTCTCGCTCGCCCACGCATGGCAGCTCGACGACCCGACGCCCGAGCGTCTCGACGCCGCGCTTGCCCCGCACGCGACGCCCGCGTGCACCCTGACCTGGAACATCGAAGCGCCCAAGAACTACTACACGGGCGACGCGGGTCGCTGCCTCGGTCACTGCTGGACCCTCGGCCTGCGCGGCCGCACCGCCGGCGGCGCGGACGTGATCCCGCTCCTGCAGCGCGCCAGCGCGGCCGACTACGAGTCCGACAAGCCGACCTTCGCCAACTTCGAGTCGCACGCGCTGATCCACGCCCAAGGCGGCGCGGTCTTCTACACGCACCCCCTGCGCTGGTGGATGGGGTCATGGGGCGGCCAAAGCGGCTACCCCAAGCAGGAACGGATGCGCGTCTCCAACATGGCTGTGGAGTTGCCGCTCGACACGCTGCTCGGCCCCACCTACGACGGGCTCGACGTCTTCACCAGCGGCGGCGAGGCGGCGGCCAACGACAAGGCCTTCCAGCTCTGGTGCCTGCTGCTCAACCACGGCTACCGCGTCGCCGCCACCGGCTCCTCCGACGCCTGCTTCGACCGGCCCGGCGGCGCAGCGCCCGGATCGGCCCGCACGTACACGTATCTCGGCACGGAGCCGTTCTCGCTTGCCGCCGTCGCCCGCGCCACCGCCGCGGGCCGCACCTTCGCCACCACCGGCCCGCTGCTGCTCGCCAGCGTCGACGGCCTACCGCCGGGCAGCGCGTTCGCGGCGGACGGCCAGGAGCACACACTCACGCTGGAGACGTGGGCCTCGGGCAAGGATCAAACCGGTCTCACCCGAATCGAGTTCTTCCGCAACGGCCAGCCGTTCCACAACGAGTCGTTCAAAACGCCGCAGCCCGCGTGGCAGACCAACCTCGTCATCCGCGAAACCGACTCCGCCTGGTACTGCGTGCGCCTCACCGGCGGGCCGCAGGGCGGCCGCGCCGTGAGCGGCGCGTTCTTCTTCGACCCCGCGCCCCACCGCCCGCCGCCGCCCGCCGAGTGCCTCGTCCGCGCACGCGTGCTCGACGCCGCTAGCGGCAAGTCTCTCGACGCCACGCTCGTCGAGGTCGCCGACCTTGCCTCCGGCGCGCCGCGCGACCTCTTCCGCCACGCCGCGCCCGGCGGACAGGCCGCCTGCGACATCGCCGGCACGCTGCGCCTGCGCGCCGAGGCGCCCGGCTATGCGCCGCTCACGCTCAGCCCCATCTACGACTGCCCCGCGCTGGTCGAGGCGATCACGCAAATCGAAGACACAGACCTGCTCGACTGGGCAACCTTCGCGCGCACCCGCGCGCTGCTCGCCGACATCGACCTCGTCTTCAGCCTCACGCCCATAAGCGTGCAGCGTTGAAAGTTGAGCGTTCGTGTCCTCGTCTTAGCGCCTCCTTCTTGCGAGTTCAACGATGGACGTTCGGCGTTCAGCGTTTCTAACTTTTGAATGCCATTTTCCGCCTTCGCTCAGGGTTCGAGATCGCGTGCGTGTCTCATTACAGTCTTGTTTCTCCTTGTCAAGCACCCTTGCGCTGTGTAAACCTAAGCACAGTTCATCATGTAGCAGGGCAGGATGTCTGTTCCATCGCCACCCTGCTATAACCGCAAACTTCGCAGGAGAAGCGCTGACTATGATCGCATGCCTTGGCTGGGGTTCACTCGTTTGGGATCCAAGAGGACTCCCCATTCAGCGTCAGTGGTTCAACGATGGCCCGTTCATCCACGTTGAATTCACGCGCAAATCGAAGGACGGAAGGATCACACTCGTCTTGACCGATGGCGCGACTCCTGTTCGCTCCTTATGGGCGGTAATGGATTCAACGGACTTAACCTCCGCAATGTCAGATCTTCGGGAACGAGAGGAAATCCCTAAAACGAACCAAGAAAAGCACATTGGCTCATGGTCGTCCGGGCAGCCATCTCCGTCTTTGATCCTTGATTTAGCCGAGTGGGCCGCTGCTCGCGGGGTCGCTCACGTCATTTGGACAAAGCTGCCGCCGAAATTCGAAATCGAACGGACGCCCTCTCCTGAAGAAGTGGTGCAGTATCTTGCTAAACTTGTTGGTACACGACGTGATTTGGCCGAGCGCTATGTTCGCTTGGCTCCCAGGCAGATTGATACCACATACCGTCGTCGCATCGAGTCGGCGCTTCAGTGGACGGCATTGTCGAGCAGATCTTCATAGCCGATCACTTCAGACTGGCCAAGTGCGCCCCATATTGACCTTTTGACTGACGTCAGTTTCACGAGGCCAAAATGATGAAAGATCAACTGCGTGAAGCCATTCACGACGCGCTCAGACTGCTGGTTCGTTACGATAGCGAACTCATCAAGACACAACCGAAAGAAGAGTGCTTAAACCATAGGCTTGCCAAACACTTAGAGTCAGTGCTGCGCAAGAAGAAGCTCTTGGGCTCCCGTTCTGTAGACATTGAATACAACTTATACGGGTGTGGTGTGAGCCGCTCCCCAAAAACTGGACGGGGTGCTAAGATATAATCCGGTCAGTGA
>CAYLUN010000114.1:0-16040 GCA_964386865.1 uncultured Lentisphaeraceae bacterium | reverse complement strand
GGCGAGGGCGGCAGCGGCGGCGCGCTGGGCATCGCGGTCGGCGACCGCATCCTGATGCTCCAGAACGCGGTCTACTCGGTGATTTCGCCCGAGGGCTGCGCTTCGATCCTGTGGCGCGACGGCACCAAGGCCGCGCTCGCGGCCGAGACGCTGAAGATCACGGCGGACTCGCTCAAGGGGCTTGGCATCATCGACGAGATCGTGCCCGAGCCCGAGGGCGGCGCGCACACGAGCGTCGAGCAGGCGGTCGCGGCGGTGAAGAAGGCCGTGCTGGCAAATCTCGCCGTGCTCAAGAAGGTCGCCCTGGATAAGCTGCTGGAGCAGCGCTACCAAAAGTTCGCGGCCATGGGCCGGTTTTAAGACGCCACGAAAGTGGTGCGAAAACGGGCCGGACGCGGTGCAGCCGCGCCCGGCCTTTTTCATTTTTCGGCCACGAGCGTGCGGTTGGAGGGGTGCGAGAAGCGCCGGTTGTACTCCAGCAGCGCGGGGTAGAGTTCGGCCGTCGCCTCGCCGCTGGCGAAGGTGTGGACACGCGTGATGTACACCTCGCGCCGGCCGTCGGAGCGGGCGGACACGTCCACGCGATAGTCGAGCGTCCCGAACCCGCACGGCAAGGCCCAGCGCTTCGGCTCGGGCAGCAGCGGCAGACGCGTGTAGCCGGCCGGCAGCACGATGCGGCAGGTCAGCTCCGACGTGCCGTTCGCCCCGATGAACAGCGGGTTCTCGCGCGTGTCCGCCCGCAGCGGAAACAGCGCGCCCGCGACCTCTGGAATGAGGAGCGTGAGGGTGCCGCCGTCGACGATCGCGTAGTTCTCCGCCGTGACGCTGAAGGCGCGGCAGCCGGGGTAGGAGGCGGTGTCGGCGACGAGGTCCGAGGCGGGCTTGGCCGATTTGGCGATCGAGCCGACCAGCTCCAAGTGGTGGCGGCGGCGGTCTTCGGGCAGCATCTCGGCGTACTCCTTGCGGAACGGGCCTGCGGCGGTTCCGAAAAACCAGTTGGTCACGGTCACCGTCGCGGTGCCGCGCGCGTCGAGGTCGATGGTCCACGCGCTCTGCGAGACGTTGCGGTAGGCGGGCGGCACGGAGACCGTCCGCTGCTTGCCGGAGAGGGCCAGCGCGGGCGCGTCGTCGAGGCCCGAAGCGCCGATTTCGTCGTATTGGTCGCCCTCGTTGAGGTACGTGGTCACGCCGTCCAGCCGCACCGCGACGAGCGGGTTGCGGAAAAAGCCGAGCTGGGGCGTGTCGCGCTGCGGCTGCGAGTAGGCGGGATAGGCGGTGGTGTCGCTGCTCGCGAGAAGAAGCTCGGCATCGAAGCCGGCGGCGTCGAGCATCGTGGCCAGCAGGAGCGCGCGGTCCGCCGCGTGGCCGTATTGGTCGGCCAGCGTGCGGTCTGGCGAGGAGAGGTTGCCGAGGGGCAGCTCGAGGAAGGAGGGGCCCGCGGGACGGATCGTGCGCAGCACGTCGTCGCGGATGGCGCGTGCGCGGGCCTTGGGCTCGCGGAGGCCCTTGACCAGCTCCTTTGCGTGGCGGCGCGCGGCCGCATCCTCGTCCGAGGCGCGCTCGGTGGCCCGGCGCAGCTCGCGCGCGTAGTCGCGCCAGTCGCCGAACGAGGCGAAGAGCGTGGGCTGGTGGAAGTGCCACGGCGGCATCTGCTCCTCGCTGCGGACCACCGGCGGGCTCGACGCGTGCCACTGGCAGGCGACGGTGCCGCCGTTTGTGACGGCCGTGAAGGCGACGCCGTCCAGATGGAACGCCTGGAGCTTGGGGGCCAGCGCGCGGGGGAAGGTCAGCCGGTAGGTCTCGTCGCGCACCGGCTCCGTGCCGCCGAACGCGTGGCGGTGGCTGTAGAAGCAGCCGTTGGTCTGGGTGTGGCGCGTCGTGACCGAGATCACGCTGCCGGTCTCCACGCCGGGCAGGTTGACCACCAGCGTCTTGGCGGCGGGGTAGCGCGGGGCCGAGCCGGACCAGGACGCGTCCATGACGTTGATCTCTTTGGGCGTGACGGAAAAGACCGCGCCGTTGGCGTTCGAGACCGTGGCGGAGAGCAGCTCCAGGCTCTGCCACACGGGGTTGTAGCCGAACTTCAGCTCCGCGCTCTTCTTCTTGCCTGAGTAGGTGAGGATGCGCTTGGACCAGGTCTGCGTGGTCGTCCACACGCGCGGCGAGAGGAGCGTCGTGTCGGTGACATTCGACAGGATCTCCTGGTCCGGAGACAGCGCGTCCCACGCGGCGAAGAGCGGCCGGCGGCGGCTCGCCGCTTCCATCTCGGCCAGGATCTTCTTCAGCTCGAGGTAGCCTTCCGGCGAGAATTCGGACGTCTTCAGCAAGTAGCGGAAGCGCCCGGACAGCGTGCCGCCGCTGGCGGCCTGCGTCATGCTGAACAGCACGCCGGCGCGGTCGACGTGGACGTCGGCGGGCACGCTGTGGCTCGCACCGAGCCCTGCGGAGACGTCGAGCGTGACGCGCTCCTCGATGCCGCAGGTGAGGCCGGTCTCCATCGGGTAGCGGCGCTTCTCGAGGCCGGTCTGCCCGATCACGAAGTTGGCCACGCCGAGCGAGGTTCCGAGCCAGGGCATGGTGACGAGGTCGAGCCCCTCGCCGCGCACGGGGAAGTCGGGCACGCGGCAGGTGAGCGTGACCGAGAGTGGCGTTTCGGTGTCCTGCAAGTCTTCGGGCTGCAAGTCGCATTCGAGCACCTCGGCGCCGGCGAAGCGCGCCTTGAACAGGGCCTCGAAGAACTTGCGGCGCTCTTCAGCCTTCAGCCGCAGGAAGTGGCCGCGGTAGGCGTTGTCGTTGATGCCCTCGAGCGCGACCTTGGTCTTGAGCAGCAGCGCGCCGGTTTCGTCGAGCGTGCCGTCGGTCGTGATGTGCACGAGGTTCTTTTCGGCCGGGTAGACGTCCGAGACCAGCAGGGTTTCGCCTTCGGGCCGGGCCACGAGGTAGCTGCGGTTGCAGAGGTAGGAGGGGAAGAGGTCGCGCGTATTCTCGTCGGTGGGGTCCATCAGGACGTAGCCGCCGCCGGGCTTGTCGACGGCCGTGATCGCGTGGTTGAAGAAGGGGGTCGGCACGTCGGGGTCCATCTTGGCGCCGGCGTGGATGAGCACCGGGTAGCCGGGGATGCCCGCCTCGGTGAGCAGGGCCGCGAGCAGCGCCGCCTTGTCGCGGCAGACGCCGTAGCGGTTCTTGAAGGTGAGGCTGACGTCGTGAGGCTCGTAGCCGGGGGCGGTGTCCTCGGCGTTGATGCCCATGTAGCGGATCTCCTGCGAGACGAATTTGAAGAGGCGGCGGATCTTCTCGTCGCGCGTGGCCGCGCCGGCGGTCAGCTCAGCGACTTTCGCTTTCATCTCCGGCGTGGTCTTGGAAAGGGCGGGCTGGCAGAGCTTCCCGTACCAGCGCGACACCGTGCGCCAGTCCTCGATGGTGCTTAGGAGCAGGCGCTGAACCTGGGTCTCCATCGGCGGCATGTCGGGCTCGGGGAACATCTGCGGGACGTTCTTCGCCTTCCACGCGTGCAGGGTGCGGCCGTCCGGCTGACGGCTCTCTGCATACGCGACCGTATTCGTCACCGGCGCGCGTAGGACCTTGTGCCGGATCGGGCGCTCGGGCGGGGCCGAGATATCGTAGCTGAAGGAGAGGATCGGCATGTCGTACTCGAACACGGCGAAATCGCTCCACGTGTCGGGCACGCGCGCCTTGCTGGTGATGCGGCAGGTGACGAGGTGGCACATGTCTCCGATTTCGATGCCGGGCAGCGAGAAGCTCAGGATCTTGCTGTTCGGGTCGTAGATGTTCATCCCCATCTGGCCGGGCTCGGTCATGACGCGCGAGTACTTCTCCGTGTCGATGGCGACGACGCGCCCGTCCGGCTTGATGATCTCCGCGCGATACACATAGGACGTTCCGTAGTGGAGATCGAAGAACAGCTCATGCGCGGAGCTGTCGCGCCGTCCTTTCTCCGTCAGGATCTTCGAGTACTCGTCGTCCCAGGCGACCGAGGTGCCATCCTTCTCGAAGACCTCCAGAACATGGTCGTCGACCAGGATGCGGTCGGCGTCGGGATAGCGCGCCACAGTCACCTGTTTCGCGGCCACGGTGACGGCGGCGGTGTCCAGCAGGAACCCGGCCGGAGGCTCGGTGGCCGTGGCGGCGGGCGAAAACGTGAGAACGAAAAGCATCCACGTGAGGGCGACACAGGCTCTATTCATGCCGGACATTAAAGCAAAACCGCGGCCCGCACTCCAGCTTCGAAAGACGATCAGTCGAGGTGTGCCTTGGTTTTGCCGGCCTGGGCGTCGGTGATTTCGGGCGAGTTCGCGAAGGGGTCATAGAAGCCGATGCCGCGCGCGCGGAGCTGGCGCAGGTGCGCGGGCAGGCGGGCTTGGAACGAGGCGAAGTCCTTGCGCGGCTGCGGCGTCCACGCGGCCTCGGCGAGGGCGACCAGCCGCGGCCACGTGAGGAAGTCGCGCCGCTCCTGCGTCACCGTGGTCTCGGTCCACAGGCATGCCTGGAGCCCAAGCACCTTCGCCTCGTCCGCGGCCGAGAGGCTGAGGCCGGCCGGGAACGCGTACACGTCTTCGAGCGGGTTGAACCCGCCCCAGCGCCGCCCGGCCGTGTGGCTGGCGTGCTGCACGAAGTCGAAGTAGCAGGGCCGGCGCGGGCAGAGCACCACCGAATAGCCTGCGTCGAGCGCGGCGCGCAGGATCTGCGGCTTGTCGTGCCGCCACCAGAAGATCACCGTCTTGTCGCGCGGCAGGTCGCGCGCGGCGATCTCGTCCCAGCCGCCGGTCTTGAACCCGAGCGCGTTGATCGATCCCGCGAGGCGGCGGTTGAACCACGCCTCGACCTCCTCCAGCTTGGCGTAGCCCTCTTGCTTCATGAGCGCCTGCACGTCGGGCAGCTCCGACCACTTCTGCCAGCCGAAGTGGACCTCGTCGCCGCCGAAGTGAATCACGCCCGCGTCGGGGAAGAGCGCGGCGGTCTCCTTCAGCACGGCGTCGAGGAAGGCCAGCGTCTCAGGCTTGGCGGGGTTGAAGGTGAAGCGCGGCCACTTGTCGGTGCGGCCTTTCTGGAGGAAGCCCCCGCCGTCGAGTTCGGGATAGGCGAGCACCGCCGCGTCGGCGTGGCCGGGCATGTCGATCTCGGGGACGACGACGATGTGGCGGGCACGGGCATAGGCGACAATCTCACGCACCTCGGCCTGCGTGTAAAACTGCGCGGGCGCGTCAGCGCGGCGGTCGCTCTCCGAGCCGTGCGAGCCGAGCTGGGTCAGCTTGGGGTAGGCCTTGATCTCCAGACGCCAGGCGGGCGAGTCGGTGAGGTGCCAGTGCAGGCGGTTGAGCTTGTAGCTGGCCATGGCGTCGAGCAGGCGCAGCACGGCCTCTTTGCCGGAGAAGTGGCGCGACTCGTCGAGCATGTAGCCGCGCCAGCCAAAGCGCGGCGCGTCGCTGATCTCGACGCAGGGCACGGCGACGGCGCCCTGTTCGCGCGGGGCGCCGCGCAGGAGCTGCGCGGCGGTCTGCAGGCCGTAGAAGTGGCCGGCGGGCGCGGCGGCGTAGACGCAGAGCGCGTCGGGCGTGACGCGCAGCAGGTAGCCCTCGCCCTGCGGCGCGGACGAGCCGGCAGGTGCGGCGGAGGCAGGCAGGAAGCGGAGGCGTGCCTGTTCGGCGGCGCGCGCGGGGGTGAGCGCGAAGCCTGCGGCCTGGGCGAGGCTGTCGGTCGTGACTCCCTCGGGCAGCGCGACGGCGCTGCCGGGCTTCAGGAGGAGATTGCCTTCGCGCGGCGTGAACGACGCCGGCCGCGGGATCAGGTCGGGCTCGCCCTGCGCGAATCCGGCGGCACCGGCGGATAGGGTGGCGATCATAGCGGCGTTGCGGAGCAGGCTGGCTAAGGTGTGAAGCGGGTGGGCGCGTTGTGTCATAGGCTCCTCGCGGGGTTCGCGTGCGCGGGCGGCTGCAAGAGCGCTCATCCGCACACTGGTCACATTATTGTTTGGGAGGCGCGGGAAGTCAATGGCGTTTGAGGGGCGCAACAGACAAGTGGGCCCGTGAGGGCCTGCGAACGAGGGGGGAAGCGCCTCACGGCGCCACTACGAACGGACAGGGGGAGGACATTTGGCGCAACCGTTTGTAGCCTGGCGTTGGCCTACGGGCGGCGCTTGAGGCCGGCGAGCAGATAGGTGTTGCCCACGAGGAGTTCGAGGAGGAGCAGGAGCAGCGCAAGCAGGAGGAAGAGGCCGGCGAGGTCGCCGCCCTGCCGGTAGGCGCGGATCTGCGACTCGACGCCCGCGTCGGTTTTGAGAACGGAAACGGGCGCGTCGGCGAGGCTGGACAGCCGTCCGGCGGCGAGGCTGGCGAGGTCGCTCTCGGCGGGGACGGGGTTGAGCGCGACGCAGCGCGGCGACGCGCGCTCGGCGGTCAGCACGCCGGGCTGCCACGTGTCGGCGAACACGGCCTCGCCCTTCTCGATGGGGATCTCGAACGGGGTGCCGTCGCTGTGACGCAGGGCGAGCTGCTTGTCCGCAGGCGCGAGGGCGGAGAACGTCACGCGGCTGCCGCAGGACACGCCCGCGTTCTGCTGCGGGTCATGTGCCGCGTAGGTGAGCAGGTGGATCAGGGCGATCGGAAACGACTTAAGCTCCGGCCAGTTGCTCGTGTCGCGGCGGCAGGAGAGGGCGCTGGCGATGAGGCTGCCGCTGCCGACCTTCTCTTCGGCGAGCAGGATGCGGCCGCGGCTCTCGGCGAGGACCGTGGCGCTGGGCGAGGGCTTCAGCTCGTGGACGCGCTGGCCCTTGAGCAGGTCCATCTGCAGCAGCGCGTTCAGCGAGGCCAGCGGCCCCTTGTACGTGAGCCCGCTGAACTCGGCCTGCTGCTTGGCGCCGAACAGGCCTTGCAGGCGCGGGTCAGGGAAGGCCGCGAAGGTCTCCGCACTCACGTCAGGGCCGGCGAAAACGAGAACCGTGCCGCCGTTCGACATGTAGCGGGTGAGTTGGGAGGCGGTCTGGGCGCTGAGCGGCTGCGGGTTGGCGAGGATCACCACGTGGAAGCGCTCCAGCTCCTTGGGCGTGAGCTCCTGCGCGAAGCCCTGCTCGGTCTGGATGCCGTTGACCGCTTCGCCCTCGCTGGGGTCGACGGCGAGCCTCAGGAAGTGGAAGGGCCGGACGCGGCTGAGGAGGTCGGACTCGAGCAGCAGCGCGCAGATGTTCTCGCAGACGTTGACGGAGAAGACGCGGCTGTTGTCGAGGGTCAGGTGGCGGTCGGTGAGCCGGACGGCCCCGTTGAGGAACCCGGCGCGGTCGGGCACGGTCTCGAAGCGGCCCTCGACCTTTTCTCCGGCGGGCACCGCGTGCGTGACGGTGGCGCGCACGTCGCCGCCGACGTCCAGGCTCACTTCGGTGTCGCGGTCGGTCTCGCCCGTGTTGCGCACGGCGTAGGGGATGACGAGTCGCTTGCCGACCATCTGCGGGCGCGCGGAGAGCTTCAGCGCGTCGAGCGACAGGTTCTCGGCTGGGCCGCTCACCGGCAGGAAGTAGAGGCGCAGGCCCTTGACGCGGCCGAGGTCGACGGGCTTTGTCGGGGCTTGGTTGCGCTGGAAGTCGGAGAGGACGAAGATTTCGCGGTTGGGGCTGCCGTCGGCCGTCAGGAGGCTCGCGGCCTGCTTCAGCGCGGCGCTGTAGGAGCCGGTGGCGGCGGTCACGCGGGCCTCCTGCAGGCGCTGGCGAACGAGCTGGCGCTTGCGCGTCAGCGCGAGGCCTGGGCGGCCGGAGAGGAAAACGAGGGCCGCGCCGTCGCCCTCGGCGAGCGTGTCGAGAACCTCCTCGGCCTTCTGCAGGGCCACGTCGAATGCGGCCGCGCCCGAGCCGACGCGGCGGTCCATCGAGAGCGTGTCGTCGACGACGAGCACGGCGCTGGTCCGGGCGGCGAAGCCGGCGGGCAGGCGCTGGAAGAGCGTGCGGGCGAGGGCGAGGACGAGGCAGAGCAGCGCCAGCGTGCGGATGAGGAGCAGCAGGAGTTCCCGCAGGCGCCGGCGGTGCGCGAGGTCGCGCTTGCGCGGGCGGAAAAACTGCAAGGTGGAAAAGACCGCCTTGGCCTTGCGCCGCCGGAAGAACAGGTGGAGGATCACCGGCAGCGGCACGGCGAGCAGGCCCCAGAGGAAGATGGGATTTCCGAAGGTCATTGGGAGAGAGAGAGGAAGGCTGTTAGGCTGTTAGACTGTTAGGCTGTAGGCTGTTAGGTAAGACAGCTGAGGGGGAGAGAGAAGAAGGCTGTTAGCAAGAGGGCTTGCGGAGCGAGCGGAGGAGGGCGGCCAAGACTTTCTCGGTTTCCGCATCTGTGCGGTCAAGCCGTACGACTCTTCTTTCGGGAAATTACGGGTCACCCTGTAAAGGGCAACCGCGAGTGCGTCTGCCAGCTCGAACGCTCTGAGTTTCGTATGGTCGCGCATGGTTTGCTCTCTGCCTAATAGCCTAACAGTCTAACAGCCTACAGCCTAACAGCCTTCCCGTCTCCCTAGAACATCCGTTCCCGTTTGTGGAAATACGCGAGCAGGGCGCGGTCGAAGGCGGTCTCGGTGGTGAGCGTCTCAAAGCTGATGTTCATGCGGCCGCAGAGCCGCTTCATGTTCTGTGCGTAACGGGCGAGGTCCGCGAGGTAGTCGTCGCGGCAGTCCTCGCTCTCGAGCTCGAGGCACTCGCCGGTCTCGAGGTCGCGGAACTCGACCAGCCCGCGGAACGGAAAGTCGGTCTCCACTGGGTCGAGCACCTGGAAGAGGATGACCTCGCAGTCCTTGTGCTGGAGCTGGAGCAGGCTGCGGGCAAAGGCCTCGTTGGGGTCGAAGAAGTCGGAGAAGACGAGCACGATGGAGCGGCGGCGCACCTCCTCGGCGACGCGCTGGAAGCAGGGCGCGGCGTCGGAGCGGCCCTCGGGAGCGAGGTTTTCGAGGTGAGAGAGCAGCGACAGCATGTGCAGGCGAGAGCACTGGGCCGGGTAGTAGTCGTGGATGCGGTCGGAGTAGGTGAAGAGCCCGACCGCGTCCTTTTGGCGGTGCATGAGGTAGATGAAGGCGGCGGCGAGGTAGCAGGCGTAGTGGAACTTGTGCGCCTTGCCGCCGCTGCCCAAGGCCATCGAGCCGGAGCGGTCGAGGACGACGTAGGCGCGCGTGTTGGTCTCGTCCTCGTACTGCTTGACGTAGTAGCGGTCGGTGCGGGCGTAGGCCACCCAGTCCACGTGCTTCACGGGGTCTCCTGGGCAGTACTTGCGGTACTCGGAGAACTCCGAGGAGAAGCCGTGGTAGGGCGAGCGGTGCAGGCCGGTCAGCGTGCCCTCGACCATCGACCGCGCGACCATCTCGATGTTCTTGAGCGCGTCGAGCGTGCGGGGCGTGAGGAGCGCGTGGGCGCCGGCTGGTTTGTTTTCACGGTGCATGGTAGGGCAGGGAAACGGCGTTGACCATGAGGCGCACCTGCCGGACGCGGTCGTCGCCCGCGAACGCGCGGACGGCCTGCTCGACGCGCTTCAGGTGCGCGCGGCGGATTTCGAACAGGTGCGGCGAGGAGGTCACGTAGACGTAAAGGATGCCGGCGTCCCACTTGCCGGGGCGGGAGACTTTGGCGACTTCGGGCGGCACGAGCCGGGGCCACGCCTCGGTCAGCTCGTCCAGCCACGGGCTGGCGTCGATCTTGAGGCGCTTGAGGGTCTTCTCGATGATGGCCGAGAAGGGCTCGGCTTCGCGTCGCGTCTCGGGCGGGTCGGCGTCGATCGGCAGGCCCGGCATGACGTGGTCGAAGAGCGCGGAGACCTTGCGGTTGTGGTCGAGGTCGCGCGGCGTGAGCTGGCGGCGCGCCGGCGTGGGCTCGATCAGGTAGGCGGACTCGCCGGGCGCATACGATAAATCGCCGGACGGTTCCTCCCCCGAGTCGCCCGGCTCCCCAAACAGAGGTTTGCCTTTGCTCATGGGGGCAGTGTATCATAATGCGCTGAACGACGTGAAGAGGAGACGAGACGTGAAAAAAGGCAACATGCTGATCGCCCAGAGCGGCGGTCCTTCGATGGTGATCAACCAGAGCCTGGTCGGCGCGGTTCTGGCCGCCCGCGACAGCCAGGCGGTGGGCAAGATCTTCGGCGCCCTGCACGGCATACAGGGCATCATACATGAGCATTTGATCGACCTGCGCAAGGAGAGCCGCAAGACGCTCGAGGCGGTCGCCAACACGCCCTCGTCCGCGCTCGGCTCGGTGCGCCGCAAGCCGACGCCCGAAGACTGCCAGGCGATCTTCCGCGTGCTGCGCAAGCTCGAGGTGCGCTACTTCTTCTACATCGGCGGCAACGACTCGGCGGAGACGGTCCACATCATCAACGAGGAGGCCGTGAAGGCGGGCTACGACATCGGCTGCTTCCACATCCCCAAGACGATCGACAACGACCTGCGCGAGAACGACCACACGCCGGGCTACGGCAGCGCGGCGCGCTTCGTGGCGTGCGCGATCAAGGGCGACGACCTCGACAACCGCGCGCTGGGCGGGGTGAAGATCGACGTGATCATGGGACGCAACGCCGGCTTCCTGACGGCGGCGGCGGCGTTGGCCCGCGAGGACGACGACGACGGCCCGCACCTGGTCTACCTGCCCGAGCGGCCGTTCAGCGTCGAGGGCTTCGTGAAGGACGTGAAGGCGGCGGTGAAGAAGTACGGCCGCTGCGTGGTGGCGGTGTCTGAGGGCATCGCGGACAAGGACGGCACGCCGATTATCGCGAAGTTCACGCAGGAGACCGACTCGCACGGGAACGTGCAGCTGAGCGGCACCGGCGCGCTGGGTGACCTGCTGGCCAAGGTGGTCAAGGAGCAGGCGGGCATTAAGCGCGTGCGCGCCGACACCTTCGGCTACCTCCAGCGCTCGTTCCCGGGGATCGCCTCAGCCAGCGACGCCTTGGAGGCGCGGCTCGTGGGCGCGGCGGCGGTACAGGCCGCGGTGTGCGACGGCGTGCGCAGCGGGTCGGTGGCCATCAAGCGCAGGCAGACCAAGAAGTACGGCGTGGATTTCGAGGTGGTGGAGCTGCGCAGCGTCGCGAAGGAGACGCGCCATATGCCCGACGCCTTCATCAACAAGGCGGGAAACAACGTGACGCAGGCCTTCATCGACTACGCGCGGCCGCTGGTCGGCGCCCTGCCGCCCAGCGCCCGGTTCGCCCAGCTCAGTGGGTAGTAGGCAGTGGCAGTAAGCAGCAAGCAGTGGGCAGTAGACGGCAATAGGCAGAGGCTAAGATGACGCTGGGAGCGCCCTGTTTTGGGTGGCCGAGTCGAAAATCTTGCCTAAAGCATTCTTTGCGGTTGAATTGCGGTCGGTTTTTGGTATTCTCAATCACCTTACGTCTGACGACGAAGGCGGGCGTGAAGAGGAGAAGAGGCGATCATGAGTCAGCATACCAGTTTGAAGGGTTCGGGCAAGATTACGGCCAAGCGCAACGTGTTGAAGCGTTTCGAGCGCGTCAACACGCTGAAGAAGCGCGGCCAGTGGAAAGATGGCGATCGCGGTCTCGGCCTGCGCAAGACCAAGCCGGACGTCTAGGCCCGGCGACGTAACCTGTCCGATTATCACGTTCACCGCATGCGGCTCTCTCCCCACGGGGATGTGCGCATGCGGTTTTTCCGTTTTCCGGGGACGGCTGAAGGGGCGTATGAGGATGACGCGCGTTCAGAGATGGTTAGCCGCCGCAGCAGCGTGCGCGTGTCAGGCGGGCGCATCGGAAGAGGCGCCCGTCCGCGTGCGCGTGATCGAGGGGCGCACCGCCGTCTACGCGTCCACCAACGCCACGCGCGAGGCCGTAGGCTGGCTGGCGGCTGGAACGGAGCTGGCGGTGCGCGGAGCGCTGCCGGACGAAGCCGTCTGGGTGTTGGTCGAGCCGCCCGAGGGCGTCAGCGTCTGGGTCTACCGCGAACTCGTGCGCGACGGCGCCGTGACGGCGGACAAGAGCCGCATCCGCTCGGGAGCTGGGCTGAACTTCCGCGCCGTGGCTTCGCTGAACAAGGGCGACCGCGTCGAGGTGCGCGGCACCTATGGGGACTGGCTCCGGATCCGGCCGCCCGCCGGACTTGACGTCTGGGTGCTGCGCGACCGGGTGGAGCCGCTTGCGGAGCTGCCGGAGGGCGGTGCGCCCGAAGAGCCCCCGGCGCCTGCGACAAACCTGCCGCCGGCTGAGGTCGCCGGCGCTGCGACCAACGCCCCGCCCGCCGTTTCTCGGCCTTGGCCCCCGCCGCCGATAGCCGTTCCGGCCGCGCTCGCGGGCGCGGCGCTCGCGGGGGCAGCCGACCAAGGCGCGCGCGTGGCGCTGAAAGGCGTCTTGGACTACGGCACGGTCGGCGGCTTTGCCGCGCCGTTCTGCTTGGTCGTGACGCAGGCGGACGGCGAGACGCGGCCGATCTGTCACCTGCTGGCCCTCCGGGAGAACGCCAATCCGCACGTCGGCGCGACCGTCATCGTCGACGGCACCCGCTGGATCCTGAAGGGCGTCGCCCTGCCCGTGGTCGTCGCCGACGAGCTTCGACCGGCGGAGTGACGGCGACTCAGTGGCGGTATCAGGTGAGGCAATCACGTCAACTGACTGGATTACGAAACGGTC
The DNA here is from genome assembly GCA_964386865.1 of uncultured Lentisphaeraceae bacterium. GTDB lineage: Bacteria > Verrucomicrobiota > Kiritimatiellia > RFP12 > UBA1067 > CAYLUN01. The sequence goes on along the minus strand of CAYLUN010000114.1, from coordinate 3,432 downwards.
GTAATCGTAATCTTAATCCGCCCCGCAAACGCAGACCTGGCTCAACGGGTCAAAATCGAGATGCGTCAGCCCGCGTCGGGTATCGGGGGCGCAACGGCGATCCTCTGGCTCTGTAGTTCCGGCGCTGTGTCGCCGGAAACACGCCCCCTCTCCGCCGACACAGCGGCGGAGCTACAGGTCGGCTATCCTTGCGTCGTCTGGCGCTTGGTCCGTGAATCGACGGTGCGCCCGGGCATACAGCAATTCTAATTATGACCAAAAAACGATTCGCGCCACTACAAACACAAGCAAACGTGGGTGAATTCGCTTGTGGGCCCGTAAATGGAAAGCCGAACGCCAACGTGGAAGAGGGCGCATGCGGGCGGATCGCCAACCTCTGACCTCTGACCTTCGATCGTCAGAGCGCTTCGCCGGCCTGCGCGAAGAGGCTGCGCAAGCGCGCGTTGCTGAAGTCGAGGTTGTGGCTGACCGAGCGGAGCGCGTAGAGCGAGGGGTCGGCGAACGGGTGGCGCAGGTTGAGCAGGTTTGAGAGCAGCGAGATCGCGCCGCCCAACGCCGCGCCGCACGCGTACGGCAGGGTGATCGACCGGAAGCGCCGATCCGGAAAATACTGCGCGGCGAGCTGCCGGTAGAAGGCCTCAATCGTCGTGCGATCCGAATCGAGCACGTTGATCGCCTGTCCGGCGGCCTCGGGCCTGACGGCCGCGAGGCAGTTCGCCGCCGCGACCGTGCGGACGTCGGCGAGCGGCCACCGGTTCTGGCCACGCCAGCGGCCGAAGTGGACGATGTAAGGGCTGCTCGCCAGAAACGCCCGGAACCGTGGGGTCAGCGTCGGGTCGCCCTCGCCCCAGACCGCGGCCGGCCGGATGATGGCGTAGCGCGCGGGAGGCAGGTTCGCGCGCAGCCACTGCTCGGCCCTGATTTTGTAGCGCGGGTAGGGGTTGCGGGCGGACGTGTCGAGCGGCAGCTCGTCCTCGGCCTCACCGCAGAAGTCGCGCAGGCCATAGACGTCGGTCGTCGAGACGAAGACGAGGCGGCTGATGCCCGTTTCGCGGCAGAGCAGGCCGAGGTTGACGACGCTGTCGAAGTTCGCCCGCCGGAACTCGCGCGGCCAGCCGACGTCCGAGGCGCGGCCCGCGCAGTGGATCACGGCGTCCGGCGCGTCCCCGGCGCGGAGCGCGGCCCGCGCCTGGCCGCGGTCCGATAGGTCGGCCCGCGTCAGGCGCACCGCGCCGCCGGCGGCCAGCGCCTCCAGCTCGGGGTGGCTCCTGCGGTGGATCAGGGCGTCGACGCGCCAGCCGCGCCGCAGCGCCTCGCGCACGGTTTGCAGGCCGATGAAGCCCGCCGCGCCCGTGACCGCGACGCGGGTCAAGCGGGGCCTCCGATGAGCCCGAGCTCGCGGCCCGTCTCGGCGATCAGCGCGGCGGCCCGCCCGATCTCCTCCGGCGTGAGCGTGCCCATTACGCAGAAGCGGATACGGCACTCGCGGCGGCGCACGGCCGGGTAGGTGACCGTGTTCGCGTAGACGCCCTTTTCGAACAGGCGGCGCTGGAAGGCGTAGAGCAGCTCCTCGTCGCCGACGAGCAGGGGCACGATGCCGGACGCCGACTCGCCGATGCGGAAGCCGGCCGCGCCCAGCAGGTCCTTGAGCTGGGCGACGCGCGCCAGCAGCTGCGCCCGGCCGGCCTGGTCGGCTTCGAAGAGCTTGAAGACCTCCAGCAGGCCTGCGCAGACGGGGGCGGGGAGGGCCGTGGAGAAAAAGTAGGTGCGCGCGTAGAACTGCAGGTACTGGATCAGCTCGCGGCGCCCAGCCGCGAAGCCGCCGAGCCCGCCGGGGGCCTTGCTCAGCATCGCCACGTGGATGTCAATATCTGCCAGGACGCCGAAGGCCTCGGCCGTGCCGCGGCCGGTCGGGCCGACGATGCCGACCCCGTGGGCATCGTCCACCATGACGCGCGCGCCGTAGCGGCGGGCCAGCGCGACGATGCGATCCAGCGGGGCGAGGTCGCCGTGCATCGAGAAGACGCCGTCCGTGACGATCAGGCGGCCGGCCTGGCTGTCGGGCAGGCGCCGCAGGACGCGCTCCAGCCCCTCCATGCTGTTGTGGGGGTAGACCTTCAGCTCCGCGCGCGACAGCACGCCGCCGTCCAGGATGGAGGCGTGGTTCGCCGCGTCGTTGATGATCACGTCGCCGGGGCCGCACAGGGCCGAGAGGACGCCGACGTTCGCGCCGTAGCCGCTGGGGAAGAGCAGCGCCGACTCGGTGCCGTAGAAGCGTGCGATGGCGGCTTCCAGCTGGCGGTGCAAGTCCGTGACGCCCGCGTAGAGCGAGACCGCGCCCGCGCCGTAGCCGTACGTGTCGAGCGCGGCCCGCGCGGCGGCGACCACCTTCGGGTGGGTCGTCAGGTTCAAGTAGGAGTTCGAGCCGAGCATGATGACGTCGCGGTCCTCGCCGTCGTGCCCGCGCAGGCGGGAGATCGGGTTCGCGCCGGTCAGGTTCAGGACGCCGAGGCCGACCGCTCCGCCATGGGTTCCTTCTTTAAGAAACGCGTCGAGGCGCTGCAATTTGTCGAACAGATCGTGCCGTCCGCCGTCGGGCAGAAAATCCTCGAAGTGACAGGTGCTCATGGATCGTCCCCCTTTTCGTAAACGTACGTATGCTAGCGTCGCTCGAAATATGGCAGGCGGTCGAGCGGCACGTCGAGCGTCCTCTCGGCCGGCCCCTCGATCACGCTGCCGTCGTCGGCCGTCCAGAGGCCCTTCGGAAAGCGGATCGTGCGGGTGTTTCCCTTTGTCATCATCGGCGCGACCATCAGGCTGTCGCCCATCATGAACTGATCCTTGACGCTCTCGAAGCCGCCGTCGGGGAACGCGTAGGCCAGCGGGCGCAGCATCGGTTCGCCACTGGCCGCGCTGGAGCGGGCGAGGTCGAGGATGCGCGGCGTGAAGCGCATGCGCAGCGCGACGGCCTTCTTGACCGCGCCGAGGTGCGCCGCGTCCAGCACGCGCCACGGCGCGACCGAGAACTGCATCATGGGCGCGAGCGCGTGGGTCTGCGCCGAGCGAACCACGAGGTCTTGGTCGATGCTTGACGCGTTGAGGAACGACTGGAACTCGCCGCCGCCGATCAGGTCGGGGCAGACGAACGCGTAGCCCAGCAGGCCGGAGGCGATCATGTCAGGGATGAGCCTGCTCAAGTCGTCCCAGCTGTGGCTCTTGTCGCGCAGGCGCTGCACGAGCGGGCGCCCGGCCAGCTTCCAGCAGGCGCGGTACTCGTTGAGCGGGAAGGCGAGGCCGATCTCGCCGAAGCGCCCCGCGTGCTCATCGGCGCTGAGCTTCTCGTGGGCCAGGTAGGCCTCTTTGTAGAAGGTCGTGTCGCCCGCGTCGAGCTTGAAGCCGTCCACACCGTACGTTTTCTGGAGCCCGGCGAGT
>CAYLUN010000113.1:0-16048 GCA_964386865.1 uncultured Lentisphaeraceae bacterium | reverse complement strand
GCCGCCGGGTTTTTGGGGGCCGCAGACCGAAAGGTTTGCGGCCCCCTTCTTTTTTCCTGTAATGAGGTTGAAGAGTCTCTGCGGTTGTGGTAAAAGGCAAACCATCATTGACCGAAAGGACTAGACATGAGCAGTATTGAAAACTCCGTGAGCATCAACCCGTATTTTAGAATCAGCGATGAGAACAGGGCCGCGGCCCAAGCGCTGCTGAAGACATTCTGCGGGCTGGTCAGCAAGGAAGCGGGCTGCCTGTATTACAACTTCTGCTTCAAGGGCAACGTCATGACCTGCCGCGAGGCCTACAAGGACGCGGCGGCCGTGATGGCGCACCTGGAGAACTGCGGCGAGGCGCTCGGCCAGTTTGTCAAGGTCGCCGAGCTCTTTCGCATCGAGATTCTCGGCCCTGCCGAGGAGCTGGATAAGCTGCGGGCACCCTTGGCCGGCATGAATCCCGACTACTTCGTTCTCGACTGCGGCACAGGCAAATAAGCGCTAGTCGATCGCGTCGACGAGCTTGTCGGCGAGGCCGATGTAGGTCGCGGGCGTCAGCGCCGCTAGGCGGCGCTTGTCGTCGGCTGGGATGTCCAGCCCTTCGATGAACTCCCGCATGATCTCGGCGGACATCTTCTTGCCGCGCGTCAGGTCCTTGAGCTGCTCGTACGGGTTGGGCTTGCCCAGCTTGCGCATCACGGTCTGAATCGGCTCGGCCAGCACTTCCCACGCCTCATCCAAGTCCGCCGACAGGCGCGCGGCGTTGAGCCGGATCTTGCCGAGTCCCTTGATCGTGGCTTGATAGGCGGTGAGCGAGTAGCCGAAGCCCACGCCCATGTTGCGCAGCACGGTGGAGTCGGTCAGGTCGCGCTGCAGCCGTGAGACCGGCAGCTTGCGGGCCATGTGCTCCAGCACCGCGTTCGCCAGGCCGAGGTTGCCTTCGCTGTTTTCGAAGTCGATGGGGTTGACCTTGTGCGGCATGGTCGAGGAGCCGACCTCGCCCTTGACCGTCTTCTGGCCCAGGTAGCCGAGCGAGATGTAGGCCCAGATGTCGCGGTCGAGATCCAGCAGCACCGTGTTCCAGCGCGCGAGCGCGTCGAACAGCTCGGCGATGCCGTCATGCGCTTCGATCTGCGTCGTGAGCACGTTTTGGCTCAGGCCGAAGCGGCCCTCGATGACCGAGCGGGCCAGCGCCTCCCAGTCGACGTTCGGATAGGCGGAGAGGTGCGCGTTGAAATTGCCGACCGCGCCGTTCAGCTTGGCGGGCAACACGATCGCGTCGAGCTGCTCCGCCTGGCGGCGCAGGCGATGCACGAAGACGGCGAGCTCCTTGCCCAGCGTGGTGGGCGAGGCCGGCTGGCCGTGCGTGCGTGCGAGCATCGCGGCGCCGCGCGTCTCCACGGCGAAGGCGGCGAGCGTGTCGGTGAGTTTGTCTTGGGCAGCGCGCAGCACGCGCAGGCCGTCGCGCAACATCAGCGCGTGCGCGAGGTTGTTGATGTCTTCGGAGGTGCAGGCGAAGTGCACGAATTCGCCCAGCGGCTCGAGCGTCGTCCCCGCGAACTTCTCCTTGATGAAATATTCGACGGCCTTGACGTCATGGTTGGTGACCGACTCAATGGCTTTGACGCGGCGCGCGTCTTCGACGCCAAAAGACTCTTCGAGACTGCGCAGAAACTCGCGCTCGCTGGCGGCCAAGGTGCGAGCCTCGGGGATGGACGGCGCATCGCAGAGCGCCTCCAGCCAGGCGATTTCGACCGCCACGCGCCGCTGGATCAGGCCGCACTCGGAAAATACGGGGCGTAGGTCGCCGAGCTTGCTGGCGTAGCGCCCGTCGAGCGGCGAGAGAGCGGTCAGGGTGTCAATGGTCGGTTCCATGCGGAGCTCCAGTAACAGGTGTTTAGGCTGAAGGCTGTTAGGCTGTCGGGTCGGGGATGAGCATGACAGTATGCCCTTTACCTTCGGCCTGTTCGCCTCAGAACCGCGCAATAATACCGTTTTCCCTGCGTGGCGGCAAATAGACAAATCGGCAAACGCGGTGTCAGCGCAGGATGTGGGTTCACTCAAATCGCCGCACGCGCGGTGCGCGCCGCACAGGCCAGAATTGGCCTTGCCCCTCACAACCGCTTCGTCGTAAACTAAATGCGTCTTAAACAAAAGGGGGACATGATGAAGCGGATGATGGTTTCGGCTCTGATGGCGGCCGCACTGGCCGGTTCGGTTTTTGCGCAGCAGCTTTCCACCACGCCCGTGCCGCGCGACGAGAGGTGGCAGCAGCGGGTGGAGCGCGACGCCGCTAAGGCGAAGCAGGGCGGCTGGGAGCTGGTTTTCATCGGCGACTCGATCACCGACGGCTGGCAGGGCCGCGGCAAGGCGGTTTGGGACTTGTCGTTCGGCACGTACAAGGCGCTCAATCTGGGAATTAGCGCGGATCGCACGGAGCACGTGCTGTGGCGCCTTGACCACGGCCAGCTGGACGGCTACCAGCCCAAGCTCTTCGTCGTGATGATCGGCACGAACAACAACGGCCACCGCAAGCCGGAGCAGGAGAGCACGGCCGACACGGTGGCGGGCATCAAGGCCATCCTCGACCGGCTCGGACAGAAGGCGCCCGACGCCAAGGTGCTGCTGCTCGCGATCTTCCCGCGCGGCGCCACGCCGCAGGACGCCTGCCGCCTGCGCAACGAGGCGGTCAACGCCGAGATCCTGAAGCTCGCGGACAACAAGCGCGTGATGTGGCTGAACATCAACGACAAGCTGCTCCAGCCCGACGGCACGCTCTCGAAGGAGATCATGCCCGACCTGCTGCACCCGAACGAGAAGGGCTACGGCATCTGGGCTGAGGCGATCCTGCCGAGCCTGAAGACCGTGCTGGGCAAGTGAGGCTCTGGGAGCGTGTAAGACACATGCCGACGCCGCATTGGTTAGGCGACGGACGCTTGATCGCGGCCGCCATCCTGTTCGCTGGTCTACCTTCCCGCGCGGCCGAGCCCCTCCACCCCACGCTTGACGGCCGCGTGCTGTGCGGCTATCAGGGCTGGTTCCGCACGCCCGACGACCCGGCGAAAGCCGGTTGGCGGCACTACGTGCGGCAGCGCGACGGCGCATGGTCGCCGCAGACCGACTACCTGCCGGACGTCTCCGAAGCCGCGCCCGGCGAGCGCTCGCGCCTGCCGCTCGCGTGCGGGGGCGGCGGCGTGGCGGAGGTCGTGTCGTCTGACAACCGCAACACGGTGGAGCGCCACTTCGCGTGGATGCGGCAGTACGGCATCGACGGCGTTTTCGTGCAGCGCTTTCCGGTGGACCTGTATCACCGCGGCGCCGTCCCTGCGCCGTTTCGCGCCTCGGCCGACCGCGTGCTGGGCTATTGCCGCGATGCGGCGGCCGCGACGGGCCGCTCCTACGCGCTGATGTTCGATTTGTCCGGGCTCGGCTCCAACGCCGCCGATGTGGTGGTCGCCGACTGGCGCCACCTCGTGGCCGACGGCGTGGTGCGCGGCGCGGGCGACGCCGCGTGGCAGCACCACGCGGGCAAGCCGGTTGTCGCGCTCTGGGGCGTGGGGTTCAACGACAGCCGCCGCTACGGGCTCGACGCGTGCGAGCGGCTGGCCGAGTTCTTCAAGGGCGAAGGCTGCGCGGTGCTGCTGGGGCTGCCTTTTTACTGGCGAACGCTCAGCCATGATGCGGCCGCCGACGCGCGGCTGCATGCGGTCGTGCGCAAGGCCGACATTGTGCACACGTGGAGTGTGGGGCGCTTCCGCGACGAGGCGGGCGTGCGCCGCGCCGAGGCGGTCTGGCGCGACGACAAGGCCTGGTGCCGCGAGAACGGGCTCGCCTTTATGCCCGTGGTCTTTCCGGGGTTCAGCTGGAGCAACCTCAAGGGGGGCGGCAGCGCGATCCCGCGGCGCGACGGCGCATTCCTCTGGGAGCAGTTCGCCGCGGCCCGCCGCGCGGGCGCGTCCTGCGCCTACGTGGCGATGTTCGACGAGGTGGACGAGGGCACCCAGATCTTCAAGGTCAACAACGCGCCGCCTGCAGGCGAAGGGTTCACGTATTTGACATACGGCGCGCTGCCCGCCGACCACTACCTCTGGCTCACGGGCGAGGCCACCCGCCTCTTCCGTTCCCAGCAGCCGTTCCCGGATGCCCTGCCGGCGCGGGCGAACCGGTGAACCTTGACTTCAGGCGGATTACGATTACGATCAAGATTACGATCGGGAGGGGAGACTCTCATTCGTAATCCTAATCTTAATCTCAATCGTTCAATAAGTTACTCTCTCGCTTATTCCCGCTCCGCTGGCGGCGGGCTTGCCAATATCTTGAGCTCTCGCCCGTTCATTGTGCCATGAATACGGCACAGGCGATGGCGGCGATGACGCTGGCGGCGGGGCTGGCGGTCGCTCAGGCTCCGGCGGGGCGCGCGACTCTTCCCGAAGGCGTCAAGGCGCTCCGCGACCTCGCGTACGTGGAGGGCGGGCACGAGCGGCAGAAGCTCGACCTCTACCTGCCCGCACAGGCGGAGGGGCCGCTGCCCCTCATCATCTGGGTGCACGGCGGCGGCTGGCAGAACGGCAGCAAAGAAGGCTGTCCGCCGGCGCGCCAGGGCTACCTCCAGCGGGGGTATGCGGTGGCCAGCCTAAACTACCGGCTCAGCGGGCACGCTGTCTTTCCGGCGCAGATCGAGGACTGCAAGGCGGCGATCCGCTGGCTGCGCGCGCACGCCAAGGAGTACGGGCTCGACCCCGACCGCTTCGGCGTGTGGGGCAGCTCGGCGGGCGGGCACTTGGTGGCGCTGCTCGGCACCAGCGGTGACGAGAAGAGCTTCGACGTGGGGCCGAACCTCGGCGTGTCGAGCCGCGTGCAGGCGGTGTGCGACTACTACGGGCCCACCGACCTGACGCGGATGGATGAGAAGGCCGCGGCTGGCGCCCGCATGAAACACAACGATCCGACGTCGCCGGAGGCGGCGCTGCTCGGCGGGCCGGTGCAGGAGAACAAGGCGAAGGCCGCCCGCGCGAGTCCGCTCACCTATGTGGCGACCAACGCGCTGCCGCCGTTCCTGATCGTGCACGGCGACATCGATCCGGTCGTGGCCTTCCACCAGAGCGAGCTGCTCTTCGCTGCGCTCAAGCAGGCGGGCGGCAGCGTGCGCCTCCACTGCATCAAAGGCGCGGGACACGGCCAAGGCTTCGGCGGCCAGGAGATCGAGGAGATGGCCTCGAGCTTCTTCGACCGCTGGCTCAAGGCTGGTGGCGTTAAGCCTGCCGCGCCCGAGGCGACGCGCACGGAAAGCGTGGCCGTGGGGCCGGTGGGCGGCGCAGGGCCGGGGCGCGGCCGGACGGGTCAGGCGGATGCGGCGCAGGGGCGCTCGCGCATCACCTTCGAGCAGGTGCTCGCCCGCGAGGACGCAGATAAAGATGGGCGAGTGTCCAAGGCCGAGTTCAAAGGCCCGCCGACGCTCTTCCAGCGGCTTGACCGCGACGGCGACGGGGCGCTGACGAAGCCGGACTTCGACGCGCCGTAAGGGCGCGCTCGCGCGACGCGGACGACACGGAGGTCGTCCCGAATGGAACTAAGATACGTGCATTTGCCTCGTCTTGTGGGCGGCTCGGCACAGCCTCGCCCTCCATTTTCTTAACAAAGCCGCCGAGTGGAGGGCGAGGCTGCGCCGAGCCGTCGCTAAGCGCTATTCGAGGCCGTCCCTCCGATGCGAGGCCCGTCGTTCCGGTTTTGCTTCGCACGGCAGGGCGCGCACTCCTGCGCTGCCGCGGACGGGGTGGCACCCGTCCCTCCCCGCGAGGCAGTCCGTTGCGGCCTCGGCTCGCGCGACGGGCAGCGCCCGCACGTCACTTCTCGCCGAGCAGCTTGGCCAGCACCGGCTCCAGCGCCTGGGCCCAGACTTCGTAGCCTTGGGCGCTCGGGTGGACGGTGTCGGCCATGAGTTCCTTCTTGGGCAGGCCCTCGGCGTCGGCGAAGCCGGGCCAGAGGTCAAGGAAGGTGACGGTGCCGAGGGCTTCCAGTTTCACAAGGCGCCGGTTGATCTCGCGGATCGGCTCGACGAAGTGGGCCGGGCTGCGCGGCAGCACGCTCAACAGCACGATCCGCGTCGCGGGGGACTTGGCGTGTATGCTCTTACAGATTGCCTCGATGCCTTCGGCGATCTCGGCGGGCGAGTTCTCGCGGGCGTTCTTCGTGCCGGTGCGGTTGTTCGTGCCGATCAGCAGCACGACCGCCTTCGGTTTCAGCCCCTCGAACTCGCCGTTGTCCAGACGCCACAGGACGTTCTGCGTGCGGTCCCAGCCGAAGCCGAGGTTGACCACGCTTCGCTTGCCGTAGTAGCGCTCCCACACGTTTGACCCGCGGTGGACGGGCGAGGGCGGCTGCCCGCCGAACATGTGCGTGATCGAGTCGCCGATGAAGACGACGTCGGCGGGGTGCCGCTTGATCTGCGCCTTGACCTGCTCGTGGCGCTGGTACCAGTCATAGAAGTCGTTCTCCAGCTTCGGCACGGGAATGACCGCCGTGTTTGTGACGGCAATCTGCGCAGTCGCGAACGTCGTGAGAAAAAGCAGCAGGCACACGAGCATCGAACGCATAGCAAACCTCTCCGACAGGATGAAACGAGGGGGCGCCAGCAGAGCCAGGTCACTTCATTTTCGAGGGAAGCTGGATGGTGGGGCCGGCAACCATGAAGGCCTTGCCGCCGCGGTGGTGGAGCGTCTTGGGATTCTTGGCCGACGGATCGAGCCACGCCTTGAGGACCTTGAGCACGACGAAGTTGTAGCGGCGGGCCATGCGGGTGTCCACGACCGTACACTCGAACGAGGCGAAGCACTCGTCGATCAGCGGCGCGGCCACGAGCGAGGCGGGCCTCGGCGTTAGACCGAAGGCGGCAAACTTGTCCGTGTCGCGGCCGGAGACGTTGCCGCAAGCGGTGACCGTCTTGCCCAGCTCTTCGGCGGGGATGTTGAGAACGCAGGCCTTGGTCTTCAACAGGGCTTTGTAGGAGTAGTTCTGTTCGCTGATGACGATGCCGACCAGCGGCGGCTCGAAGTCCATCATCGTGTGCCATGCCAGCGGCATGACGTTCGGACGCCCCTTCTCGGCGGTGGTGAGCAGCATGAGCGGGCCGGGTTCGATCAGGGTGTAGACTTTCGGCAGCGGCAGGACTTTCTTTTTCATAGGGTCTTCCCAAGTAGTTTCATCAGGTTCAGCACCAGCTGCCCGTGGCCCTCGTGGAGGTAGAGGCCCATCTGGGCGATGAGCGAGTAGGCGAGCGCGAACTGGGCGAGCGCGAAGCCCGCGACCGTGAACTGGCTCACGCTGACCACGCCGACGCCGAACTGCGAGAGCGTGACGATGCCGCAGGCGAACTGGCCGATGGCGATTACGCCCACGGCGGGCACGGGCCTGCGGTTGCGATACTTGAAGGAAACGTGGATCAGCGGCAGGCCCATCAGTTCGGTCTGCGACTTGTACTCGAAGCCATAGCCGTCCCACTTCTCCTTGGCCGGATACGGCGCTCCGCAATGCGGGCACGCCATCGCCTGCTCGGACACCTCGTGACGACAGTCGCGGCAGTTCTTCATGGCGCCTCCTTTGGGCTGCGCGGGGTCACTTCTTGACGCTCTCGACGGCCTTTTCGATGCGCTTGCGCGTGTTGGCGTCCGGGTTCAGCGCAAGGGCCTCGTCCAGGAGCGCGAGCTTCGCTTTTTTGTCCAGCTTGGCCTCGCGGCGGTCGAGGCGGCTCGCGACGGTTTCAAGGGCCTGCGCCTTCACGCGGGCATCGGCGGTCGCTTTGGCCAGCTCGAAGCAGAGCGGCACGCAGAGTTCGTTCTGCCAGGAGAAGAGCGCGCGCTGCGCCGCCGCGACCACGCTTTTGTCACTGTCGGCCAGCTGCTTTTTCACGACCTCCAGGGCTTCAGGCGCAGAGGCGCGGGCCGCCAGGCCCAACACCGCAGTCCGCAGCGCGGGCGAGGCGCCCTCGACGGGCTGCCACACCTTGAGAAAACGCAAGCCGTAGGTCTCGGCGTCGTCCGCCGCGATCCACAGGGCCGCCACAATCGCGGCGAGGTCATCGGCCGAGGCCTTGGGGAGCATGGCGGCCAGTTCCGGGAAGACCGCGGGCGTGGCCGTGCCGCGCAAGCCGCGCAGCGCGGTCAGGCGCGCCTCCGCGTTGTCGCCTTTGGCCAGCGCGAGCAGCTTGGGCGTCGCCTCTGTGCAGGCGCGGTTGCTCAGCGCCTGAGCAACATTCTTCAGGCGGGCGGGATCGTCCGGCGCCAGCAGCGTGATTAGCTTGGCATCGACGGACTTTGAACGCAGGGCGCTCAGCGTGTTCATGGCGCCGCGCCCGATCGCATTCGACTGATCGGAGAGCTTCAGCAGGGCTTCGACCTGCGCCTCGTTGCCCAGCTTGGCGACAGCCTCCAGCGCGGCGAGGCGCAGCGCTTCGTCGCCGTCGGCTATCGCCAGCGCCAGCAGCGCGGGCGCGACGCTGTCATCGCCGCGCAAGCCGAGGGCGGTCACAAGCGCAACCTGCACCTCCGGCGCAAGCGTGGGCAGAGCGGACGTCAGGGGCTTGGAGGCCGCGGCCCCCTTGATCTGGCTGGAGAGCCCGGCTGCAAGGCGCGCGAGGTAGAGATCGGCGCCCTGAAGGGTTGCGAGCAGCTCCGGCAGCGCGTCGTCCGGATCAAGGGACACGAGGCGCTCGAGCGCGGCGGCTTGCAGCTCCTGCGGCTCCTCTGCGGCGAGCAGGGCGCGGCAGAGCTTGGCGGCCTGGCGCGCCTGGAGCCGGTTGATGCATGCGGACAGCGCTTGGGTGCGTGCGGTGCGGCAGGCGGCGGTCGCGGGCTTCAAGGCCTTCAGCGCGTCGACGGCCTCAGGCGTGCCGATTCTGCCGAGCGCGCGCGCGGCGGCCGCAGCCAGCTCGCCGTCCTTGCCGGAGGCCCACGCGTGGGCCTCCGGCACGACGCTCGCGTTCGCTCTCGCGGACAGCGCGTTCAGCAGGCCGACGCGCACCTCGCCGTCGGCCGTCTTGAGCGCCTGGAGCAGCGCGGCGTCGACCGCGTCGTCGGGCATGCCGCCAAGGGCGCGGAGCGCGGCGGGCGCGGTCTCGGGCGACGTGAGCCACCCGGCGAGCAGCGGCAGGCTGGCGGTCGAGCCGGCCAGGCGCAGCACGTCGGAGGCGAGCTTGATGGCTTCCGGCGAGAGTTTCGGCTGCGCCTTGACCGCTGCCAGCAGGCGCGCCTCCAGAGCGGGGTAGTCCTTCGCCGGCGTGGCCGCGATCTCGGCGTAGACCGCTTGGATGGACGCATCCCCTGCGCCGAAGGTGAAACTCAGGGCTTGGGCGGCGGTGTTGCTCTGCGCCTGCGCGCAGAACGCGATTCCGGTGATGGCGAGCAAACAGTATCTGGCTATTTTCATAATGATTGGCTCATAGGCGATGGCGATTCTGACCTCTGACCTCTGACCTCTGACTGCTGACTGCTGACTTCTGAACTCTGAACTCTGACCTCTGACCTCTGACCTCTGACCTCTGACCTCTGACCTCTGACCTCTGACTTCTGGCCTCTGACCTCTGACCTCTGACCTCTGACCTCTGACCTCTGACCTCCGTACCCGCTAGATCGCCCAGGGCGCGCGCATCTCGCGGCGCAACATGCGGCAGGCGGCTTCGTCGCCGAAGCGTTCGGCGGCCGGATCCCACGTGAGCGGGCGGCCGAGGGTTTCGGCGATGGTGCCGATCTGGCAGATCGTCGCGGTGCGGTGGCCGGTTTCAGCCGTGCAGATGGTGGGGCCGCGCGTCTTGACGCAGTCGAGCCAGTTCTGCATGTGGTTGGCGCTCTTGTAGAGGCGGATGTCCGAGGGGCGGAAGGCGTAGGTCTCCAGAGCGACGCGGCTGCTCTTGAGGAAGCTGCCGCGGTTGACGCCCACCCAGCCTTGCGTGCCGACAAAGGTGATGGCGGCACCGGGCTCCTTGCCGGAGCGGTACATCGTGACGCCGCTGGCGTAGCGGTAGGTCAGCGGCTGGCTCTTGGTGGGGGGGATGACTTCGACGGGGCCCGACTCGTCCATGCCCAGCCCCCACTGGGCGATGTCGTAATGGTGGGCGCCAAAGTCAGCCTGTCCGCCTCCGCCGAACTCGGCGTAACCGCGCCAGCCGGAGAAGCCGTGCTGCCACACGTCCGGGCAAAGCACTTTGTTGTAGGGGCGGACCGGCGCCGGCCCCAGCCACATGTTCCAGTCGAGCCCTTCGGGAAGGGTTTCGGCGGGGAGCGTGCAGTACGGCTTCGGCGAGCCGCCCACCGCGATGAAGACCTCTTTGATGTCGCCGATCAGGCCGTTGCGAGCCAGTTCGCAGGCGTGGCGGAACTTATCGTCCGAGCGCTGCTGCGAACCCACCTGGAAGACCGTGCCGAAGCGTCGGGCGGCGTTCGCGATGGCGCGGGACTCGAAGTGGGTCAGGCCCAGCGGCTTCTCGCAGTAGACGTCCTTGCCGGCAGCGCAGGCGGCGACGGCGACGAGCGCATGCCAGTGGTCAGGCGTGGCGATGGTCACGGCATCGAGGCCCGGCAGGGCCAGCAGTTCGCGGAAATCGAGGAAGCCCTTGCAGCCCGTGTAGGAGCCGGCCTTTTTAGCCTCCTCGTAGCGGGCGTTGACCTGCTCGCACCCCGTGTCGATTTTCAGCTTGAAGATGTCGCAAACGGCAACCACCTGCGCGCCGGGATTGCCCAGCAGCGCGCCCATGTGGCCTTTGCCCATTGGGCCCAGGCCGACCGTGGCCACGTTGATGCGGTTGCTGGGCGCGTGCGCCCCCCGCACCGAAGACGGGATGATGGTCGGCGCGGCCGCCGCGGCCGCCGCCTTCAGAAACGCACGACGCGATACGTTCGTCATTCTCCCCCCCTGTCTGTTGAGACCTGCGCAAGTGGGCAACGGAGCACTGAGCCCTGGGTAGGGACGGCAGCCCCCTGCCGTCCGCATACAACGCCAGGGTGGCGTCCCTGCCGTTCAACGCCGTCACTCATAATCGCAGGTCTCGGAAGATACACCTCGCTGCCGCAGCCGGCCGCGCTTCCCCATCAGCCTCGCCACATGGGGCATGAGTAAAATACCATGTCGGCCGTTCACAAGAGAAGAACGAAAAGCGGCTAGGAGCGGGCCGATCACGGCGCGCGCGGGCCCGAAGGCGCCTGGGGCTTGAGCACGTGAAGTCTGACCAGAAAGACATCGGAGGGGCGGCAGGTGTTGAAGCTGGGGAGCTTCAGCGTCCTGAGAACCTGCATCTGGATCTTGTCCTTATTGTTCTCGTAGTGGGTGAAATGGTAGTTGTGTTCAGAGTCCAAGAGCGCGAACAGCGGCGCATCCGGGTACTTCTCTTGGATGGCCAGCACGACGGGGACCGGGTCGTGGTTGGGTACAGCCGTCACGCGCGGGTAGAGCGACAGGAAGAGCTGGGGCGCGCGCTCGCCGAAAACGACCGCGTTGTCCGGAACCAGCCTGGCGAGTTCGGCGATCGCCTGCTTGTGCAGGTGGCCACGCTGTGTCAGCTCGCCAGCGGCGTTGCGCCACACCGGATTCGCGAGCGTGCAGCAGACGAACAGGGCGAGCAGAAGCAGATACCAGCGCACGCCGCGCCGGAACAGGCCGGGCAAGCCCCACACGGCGAAGAAGAGCAGAATGGAGCACGCCTGGAGCACGTAGGCCACGTCGTTGATCGTGGCGGAAAAAATGGTCGTGTATTTGTAAGCTTCGCAGAGCGGGATGGTTGAAAAACAAAGATCCGCGACCCCCAGCGCCGAGAGCAGAGCGCCAGCCACAACCCACGCGGTGGGCCTGCGCTGCCGCGCCCACAGGGCCGTCAACGTCAGGAGCGCGGCCCCCGACAGGATGTGCCAGCCGTTGCGCGTCCAGACGCATTTCGGCGGCAGGTTGTAGGCGTTTGACAGATAGTTTGAGAGCCCGGTTGCCTCATCCGGATAGACGGTGAATGCATTGTAGGCCAGCATCACGGCCAACAGGGTGCCGGCCAGCAGGGCCGCGCTCAGATAAGGGCTGCCGCCGGCCCACTGCTTCAGGTCGCGCCGGGCCTCGAACCAGACGATGGGGACGAACATGATGATCGGTATGTAGTAGTGGGAATAGAAAACCGGCAGTACGATGATGCCCGCCGCATACAGCGGAAGAGCGAGATAGAGAATGAGGCGTCCGTCCCAGCGGAACGGCCTCTCCGCCAGGCGCCGGAGCAAGAGCAGCGCAGGCAACACCAGAAAGAGCGCGATCCAGAGGCTCAGCACGCCGTCTGAGGGGCAGCGCGGGAACGAAGACAGGGCTTTGAACACGAGCTCCCCATCGAAGAGGTTCGGCAGTGGAGGCGCCGCATTTGAGGCCTTTAACAGGTCGTCAACGCTGACGCTCTGCATGGCTGCGGATTCAACGAGCATGAGCCGGATCAGCCCGTATTGGGCGCACACGGACACGCCGAACCCGGCGAGGAACAGGGCCATGCGGCGCACGCGCTGCCGTACGTCATGCGTCATCGCAGCCGCGCTCAGTCCGATGGGGAACAGCGCCCAGATCGACATCTTGACCCAAAGGCCCAGGCCGAAAACGAAGCCGCCCGCGAACGGAAAGAGCCAGCCCTTCTTTCGGGTCACGATGTAGCCGAGAAGCAAGAGCGACCCCATCAACGTGTCGTTGCAGGCCGTTCGCCCGTACGCGATCAGGAAGGGGTTCAGCACGCAGATCGCGCAGAGCAGAAACGCAATCCACGGCAGCGTCTTTCGCGACAGGAAATGAAAGATGGCGAGCCATGCGCAGCTGCAGAAGAGGAGCGGGAAAAACCGATGGGCCCACGTGGTCTGGCCAAAGATCAGGAACGACCACCAGGTCAAAACATGCGTTGACGGGCAGATGGCGTACGTGCAAGGCGTTGACCGCGTGGCCGAGACGAAGCGATCCCGGAGAAGCTTCTGCCTCCCGCCGCCGCAGTAGTAGCCCTCGTCGGTGGCGAAGTAGCCGTATTCGTTCAGGGTCGGCACGCCGCCGTCGCAGTCGATCCACGCCCAGCGCGTCGCAACCAGCAGGAGCAGCAACAGGCCGCCGAGAAACAGTCTCGCCGAGAGCGTTCTGCCGAAAAGCCGGTTCGCGATCGCCGCCACACGCATGCCACCTCCTGCCCAATAAGAGACAAACTGATCTTCTTATCAGTAATCTAGCACAGACGAGGCGCGCGCGCAATTTATTGCAAAGAAAAAATTCGGGCAAAAAAAGTTGTGCCCCTATCCGAATCGTGTAAGAATCCACAGCGATATGGGCAGGAGTATCATCTACGGAAGTGTGGGTCTCTACCGCTTGGCGATGGGGCTTCTGTACCGGGGCCGGTATAGCGAACGCTTTGAGAGCGTGTGCGCGCTGATCCGCGAGAACGACCGCGCCGTGCTGGAGCTGTGCTTCGGCGACGTGGCCGTGGCCGCGCGCTGTCGGCAGCGCGGCGTGTGCTGGACGGGGCTGGATCTAAGCGAGGCGTTCGTCGCGCATGCCGTGAAGCTCGGGTTTGACGCGCGGCAGGCGGACCTCCTGCGGGGCGAGGCGCTGCCCGCTTGCGACCTCTGCGTCATGATGGGCTCGCTGTACCATTTCGAGCGGAATCTGCCAGAGCTGTTCGCGCGCGTCAAGCGGTCGTCCGCCCGCTTTGTGCTATCGGAGCCGGTGCGGAACTGGACGCACGCGGGGGGGCTTCGCCGCTATCTGGCGATGCGGCTCACGCGGGCGGGAGCGCGCGATGAGGTGTTTCGCTTCACGGAGGCGTCGCTGACCCAAGCGCTCGACCGGCTTCGGCTGGACGTGGGCTTCGAGTACCGGGTCGTCAGCGTCGCGCACGACATGATCGTGGAGGTGGTATGGTCGAGCTGAGCGTGATCGTGCCCGTGTACAATAGCGCGGGCTGCCTCGAGGAGCTGTATCGGCAGCTCGCCGACGCGCTGAAGGGGAGAGTCTACGAACTGATCCTCGTGGACGACCAGAGCGCAGACGGCAGCTGGCGCGTCATCAAGGGCCTGTGCGAGAAGGACAGGGCGGTCGTCGGCGTTCGGCTGCGGAAGAACGCGGGGCAGGACAACGCTATCCTGAGCGGGCTGCGCAAGGCGCGCGGCGCGTTCGCGGTAATCATGGACGACGACCTGCAGCACTCGCCGTACGACATTCCCCGTCTGCACGCGCACTGCGTGTCGCAGGAGCTAGACGTCTGCTATGCCCACTTCTCGACTATGAAGCATGCGTGGTGGAAGCGGGCTGGCGGCTGGCTAAACGGCAAGCTGGCGGAGATCGTCATCGCCAAGCCGAAGCACCTCTACCTGTCGCCGTTCAAGGTCGTGCGCCGCGAGGTGGTCGCCGAGGTCATCAAGTACACAGGGGCCTTTCCGTATGTGGACGGCTTGCTGCTCGGCATCACGTACAACGTCGGCCAGAGTGACGCGGCTCACAATGCGCGTTTCTGCGGCGCAAGCACCTACAGCTTGGCGAAGTCCGTGCTGGTGTTCATGCGGGTGGCGACCGGCTTCTCGGTGTGGCCGCTGCGGTTCTCGGCGTGGGTTGGGCTGGTGCTGGCGCTAGCCGGTTTCTCCCTGGCGGTCTTCTTCTTGCTGCAGTACGTGCTCTTAGAGCAACACGTCGAGGGCTGGATGACCATCGTGACCCTGCAACTCGTGATTGGCGGCGCGATGTTGCTTTCGATCGGCCTGGTGGGCGAGTACCTCGGCAGGCTCTACTTGAACTGCAACGGCAAGCCGCAGGCGACGATCAAGGAGAGCGTGAACGAGTGCCGAGGGTAAGCCGCAACGCGCTGCCCCGCAGCGGGCGCGCTCCGGTGTTGACGGGCGGGGTGCAACTTGCGAAACTCTTCCGAACGTTTCTTTAGGAGCGAGAAGCCATGGCTGGAGAAGAGTTGACCCCGATGATGCGGCAGTACCGGCGCATCAAGGCGGAACTGCCGGAGGGCGTGATCCTGCTGTTCCGGCTCGGGGATTTCTACGAGATGTTCTTCGACGATGCGCGCGCGGCTGCTCCGATCTTGGGCGTGGCGCTGACGCAGCGCACCGGCATGCCCATGTGCGGCGTGCCCTACCACGCCCTGGACGCCTACCTGGCCAAGCTCATCCGCGCCGGCAAGAAAGCCGCGATCTGCGACCAAGTGGAAGACCCCTCGCAAGCCAAGGGCATCGTGCGGCGCGAAGTCACGCGCGTCGTCACGCCCGGAACGGTCACCGAAGACGATATCTTGGATGCGGCCCGCAACAACTACCTCGCGGCCCTCTATGCGGGCAAGGGCATCGGGCTCGCCTTGCTCGACCTTTCGACCGGCGCGTTCACGGTCGAAGAGGTCGGCGACGCCGCGACCCTGGCCGAGCACCTCAAGCGGTACGCCCCGAGCGAGTGCTTGGTCGGCCGCGAGCAGCGCGCCGACGCGCGCCTGGCCGACGTGCTTGCCTCCGGCGCGGCAGGGGCGGTGACGGAGCTCGACGACTGGACGCTGGAGTACGACTGCGCCTACGACCGGCTGCTGCGGCATTTCCACGTGCATTCCCTCGAAGGCTACGGCTGCGAGGGCCAGCCCGCGCTGGTCTGCCCGGCCGGCGCGCTTATCCACTACGTGAATGAGGAGCTGCGCCACAACGTGGGCCACGTGCGGTCGCTTCAGGTGCGGCAGGCGGCCGACTTCCTGATGCTCGACGAGAGCACCTGCGTGAACCTCGACCTCATCCCGCAGCGCGGCAAGGCGCCCGGAGTGACGCTGCTCGGCGTGCTGAACAACACGCAGACGCCGATGGGCGCGCGCCTGCTGCGGTCGTGGCTGGTGCGGCCCCTGCGGCAGGCTGCCGCCATCGGGGCGCGGCTCGACGCCGTGGAGTGCTTCACGAAGTCGCGCCTGCTGCTGAACGACCTGCGCGAGAAGCTCGCTGGCGTGCGCGACCTCGAGCGGCTGATCGCGCGCATCGACACGGGGCGCGGCAACGCGCGCGACGTCAAGGCCTTGGCGGTCTCGCTGCTGCCGGTGCCCGCG
>CAYLUN010000112.1:0-16113 GCA_964386865.1 uncultured Lentisphaeraceae bacterium | reverse complement strand
CGCGTTTCCCGGTAGGGACGGCAGCCCCTTGCCGTGCGCGGTCGGCGGGGACGCCGCCCCACCCGTCTTTCCGCAGCATCTACCAGTTCAGCGCCACGAGCTCGAAGTGCGCCTTCGGGTGCGCGCAGGCCGGACACACGTCCATCGCCTCAGCCCCGACGTGAAGGTAGCCGCAGTTGCGGCAGCGCCACACCGTCATCGGATCGTCGCGCTTGAACACGAGGCCCTTCTGGATGTTGGCCGCCAGCGCGCGGTAGCGCTCGCCGTGGAACTTCTCGGCCACCGCGATGCTCGTCATCACGTTGGCGATCTCCTCGAACCCTTCGGCGCGGGCGACCTTAGCGAAATCGGGGTACATGTGCTGCCACTCGTGCTCCTCGCCCTCGGCCGCGTGGTTCAGGTTGTCGATCGTCTTGCCGATCACACCGGCGGGCAGCGCCGCGCAGACCTCGACATCGCCGCCCTCCAAGAACTTGAACAGCCGCTTGGCATGCTCCCGCTCTTGGTTCGCAGTCTCCTCGAAGATGGACTCGATCTGCACGAACCCCTCTTTCTTCGCCTGCGCCGCCCAGTACGTGTAGCGGTTTCTGGCCGCCGACTCGCCCACGAACGCGGTCAGAACGTTCTTTTCCGTCTTTGTTCCTTTGATGGACGCCATGTCTTCCTCCTTAATTTGGATTTTGCTCCTCACACACACTGCAGTCTGTGCGTAATAATACTGAATGTGGTGCGTCGCAACAACTCCCTTTTGAGTGTTTGTACTCGGTGACGGGGGGGGTGCGAGGATCATTGCTTTTCGGATGACCGTTAGGCTTAGGGAGGGACGAGCGTGATCTCGAAAACGGTCAGGCAGGCGGGCGCGCCCGCCTTCCTGTGCAGCCTTTACAGGTCGTGGCTGTAGTCCGGATAGAGGCGTTTCGCGCACTCCGAGCAGAGTCCGTGCGAGAACTGAACCGGCGTCTCTTCGTGCAGATAGTCTTCGAGCGACAGCCAGCGGGCCGGCTCGGAGAGCGAGGCCGACTCCACCCGGATCCGCCGGCACGCCGAACACACGGGCAGCATGCCTTCCAGACGGTGCACGCGCAGCAGCGTCGCCTCCAGCTTCTCGATCGCAACCGCCTTCTCGGCCTCGGCCTGTTTGCGCCTCTCAATCTCTCGCTGCGCCTCGCCGAGTTCGCCCCGGATGTCCGCAACCTCCTTCAGAATCGACAGCACAGGTCGGTCTTCGAGCAGACCCCCCGCTTTCCCTTTCTGCCAGTTCAAATAGTGGTACAGGAACGGGTAGGCAAAGATCGTGATGATTAGCCGGCTCGTCAGCGTGCCCGCCATGATGTTGAAATACTCGGGCTTGCCGGCAAACGCGCCCGTGGTGAACAGGAGCACGTCCAGCCACATCACGCCGAGCAGCGTCAAGAACGTCCGCAGCCATAGGTGCGCCCCCACTCGCGACTTGCCGAGGTACTCCCACGAAACGGCCAAGAAGAGCAGGTCGGCCACGGCGGCGACGACCGATGCCACGTTATTCCGCAGCGAAGGTGCGGGCACCAGGCCCAGCGGGTCAAATCCGCACAGGTGCGTCCGGGCCCGCACGACGAACGCCACCAGCGGCACCAGCACCGAAAGCCCGACCACCGCCGCGATCGCAACGCGCGTGGCACGCGGCCCGTCGAACACGTACACGACGAACACGCCGAAAAGAAGCGCGGTGTAGAAGACTGCGGAGCCCGTCATGAACGTAAGGCCCGCCACGTGGACGCACACGCCCGCGTCGGTCACCCACACCATAACGGCGGTGAGCCCGCCGATCAACGCGTAGAAGAGGGACAGCCCGTAGCGCGCGCGGAGCGCATGCGCCCCGAGCACGAGCAGATAGGCAACAAACGCCTCCGCCAGAAGAATGAGCAAGGCACCCGTCATTGGCACGCCATTTCTCTCTTACACACCCGAGTCACCACCGCCATACTGAAAAAAGATACCATAGCGGAAAACAGGCTGGCGAGCATTTCCGCGCTAGGCCTGAAGGGCCATTGACAGTGTTCGCCTTTCGCGCTAAATTTGCTCTAGTCTATTAGATTAACTTACGTGTGAAGTCTCATTCTGGAGGTGTGCCATGAATTGGACTGCCCGCTTGCGGGGTGGCGTGTTGTTCAGCCTGATCGGCCTGGCGCCAAGCGCTCACGCCACGGTCTACAACCCGACCGCCGACCTGTCGATCACGAATGGAAACCCAAACGGCGTGTGGACGTATGGCTGGATGACCACATCGTTTACGGGCTTCACGCCGTACGTGAACTGCGGCATGGGAGCGGGCGGGCTCAACCCGCACTGGTACGGCTGGGCCTCCGACTGGTCCCCCGGCATCTGGCGCAACGACGCCGGCACGACCTCCTACGGCGGCCAGCCGGGGTGGCTGACGCTGCACCCGGGGAATGGCAGCCAGCCCTCCGTGCTGCGCTGGACGGCCCAGAAGCCAGGCCCTTGCCACATCGTCGGTCGGTTTCTGCCTGGCGACAGCGGCACCATGCAGGTGGGCGTGCGGTGCGGAACCAACTGGCTCTGGCAGGCGACGAACGCCGGCAGCTTCACCAACGACGTGACCGTCGCGCCCGGCGACACGATCGACTTCTTGGTCTACGGCGGCTACGCGTCCGGCACGACGCCGCTGGAGGTCGCGCTGACCGGGCCGTCCCCCGCCGTCACGCGCTACGTCGACGCCGACTCCGCCAACCCCGTCGCCCCGTATCTGAGCTGGGCCACGGCCGCCACGAACATCCAGGACGCCGCCGACCTCTCCGAGGCTTGCGACACGGTGCTGGTCGCCGACGGCACCTACGCGGCAGGCGGCGCGGCCGCGCCGGGCGGCACGCGGCTCAACCGCGTCTGCCTGACCAACGCGGTGACCGTGCGCAGCGCCAACGGCGCGGCCCTCGCGACGATCTGCGGCGCGGCGGACGCGCGCTGCGCCTACCTCGCGGGAGGCGCCCGCCTCGAGGGCTTCACGCTGAGCGGCGGACACGCCGCAGCCAGCGGCGGCGCGGTTGAAGCGGCGGGCGGCGGCGCGTGCGTCGTAAGCGGCACGGTTGCCCGCTGCGCCCTCTCCGGCAACGCCGCCGCGTTCGGCGGCGGCCTTTATCTCGCGGCAGGCGGCGTAGCCGAGAGCGCGCTGATCGTTTCGAACGCGAGCGCCGGCGACGGCGGCGGCGCCTACTTCGACAACGGCGGCCGCCTCGATCATTGCACGGCCGTCGACAACACCGCCGGCGGCAGCGGCGGCGGCGTCTTCCTGAGCGCCGGCGGCACGCTGCGCAACACGATCGTCTACGCCAACAGCGCCAGCGCCGGCGACAACTGGTCCGCCCCCGCTGGCGGCACCTTCGCCGTCGTCTGCACGGCCCCGACCGCCGGGCTTCCCGGCGCGTCCGGCTGCTTCGAGGACGCGCCCGGCTTCGTCGCCGCAGATGACTACCGGCTGACCCAGGCCTCGCCCTGCGTGGACGCCGCCCCCGCCTTGCCCGGCCTGCCGGCCGACCTCCTCGGCATGCCGCGCCCGGCCGACGGCGACGGCGACGGGCTCGTCTCGCCCGACCTCGGCTGCTACGAGCGGTGGGAGCGCGCGGCCTTCATCGCCGCGCTGGACGAGAACGCCCAGCTTTACGTCGCCGAGTGGAACGCCGCCAGCAACGCCTTCGTGAACTACCGTTTCGCGGGCGCGTGGCGCATGAGCGAAGGCGTCGCCGCCAACACCCGCTCCTGCGCCATCGCCGATTTCAACGAGGACGGGCACGACGACATCGTGATCGGGCGCTACACGCTCTACCAAAGCGGCGGCTACACGCTCTTCCTCAATGACGGCACCAACGGGTTTGTGAGGCAGGAGGCCTCGATGCTCAGCGCGATGGCCGAAGACTGGCTCCAAGAAATGACCGCGGGCGACTTCAACAACGACGGGCACGAGGACCTCCTCGCGCACGGCAACACCGGCAGCCTGACCCTCTTCAAAGGCGACGGCACTGGGCACTTCCTAGCCCAGATGCAGGACGGCTTCGAGTGGCGCTCGCGCGGCCTCGACACCGCCGACTTCGACCACGACGGCGTCCGCGATCTGGTCCGCGCGGCCACCTCAACCGGCAACCTGCGGCATTACAGAGGCCTCGGCGACGGAACGTTCGGCGCGTACGCGCAGATCGGCGACGTGGGCGACGACCCCTACGCCGTGACCGCCGGCGATTTCGACCTCGACGGCCACCCCGACGTGCTGGCCAACGCCGGCTCGAGCGGCGACGTCACCTTCTTCAAGGGGCTCGGCACCGGAACGTTCGCCGCGGGCCAGCCGGTGCCCACGCTGGACATCAACCGGCACAGCGCCTTTGACGCCCACGACTTCGACGGCGACGGCGACCTCGATATCGTGACCGCCACCTATGACGCACGGTCGCTCGTCTTCTTCCGCAACAACGGCACAGGGACGAACTACGCGGCTTCGGTCACGATCGGCGCCACGCCCAACAACGTGATGTGCATTGCCGCGCCGCCGCTCGCCCCCGCCAGTTTCGCGGCGCGCCCCGCACCCACGAGCGCCGTTCCCGCCGTGGCTGGCGCCACGCTCGTCTACGGCGAGGCGCAGGCCTCCAACAGCTGCTGGGCGCTCACGCTCTACGGCACGAACTTCGCGTCGGACGCGGAGGGCCTGGCCGGCTTCGACTGGGACGTCGGCGATGCCCGCTTTGAAGATTTCGAGGCGGGCCTCAGCTCGCGCTGGCGGCCCCTCAACGGCAGCTGGGGCATCCTGACCAACCAGCCGCTCGCGGGCGCGCGCTCGCTCCGGCAGTCCAACACCAGCCCCGACCGCGCCCGCATTCTCTACGACTACCCCGTCAGCGGCGACTTCGAGCTGGAGGCCGACTTCCAATGGCGCTCGGGAAGCGGAACGGAGTGTATCTTCGTACTCGCGGCCAGCGGCTACAGCGACGGCTACGAGGTGCTGCTGCGCGGGCGCGGCATCAACGACCTGCGGCTGGACCGCGCGGGCACGGTTCTTTCCAACGTGCCGCTCGGCTTCACGCCTCAGGCCTACAAAACCTACCACTTTAAGGCCGCGCGGCGCGGCGGCTGGCTGCACCTGTCGGTCGACGGGCGCGTCCTCCTGAGCTTCAACGACGCCTACTGCCTGTCGGGCTACTGCGGCTTTTCCGACTACTGCTGCGAGGTCGCCTTCGACAGCTTCTCGGTGCGCAACGTGAGGAAGGCCGACCTGCGCGCGCCGCCGGCCCTGTTCGACGCGTTCGAGGACGGCGCCGCCAGCGACTGGATGAGCTGGGCCGGCACCTGGGCCGTCACCAACACGTCGCCGCTCGGCGGCAGCTTCTCCCTCCATCAAACCGACACCGGCAACGACCGGTCGCGCTTCATGCACCGCCAGCTCCTGCCGCTGAACGTGGCAGCCTCCGCCGACATGCGCATGACCTCCGGCTCGGGCGAGGAGGTCGCGTTCCACTTCGCCTCGCGCTCGGCCGACACGCGCCTCGAGTGCATCTTCCGCGGCCGCGGCTACAACGACATCCTGGTCAACCGCCGCCTCGACGGCAGCGACGTCTGGACGGGGACGCTGCCGCTGCCGTTCCCCATCGGCCTGAACAAGACCTATCACCTGCGCGCCGAGTGGAACAACAACGAAGTGACGATGTGGATCGGCACCAACGAGCTGGTCCGCGCCGGCTCGTTCACGGCCTCCCCCGGCCTCACCGACGGCATGGCCGGCCTGTGCACCTACCGGACTGCCGCGATCTTCGACAACGTGCGTTTCGAGCCGCTGGCGCCGCAGCCGTCGCTGGCGCAGACGTTCGGCCCCGGAACGAACCGGGTCGCCCTCGCCGCCTACGACACCGAGGGCCAAAGCGCCACCGGCAGGGTCACGCTCGTGATGCAGCCGGGCGACAGGCCGGCCGCCGACGCGGGCGGGCCCTACAGCGTCGATGAGCTCACCGGCCAAGTGGACAACAACGGCTGGCTCGTCTCCCTCGACGGAAGCGGCTCGTCCGACCCCACCTCGCCGACGAACCGGCTGACCTACCTGTGGGATCTGGGCACCGAGTCTTTCGGCGGCACGGCGGTGACCACCGGCAAGTGGATCACCAGCAGCGCCGGGCTCAGCCAGAGCAACGCGCTCTTCATCGCGGGCGCCGGCTCGTGGGGCACGCGCTACGCGTTCACCCGCACCGCCATCCCGCGCGCCGCCGGCACGGCCTTCCAAGCCACGCTCACGCCGCCCACGACCTGCGCCGCCATGGTCGGCCTCAAGAACACGGGCGCCACGTATCAGTACGGGCAAATGCCCTACGCCGTCTACTTCCATGACAGCGACTACATCGAAATCTACGAGGACGGCAACAGCCGCGGCCGCGCTGCCCTCTACACGCCGAACCAGCCGTATGAGGTGCGCATCGACCTGAAGGCCGGCTCCGGCGCGCGCTACTACCTGCGCCCGGCCGGCGCGGCCGACTGGCAGTTGCTCTATGACTCGAGCTACGGCACCGCGGCCGCCTTCTTGCGCGGCGCCGACGTCAACAGCGGCACCTTCGCCTTCGACGAGCTGCGCGAATTCGCGCACGGCCAGGCCGCGACGTGGCGCTTCTACGGCACGGGAACCAACGCCGTCGCGCTCATCGTCACGGACCCCGCCGGCGTGGCGGATACCAACGGGACCGAGGTCATCGTGCTCGCCAACAGCCCGCCCGCGGCCAACGCCGGCCTCGACGCCACGCTCGTCGAGTCCAACGCCACCGACCGCGTCTGGGCCTACACCTTCAGCGCGAGCGGCAGCTCGGACGACAGAGGCATCCTCGGCTACGAGTGGGACTGGGCCTACAACGGCGTCACCTTCAATCCCTCCTCCGACACCGGCGCCACGCCGACGCACACCTGGGGCGAGCCCGGCGTCTACACCATCGCGGTGCGCGTCACCGACCACGCGCTCCAGACCCACGTCGACACGATGACCATCACGATCACGCCCGGCACGCCCCCCGCCGCCCACGCGGGCGGCCCCTACACACGCGACGAGTTCAGCGGCAGCGCCAGCAACGGCGCGTGGAGCGTCGCCCTCAACGGCGGCGGCTCCAGCGACGCCGACTCGTCGCTCGTCCAATACGTCTGGGCCGTCGGCGAGGAGGCCTTCGCCACCAACGCCTACATGCGCGAAAAATGGATCTACAGCTCGGACGCGCGCATCACCAACGACGTGCTGACCTTCGACTGGGTGAACGGTAACTTCGACAGCGGCCACGCCTGCTTCACGCGCGACCTCTTCGCGCGCGTGCGCGGCCTGCGCGCCGAGACGCGCATCCGCTTCAGCAGCAGCAACCTCGACGTCATCTTCGGCTTTCGTACCACCGACGCCAACAACACCCACTGGAACCAGTGGGTCTACGGCCTGCACAACGAGAACGGAACCCTCTACTACGTGGAAAGCGGCACGCACGTCTCGCTCGGCATTCCCATCACCCTCAACGCGTGGTACGACTGGCGCGTCGAGCTTAAGGCCGGCAGCGGCGCGCGGTACTATGTGAAGCGCGCCGACCAGGCCAGCTGGACGCTCGTCCGCGATTCGGCCTTCAGCAGCGACGCGACGTTCCGCCGAGGCTACCACGTGTACCGCGGCGGCTTCGAGGCCGACAGCTACCAAGAGTGCGCCGCCGGCCCCTCGCCCACGTACCGCGTCTACCAGCCGGGCACCCACGCGGTCACGCTCTCCGTCTGGGACCAGGCCCTGCTCACCAACACGGTCACAACCACGCTGGCTTGCCTGAAGAACAGCCCGCCCGTCGCCGAAGCCGGCCCCGACCGCCTCGGCAACGAAACCAACTGCACCGAGGGCGTCTGGTTCTTCACCTTCGACGCCGCCGGCAGCGGCGATGACCACGGCCTCTACACCTACGAGTGGGACTGGGCCTACGACGGCGTTACCTTCCGGCCCTCCGGCGATACCTCAGCCAAGCTCCAGCACGGCTTCTCCGTGGCGCAGCTCGGCACGAACACCGTGGCCTTACGCGTCACCGACCATGTGCTCCAGCAACACATCGACACCTGCCTGGTGACCCTCATCGCCAGCGCGCCGCCCGTGGCGGACGCAGGCGAAGACCAGACCGTCGAGATCGGCTGGCCCCTGACCTTCGACGGCACCCGCTCGACCGATGACGTGGGCGTCTCGCGCTACGTCTGGGACTTCGGCGACGGCGCCACCGGCACCGGACCCCGCCCACGCCACATCTACCGCGCCTTCACCAACGTCGTCATCACGCTCACCGTCTACGATGCCGCCGAGCAGGCCAGCGCCGTCAGCACCGCGCGGGTGACGGTCGTCGCGAGCACCCTGCCCGAAGCCGAGGCGGGCGGCCCCTACTCCGCCGGACTCAACGGCCCGCCCGCCTACTTTGACGGCAGCGGCTCCACCGACGAGGGCGACACCAACGTGGTTCAGGGTGTCGCCAAATACCTCTGGGACATCGACACCTCGCGCGACAGCGACGGCGACGGCACGGCCGACAACGACATCGACCTAGTCGGGCGGCGCCCCTTCAATGTCTACACCAACGTCGGCGTCTTCGCAGCCAAGCTCACGGTCTTTGATGCGGCCGGCCATTCGGACTGGGACCTGACCACGGTCACCGTCTCCTCCAACCTCCCGCCGCACGTGATCTGCGTGCCGCTGCACGGCAACCCCGACTCGCCGCACCTCGTCTACCCCGGCAAGCAGGTGACCCTCAAGGCCATCGTCCGCGACGCGGGCACGCTCACCTACAGCTGGGACTTCGGCGACGGCGCCACCAGCGCCTTCGCCACCGTCAGCGACAAGTACGCCATCCAGGCGACCCACACCTACAGCGGCCCCACCAACAAGCCCTACACCGCCCGGCTGACCGTGCGCGACGCCGCCGGGCTCAGCGGCGCCGACGACTACAAGCTGATCATGCGGCCCGACAGCCAAGCCACGCGCGCCGACATCGCGGTGGACGAGGGGCTCTGGTGGCTGCACAAGAACCAGGAGCGTGCGGCCGGCTACTGGAAGAGCCCGGCTGACGGCAACGCGGGATACCGCCCTTCAGCCGCCGCCGGCGCGGTGCAGGCGCTGCTCACCAACGGACACCGGCCCGAGGGCGACCCTGCCGAAGACCCGTACGTGGAAACCGTCAACCGCGGGTTTGACTACCTGTTCTCGACGCTTCAGACGCGCGCCATGACGGCTCAGTCGGCGGGCAACCCCGACACCAACGGCAACGGCATCGGCCTTGAAGTCAACACCACGCACCGCGGCTACCAGCAAGGCATGGTCATCGACGCCATCTCCTCCACGCAGGACATGCTCGGCATGGCCCGCACCGGCATCGCGCAGGTCAAGTACGCCTACTTCTTCGACATCGTCACCGACCTGGTCGACGCCCTGATTTTCGGCCAGTGCGACACCTCCGCCGCCGACCGCGGCGGCTGGCGCTACGACTGGAACGCGGGCACCTCCGACAACTCGATCACGCAGTGGGGCGCGGTGGGCCTGCTGGCCGCCGACAACAACTTCGGCATCCAGGCGCCCGCGTGGGTGAAGGAAGAGAACAAGCGCTGGCTCGCCTACAGCTTTGTGAGCGGCGCCTACGTCTACCGCCCCGGCGAAAACTACCCGTGGGGCGAAACCGCCTGGCACGCCACCCAGCCCTCGGCCCTCATCCAGATGGCGGTCGACAACATCTTCACCACCAACGCCACGTGGAAGGCCGCGGAGTCCATGATCGCCACCAATTGGAACGGCACCTACGGCAGCGCCGCCAACCGCAACTACTACGCGCTCTACGCCGTCACCAAGGCCCTGCGCCTCGCGCGGCCGCGCCCGGTCACCTACCTCGCCGAGACCTTCCTCGACTGGTACAGCGACCCCACCAACGGCGTTCAGCAGAAGGTCGTCGGGCACCAAGCCGCCGACGGCTCGTGGTCCGCCTGGTACCGCGACACGAGCACCAGCCTCAACGGCGACCTCTCCACCGCCTGGGCCGTCATGATGCTCACGCCCACGCTCTTCAGCCAGGCGCCCGTGCCGGTCATCACCGCGCCCAACGTCTGGGGCTACGGCGTGCCCCTGCACGCCAGCGCCGAGAACTCGTTCCACATCGACTCCGCCCGCCAGATCGTGAAATACGAATGGGACTTCGACGGCGACGGCACCTACGACTGCACGACCGCGCTCGCGGACGATCCGGCCGCGCTCTGGACCTACCCCGACCCGACCCCCGGCGTGCCCGGCGACCCGCCGGCCGCCTTCACCATCCGCCTGCGCGTGACCGACGACAGCACGCCCGCGCAGACCGCGCTCAGCAGCTTCACGGTCACGATCGCCGAGCCCCCGCACGCGCCTTACGCCGAAGCGGGCGGGCCCTATCAGGCCGTGACCGGCTTCCGCGTCACGCTCAACGGCGGCGGCTCCTACGACATCGACCCGACCGACTTCATCACGCTATACGAGTGGGACTTCGACCTCGACGAAACGCCTGACCTGGTCACCACCTCGGCTATGACGAACCACGCCTTCGCCACCGCCGGCACGCGCAACATCGCGCTTCGCGTGACCGACAGCGGCGTCATGAACGGCAACACCAACCTGGTGTCGGAGTGGGACTACACGACCCTCGACGTTCAGGCCAACCAGGCGCCCGTGGCTTTGCCGGGCGGCCCTTACGCCGTGCTTGAGGACGCCGCGCTGCTGCTCAGCGGCACCGGCTCCTACGACACCAACGCCCTCACGCCGATCGTCTCCTACGCGTGGGACTTCAACCTCGACGGCGTGTTCGACGCCACGGGCGTCACCGCCAGCGTGACCTGGCCCACGGGCGGCGTCTTCTCCGTGCGCCTCGTCGTAAGCGACAGCTTACTCAGCGGCACCAACGCCGCCAGCGTCACCGTCACGCCCGTCAACGACGCGCCCAGCTTCACCAAGGGCACCAACACCGTCCACGCCTGGGGCGAGGCCGCCTACGCCTTCCCGAGCTGGGCGAGCGGCATCTCCGCAGGCCCCTCCGACGAGTCCGGCCAGACGCTCACCTTCGTCTGCACGCCCGACCGGCCCGGCTTCTTCCGCGCCGGCCCCGCGGTCGCAGCCAACGGCACGCTCACCTACACGCCCGCCCTGCTGGCGGACGGGCTCGCCACCGTCAGCATCGTCCTGCGCGACGGCGGCGGCACCGCGAACGGCGGCGTCGACCAGTCAGCCGCGCAAACCTTCGCGATCCGCGTCAACGCCGACACCGACGGCGACGGCATCCACGACGCGTGGGAAGGACTCTACTGGAGCACCCTGACGACCGCCAGCGCCACCACCGACGCCGACGGCGACGGCATGTCCGACAAGAAGGAGTATCTGGCCGACACCAACCCGACCAACGCGGCCTCGCTACTGACCATCGAGAGCATCGCGCCGTTCGGCGGGCTCGGCGCTGGCGCGGACGTCACCTGGCAGAGCGTGACCACGCGCCTCTACCGCGTCGACCGCTCCACCAACCTGCTGCAGGCGGGCGGCTTCCAGCCTTTCACCAACGGCGTGCCCGGCCAGGCCGGCGCCACGACGGTCACCGACCCCGCGCCACACGGCCCGCGCGTCTTCTACCGCATCCAGACCGACAAGCCCTGACCGAAAGCCCGGACTGTAAACCCGCCTTCCTTTGGCCGTCCGGCACGTCCTGCCGGAAGAAACGCGCACGCGCCGACGACTACAACACTGTCGATGGCTCATTTCTTCAAGGAGGTGCGGCATGCAGACACGTAAACGTTTCATCGCACTCTTGATCTGCCTGACTGTACTGCCCGCGCTTGCGGGCCGGCTCGTGCTTCAGAACAACGGCCTGTATGGCTACTCCGACACGACGGACGCCTGGCTGAACGAAAGCGACCAGAACGACAACAACGGCGGCGACTCGAAGCTGCAGGTTCGGTACGACATGAATGACGGCGGTTATGCCGAGGACTGCGCGCTGGTGCGCTTCACCCTGCCGTCCGTCGTGAGCGACGGCCTGACAGCCGCCGCCCTTGGCCTTTACTACCGCGCCGAGGGGAGCATGCAGGCCGACAACGTGCTCACCCTCAAACCCTACCGCCTCACCTCCGACTGGTACGAGAACCTCGGCACCAATCTCAACGGCCAAGGCGTGAGCTGGGACTACCGCGACGCCGGAGAGACGCTGAGCTGGACGTCCCAATACGGCGGCTGGTACGACAAGGCGGACGACGGCAACGGAACCAACCGCGTCAAGCGTGCCGGCGGATCGGGCAGCGGCATCGAGCCGCTCAACTGGGCCTCCTTCAACGTTCTGCCCAGCGTGCAACTGTGGCTCGGAGGCTCATCCAATTACGGGCTCATCCTCTTCTCAGGCGCGTTCGAAGGTGGCGGCACGATGATCTACGCCGTCTTCGACTCCAGCGAATACGCCGACTCCGCCACCCGCCCCAAGCTGACCCTCACCTACCGCAACGCCCGCCTGCTCTGGTCAGGTGCCGTCGATGGCACGTGGGACGCCTCCACCGCCAACTGGTCCCTCGGCGGCCTCAACGGTTTCTATGACGCCGGCGACCCCGTGCGCTTCGACACCGGCACGCGCACCAACGTCACCGTCGCCTCCGCCGGCGTCGCTCCCGGCCCGGTCGTCTTCAGCAACGCCACCTCGCGCTTCATCCTCTCCGGTGGCCCCATTGGCGGCACCAACGGGCTCACCAAGTACCGCGCCGGCGAGGCGCGCCTCGCTGCGACCAACAGCTACAGCGGCCTCACGGACCTCGTCGGCGGTACCCTCCTCGTCGCCACCAACCAAGCACTCGGCTCCGTCGCCACCGGTACCGTCGTGCGCAGCGGCGCGACCCTCCTGCTCGAGGGCGGCGTTCTCTACGACGCGCCCGAGCCGCTGAGCCTTGCCGGCACAGGCGCGACCGGCGCGGGCGCGCTCGCTGCCTCCGCCGGCGCCTCCCGCTTCGCAGGGCCGGTCACTCTCGCCGCCGCCGCCGACATCGGTGCTCCCACCAACGCCACGCTCACCCTCTCGGGCGCCATCGGCGGCGCGGCAGGCTGGCGCAAGACCGGCGACGGCACCGTCACGCTCAGCGGCTCCGCGACCAACACCCACGGCGGTACGGTCACCGTCCTTGGCGGCACGTTGCGCCTCGCCAAGGGCGGCAGCGTCGCCATCCCCGCCGCGCTCGCCGTCGGCGATGGCACCCGTGCCGCCTCCGTGTTTGCGGACAGCTTCGGCGCCTTCGCTCCGACCGTGACGGTCAGCGTCGCCGCCCACGGGCTACTCGACCTGCAGGAGCACCCCTCCACGCTCGCCGGGCTCGCCATGTCCGGCGGGCGCCTGTCGCTCCTGGGCTCCAGTACGCTCACGCTGGAAGGCCCGTTCGACTACACGGGCACCGACGCGCAGGCTTGGGTCTCGGGCGGCCAACTCGACCTCAAAGCCGAGCGCCGTTTCACCGTGGCCGACGGCACGCCGCCCGACGACGTGTTGCTCGACGCTGCCATCCTGTCTGGCTCGCTCGTGAAAGCCGGCCCCGGCACGCTGGCCCTGCGTGCCGCCAGCGCCTTCAAGGGCGGCACGACGGTCGAGGCCGGCACTCTGTTGGTCACCAACACCAGCGGCTCCGCCACCGGCGCCGGCCCGGTGCTCGTCAAGAACGGAGCCACGCTCGCGGGCTGCGGCCACGTCGCGGGCGTTGTCACCGTCGAGGATTACGGCTGGCTTTCGCCGGGCCGCGCCGACGCCGCCAGCCTTTCGCTGGGGAAGTTATCTCTGAGCACGAACGCCTGCCTCCGCTTCGACCTCTCCGCTCCCGGCAGCAGCAACGATGCCCTCACGGTCGCCAGCGACCTGACGTTGGACGGTACCCTGCAGGTTGCGACCGGCCCATCCTTCGGCCCCGGCCGCTACCGGATATTCACCTATGGTGGCGTGCTCACGGACCGTGGCCTGACCGTTGCGGGCCTGCCCGCGCAATACGACGTCGACGTTGACACGGGGACATCCGGCGAGGTCTGGCTTGACGTCGCGCTGACGCCTGAGCACTTTGTCGCCGCCTCCGGCTTGAATGTCGCGCCCTATACCAACTGGGCGACCGCTGCCCACATGATCCAGGACGCCCTCGACGCCACGCGCCCCGGCGACACGGTCTGGGTCAACGACGGCGTCTATGCCACCGGCGGCAAGGTCTCCACGCTCGGCGGTTCGCTCACCAACCGCGTCTGCGTCCCGGAGCAGGTCGCTCTACGCAGCCTCAACGGCCCCACGTTCACGTCTATCGAAGGCTCGCCGGATCCGATCCTCACCAACGGGCCCGCTGCAATCCGCGGCGTGCTACTCGCCCCCGGCGCGCGCCTCAGCGGCTTCACCGTCACCGGCGGCTACACCGCGCTGGCCGGCATCCCGCCATGGGACACCGACGGCGGCGGCGTGCTGGCGGTACAGGCCAGCGTGTCCAACTGCGCGGTCACCTGCTGCAGCGCCTGGCGCGGCGGCGGCCTCGCGATCCACGGCCAACCGACGGGCGTTTTCGCTCTCCGCCACGTGAGCGCCTGCGGCAATCGCGCGGCAACCGAGGGCGGCGGCGTCCGCTCGGAGGGCGGCATCCTTCAAGCCGCCTGCTGCCTGCTGACGTCGAACCGCGCGGTCACCCGCGGCGGCGGCGCCTATGCCAACGGACGGGTCGCGTTCGACAGCCTCACGGTGGCGTCGAACGCCGTTTCGTCCGGAACCGGCGGCGGCGTGCAGGTCACGAGCGCCAGCGTGCTGGCCGATACGATCGTCTGCGCGAACCGCGCGCTGACCTCCGACAACTACGCGCCGCCCACCTTTTTCTTCGGTAACGCCTGCTGCTCGCACCCCGTCCTGCCTGGCCTCGGCAACATCGATGCCGACCCTGCCTTCCGCTCGCCCGCGTCGGGCGACTTCCGGCTGCTCTACGGCTCGCCCTGTGCCGACACGTCGAGCGGCGCGGCCGCCGGCTCGCGCGATTTGGACGGCCGACCCCGGCCCGTCGACGGGGACTTCGACGACGTCGCGCTCTGCGACATGGGCGCGTTTGAATACGCGCCAGAATTTACCGACTGCGACGGTGACACGATGCCGGACGGCTGGGAGCACCGCCACGGACTCCAGCCTCTCGATCCGGCCGACGCCCACGACAATCCCGACCGCGACGCTCACGACAATCTCCAAGAGTATGTCGCCGACACGGATCCGCAGAGCGGCGCGAGCTACTTCCGCGTAACGGCCATCTCCAACGGCGTGCCCGTGGACGTCTGGTTCGAATCGTCCGACGCCCGCGTCTACACGCTTTGGCGTCGCGACACGCTCACGTCGGGCGGCTGGACCAATGTCGCACACCAAACCCGCATCCCCGGCCACGGCGGCCCCGACCGCCTCGCCGATCCCGACCTCACCACCACCCGCCTCTACCGCCTCACCGTCGAACTGCCCTAACCCCGTCCACGAGCGCTGGGCGTTCGGCACGTGTTGGGCGTTCCCTAGCTTTCCTCAATCACGACGCGGAAGCCGACATCGTACGGGCGCATCCAGCCGGGGTAGCTCCAGCGCCACGACGAGGTGGCGCGATGCGGGCGGCGGTACCACGAGCCGCCACGCACGACCTTTTGCTCGTCCACGGCCGCGTTGTTGCGTCCGTCGGCGTCGCTGTACGGGTAGGGCTTGCAGGCCGAGCGTGTCCACTCCGCGGCGTTGCCGTGCATGTCGTAGAGGCCCCACGCGTTGGGCGCGTAGCTGCCGACCTTGGCCAGGTGCAGCACGCCGTCGTTGAAGCGGCGGTCGCGCAGCTCGTAGTCGTAGAGCGGCGGCGGGTTCGCCATGGGCTTGGGATCCACGCCGGTGACCGCCATCTCGATCAGCGTGTAGTCCGCGAGGTTCTCCTGCTTCGAGAAGTCGGCGCTGAAATCGCCGTAGCTCAGCGGCGTGACGCTGCCCGCGCGGCAGGCCCACTCCCACTGCGCCTCGGTGGGCAGGCGCACGGCCTTGCCGAGCTTCTTCGAGAGCCACGCGCAGTAGGCGTTGGCCTGCTCCCACGTCACGCGGATCGCAGGGA
>CAYLUN010000111.1:0-16151 GCA_964386865.1 uncultured Lentisphaeraceae bacterium | reverse complement strand
CGAAGCAGGCAGCACAGCTCGTTCCCGTCAGGCGAACGGAAAACAAAAGGTTCACAGGGGTTATTATGGTGGGGACGCGCGATCACTTCAGGAGCAGACCACGTGAACCCGCCGTCCGTTGTCACGGTTTGCACGATTTCAGACGCGCTGCTTTCCCCCTGCCGATCGCCACGGTGGTAAAGGCCCGCATACGAACCGTCTTTGAGTCGAATCATACTGCTGAAGGTCATGACACAGCGAAAGGCATCACCGAGAGGCGGCATCTCCTTCCAGGTCACGCCGTCATCCTCGCTCATGATCGAGGGCATCGGGATCATCGTCTCCGCTTTCTTTCCGGCAGAGAAGACCCAAATACGCGCTTTGCCTGTTGAATCCAGTAAGCGATAAATGCTGGGACAGTTCCGATGAGTCTTAAAAGCTTCCGGCAACTTATCGTCCAGCCGCGTCCAGGTCAGACCCGCATCATCACTCCGCGCCATGGGGCCGCAGGGGCCCCCGTGTCCTGGCGTCCACACGCAGAACATCGTCTTGCCATCCGGCAGCAGCAACGTCGTGGGATGGCCTTGGTAAACCGATGGCGTTCCTGCGGCAACCACCACGTGGCATTTAGTCTGTCCTGAAATGTCCACGAGCGGCACCGGAGGAGCCACAACGCGTTCGGCAGCCTTCAGCGTGTCGAGCGGAAAGCTCGCGAAGAGGATCGATTCATAAGCACCCTTCACGCCGCCTTCATAAAAGCAGGCCGCCTCGCCGTTAGCCAGCATGGCGAGATCCGAGTAGGCAGAGGGACCTGCGTGCAGCGCGCGTGAAACAGGCCAGCTCTTGCCGTCATCATAACTGGCGCGCACGGTCATGTTGACACGCCCCTTCTCACTGGCGGGATTGGCGAAGAGGAGCACGTTCGTGTTATTATTCGCTGTCGCAGGGACACGTTCAATAGCAGCCTGACAGATCGGCTCAATCAGAGCGGGATCAAGGCGCTGCTCCGTCCAAGTCAACCCGCCATCGCTGCTGACTGCCGTCTGGCGACTCTTCTTTGTTCGGTCATAGTTGCGCATGTTCAGCATGAGCCAGCCTCCAGCCAGTTCAACGACCTCGCACTCGTTAACCTGATGCTTCGGCGTACTTCCGCCCAGTTTCCAGCTCTTCCCGTGATCGTCCGAGTAGATGACATGCGAATAGTAGTGCTTCGTGTCCGCCTCGATGTGGTCACACGGGATCACGAGACGTCCCTTATGCTCCCCCTGCTCAATTTGAACGCCGCTGCCGGGGCCGGTCGCGTACCAGGTCCAATTCGTCAGCTTCACGTCTGCCGTGATCTCGCGGGGCTTGGCCCAGGTGGCGCCCTCGTCTGTCGAGCAGGTCACGAACACGCGCCGCGTGTCCTTGCTCTTCCTCGCGATGATGGCGCCCTCGCCGTCGTCGCCGCGGTTCCACGTGGAGAGCAGCCAGACCGCGCCGGTGTCGCGGTCGGCGACCGCGCACGGGTTGCCGCAGGTGTTGGCGGCGTCGTCCCAAACCGTCTGCTGCACGCCCCACGTCGCCCCGCTGTCGGTGGAGCGCTTCAGCACCGTGTCGATGTCGCCGCTGTCGCCGCCCCCGCTCTTGCGGCCCTCGCAGAAGGCCAGCACCGTACCTTTCGGCGTCACGGCGAGCGCGGGGATGCGGTAGGTGTGATAGCCGTCCTGCCCGCTCACGAACAGAGGATGTCCGAACGGCGTGGGCAGCGGCGGCGGCTCGCCGAGCGTGCCGCTCAAGGCGAAGCTTCGCAGGGTGAGCCGGTTGCGCCACGGCCGGAACCCCACTCGGCCCGCCGGACCGGTCCAGCCGTCCAGCCGATGGATTTCGCGGCCGTCGAGCAGGAAGCGGGTGACCGCGCCCGCGCGAAGAACCTCGAACTCGAACCAGGCGCCAGGCTTGATGAGCGCGCCTGCTTTCCCGACGTTTTTCGCCGCGCTGCCGAAGAGCGGCCCCTCGGCGAACAGGCTTCCACCCCGCCCGTCGAAGCCGAAATGGCTTTCGCCGATCTCGAACGACGCGGCCGTGCCCTCGAGTCGCTCCAGTTTGAGGCGAGCCTTGATCTGAAAATCCCCGGCCGACACGGATTTAGCGGCATAGAGGAAGCGTCCGGTACCCTGCGCCGTGAGGCCGTCGGCCGACGTCTCCCAGGCGGCACCCTCGCACACGATCGCGCCGGCCGCAGCCACGCCCTCCCGCACCGCGGCCAGCTCTTCCGACGCCGCCGGCAGGGCAAGCGCGGCGATCAGGACAAAGACAGCGGCGTGCCGATTACAAAGGATGTTCATCATCTCTCTCCAGTCAGTTAGGTTCATTATTGTAACACGATCCGCGTGCCGCGTTCAGGGCACCGATACGCACCGCTCAGCCCGTACTTGCTCTGCAGATACCAGCCCACCTGATTGAGTTCTTGTGCGGTCAGGGCTCGGTTGTAGATCAGGAGGTCGCCGAACGCGCCCGCATAGCGACGGTCGGCCGACGACGAGGAGCCGCCGATCTCGACCGGCCCGTTCGCAGGATTGGCGGTGAGGCCGCGGTGCACCTCTTTGAGCGTGCCGTCGTAATAGCCGGTGAAGGTGCCGAACCCGCCCGCGGAGGCGCCGCTCAGCAGCAGCCCGATCACGTGGCCCCGACCGTCGCTGAAGTTCGGCATCTGGTTCGTCGCCGTGAATTCGTCGTACGGGAACGGGTTGTAGCTGCGGCCGAAGTAGCCGAGGTTGCCAGAGCCGCCTAAATTGGGCCTCATCGCCGAGATGCAGAACGCTCCGGCGCCGTAGGTCGGGTTGCCGGAACTCACGAGCGGGTGGATCGCCGAGCCGTTGAGTGTCTGCGGCGCGGCACGCGAGACCAGGAAGACGGTCAGGTCGTCGGTGTCCGACACTTGGTACGAGGCCGTCCGCAGGTAGTCTCCGCCGCTCACGTCGGTCACGTCGATGACCGGCATCTCGCCCAGCGCGTCGAACGCGTAGGTGAGGTTGCCAGCCGCGTTGCTGCGCGTGGCGTTGCGGCCGTTGCCGGACCAGTCGTTCCACTGCACCACGGCCGAGCCGTTCGTCGCGGCAGTCGAGCCGGCGTCGCGGCACACGCCTTCGTCGGCCTTGAGCCAGAGCTGCAGGCTTGCAATCTCACTGGGCTGATACCGCCACGTGGTGAAGCTCCGGCTGGCGGATGACCAGAGCCGCGGACCCGCGCTGGTCGCGTTCGGATTGCCTGCGCAGAACCTGTAGAAATAGGTCGTTCCCGGCACGAGCCCCGACAGGTTGGCGCTGACCCGCCCCACCGCGCACGTCCCGAGGTAACTCGCATGTGCCCACTGACCGGTCGACATCCCGCCGTCCGCCGTCCCCCAGCAAGCCCACACCTCGGCCTGCGCGTAGCCGCCGGCGGCCAACTGGCCGTTGATGGCCGCCGCGTCTTTTCTGACGCCCGTCGCCTTGAGCGTGGCCACCGAATCCAGAGCCGTCGGGAGTACGCGGCCCGGATAGCCGCCGACGCCCTTGCCGGCCAGGGCCTCGATCTGCGCCTGCGTCAGGACCGTGTCCCAGAAGGCCACGTCGTCCAGCTCGCCTTTGAAGAAGTACGACGGGGCGCCCGACGAGCTGCGGCGTGCGCCGAGCTGGAGGGTCTGCACGTTGTTCGGCATGAGCGCTTGCGCCGTGTTGCTGTCGTCCTCCCACACGCCGTTGACGTAGATCTTGGCCGTCTGCCCCGCCAGGCACGTCACCAGCACGTGCTGCCAGGCGCCGACAGCGGTGGCGTTCGTCGAGACGGCCGCGCTCGACGAGCCGTGGATGGTGAAGCGAAACTTGCCGTCCTCCTGCCAGAAATAGAAGTTGTCCTCGTGCTCCACGATCCGGCGTATGGCCGTACCGCTGTCGCCGGCTTTC
Organism: uncultured Lentisphaeraceae bacterium; assembly: GCA_964386865.1. GTDB lineage: Bacteria > Verrucomicrobiota > Kiritimatiellia > RFP12 > UBA1067 > CAYLUN01. Next base: position 12,246 of record CAYLUN010000111.1, on the reverse strand, counting down.
ACCCACGCGCAAAGCGTCAGGTCGCCCGGCGCGCGCAGCGCGGTTACGTTGGTGCCGAAACCAAAATAGTCGTCGGCCCCGTCGAGCGTCAGCACCCCGTTGGTCGCCGCGGCGCCAGCGGCCAGCCACCCGGTCGTATTGGTGGCCGCTCCTCCGCTGGCGCTCACGTTAGTGCCCGAAACGTCCGCCGCGTTGAACTCCCACGCCGCGCGCAGCCCGGCCGGCAAGGGCCGCTCTTCCGGAAGGGAGGCGAGGTGCGCGAGGTCGAAGCGCGCGAACGCGATCGTCTCGTAGGCCGAGTTGGTTCCCTTCTCAAACAGCAGTCCGATGCGGCCGTCGCGCAGCTTGGCCAAGTCCGAGTAGGCCGACGGTCCCGCATAGAGGAGCGTGCCCGCATCCCACGAGGCCGCTTCGTCCCAACTGCGGCGGACGGTCATCCGCGTGCGGCTCGCGTCCGACGCCGGATTCGCGAACAGCACGAGGTTCGTCACGCCCCCCCTGTCCATGGCCGAGTACCGCACGGTCGTGGCCTGCACCACCGGCTCGATCAGCGCCGCGTCGGACGAGGCCGGCCCGAACGACTCGCCGCCGTCCGAACTGAAGGCGACCACGCGCCGCTTCTGTCCGCCGTGGTTGCGGCTGTTGAGGCAAATCCTCCCGTCGGCCAGCTCGAGTGCCACGCACTCGTTGGGCACATAGCCGCTCTGCGTATCAACGACGCCGCCCAGACGCCAACTTGTGCCGTGGTCGTCGCTGAAGACCACATGCGACCCCCAGACGCTGCCGGACGAAATGTGATCGCAAGGCAGCACCAGCCGGCCGGCGTACGCGCCACGCTCGAGTTGTATCCCATGAACGGGTCCGGTGGCGTACCATGACCAGTTGGTCAGCTTGACGTCCGCCGTAATCTCCCGGCGCGTCGCCCAGGAGGCTCCGTCGTCATCGCTCCACGTCAGGAAGACCCGGCTGTTGTTGCGGCAGAAGGCGAGCCAGACGCGGCCGGTCTGGCGGTCCACGACCGGCGCGGGGTTGCCGATCGTGATCGCGGCCGCGCCTCCTTCCTCCTGCACGAGGGCCAGCGGCCCCCAGGTGGTTCCGGCGTCCGCGGAGCGCTTCAGCACCAGATCGATGTCGCCCGCGTCGCTCGAACTAGTCTTGCGGCCCTCGCAGATCGCCAGCAGGGTTCCGTTGGTTGTTTCGACAAGCGCGGGGATGCGATAGGTGTTGTAACCTTCAGTCCCCGAGCGGAACGGCGCGTTCTCGGCGTACTCGGCACGCGAGAACGGCGCAAGCGTGAGCGCAACGGCCAGGCAGAGGCCACGCAGGCGAGCGACATCTGGCGTGCGTTGACAATAATGAAGCGTCCAGCCGTTTCTCTGCCGCATAAGACTCCAACACAGTCCGATCGTACCCTGTGGCTTCGGCTCTGTGAGCCGAACCTGAGACCCACACCGGAACCGACCGCCTCACCAGACACTGATTAGTGTGCCGCGGGCCGGATACTTATAGGCCCCGCTCAGCCCATACTTCTGCTGCAAGTACCAGCCGACCTTGTTGAACTGATACTCTTCCAGCTTGCAGTTGTAAACCAGTATTTCGGCGATGTAGCCCTTGAGCGGCCCGCCATTGCTTGAGTAGTTTCCAATTCTGACCGGATCGGTGTTGGCCACCGCTTTCGCCGCGTAGTTCGTCTGAATCAAAGCCGCTCCGTCAACATAGACTGACTTGATTCCGGCCGTTGTATTGGTCTGTTGCAGCGTTCCGACCAGAACATGGAAGGTGTTGGTCGTCGGTTCGGCAAAACTCAGCCAGGCACCGCCATCAGCGGAGGAGCCCGTTCCCCAATACGTAGCCGAACTGGCGGAATTTATCCAGAAACGCCAGTCTGTTACAGGAGAGCTTCCTGCCGCCTTGCTGATGATATCCTGAACGGCGGCTGTGGCTGTGCGCCGGTAGACGGTGATCAGGGTCCAGGCCTTGCCTTCCCCTGTCCCGAGGTCAAGGGCGTCGTTGTCCGGCACGGTCAGGATGTCATCCGTGCCATCGAATTTCAATGCCGGTTTCCCTCCGATCAGATTGTTTACGAGGGTTGGACGCGTTGAGCCGCTACCTGCCGCATTGTTCTCGCCCCCAACCCCGGCGGCCTGATCCTGCCACGCATTGACAAAGCCGTTGCTGTGGGTCACGCCGGCATCCGCACGGAGCCAGAGGACGAGGCCCGCTGTCTGTATGGCAGCCGTCAGCGCGGTCGTGAAACTCTGGCTTCCGGCTGTCCAGGTGGAACCGAACGCATTCTCGGCATAGAAGCGGGCGTAATAAGTCGTCCCTTCCGCCAATCCCGTGATATTCGTCTGCAAAAGGCCGGGTTCCTGATACCCGAGATCAAGCGCATGCGCCCACTGGTTAGTATCCGTGCCGCCGTCGGTCGTCCCCCAGCAGGCCCAGACATGGGCTGGCGCGCCGCTGGTGGCCACGAGGGTGGCTTGAAGCGTGGCCGTCGTAAAGCCGACCGCGCTGGCTAGGTCTGTGCTCATGATGGGAGCGCCCTGCGTCACAAAGGTGATCGTGTTCGGCACCCAGACCGCGTTGTTGATGTTCGTACCGAAAAAGCGATAGTAGTAGATCGTGCCAGGGGTCAGACCTGCAAGATCCGCAGTCACGGCGCCTAGGGAGGAGACCGACCCAAGGAGATTCGTCTTGCCCCAGGCCGCAGGGTTTGTCCCCCCATCTGAGGTACCCCAGTAAAGCGTCAGGCCTGCGGGCACATCGCCGTCGAGCAGTTCCGCGTTGCAGGTGGCGGAGGTTCCCAGCACTGCGGTCGCAGAGGTATTCGTAAGAACCAGGTTATAGGGGTTCGAATAGCTCCCTTCAAGTCCGTATTTGACCTGCAAATACCAGCCCACTTGGTTCTGTTCCTTCTCGCTCAGCACGCGATTGTAGATGAGGATGTCACCGAAGGCGCCCGCATAGCGCCTTGCGACACTTGTTGACGAGCCGCCGATTTCGACCACGCCGTTGGCCGGATTTGCGGTCGTTCCGTTATGGACTTCCTTGGCCACGCCATCATAATAGCCGGTAAACGTGCCGGTCCCGCCGGTGGAGGCACCCGCGAGCTGCAGCGCGAGCACATGCCCCTTCCCGTCGCTGAATCTGGGGTTGGCGAGGTCAGACGTGAATTCGTCATAGGGAACTGCAGCATTGTAATTCCGCCCAAAGTAGCCCACATTCGTGGATCCGCCATCAGAGGGCCGCGTCGTTGAGATGCAGAACGTTCCGAGACCGTTTGCAGGATCACCCGAGCCGATCAGCGGATGTATCGCGGAGCCCGTAAGCGTCTGGGTTGAAGGCCGCGAAACCACAAAAACGGTCAGGTCATTCGTGTCCAAGACTTGATAGGTTGCGGTCTTCAGATAATCGCGCCGGAGATATCCGTCATCCTGATCACCGGCATCTCGTTGAGCGAGTCGCACGCGTAGGTCACGTTGTTGCTCGCGCCGAGCCGGGTTGCCGCACGGCCGTTGCCGGACCAGTCGTTCCACTGCGTCACGGCCGAGCCGTTGGTCGCCGGCGCGGTGCCCGCGTCCAAGTAGACGCCGTCGTCGGCCTTGAGCCAGAGCTGCAGGTCGCCGATCTCGTCGGGCTGGTAGCGCCAGGTGGTGAAGGTGCGTGTCGCTGCGGACCAGATGCGGGCGTTCGGATCAGCGGCGCCCGGGATGGCGCTGCAGAAACGATAGTGGTAGGTCACGTTGGCGGCCAGCCCGGCCAGGTTCGTGCTGACAATCCCCGCGCCACAGGTGCCGAGGGCGTTGGTGTTGGCCCACAGCGCCGCATCCGTTCCACCATCCGCCGTGCCCCAGTAGGCCCAGACTTCGGCTGGTGAATAGTTGGTGGGGCCGAGCCGCACGTTCAGCGTGGCCGCATCTTTCCGGACCCCGGTGGCCTTCAGCGCCGTGACCGACTCGAGCGCCAGGGGAACCGCCCGGCTGCCGTATCCGCCGAGGCCGCGGCCCGCCAACGCTTCGATCTGATGCTGCGGGAGAACCGTATTCCAGACAGCCACATCGTCCATGTCGCCTCGGTAGAACGCGCCTGGCGTGGGCGTCGCGCTGTTGTTACGCTGCGCGCCGAACGAGAGTCGCTGAGCGTTGTTCGGCATGGCGACCGTCGGGTTGTTCACGGTTGCCTCGGGTATCCCGTTGACATAGATCTTGGCCGTGTTATTGCGCTGCCAGACGGCGGTCACATGCTGCCACGAGCCGGCAGCGGGCGCGGTGGTCGATGTCAGGCTGGCACCGCCTACTCCGTGAATCACGAAACGATACCTGCCGGCATCTTGATAGAGGTAGAAGTTGTCGTCGTGCTCGACGATGCGGCGCATCGTGGTTGCGCTGTCAGCGGCCCGCACCCAGGCGCAAATCGTCATGGCGCTCAAGTTGCGCAAGCCGGTCACGTCGGTACCGAACGCCAGATAGTTCGTGCTGGCGCCCAGCGTCAGCACACCGTTGGTCGCCGCCGCTTCCGCAATTAGCGTGCCCGTCGTGTTCGCGGCCGTGCCGCCGCTGGCACTCACGCTGGTGCCCGACACGTCCGCCGAATTGAACTCCCACGCCGCGCGCAACTCCGCCCGCGCTGAGGAAACGCCGATCACGCCTGTCAGAACCATCACCGCCAGCAGCCACACCCGTCCCGATATGCCACTCATCATACGACTCCTTTCCGTTCGCGCAACCGCTCTTCTCTGAATTGTCAAACGATGATACCTTATTTCCGACAGGAATACGTTCAAACTATTGCGATTCTTTTTTCTTTACCATGCCGGTAACTCGGACACGCGGTCGAACGCCTCCTCTGTCTGCGTATGGAACTCCCTCGCCGTGCCGTTGGAGTAGATGCCGTCGACGCCGGCGCGGATCAGCGCGTCGATCTCGTCACCCACCCGCGCAAGGTCCAGCGACTCATCGCCGTTCCACGCCAGCAGCAGCGTGCCCCAGTTGCCTCGAATCGCGCCAGCCGTCATGGGCTTCATGTTTCAACCTCCACCCACACCCAACCTCAGCCCCGGCTTGCGAACTCCGGGAAGCCGACCGCCACAGCCTCCGCCCGCAGCGCCTCAGCCTGCTCGTCCGTCAGCGGACGCAGCGGCAGGCGGACCGTGCCGCAGTCGAGCCCGGCCGCCCGCATGAAGCCCTTGCCCGCCGCCGGCGACCCGCCGTAGCGGATCAGCACGGCAATCATCGCGTTGGCCTGCTCCTGCGCCGCCTGGGCCGCCGCCAAGTCTCCTCGCCGGAAGGCCGCGATCAACCGCTGGTAGACCGGCGCGGCATAGTTGTACGTGCTTCCGACCGCGCCCTGCGCCCCCAGCGCCAGCCCGGCCAACAGGATCTCGTCACGGCCGAAGAGCACATCGTACCGCCCGCCTTCGAAGCGCACACACGCCACGTAGTCCATCAGGTTCTCGTCCGTGAACTTGACGCCCGCCAGATTCGGGATGCGATCCTCCGCCTCCTTCAGGAAGTCAAGCGCCGGGATCTTCACGCCGGTGACGCACGGGATGTGGTAGTAGTAAAAGGGCAGGTCGGGCGCCGCCGCGGCGACCTCCGCGCAGAAAGCGACCAAATCCTCGGCGCGCGTCGGCTTGAAGCAGAACGGCGCCATACAGCCCACCGCCGCCGCGCCGATCTTCTGGGCGTGTGCCGCGAGTGCGCGGCAGTCGCCCAGCGACGTGTGGCCAACATGGACGATCACGCGCAGTTTCGCGCCGGCGCACGCCTGCCACCGTTCAGCCACCTTCATACGCTCAGCGACGGTCATCGACACGCCCTCGCCTGTCGTGCCGCACACGAAGGCGCCGACCACCTTGCTGGCCGCCAGCGACGCCGCCAATTTCTCGATCGTCCGCAGGTCGACTGTGCCGTCCTTCTTGAACGGTGTGAACGGAGCCGCGACCAACCCTTTGTACCGTTTCATGTGATCCTCCCTGTGATTGCATTGACTATACACCTACCCGCTTGAGTTCGCGTTCAAAGAAATGCGATCCGATTTTCTTGACCATGCCGCCGCTTGCCGCAGCCGCCGCAAAAGGCTACCATACCCGCATGAGCAAACCGGTCTGCACGCTGCCCTTCGAATATGCCGACACGCCCGAGTGGCGCGCGCTCAATCTCGAGCGCGACGGCATACCGTGCGTGCCCGTGCTCGGCTACAGCCACTTCACGAGCAGCAAGCCGAGCGTCTCCGCGCATACCCACCCCGGTTGCCTGGAGGTCACGCTCTGCCTGCGCGGCTCACTCATCTTCGAGTGCGGCGGCTGCGAGCGCCACCTGCTGCCCGGCACCGTGTCCGTCATGCAGCCGGACGAGAGCCACCGGCTCAGCACCAACCCCAAAGGCCTGGTGATGTATTGGCTCTTCTTCCGGCTGGAGCCCGCAACCCAAACGCTCCTGCACCTGCCGCGCGCCGAATCCGACGCTCTGCGCCAAGCCCTCTCTACGCTGCCCCATCCGCTTTTCAAAGGAACCGAGCGACTCCGCCTCGCCTTCCAGCGCCTGTTCAAACAGTATGACGACTGTTCCGCTGGCCCTTTTCGCAGCCTCGCCATGCGCGGAACCACGCTCGACCTGCTGCTCGCCCTCATCGAGGCTGCGCAGACTCCCCCAGACACGCCGGGAGGAGACCGCCTCATGGCCCTTATCGGCGCAATGAGGCAGAAGCCAGAAAACGATTATACCATCGACGTGATGGCCCGGGCGACCGCCCTCTCGCCCAGCCAGCTCATCAACCGTTTCAAACAACTCACCGGGCTCCCACCCTACAATTACCTGCTGAACTGCCGCGTCCGCGCGGCGAGGGTTCAATTGCGCGAAACGGTGAAACCCATCACCCAGATCGCGCAAGAGCTAGGCTTCTCCTCCTCGCAGCACTTCGCCATGCAGTTCAAGCGCGAGTTCGGCGTGACGCCCAGCGCGCTGCGAAAGGGCCAGCAACCTGTGACACGGACAGCCCCCTGACGAGTATCCCCGCTGAGCCACATAACCCCTCACACCGTTTACCCGAGCGCCATGACTAAAAGCCTGTCCACCTATCTCCTAGGACTGCTGACAGCCCTCCTGCCCCTTGCGGCCCTGGCTGCCGATCCTGCCGCCGACGCCTACCGCCGGGCGCACGCCTGCCTTACCTCCAACCGGTTCGCTGAAGCAGCAATGCTCTTCGAGACCGCGGCCCACTCGACCAACGCTCCGGCGGCGGCCGCCGCCTGGCTCGGCCGCGGCGAAGCCCTCTACGGCGCGAAGCAGTGGCCCGCCGCCATCGCCGCGTACGACGCGCTGCTCGCCCGCTACCCCACGAACGCGCTGGCCCCGAGCGCGCTCTGCGGCCGCGGGTTCGCGGAGACGCAGGCGGGCCTCCTGCCGCAGGCGCTCGCCACCTTCTCCACCCTCGCCGAGACGTACCGGGGTCACGCGCTCGCCGCCACCGCCGCCGCCTCGACCGGCTCGCTCGCACGCACGCTCGCGGCGCAGGCGCGGCACCGCCAGACGGAGGCGCTCGCACGCGACCTCGACTCGATCAACACCTTGACGCGCAACGGCAGCCACGCCGAATCATCGGCCGCCGCCGAGCGCTTCCTGCGCGAGCACCCCGACCACCCGCAGGCCGCTCACCTTCGCCTCCTCGCAGCCGACGGCGCCTTCCGCGCCGGCGACTGGCCCCGCGCCGAAGCGACGCTCCGCGCTTTCCTCACGCACCATTCGCAGCACGCGCAGGCGCCCCGTGCCCAGCTCCAGCTGGGGAGGGCCCTGTGCGCGCTCGGGCGCTTCGCCGAGGCAGCCGACGCCTTCGCGCAGGCGGCGGACCGCGAGGCGCCCCTCCTCTGCGCAGAGAGCCTCTTGAAGGCCGGCCGCACCGCGGACGCGCTCGCGCGCTACGAGTCGCTGGCTCGCGCGGCGGCCGAGCCGTCGGCCCGCGCCCGCGCCGCGCTCGCCGCGGGCGACTGTCACGCGGCGCTCAAGCACTGGGACGAGGCCGAGCGCGCCTTCCTGAGCGTGGAGATCCTTCAGTCGGCCGACGAGCTGAGGCCCATCGCCCTCGCGCATCTGGCCGACCTCTACGACAAACGGGGGCAGACCAACCAAGCCGCCCGCGCCCGCGATGACCTGCGGCGGCGGTATCCCGGCCAGCCGAACGCCCAGCACTGAATCCCTCGCCCTGTGCGCCCGGGTGCTCGCGCCCGCCGGGCTAGTCATCCGCCCGAGTCGTTTGGCCGTCCCCCTTGAGCGCCGCGCTCGGCGCGTTGGTCGCTGCGCGCTCCCCCGCCTCCCCCGCCCACGCCGTATACCCGTTCCGGGCCAGCCACTCCGTCGCGCCGACATGCCCCCGCAGCGCGGCCTGCTTGCACAACTCCACGGCCCTCCGGTGGCTCAGCTCGACCCCCTTGCCGTATTCGTAGAGCATGGCCAGGTTGTAGGCCGCGTCAGGCAGCCCCTGCTTGGCGGCCTTCACGAACCAGTCAGCCGCGCGCTCATGGCTTTGCGCAACGCCTTCGCCCCGCACGTAGAGCATCCCCAGATTGTTCTGCGCCACGGCAAAACCCAGGCCCGCCGCGCGGCGGTACAGCGTTTCCGCCTGCGCGCAATCCTTGGCCACCGCCCTCCCCCGGTAATAAAACGTGCCGGCCGCGTTGAGCGCATGCGGATTGCCCTGGTCGGCCGCCTTTTCGTACCACTTGAGCGCGCGCGCCTCATCCTTCGGAACGCCGCTTCCCCGCTCGTACATCTGGCCGATATAGTACTGCGCCAGGGGATGCTTCTGCTCGGCCGCCTTCAGCAGCCACTCGAGGGCCTTCTGGCTGTCCTGCTTCACGATCTGCCCGTCACGGTAGAGCAAGCCGATTTTGACCTGCGCCTCGGCATGCCCCTGCTCCGCCGCCCGCCAGTACCAAACAGACGCCTCGCGAAGGTTCTCGCGCCCGCCCGCACCGTGCGCCAGCGCGAAACCGAAGTTGTACTGCCCGTTGGGGTTGCCCGCGTCGGCCGACTTGCGATACCAAACCGCAGCCTGCGCGGGATCCTTCGGCACGCCCTTGCCCTCCTGATGGCACCAGCCGAGGTTGTTCATGGCGTTGGAGTGCCCCTTCTCGGCCGCCCGCCTGAACAGCTGGACGGCCATCTCCTCATCCTTCGGCACACCTCGGCCAGCCGCGTACAGAGAGCCCAGATTGTATTCGCCGTTCATGTTGGCTTGCATCGCCGCCAGCCGGAAGTAGTCGCACGCCTTATCATCGTCCTGAGCGACCCCGCGGCCCTCGTAGTACAGCAGGCCCAGCGTATTCTGCGCGAGCGCGTTGCCTTGGTCGGAGGCCCGCTCGAACCACGCGCGCGCCTCGGCTGAAGCCTGCCGGTTTATCTGGCAGTCCAGGCCGATCAGGTACTGAGCCATCGAGTTCCCGTCCTCCGCATACCGCTGCATCAGCGGCCGCCCCTCTGCGAGGTACTTCGCGCGCACCTCCTCGGGCATCTTGCAGAGCGGCTCCTGCGCCGCGTACACCGCGAGCAAGAAGCGGAAGAAGGGCTGGCCTTGGTCGGCCAGCGCGCGCACGCGCGCGGCCGCAACCAGAAAATCGTCGACGCCGCCCGCCGTGCGCGCGTTGATGAACAAGTCCACGGCCGACTTGATCTCCTCGACCGCCGCAGCAGCCTCTTCGCCCGCGCGCGCCCCCGGCGCCGCACAGGCGCACACCACCGCAGCGAGCGCGCGACACAACACTCTCTTGCTCATCCTCATGCCCCTTATCTTACATGAAACAGCGGCGCACGCACAACCGGCGCGGCTTCCTCAGGGCTTGACGCCTCGGAGGTCCGCCGGCAGTTCGGCCACGTCGCCGCGCCGCAGCTCAGCAAGCTTGGCCTGCAGCTCGTTGACCCGCTCGGGCTCCTGCGCCGCAAGATCCCGCTTCTCGTGCGGATCTTCAGTGATGCGGTACAGCTCGGGCGCCTTCTTGTTCAGCGCGATCAGCTTCCAGTCGCCGCACAGGACGGCCGCGCCGCTGCTGGCCGGAATGTAGACCGTCCGCGGCTCGGGCTTCTCGGCCGCGCCCGCCAGCAGCGGCCAGACGTCTAGGCCGTCGAAGGCCGGCGCCGTGGCGGGCTTCCACCCCGCCAGCTTGGTCAGCGTCGGCATCCAGTCGGCCGCGTGCAGAGGCGCGGCGAGCGCGCGCGGCGCGAGCCGCCCCGGCCAGTTGGCGAACGCCGCCACGCGCACGCCGCCCTCGTAGAGCTGACCCTTGTTCCCTCGCAGCGGCAGGTTGCTGCTCACCGCCACCCTGAGCGGCGGCGTGTCGCCCGCGTACGCGTTGCCGATCGCCGGCGTGCCGCCGTTGTCGGAGGTGAAGATGATCAGCGTGCGGCCCCGCTGCCCGGTCTCCTCCAGCGCGGTCACGAGCGCGCCCACCTTGGCGTCCATCTGCGAGACGAACCCGCCGTAGCGCCGAAACGCGTCGGCCTTGGCCTCGTCGCCGTCGAACGTCATCCCGTCATAGAGCGCCTTGTGCTCCTCCGGCGCGTCGATCGGGATGTGCACCGCCTGGAACGGTACGTAGACGAACCACGGCGCGCGCTTCTCCCGGATCCACACGCACGCCTGCTTGGCGACCAGCTCAGTGGCGTTGCCCTCTTCCTCGACGAACGTGCCGTCGCGGTGCCACGTCTTCATGTACTCGCCCTTGCGGTAGGTGTGCGCCCACGGGTCCACCGCGCCGGCCAGCGAGCCGTAGCTGTGGTCGAACCCGTAGTGGTTGGGCGCCCACTCGGGCCGCGACCCGAGGTGCCACTTGCCCGACAGATACGTGGCGTAGCCGCACTGCTTAAGCGCCGAGGCGAGCGTATCGGTGCCGGGCGGGAAAGCCCGCAGGTTGGTCGGGTTGAGCACGTGCGGCCCAAAGCGGCTCGTCCAGCGGCCGGACATCAGCGCCGTGCGCGTGGGCGAGCAGACCGGCTGCACGTAGTGGCGCTCCAGCGTCACGCCCTCCTTCGCGAGCCGGTCGAGGTTCGGCGTCTTGAACGGCCCGCCGTGCCACCCGACGTCCGCCCACCCCAAGTCGTCCGCCACGATCAGCAGGATGTTCGGCCTCGCCTCTTCGGCCGCAGCCGCGCTCAGGCACATGCCCCACGCAAGCGCCGCCAGACAAGTGAAAGCTCGCTGAGATGCCATACTGCACTTCCTTCAGAGTTCAGCGTTGGACGTTCCCCAATTACTTGCCGCCGCGGACGAACTCGTCGCGGCTGAGCGACCCGCTCTTGTCCGCGTCGAACAGCGGAAAGCGCTTCGGCGCCTCGCCAGGGTCGGGCTGGTTCTTCAAGAACTCATCTCGCGTGAGCTGGCCGTCCTTGTCCTCGTCGCGCTTGTCGAACATCGCGCCGCGGTCCTGCTTCGTCTTCTTCTCTCCAACCTGTAACCCCGAACCTGTAACCTGTAACCCCGAACCTGTAACTCTCACCTGCGGCTTCGCCTCCGGCTGCTTGGCGAGCAGGGCGCGGAGTTGCGCCACGACCTCGGGCTTCTCGGTGGCTAAATTCCTCGTCTCCTCCGGGTCGGCCTCGTAGTCGTACAGCTCGCAGACCGCACTCGCAGCCGGCTCGCCGATCGTCTTCCACTCCACCAGCCGGTAGCGCGCCGTGCGTACCGCGCGCCCCAGCAGGCTGTCGCGGGGAAAGACGTGGTAGACCGCGTCCTTGGTCGGAGCGGTCGGCGTCTTCAGCGCCGCCGCGAAGCTGGCGCCGTCGAGCCCCTGCGGCGCGGGCAGGCCCGCCAGCTCGCAAAGCGTCGGGTAGAGGTCGACGGTCTCGACCAGCGACGTGCAGCGCGCGCCCGCAGGCGTCACGCCGGGCGCCACCACTACGAGCGGAATGTGCGCCGCCTGCTCGAAGTTCGTGTGCTTGCACCAGAGCCCGTGGTCGCCGAGGTGCCAGCCGTGGTCGCCCCACAGCACAATGACCGTGTTCTTCGCGAAGCCCGTCTCGTCCAGCGCGTCCAGCACGCGGCCGAGCTGCGCGTCCATGAAGCTGGTCGCCGCGTGGTAGCCGTGGATCAGGTGCCGCGCCTGCGCGTCGTCGAGCGGCTCGACTTTGGGCACGTCGCTGTAGTTGCGCAGCTCGCCCGAGTTGTGCCCGGCGAACGCGGGCGCGCCCTTGGGCAGCTCCTTGAGCGCGGGCAGCGGGAACGCCTCCGCCTGGTAAAGGTCCCAGTACCTCTTGG
>CAYLUN010000110.1:0-16526 GCA_964386865.1 uncultured Lentisphaeraceae bacterium | reverse complement strand
GCGATCTCGGAGATGGTCAGCGAGCCGTTCTCGCCCATGAACTGCTCGTAGAAGCCGCCGCGGCTGGAGGTTGTCAGCACCTGGTAGTAGGCGCGGTTGATCAGCCCCTCCTGCGTCTTGAACTCGTACATCGCCATCACGTTGTCGTTCATCTGGCGCTTGTAATAGTCGTTGCCGCCGATGGCCGTCACGGAAATCGGCGCGCAGCCCCACACCCAGAAGAAGAGGTCGATCTGGTGCGAGCCGAGGTCGACCATCGGGCCGCCGCCGTACTTGTCGAACCAGCGCCAGTTACGGAACTGCTCCATGTTCTCGTAGCCGTACTTCTGGAGCGTGTCGATCGGGATGTCCAGCCGCGCGCCCTCCTTGATGAACGGGGCGACCGAGCGGTTCCACTGGCCGTAGGCGTGCGTGACCCGCCCGAGCATGTTCGCCTCGCGGATCACGCGGTTGATCGCGTGCATGTAGCGCGGGTTTGAGCGGCGCTGGTGGCCGATCTGGAGGATCTTGCCCGTCTTGCGCTGCGCGAGCACCATGGACTTCGCCTTCTCGAGGCGGTTGGACATCTCCTTCTCGCAGTAGACGTGCTTGTTCTTTTCCAGGCAGTAGCACGTGTGCTCGGCGTGCATCCAGTCCGGCGTGGCGATGATCACGCAGTCGACGTTCTTGTCTTCCTTGTCGAGCATCTCGCGATAGTCCTCGTAGACGTTCACCTCGTGGCCCAACGACTTCAGGCGCCCGCGGGCGAGCTTTTGCCGGTAAGGCCAGATGTCGCAGACGGCCTTGAAGCGGATGCCCGGAATCTTCATGGCGGCGTCGGTCAGAATTTCGCCCTCGGCGCCGTAGCCGATCACGGCCACGTTGACCTGGTCGTCTTCGGGGCCGATCGTCTCAGCCTTCTGCTGCGCCAGCACGTTGAAGGTCGGCAGGATCGCGGCTGCCGCTGCCGTGGTCTTAATGAACTCTCTGCGGTTGAATGACATGTCCATGGTTTTTTCCTTGTGCGTGTTGAGTGCGAATGAAATCACATGCGCGTGTAGCGGGGGCCGTCGCCGCCTTGCGGGAAGGCCCACTCGATGTTCTGGTACGGATCCTTAATCTGACAGGTTTTGCAGTGCAGGCAGTTGGAGAAGTCCACGTGGATGTAACCGTCCTCCAGGCGGTACACCTCAGCCGGGCAGAACCGCTGACAGGGTGCGCCGTACAATTTAATACATTTCACGCAGGTTGCGCGATCACGAATTTTGAGGTGGCAGGGCTGGTCTTCGTCGTGGATCGTGCCGGACATGAAGACGTCCGTCAGACGATCCGGCGAGGTCGGCCCCGCCTGCACGGTCTCGGGCGCGGGAAGCTTCCCGCCCTTGAGCGGGAGGAGCGCCTCGTGGTCGCGCTCCATCGGCACGGGCCAGAACGGGAAGGCGCCGCGGGTCGCCCAGGCGCACCCGGCGCTCATCACGCCCAGCATCAGGTTCGTGGAGAACGGCGCGCGCACGTTCTTGACGCGCCTGAGCTGCCTCCAGCCGTCGGTCTTCTTCAGCCGGTCGCTGTACGGCTGGAGCGCCGCCAGCGAGAAGTCGTTCTTGGCCAGGCACTCGGCCAGCGTCTCGGCCGCCGCGCGGCCCGACTGCATGGCGATGTGGATGCCCTTGATGCGCAGCGTATCGACCAGACCTGCGCCGTCGCCCACGATCAGGACGCCGTCCGCGACCATCTGGGGCACCGAGTAGTAGCCGCCCTCGGGGATCACCTTCGCGCCGTAGGCCACGGACTTGCCGCCCTTGATGTGCTCGGCCATCACGGGGTGCGCCTTGAACTGCCGGAACATCAGGTGCGGATCCTTTTCCGGATGCGCGTAGTCCAGCGCGTACGCGAAGCAGATCATCACCTGCGTGGGCGACACGTGGTAGACGAAGCCGCCGCCGTAGGTCGACCAGTCCGAGGGATAGCCGAAGGTGTGCGCGATCTCGCCGGCACGCTCCTCGTTGGCAGGAACCTCGACCACCTCCTTGATGCCTATCGCGTAAGACTGGCCGCGGTGGCCCTCAAGCCCCTTGCGCGCGATCAGCTTATCGGTCAGGATGCCGCACGCGCCCTCGCCCAGAACGACCACTTTGGCGTGGATCTCCTCGCCCGGCAGGTGGTTGGGCTTCGGGTTGCCGTCGCGGTCTACGCCCTTGGCGCCGATCCGCACGCCGGTCACGCGTCCTTTGCTGTCCTCGAGCAGCTCGACGGCCGCGAAGCCGGTGTAGATCTCGGCGCCCTCTTTCTCGCAGAGCTGGGCGACATATTGCGTCAGCTTGGTCAGCGATCCGACGGGGTAGCCGTGCGCCTGCATCATCGGCGGCACCCACGGGATATGCATCGACCGCTTCGCGTCGAAAAGCATGTGGAACGCCTCTTTGCCGACGCGCGCCTCGACCGGCATCTTGGCGATCTCCTCGTCCGTCAGCAGCCCGCTGAACCCGCCCGGGTCGATCACCGCGCCGGAGAGCACGTGGCTGCCCACGCTGCGGCCCTTCTCGACCACGGTCACGCGCGGCAGCGGCCGGCCCTGCGCCTTCAGCGTGCGCAGCAGCCCCAGCGCCGCCGACAGCGAGGCAATGCCTGCGCCGACGCAGAGGATGTCGGTCTCGATCACTTTTTTCGCCGTGTTCACCATGACAGCCGTTTCCCCAAAAACCTATTTTGCCGACTCCAGAGCCTCGATCATGAGGGGCACGATCTCGAAGAGGTCGCCCACGATGCCCAAGTCCGCCACGCCGAAGATCGGCGCGTTCGGGTCCGAATTCACCGCGATGATCGTGTCGGAGGCGCGCATGCCCTCCAGATGCTGGATCGCGCCGGAGATGCCAAACGCGAGGTAGATCTTCGGGCACACCGTCTTGCCGGTCTGTCCGACCTGATGGGACGCCGGGATCCAGCCCGCGTCGACGCAGGCGCGCGACACGCCCACCACGCCGCCGAGCAAGTCGGCCAGACGCGCGAGCTGCGCCAAGTTCTCGGCTTTCTTCAGCCCGCGCCCGCCGGCCACGATGACCTCGGCCTCGGCGATGTTCACGTGCGACGCGTTGCGCTCCGCCCTCACGATCCGCGTGCCCGCCGCCGCGAGCCGGAGCGCCTCGACCAGCGTCGCGCCCGTGCGCTTCGCGTCGGGCGGCGCCATCTTGAACACCTTGGGCCGCACGGTCGCCATCTGCGGCCGGTGGTTGGGCGTGATGATCGTGGCCATGATGTTGCCGCCAAACGCGGGCCGCGTCTGGTGCAGCAGCCTCGTCTGCCGGTCGATGGATAGCGCCGTGCAGTCCGCCGTCAGCCCCGTGCGCGACCGCACGGCCGCCTTGGCGAAGAACGCGCGTCCGATCGCCGTCGCGCCAGCCAGAACGACCTCCGGCTTATGCCTGGCGATGAGCTGGCTCAGGGCGTCTGCGTAGACGTTCGCTTCGTACTCCGCCAGTTCGGGCTGATCCACGATGTACACGCTGTCGGCGCCCGCGGCGATCAGGTGTGACGCCGAGTCTGTGATGCGGTGCCCGAGCACGACCGCCGACAGCGGGCAGCCGCGGTCGTTCGCCAGCCGGCGCCCCGAGGAGAGCAGCTCGTACGCGACCTCCTGAACCTGTCCGCGGTGCTGCTCCGCGAAAACCCACACGCCGGAGAAATCGGCCAGGTTGGGAGCTTTGACCGCAGTGTCGGCCGCGGCGTCGATCGCCTTGAACGGGCACGCCTTGATGCACGCGTTGCAGGCGCGGCACTCGTCCGGCTTCAGCACCGCGAGCTTGCCCTCCATGTACAGCGCGTCAAAGGGGCAGGCGGTGATGCACTTCTTGCACCCCTTGCACTTCGCGGGATCAATGATGATCGGCGTGTCTGCCATGGCTTACGCAACACCCTTCTCTCGCAGAACCTTCAGGATCGCTTCAACCGCCGCGGACGGCTCCTCGCGCCCGTCCATGCGCGTGCCTCCGGACTTGGTGGGCGGGGCGAAAATCTTCACCACTTTTGTGGGCGACCCACTCAGGCCGCACGCCTCGGGCGACGCGCCGACGTCCTGCGCCCCCCAGCGAGGAATCGCCGCTCCCTTGGCGCCCATCCAGCCGCTCAAGCTGGCGAAGCGCGGCGTGGAGGCCTCTTTGACGACGGTCATCACGGCCGGCATCTTGCCCTCGATCACGTCGACGCCCTCATCCATCTGCGTCTCGGCCGTGAAGGTGTCGCCCGAAATTCGAATCGACTTCACGTAGGTCACCAGCGCGCAGTCGAGGAACTCCGAGACGCCCGGGCCGACCTGCGCCGTGTCGCCGTCGATGGCCTGCTTGCCGAACAGGACGAGATCGGGCTTGGCGTTGATCCGCTTGATGGCCAGCGTGAGCGCGTACGAGGTGGCCAGCGTGTCGGCGCCCGCGAAGGCGCGGTCCGTCAGCAGCACCCCGTCGTCCGCGCCGCGGGCCAGGGCCTCGCGCAGCACCACGTCCGCCTGCGGCGGCCCCATGGAGATGACCGTGACGCGCGCCCCGTGCGCGTCCTTGAGCCGCAGCGCCTCCTCCAGCGCATACTCGTCGAAGGGGTTCATGATGCTCTCAACCCCCTCCCGCATCAACGTGTTGGTCTCCGGGTTGATACGGACGTTCGCCGTATCCGGAACCTGCTTGATGCAGACGATAACATGCATGGTTCTCCCCCGTTCTCTTCGCTCAGCCGTGCGCCTATCACCCACTTGAACGGCATCATTAAACCAGAAATCCACCCCGCCGTCATGTCAACCATTTGGTTCTATTTTTCACATCACCCCCAACATGCGATACATCTCCTGAATGCTCTGCAGCGACTTCGCGCACGCCACGGTGAGCAGCCAGGTCAGCACCAGCACACCGACCGAAAGCGACACCTTCCAAGCCATGCTCAAGCGGGGCCGGAACCACACCAGCGGCAGCGCGAACGGGCCGACGCTCGCCAGCATCAGAACGACAAAGGGCGTGCGGTAATACCACGGAAGGACGGGCCCGGCCGCGCCGGGCGTCATCGGCGGCCGCTGGTAACCCTCCAGAAACTCGCCGCAGTGCTTGCACTTGATGGCCGCGTCCTGAATCTCCTCCGCGCAAAAGGGGCACTTCTTCATAGTCGTGTGGAAACCTCTCCAGTTGAGGCCAGTATACGCCGTCTCAGCGCACAGAACAAGCCGCAGTCCGCTCCTCCTTCGCCATCCGTACACCCTCGCGCGCCTGCGACCGTGGTCGGAATTTAAGCCCAACGTTCACCTGAAACGCACGGTCCACGCCCACCCGCTGCGACCCGATTGCCCTGCGCCCTTGAACTGGCATAGCGATTGCTATATTGTATGCGCCATGCATGTGTTGCCCTCTTTCCGAACAGCTTGCCTCCTGTGCGCCCTCTCCGCAACCGCCGCGCACGCCGACCTGCTGCCGCTTGCCGTGTCGCCCGCCGGCGCGCCGGCCCCTGTGCCGCTGCCGCACGAGGCTTCGCTCGACTTCCCTGGCGAAGTCAACTTCACCCTTGCTGCGCCCCACGCGACCAACTGGCTCGACAGCGCGGCTCTGCACCTCACGCTGGTCTGGCCCGCAGGCGCTCCCGCGTACTCAGGCGGCCTCGTCTGGCTCAAAGACCGCGACGACTACTGGCACCAGTACCTGATGCCCGCCCACCTGTCCGCCGGAGCCACCAATACGCTCGTGATCCCCTTCGAGCCCGGCGCGGCCGGCTGGCAGGCGCCCGGCCACTCACTCGCCTGGCACCACCGGGTGCGCCTCAGCCCGCAGTCCGTCGGCCTTCGCGTGTTCGCAGACGCAGCGTTCACCGGAAAGTGCGTCCTCGTGTCGGCAACCCTCGAGACCCGCCCCGCCGCCGCCCCGCCCGCCATCACCAAAATTGGCGCCGTGACCCGCGCCGCGCAAGCGCTCGCGCTCTACGAGGCGCGCTTCGAGCTGCCCGACCGCTACGCGAACCCCTTCGACCCGACGCAGATCGACGCGGGCGCCCGCATCGTGACTCCCGCCGGCGCCACCAACACGATCCACGCCTTCTACTACCAGCCGCACTACCGCCTCGAAGACGAGCTCGGCCAGCCCGTGGAGCCGGACGGCTCGCCCGAGTGGCGTATCCGCTACTGCCCCAGGACGCCCGGCGACTATGCGGTCACGCTCTACGCCCGCGACGCCCTCGGCGCGACGCAGGTCGTCGACGCCCTGCGCTTCACGGCCGCGCCCGCCGCCGACGACGCCCTGCGCTTCGTGCGCGTCTCGCAGAAGGACCGCCGCTATTTCGAGCTGGACGACGGCTCGCTCTTCTACCCGATCGGCCACAATGTGCGCTCCGCGACCGACTCGCGCATGGACGATAAGTTCCCCTGGGTCTTCCGCAAGGAGGAGGGCTCCACCGCCTACCGCCGCTACTTCAAGCGCATGCAGGACGCGGGAGAGAACCTCGCCGAGGTCTGGATGAGCGCCTGGTCGCTGGGCCTCGAGTGGACGGAGGGCGTCAGCGGCTACCACGGCGCCAACGACTACCACATGGGTAACGCGTGGGAGCTGGACCGCGTGCTGGACCTCGCCCGCCAGCACCGCATCTACCTCAACCTCGTGCTCAACTACCACGGCCGCATCAGCACCTGGTGCGATCCCGAGTGGCACCTGCACCCCTACAACCAGAAGACGCCCGGCGGCTGGCTGACCATGCCGCTCGAGTTCTTCAGTGACGCGCGGGCGGTCGAGATGCAGCGGCGCTTCTGCCGCTACACGCAAGCGCGCTGGGGCTGGGCGCCCATGATCTTCGGCTACGAGCTGTGCAGCGAGCTCAACCTGACCGGCCACGAGACCCACCACAGAACCCATTTCGTCCCCGAGGTCGTCGAGTGGTGCCGCGTCCTCGGCGCGTACTTTAAGGCGACCGACCCCTATGGCCACCTCGTCTCCGCCCATATCTCAAACGACTACAAGTTCCTTAACCCCGCGCTCTGTAACATGCCCGAAATGGACTTCAACCCGCTCGACGCCTACCACCACGGCCAGCCGGAGCGCATCATCGACCTCACGGCCGCCACCGCCGACGCGGGCCTGCCCTACAACAAGCCGATTCTCATTACCGAGTTCGGCGGCTCCCCCATGGCCGCCGGCCGCGAGCACCTGATGATCGAGCAGCACGCCGCCCTCTGGTCCGGCGCCTGCGTCCCGCTCGCCGGCATCCCCATGTTCTGGTGGTGGCAAGTGGTCGACGAGAACGACCTCTACAGCCGTTACACCGCGGTCAAGCGGTTCATGGAGAACGTCGACCCGCGCGACATCGCCTCCAAGCGCGTCCCCGTCGCCTTGACCGTCCCCGAAGGCGGCGACCCGACGCTCCTCAAACGCTTCGACGCCGTGGCCACCGCCTCGCCCGAGCGCGCCCGCGGCTACGTCTACCCCGCTCGCTTCGCCCGCGCCGGTTCGCCCGCGCCTGAGGCCAGCGGCTTGACCGCCACCCTCGACGGCTTCACCCCCGGCATCTACCGGGTCGAGATCTTCGACACCGAAACAGGCAAGGCCATCCGCCGCTTCGACGCCCGCACCAAGGACAGCCAGCTCCCCATTCCCCTGCCCCACTTCCGCTCCGACTGCGCCTTCAAGGTCAACCTGCTGACGCCTGTCTCAAAGAAGTGACAGATAGGAAGCGCCTCACGGCGCCACTACGAACGACAACACGCTTCGGCACACATTGGAGATCGTGGAGATGAAAACCGCCATCCTGCTTTCCCTATCCGCCTGTGCCGCCCTCGCGCAGTCGTTCAACATCGGCCCGAACGGCGCGGGCGTTTACGACGACGGGCTCTACGTGCAGGTGCCCGAGCCCATCCGGGTCGGCCGCGAACTGCTGATGAACGAGTTGGCGGTTCGCCAGTCGCCCGCGCAGTTTTTTCTGAACATTGGCACCAGCGGCCGCTCTGGCCCCTACGCGCTCGCCGACGGCGCGGCCGTGGGCTCCAAACAGACCCCCTATACGCTGCGCCTTGTGGACCACGGCCTGCGCTTCACGCTCCACCCCGCTGCCGACACCAACGCCGCGTACGGCCCCTTCACCGCGACCAACGGCGCGCCCCTCGTCATCGGCAACACGTTCATGTCCGTCCTGCGCGTGCCGCCCCGGCTCGTCGTCTCGGTCTCGCACCCCAACCGCATCGCCCAGCTGCCCATGATCGGCGTCGCCCCCTTGAGCCAGCCGGTCATCCGGGAGCTCTACGACCTGCGCGGCAAGTATGTGAACCTCGCCAACCGTGTCGACGCCGACACCGCCTCGGCCGAAATGATGAACGTGCCGCGCGTACACAACAACATCACGGGCAACAGCTTCACGCCGGTGGTCAAAACGTCGCGGCGCGACAAGCAGAACGCGACGAAAGGAGCCGAACTGAGCGCCATGGTCTTCCTCGAGAAGGCCCTCGCACAGGCCTTCCGCATCCGTTCGCAGGCCATCACCGACGGCCTGACCTTCCACGTCCAGCTCCCCTCGGCCGGCGACTACGTGCTCTGCGCCACACAGCGCGTGAAAGACCCGGGCGCCGCCTCGCAAGTAGGCTCGGTCACCGCCGTCTGGTGGACAACCCTCCACTTCGACGGCGAGCACCCGCTCGCCGTGGCGCTCACCGCCGACAACGCCATCACCTGGCGCGAGATCTTCACGCTGGACAAGAAGTAGCTACTTCCCCCCCAGCACCAGCTTGGCGTGCGTGGCATACGCGCCGCGCGGGTCCGCGGCGTAGGCGCGCAGCACCTTTTCGCCGCGGCCCTCGAAGTCGCCGAGCCGGTACAGGGCGCGCGCCACCGCCAGCTCGCGCAGGGTCGCCGTCCGCTCTTTGTTGCCCTCTTCGTTCGAGTAGTTGGGCACAACCGGCAGTTCCGGCCCCATCGTGATCGCGTAGCCGCCCACGCCCTCCTTGGCGAGCAGCGCGCCCAGCACCGGCGCGGCCGACGTGTCGCCGATCGACTCCAGCGCCATCGCCACCGCGCGGAAGTGCGAAAACTCGTTCGTCACCGTGAGCCCACACGCCTTCTCAAGCAACACCGGCAGCGCCTTCTTGGACTTGGCGCGTCCCAGCGCGATCACGTAGCTGTCCACCCAGCTCACGCTGCGGTTGAACTGCCCCATGCCGCGGAAGTTCCACCCCTTGTCCCAGTCCATGCCCGCCACCTTCTGAATCAGCAGCTCTTCGCCGTCCGCCTGGCCCATCATGCCGAGCACGTGGGCGTATTTGAGGCGATCCTCCTCCCTGACGGCCTTCTTGAACGCCGCCTTCAACAGCGGCACGCTGCGCCCGTAGTCGGCCAGCACAACGCCGAGCCCTTTGTACGCGTTCGTAATACTAGCCGCTGCCTCAACGAACTTCGCCTCCGGCAGAGGGAAGGAGTCCGTCATGGACAGAACCTCTTCCGGCAGGATCTTCATGTCGATCAGGTGGCGCTGCAGGGCGCGCATGTCCACGTTGCGCACGGTCACGCCCGCCTGGACAGCCATCGCCGCAGCCACGCCCGCCGCGTAGCCCTGGTTTTGCACGTCCGGCTGCATGCGCAGGATCGGCATCGCGTCGCGGTGCGCGCTGATGCCAAGGCCGACCACGATCAGCCCGTCGAGCCGCTTGGGCAACATGCTGCGGTAAGGCAGGTTCACCTTCATGCCCTTGTGGCCAGGATCCTCGATGAAAAACTGCTCGTGCACCGTGTGCCCGTGCGAGTCGAAGTTGCTGAACGGCTGCACCACCACATCGGGATAGGTTCGCTCGTTCACCACGTCGAGAGGGGAAATGTAGACCACGCCCTTCAGGCGGCGGCGCTCGCGGCTGTTGATCACCTGCGCCTGATCCCACACGCTAGCGCGCATGCTGAGCCGCGACCGCAAGGCGAAGAAGCAGAGGTCGGCGGCGTCCGTGTCGTCGAGAAAGCCGAAGTCGGTGTTGGTGTAGCTCGCGCCCATGTTGCGCGGCGTCTGGCCCACGCCCTGCAGCGCCAACTCAGCCGAAGTGATGAACTCCGTCTCCTCGCCGGCCAACGCCGCCAGCTCGGAGTTGCCGGTCGCGTCGATCGCCGCCTTGCAGCGGATCACCCCGCGCTCGCCGTAGGGCGTCAGCACGACCACGCCCGTGAGGCGGTTGTTCTCGACGATCACGCCATTGACCATGGTGCCGTACCAGATCTCAGCCCCGGCCTTGCGGTTCTCCTTGCGGTACCACTCGGATTTGCACTGCGAGAAGACCGCGCCCGTCTGCTTGACGCCCGCGTCGATCTCGCTGGTGAAACCCACGCGGTTGCCCCAGTAGTAGACGCCGATCAGCCCGTCAGTCTGGACGCCGCCCATTTGCCAGATGTACTCGCAGACGATGGTCTTCGCGCCCTTGCGGGCCGCCGCGATGCCCGCCGGCCCGCCGCCCGTGCCCGCGCCCGCCACAACGACGTCGCACTCGGCCAACACGGGCAGGTCGCGCGTCTCCGCCCGCACGGTTCCAGACGCGTTGCACAGGTAGCCGGGCAGGCCCAGCGTATGCTCGCCCACCGCGACAGACGCGCGCGGCGCCGTCACGTTGCCGCGCACGCGCACGTCACCCACGGCCGGCCGTCGCGCCGCGGCCGCCGCCGCCTCCGCCCCCAGCCGCTCGCCCAGCCCCATCAGATTGCCAGGCTTCATGAGTTGCTCGGCCGCCTGCCGCGACAGGTCCGCCAGCGAGCTCAGCACAAACAGGTGATCTGTGCCTGTCGGCCGGAAGACCTTCAGATTGAGCGCGTCCACGCCCTGCCACGGAGCCTGCGAGGAGGCCTGGCACTTGAAGTGATCCGGCGGCACCAGCGACAGCGAGTCGGCCGACTCCAGCTGCGTGGGCACGAAGGTCAGGTCGCGGGCTTTCTGCTCCGCCTCGGCGAAGGCGCGCATCGAGCCGTCCTTCATCTGGAGGTCGATCTCGCACGCGTACATGCGGCCCTGGATCATTTCGGGCTGGCCCTTCTGGGGCTTGATGCCGGTGACGCGGGAGTTGTAGAGGCCGAACAGCTCCTTCACGCGCACGCCTTCGGCGCGCGGCGCCTCGCCGCCCACAACCACGCGGCGGAACGTGTACGTGCCGGCCGGAAACGCGGTCGCCTCCGCGCCCGCCACCCGCGCCAGCATCCCACGCTCGGTGGCGTCAATCACGACCTTGGCCTTCACCGCCTGCCGCCCGCTGCGGTTGGCGATCACCACGCCCGACAGCGCGCCAGAGGCGTCGACCAGCGGCTCGGTGGCGAGCGCGCCGGTCAGGAACGGCACCTTCGCCTTCAGCAGCGCGTCGTCCAGCGTCCGCTTCACTTTCAGCGGCGTGGTCTCGTCGGCCTGTTTGGCGGCTGCCGTCGTGTTCGGCGAATACACGTAGAGTTCGCCCAGCAGCTGGCGCGCGCAGACCGGATCTTTTTTCGCCGCAACGCGCAGGTAGCGGGCCTTGGCCTGCACGGGGACGGTCAGGCTCGCGCACTCGTGGCTCTCGCCCTGCACGCGCTCGCGCACGGCGCCCAGCGGCTGCCAGGCCTTGCCGTCCGCGCTGCCCTGAACCGCGACCTCGGCGGTACAAAAGCCGTCGGCCCCATCGCGATGGAAGACGCTTGCGACCACCTGAGTGATCTCGACCACCGCGCCCAGGTCCAACGTGTGCTCAACATCTTGATTGAATTGGACGCTTTCGTCCGTGGCGTCCTGCCACTTGTCATCGCACAGCGCCGCGTAGCCGCGGTCGTCGTGCTTCCTGTCCGCCTTGGTGTTCGCCGTGTAGGTGAACGGCAGCGACGGCGGCCGCGTTTCCTTGCCCGTGAACATCCGCTTCTGCAGCGCGCAGCGCGTGTCCTCGTCCGCGCCGATGCGCAACTGAAGCTTGCCCGCCATGTCCTCGCCCAGATAGGGTCGGGGCGCGACCAAGAAAACCTTGGCTCCCGCCTCAGCGGCTTTGCAGGCTGCGGCGACGGCTCCAGACGAACCTCCCACGACCACGACGTCGACCTCTTGAACCAGCGGCAGCGTCTTCTCCGCCTCGACCACGCCCGCGGCCCACGCGCCGCAGCACGCCAGCAGAACACTCGCGCACAAACACACCCTGATCATCTTCGTCATACTCTTCCCCTCCTCCATTACCGTCAACGTTCGACGTTCGGTTGCCCAGAATCAACCCGCACGCGCCGCCTTTCCGATGATCGCCCGCCGCAGCGCCAGCACAAAAAGATCCCACACCATTCGCCCGCCGCTCGAAAAGACCCGCACCGTCGAATGACCGCTGTAGTCCCAGTTCACCGGCACCTCCGCGACGCGATAGCCCAAGTCGCGGGCGCACGCGATCACCTCCACGTCGAAGGCGAAGCGATCCGTCCGCAGCTGCCCGAAGACCGCCCTTGCCGCCTCCGCCTTAAACAGCTTAAACCCGCACTGCGTGTCGCGGATGCCGTGAACGCCAGCCGCCCGCACCAGCAGGTTGAACACCCGGCTCAGCAGCCGGCGGAACAGCGGCGGCGGCTTGCCGATGTGCGCGCCGCGCACCGCCCGCGAGCCGCAGGCGATGTCCGCGCCTTCCTGAAGCGCCGCGTAGAGCACGCGCCAGTCCTCAAGCGGCGTGGACAGGTCGGCGTCCGACATCAGGATCAGGTCGCCGCGCGCCGCGCGCACGCCGGTCTTGACCGCGTACCCCTTGCCGCGGTTGACCGCGTACCGAAGCAGCCGCATCCGGGGATCGTCCCTGTCCACGAGATACGCGTTAAGGATGTCCGCCGTGTCATCCGGCGAACCGTCGTCCACGAATATCACATCGACGGACACATCCTCAGTCCGCTCCATGAAGGCGATCAACGAGTCGACCGCAGCGATCAGCCGACGGTGCTCCTTATACACCGGCATCACGACCGTCAGCGAAAGGCTCTCTTCTGTCTCCCCCCCAGCGTTCATGTACACGAGTGTAGCATTTTGGGGCATCGCTTTGAAACGGAAAGGGGCGGCTATTTTGTCGGCGCGGCTCCCGCAACAGGAGCTGGAAGATGGCGGCCTGGGGGCGGGGCGCGACACCCTCAGCACACGAGCGGTGGGGCCGTATTCGAGAGAAAGTCCGCCGGGAAGCGGGCCGCCGCTGAAGGTCACGGCGAACGTGTGTCCGGCATCTTTTTATGTAACGCGGTGACGCCGGGTGGTGTATATTCTAAACATGAAGTCAGCAATCTTTCTTCCCTTTGTCTTGCTGCTCGGGCTCGTCATCGGCGGCTGGGCGCCTAAAGAGGAGCTGCGCGCCGCCAAGAAGCAGGTGGCCGACCTCACGGCGAAGCTCGCCGAGCGCGACAAGGACTCCCGCCTCGACACCTTCACGCGCATGATCAAGATCCCCGAGCGCGCCACGAGCCCAGCCCCCACCACGCCCAGCTCGGCCACAGCCGCCGCCTCTCGTCAGCCGACGAACGCCCTCTCCCAGACGGCTGCTTCCGCCACAAACGCCTCGTCCGCCGCCTCCGCTCCCGCGGATGGCAAGAAGGCCGCGCCGGAAGACCTGCGCGCCCGCATCGACGAGGCGAAGGAACTTTGGAAGACGCGCGTCGACGTTGCGCGCGCCCAGTGGATCGACCGGCTCAAGCTCTCGCCCGACGAGGCCGCCCGTTTCGATGACGCCCTCAACACGATGAATGAAAACCTCTACAACGCCATGCAGCGACTAGCCGACGGATTGTCCGCTGAGGATACGCTGACCCCGGAGACCGGCGTGCGCGCGTTCAACGAGATGACCGCGTCTCTGGTCACGGCGTATGACGACCTCAGCGCCGTCATACCGGAGGCGAGGCGCGACGAGGCGGCCAAGATGGAGCTCACCGACTTCATCGATCCCGGCGTCGCCGAGCCGCTGATCGCCGTGCAGGACAAGCTCGACAAACTGCCCCAAGACCGCCGCCCGGTCATGAGGTTCCGCCGATGAACGGAGCCCGGCAGCTGTGGCGCGTCGCGTGCTACGAGTGGTTCGACGCCTTGCGGAGCAGACGCGCGCTCGTCGTGCTCCTCATCTACATGGCCGCGGCCGTCTGCAACATGTACTGGTCGATCAGCTTCCTGCACAAGATCGAGACCCATCTCGTCTCGCTCCTGCACCTGCCCGAATCGGATCACGCGGGCGTCGTCTCGACGGCGCTCTGGAAGTCGCCCAAGTTCCAAGAGATCATGAAGGCCATGGCCAGCAACGACGCGGTTTATCAGGACATCAGCGGCAAACACCCCGTTGAGCTGATCTACGCCTGGTTCGCTTTTTTCTACACGCCGCTCCTGGTCGTGCTGGTGGCTGGGAGCCGGATTGCGGAGGACCTCGGCTCCGGCGCGGTTCGGTACGTCATCTTCCGGACGTCGCGCGCGACCTGGTCTCTGGGCAAGTTCATCGGCCAGGCGCTGATGATAGGCTTCGCGCTGATCCTCAGCGGCGTCGGCGCCTACGCGGTGGCCAAGTTCCGGCTCGCAGGGTCGGGCACGCCCGACCTGTTCCTGAATATGGCGCAATGGTCAATCCGCGCCTGGGTCTTCTCGTTCCCCTATCTGGGGCTTGCGATGGGGCTTTCGCATCTGACGAAGTCGGCCAGCAAAGCCACGGTCATGGGCATTTTCGCGATCACGGTCTGTTTCATCATTACCGTGCTATTGCGGCACTTCTCCGCGGAGACCGGCTGGCGCGCCTACCTGCCCTACCTCGGCGTGCTCGTGCCCGAAGAGCACAAGATGTACCTTTGGCGCTCGAGCCTCGCGCCGCTCGCCACCGGCACGGTCTACCTCTTGACACTCGGCTTCTGCTACCTGCTCTGCGGGTACGCCCTGTTCCGCAAACGCGACGTCTGATATGAACTGCGCCATCGACACACGCGACCTCGTTAAATGCTACGGTGCGCGCCGCGCGCTGGACGGCCTCACCCTCGCCGTGCCGCGCTTCTCGCTGCTCGGCCTGATCGGCCCCAACGGCGCGGGCAAGACCACGTGGATGATGTCCGTCGCGGGCTTCCTGCACCTGACCTCCGGCTCGGTCGACCTGCTCGGTTCCGGCCCCTTCGACGCGGCCACGCACCGCGGCCGCATCGCCATCTTGCCGCAAGACTCCGAGCTGCCGCTTGAAAGCCGCCCGCTGGAGCTGCTCACCCACTATGGCCTGCTCCAAGGCCTCGCCCGCCGTGAGGCCACGCAATTCGCCGCTGAGATGCTCGCCGAAGTCCACCTCGGCGACCGCCTGAACGCGGCGATCCGTACGCTCTCGCACGGCATGCGCAAGCGCGTCATGATCGCGCAGTGCTTCATCGGCTACCCCGAAGTGGTGCTGCTGGACGAGCCGCTCAGCGGCCTCGACCCGCGCGAGGTCGCCCACATGCGCGACTTCCTGCGCCGGCGGCGCGGGCGGCAGACCGTTGTGGTCAGCTCGCACAACCTGCATGACATCGAGGCCGTCTGCGACCATGTCGCCTTCATCGAAAAGGGCCGAGCCGTCCGCGTGGCCACGCTCGCGGAAATCACCGGTACCTCCAGCCGCTTGGTCTACGGCCTCGCGTCCGCTCCGACCGATTTCGCGGCCCTCTGCGCGGCGGTGCCCGAGGCTACGCTTGACCTTTCGCCCGACGGCCTCCAGCTCACCTGCTCCTTCTGCCCCCGCGGATCCTCTGCCGCGCAGGTCAACCGTCTGCTTCTGCCCGCGCTGCTTGCGCAGCCGTGCGGCGTGCTGACCGTCACCCAGGGCGCGAGCCTCGAAACGGAGTATTTGAAGAGCCTTTGAGGGCAGAGGTCGGAGGTCAGAGGTCAGAGGTCAGAGGTCGGAGGTCAGAGGTCGGAGTGCAGCGGTCGGAATTTAACAAGTAAAGGCAGACGCGAGCAGCGAGTCCAACAACCCACTATTCGGGCACTCATTCAAACACCCATGCCAACTCCGCTCCACATCGTCCTAGTCAGGCCCGAGATCCCGCACAACACCGGCGCGATCGGCCGCGTGTGCGTGGGGCTCGACTGCCCGCTGCACCTGATCCGCCCGCTCGGCTTCAGACTGACGGAACAGCATCTCCGCCGCGCGGGCATGGACTATTGGGAGCACCTGAACCTCAGCGTCCACGACGCGTGGGACGCGTTTCTGGAGAACGCGCATCCGAGCCGTCTCTTCTTCCTCAGCACGCGCGGCCAGCGCTCGCTCTACGACTGCGCGTTCCGGCCCGGCGACGCGCTCGTGTTCGGCAGCGAAGGCAGCGGCCTGCCCGAAGCCTTTTACAACCGCTACCGCGAGCACCTTTTCCGCATCCCCATGCCTGGCCCGCACGCCCGCAGCATCAACCTCGCCAACGCGGTCTCCATTGCGGCCTACGAAGCGCACCGGCAGCTGTCCCTCGCGGCAACTTGCACATAAAGAAAAGGCCGCCCCGCAATGCAGGGCGGCCTTTCGCGAGAAGCGGACAAGCCGCTTACTTCTTGAAGGACTCTTCGATCGACACGGCGACCGCGACGGTCGCGCCGACCATCGGGTTGTTGCCCATGCCGAGGAAGCCCATCATCTC
>CAYLUN010000109.1:0-16835 GCA_964386865.1 uncultured Lentisphaeraceae bacterium | reverse complement strand
TGCGCCATCAGCAGCGAGAGCGCCTCGGGCGCGATGCCGCCCACCGTCTTGTTCTGCAAGCGGTTGAAGCGTGCGATGAACTGTTCCGCCAGCAAGGGGATGTCCTCTTGGCGGCGGCGCAGCGGCGGCAGTTCGACGCGCACCACGTTGACTCGGTAGTAGAGATCTTCGCGGAACTCGCCCTTACGGCACTGCTCCAACAGATCGCGGTTG
Source organism: uncultured Lentisphaeraceae bacterium (assembly GCA_964386865.1). Classification (GTDB taxonomy): domain Bacteria; phylum Verrucomicrobiota; class Kiritimatiellia; order RFP12; family UBA1067; genus CAYLUN01. The sequence continues at coordinate 16,622 of CAYLUN010000109.1, read as the reverse complement.
CTCGCCACGATCACCCGCACGTCGGCCTTCTCGGAGCGGGTGGAGCCCAGCGGCTCGTAGACCCGCTCCTGTAGCACGCGCAGCAGCCGCACCTGCAGCGCCGGGCTCACCTCGCCGATCTCGTCGAGAAACAACGTGCCGCCCTTGGCCAGCGCGAAGCGTCCCGGCTTGTCCTTGGCCGCGCCGGTGAAAGCCCCCGCCTTGTAGCCGAACAGCTCCGACTCCAGCAGCGTGTCCGGCAGCGCCCCGCAGTTGACCGCGATGAACGGCCCGTCCTTGCGCGGGCTGAGGGCATGCAGCGTCCGCGCCATCAGCTCCTTGCCCGTTCCTGTCTCGCCCTGGATCAGCACCGTGCTGGGGCTCGCCGCAATCGCGGGCAGCACCTCGAAAAGCTTCTGCATGACCGGGCTGTGGCTGACCAGTTCGCCCACGCGCACGCGGCCCTCAAGCTCGCGGCGCAGCGCGTCAATCTCCGAGAGGTCGCGGAAGACTTCCGCCCCGCCGGTCACCTTTCCATCCGCATCCTTGAGCACCGCCGTCGAGATGCTGATCGGGATACGCTCCCCGTCGGCGTTGATGATATAGCCGGACTTGCCGATGATCGGGCGTCCCGTCTTCAGCGTCTTCTGCAGGGCGCACTCCGCGCCGCACATGCTGGAACGAAACACTTCAGCACAACGGCGGCCTATAGCTTCTTTACGGGGTACGCCTGTGATCTTCTCAGCCGCCCGGTTGAAGGAGGTCACGCGCCACTCACCGTCCACCGTGAACACGCCGTCGGAGATGCTCTCCAGAATGGCATTGGTGGCTGTCGGCTTCTCCGCCCTGGAACTTTGTTTGTCTCGTTTCATGCCTAGCGAATGGGATCCGTGTACATTACCCCGCCCGCGCCGTCACCAGAAAGACCGGGTAGGTGCGGAGCACGCCGTCCGAGCCCAGCCGCGTGATGCTATACGCGTCGCGTGCCGTGGCGGCCGTAAAACCAGCCTCGTTCAGCCAGCGGCAAACCGCACCGCGCTCAAAGCCGTGATGAAAGATACCCGTCGGGTCGGCGTGGAACGTCCCGTCTTCCGCGTCCAAATCCGCCAGCGCGATCCAGCCGCCGGAGCGGAGCGCCGGCCGCAGATGGCTGAGCACCTTCGCAACGTCAGGCAGGTGGTGCAGAACCATCGAACTCACAATCAGGTCAAACCGCTCGGGCGGCTGCGCCGCCTCGCCAACGTCGCACTGCTGCGTGTGCAGGTTGACGACCCCGAGCGCTTTCACCTTCTCGCCAAGCGCTCGCAACATCTCTCCCGAAGCGTCCACCGCCGTCACCTCGCCGACTTCGGGCAGCAGCCCAACCGACACCAGCCCGGTGCCCGCGCCGAAATCCATCACCGCCATATCCGGCCGCAACGGCACGGACGCGCGTATCGCTTGCACGACCGCACGCGCAAGCGCGACCCGAGCGGGATTCATGTCCCACCCCGCCGCCTTATCGGCGAAACGCCTCCTGTTATCTTCGCGCTGTTGCTCAGTCACGGTATGACAACCACATCGCCGGTCTTCAAACCTGCGAGAATCTCCGCGTAGCCCGCGTCTGCGGGAGCCGTCCGCACCAGCACGCGCGTCGTCCGCCCGCCCGTCACCACGTTCACGTACTCGAGCTGCCCCGCGCGCACGAGCGCGCCCTCGGGCACGAGCAGCGCCGGCCGCTCGCCCAGCTTGAGCGACACCGTGCCGAACATGCCCGGCATCACGCCGTCGGCCTGCGGCAAGCAGAGCTTCGCCAAGAACGTGCGGCTGCCGGCATCAACCGCGGGCACGATCTCACGAACCTCCGCCTCGAGCGTCCGCCCCAGCGCGTCGAGCGTCACAGGCAGCTTGTCGCCGACTTTGACGCGCGTCACCAGCCCCTCGCGGATCGGGGCCTCCAGCAGCAGCCGCGTCGGGTCGAACACCCGCACCAGCGTGCTGCCCGGCGTCGCGAGGTCGCCCGGGTCGGCCAGCCGCTCCGCCACCACGCCCTCCATCGGGCAGACGATCGACGCGTAGCCCATAACCGTCTCGGCCTGGCGCTGCGCCTCCGCCGCGGCCCGCGCGTCGGCCTGCGCCGCGAGTTGACCCTGTTCGGCCTGCGCCATGCGTGACACCGCCTGCCGGTACGCGTCTTCAGCCGCGTCCAGCGCCTGCTGCGACGTCATCTTCTGCGCCGCCAATTTGCGGGATCTATCGACCTCGGCCGAGGACAAATCCAGCGCGGATCGCGCCTGTGCGGTCTTTTCCGCCGCCGCCGCCAAGCCCGCCTGCGTCCCCGCCACACGCTCTTTGGCCTGGCTCACACCCGTCCGCAACTCGGCGTCGTCCAGCGTCACCGGCGTGTCGCCCGCCTTGACCCGGTCGCCCGCCCGCACCGTCACCGTCAGAATCCGCCCGACGATCCGCGCCGCCAGCTGCACCTCGGTCCGGCTGCGGATCGTGCCGACCGCCGTATAGACCAGGGGAACGTTCGTGGCCGCGACCGCCAGCGTCCGCGCCTCGGGCAAAGGTGCGGCATCCGCCGCCCGGCCCGGCTCGATGCGCGCGCCGCACCCGCCGGACTGCCAGACGATCACCCACGCGATGACCGCCAGGCCTGCAGCCGGCCCCGCGAATTTCGATATCCGTTTAAGCCTCATGGTGTCTCTCCTTCAGCAAGAAAAATACGGTCGGGATGATCAGCAGCGTGAAGACCGTGCTGGCCACAAGGCCGAAGATCAGCGCCCAAGCCAGACCCGAAAAGATCGGGTCGAGCGTGATCGGCCACGCGCTGAGCAGCGCGGTCAGGGCGGTCAGCGCGATCGGGCGGAAGCGCACCGCGCCGCTTTCGAGCAGCGCCTGCCGCAGCGGCTTGCCCAGCCTGAGCGCCTCGTGAATGAACTCGATGAGCACGATGCTGTTGCGGATCACGATGCCGCCCAGCGCGATCATGCCGATCATGGCCGTGGCGGTGAAAAAGACGGGCTCCGGATAGCCGCCCACCGTGCCCGACCCGGCGTTCAGCAGCGCGAAGCCCGGCATGATGCCGATCAGCGTCAGCGGGATCGCCAGCATCATCACGCCCGGCATCAGGAAGCTGCCCGTTTGCAGCACCAGCAGCAGATAGATGCCGAGCAGCGCCACGCCGAACGCGATGCCGAGGTCGCGGAACACATCCACCGTGATCTGCCACTCGCCCTCGCCGGTCCAGCGCACCGTGGCCCCGTGCGGCAGAGGCACGCGCTTCAGCCCGTGCTGGAGTCCCAGGATCATTTCGCCCGGCGCGCGGCCGACCGCCTCGGCGGTCACGAACACGACCCGCTCCAGATCCTTGCGGTAAACCGGCTGCGCCACCGCCTCTTTCTCAAAGCGCGCGACCTCGCGCAGTTGCACCTGCGCGCCCAGCGGCGTGCGCAGCCAGAGCTGCTCCAGCCGCGCGGGGTCGCTGCGGTCCGCCAGCGGCAGCTGCAGCCGAACCTGCACGGGCTCGCGGGAGTTGGCCGCGTGGAGCACGCCCAGCGGGCGCAGTCCGCCCGCCGCCGACACGGCCTGCGCCACGCCGGCGGGCGTCAGCCCGTGCAAGGCCGCCTTGTCGCGGTCGATCACCAGCGCCAGCCGGTCGCGCGGCGTTTCGGAGTAGTCGTCGATCTGTGCGATATGGCGCCCGTCATAGGCCGCCATCCGCGCCTTGAGCGCCTGCGCCGCTGCGATCATCTGGTCGTACGTCAGCTCCGGCGTGCCCAGCACCTCGGCGGTGATCGTGCTCAGCACGGGCGGCCCCGGCGGCACCTCGACGACGCTCAGCACGGCGCGGTGCTCGGAGGCGATGCGCGTGAGGTCGTCGCGCAGGCGCAGCGCGATGGCGTGGCTCTGCTGCGCCCGCTCGCGCTTGCCTGCGAGGTTGATGCGGATGTCGGCCTGGTTCGGCTGCCGCCGGAACCCGTAGTGCCGCACCAGCCCGTTGAAGTCCAGCGGCGAGTTGCGGCCGGTGTAGGTCGCGAAGTCGCGCACCTCGCTCACGCCGGCCAGGTAGGCCTCCAGCGCCTGGCACGCGCGGTCGGTCTCTTCCAGCGTGGCCCCCTCCGGCAGGTCCACCACCAGTTGCAGCTCGTCCTTGTTGTCGAACGGCAGCATTTTCAGCGGCACCAGGCCGGCCACCGGCAGCAGCAGGCTCACAACGAAAAGCGCGCCCACCACGCCCAGCAGCAGCCACGCCCGCCGCCGCGAAAGGAAGGGCGAAAGCAGCGCCCGGTAGCCCGCGCGCACCCAGCGCGGCGTGACGTCCTCGGGGCTCTGAGGCGCCGCGGCCGCCCGCTTGTGAAGGAGCTTGTGCGTCAGCCACGGAACGAAGGTGATCGCGCTGACCGCCGAGAAGAAAATCGTCAGCGGCACATTCACCGCCATCGGCCGCATGTACGGCCCCATCATGCCCGTGATATAGAACATCGGGATAAAGCAGATGATGATCGTCAGCGCGGACATCACCACCGGCACCGCCATCTCCTCGACGGCCCACTGCACGGCCAGCAGGGGTTTCTGAAGCCCCATGCGCAGGTGCCGCTGGATGTTGTCCACATTGCTGATCGGGTCGTCCACCACCAGGCCCAGGCTAAGAATCAGCGCGAAGAGCGTCACGCGGTTGATGGAGTACCCGGCCAGATAGTTCAGAAAGAGGGCTAAGGCGAACGAGATCGGCACCGACAAGCCCACCACGATGCTTTCGCGCCACCCCATCGTCAGGGCGATCAGCGCGATGACCGTGATGATTGCAAACACCATGGCGGAGAGCAGCTCGCCGACCTTCTCCTGCGACGTCTTTCCGGTGTCGCGCGTCACCCGCACCGTCACGTCCGCCGGGATCAGCGAGCCTTTGAGCGACTCCGCGGCGGCGATTACCGCTTGCGACACTTTCAGCGCGTTGGTGCCTTTTTTCTTGGCGAAGGACAGCGTCACCGCCGGCAGCCGCCCGGCGCCGGCATGCTCCTTGTCCACCGGCCCGAAGCCGATGTTGAGATACGACTCCGGCTCCGCCGGCCCGTCCGTCACCGCGGCCACATCGCCCACGCGCACCACGCGGCCCGCGTCGGAGCGGATGACCGTCTCGCGCACCGCCTCGGCCGAGTCCAGCGCCGCGTGCGGGCGCAGGCTCAGCAGCACGCCGCCGTCATAGGCCGCGCCCGCGTCGCCGCCCGGCTCAGACCCGGCCAGCGCGCCTCGGATGTCGGCCATGCAGACGCGGCGAGCGGCGAGCGCCTCGGCCGTCGCTTCGACCCGAATCTCGCGCGGCAGCCCGCCGATGATCTCGCTTTGCGAAAGATCGGGAAGCGCGTCGAGCCGCGCCTTCACCTCTTCCCCGATGCGGCGCAGCTCGAACGGCGTGCGCTGCGGCGAGAAGAGCGTCAGCGCCACCACGGCCACATCGTCGATCTGCGCCGGCTTCACGATCCATCCCGTGACCGGCGACGGCACGAGGTCGCGGTGGCTTTCGATCTGATCCCGGAGCTTGATGATCGCGCGCTCACGGTCCTCGCCCACCTTGAAGCGCACCGTCACCACCGACTGGTCGTGTCGGCTGATCGAGTAGATGTGTTCAACGCCTGTGACTTGCCACAGGATGCGCTCAAGCGGGCGCGTCACCAGCTCCTCGACCTCGCGCGGCGTGCGCCCGGGCGCTTCGACGAACACGTCCGCCATGGGCACGACGATCTGCGGCTCCTCCTCCTGCGGCGTGGCCAGCAGCGCCACGATGCCCATCAGCAGCGACGCCGCGATCAGCAGAACCGACTGCGGCCCCTGAAGGAAAACCCGCGCGACTTTGACAACGAGCCCTTGCGGCTCGCTCTGTTCGAGTGCTTCCATATTGCCTTTATCGTATCACCGCACACGTAAGGGGTCAACGTCTGCCTACGTTGGCACGGGTCGGCCCAAGGCCTCGTGCGCCTTGCCCGCTCCTTAAGGGGTTAGACACCGGCCGCCTGCCCGATCGCCGCGACCAGCGTCTCTTTGCGCTGCAGTCCCACGAACTGCCGCACGGGCTTGCCGTCTTTGAACAGGATCAGCGTGGGGATGCTTCGGACGCCAAACGGCTCCGACGAGGCGGGGCTTTCGTCGACGTCCACCTTCACGATCTGGGCTTTGCCGCCAACCGCGCGCGCCACCTCCTCCAGAATCGGCCCCTGCAGGCGGCACGGCGGGCACCTCGGGGCCCAGAAATCCACCAGTACGACGCCCGCGCGGATCGCTTCAGCGAACCCGCCGTCCTGAACCTCTTTCACGCTCTCACTCATGTTGTCGCCTTCCTTTAGGTTAGCCTTTCGCGGCGTTTCTTGTGCGCGATAGTAGCAGGCCCTTGTATGATGTGTCAATTGTAATATTTGGATTTGTAAATGTAAAGAGCCGGCGGCCGCTGATTATGCCGGCAGCCGAAAGCACGCGGGCCAACGTCACGGTGTCGCGCCGAGCTGAGACTTCAGCCTTTCTCCGCGTCCTGAGCGCCCTCTGCGCGAACTGGCGGAACGGCTGGATCCGTATTGCCGCTGGCAGCGGTCGCGTTCGCCCGCTGTTTCAGAAGCACGAACTCGGCCGCCAGCTCCGCGCCGCAGGCGCCCTCGTCGTCCAGCACGGCGACTGACACGGTCAGGGCGTGGTTGCCGTTCGGCTTGCAGAGCGGCTCGCCCTGCGGGGTTGCGACGGCGCGGCCGTCAGCCTCGATCCGCCTGAGGTAGCAGATCGATGCGGCCTTGGCCACGAGGTCGCCCGCGAGGCCGCGTGCGGCGAACAGCCGCTCGGCGGCGCGGTAGGCGGCGAGCGTTGCTCCGGAGAAGATCGACCCCGCGAAGAGGCACCCCTTGTCATTGGCGTTCCGCGCGAGCGGGATGACCACGCCCTCGCCCTCCTCGCGGAGCCCCATGTTGTCTGCAGCTGGAATGTTCACGCGCGCTTCTCGCCCGGCTTGACGCCGTACTTCCTCTGGCGGTCGCGGCCGGCGGGGCATCCGCCGCCCGTCAGGGCCAGCTCGATCTTTTGAAAGAACTTGGCCAGCGCGTTTCCCTTGCGGGCGTGGGTGCAGACCGGGCAATGCGACTCACAGAATTCGGCGTCGAGCTTCATGCTACCTCCTTGATTTCTCGTCAACCGTATCACATGCGCAAATGCTGCCTCAAGGCCAAACCGCCCGATCTTGTGCTGATCCGATTATCTTGCTATGATAGCGCCATCAAGAGGGGGTTCTGCAAAGTCGGCGGAGTCGTCTCGCTAAACACACTGCGTTGCCCCGGTTTCGCCGCTCACGTTGGCCTTTGCTCGCATTTCGGCGACCTGCCGTCGTCGCGCGGGCATCGTTTTCTCGGAGAGTTTTATGCACACTCACGCTGACACCAGCTACGACGTATCACGAAGGAGCTTCCTCAAGACCTGCGCGGCGCTGACCGCGTTCATGGGGCTGCCGAACAGCATGCTCGGCAAGGTGGTTGAGGTCATCGAGTCCAACACCCGCCTGCCGGTCATCTGGCTGCATTTCCAAGAGTGCACCGGCTGCTCGGAGTCGCTTCTGCGCTCAAGCCATCCGACCGTGGCTTCGCTGATCTTGGACACGATCTCGCTTGATTACCATGAGACGCTGATGGCCGGCGCCGGCCACCAGGCCGAGCAGTCCATGCACGACTCCATGGCCAGCAACAAAGGCAAGTATGTCCTCGTGGTCGAAGGGGCTATTCCGACGAAAGAGGGCGGCGTCTTCTGCAAGGTTGGCGGCAAGACGGCCGTCGAGTCGCTGACGGCTGCCGCGGAAGGCGCCTTTGCGATCATTACCATCGGCACCTGCGCCTCCTACGGGGGCGTCCAGTCGGTGGCGCCCAACCCCACGGGAGCCGTGGGGGTGAGGGACATCATCAAGAACAAGCCGATCGTCAACATCCCCGGCTGCCCGCCCAACCCGTACACCTTCCTCTCGACCGTGCTTTATTACCTGACGCTCAAGCGCCTGCCGGCGCTCGACGACCTTGGCCGGCCCCTGTTCGCCTATGGCAGGAAGATCCATGAGCACTGCGAGCGGCGCCCGCATTTCGATGCGGGGCGCTTCGCCAAGGCGTACGGCGACGAGGGCCACGCCCAAGGCTACTGCCTGTACCAGCTCGGCTGCAAAGGCCCGGTCACGCACGCCAACTGTCCTGTTCAGCGGTTCAACGATGTGGGCGCCTGGCCGGTCTCGATCGGCCACCCCTGTATCGGCTGTACCGAGCCGGACATCCTCTTTAAGACGTCGATTGCCGAAAAGGTACAGATTCACGAGCCCACGCCTTTTGACAGCTATGCGCCCGTCGATGGCGGGAAAAAGGGCAAGGGTGCCGATCCGCTGACAACCGCCCTTGTCGGGCTGGCCGCGGGAGCGGCGCTGGGCGCGGGAGCCATGATGGCCAAGAATCTGCCGGATTCCTCCCAGGAGAAGAAGGAGAAGCAGGATCATGGAAAGGCAAAGTAGGCGCGGTTTCCTGAAGGCTGTGGGAACCGGCGCGGGCGCCCTTGCCCTTGCGCCGGTCGCACGCGCCTCTTCCGGAGCCGCGTCTCAAATAGACAACGATGAGCTGGGCATGCTGTATGACGCCACCAAGTGCGTGGGCTGCAAGGCCTGCATGTCGGCCTGCAAGCGCGTCAACAACGACAACGGCAACCTCGAATGCGACAAAGCCCCGTTCGACAAAGAGGCGCTCTGGGATGCTCCCGCAGACTTGACCGGCAACAACAGGACCATCATCAAGCTCTACAAGGAAACCGGCCAGCCGTGGTCCTATGTGAAGTACTCCTGTATGCATTGCCAGACCCCGGCCTGCGTTTCGGTCTGCCCGGTGCGCGCCCTCACAAAAGACAAGCGGACGGGAGTCGTGGATTATGACAAGACCGCCTGCATCGGCTGCCGCTATTGCCAGATCGCTTGTCCCTTCAACATTCCCAAATTCCAGTGGGACCGTGCGCTGCCGCAGATCGTGAAGTGCAATTTCTGTAAGGGCGAGTTTCTGGAGAAGAATGGGACGACGGCCTGCGCCAGCGCCTGCCCGTCCGGCGCCATTCTGTTCGGCCAGCGCAAGGATCTGCTCCGGGAGGCCAAAAGCCGCCTCCAGCAGAATCCGGGCACGTACATTCAGACGATTTACGGTGAAAACGAGGTCGGCGGTGTCAATCACCTCTATCTCGCCGGGGTGCCTTTTGCCAAGTTGGGTCTCCCTGAATTGCCGCAGGCGGCCCCATCGCTATTTTCGGAGAAGATCCATCACACCATCTACAAGGGCTTTATTGCCCCGATTGTCCTCTACACCACGCTCTGCCTGATTGCCCTCCGCAACATGAAGAGTCACGAGTCCGTGCCTCAGCCCAAGCAGAAGGAGGGCAAGTAACAGCTATGCACCAAGATGACTTTCAGAAACAAGAAGGGAAAATATTCACCAAATCCTTCTTTGCGCTGCTTACGCTTGTGCTGATCGGCGTTTATCTGGTCGGCGTCCGGTTCGTCAAAGGGCTTGGCGCCGTCTCGAATATGAGCGACGGTTTTCCGTGGGGCATCTGGATCACCTACGATGTGGCCACCGGAACAGCCATCGCCTGCGGCGGCTACGCGGTGGCCATCCTGGTCTACATCCGCCACAACATGCACTACCACCCGCTGATCAGATCGTGCATCCTGACGAGCATGTTCGGGTATGCCTTGGCCGGGCTTTCGGTCATGGTGGACATCGGACGGCCTTGGAACGCGTACAATTTTTTCGTTCCCTCGCAGTGGCAAGGCAATTCGGTGATGTTCGAAGTCGCGCTGTGCGTCATGGCCTATACGGTCGTTCTCATCATCGAATTTCTGCCGGCCATCTTATATAGCCTAGAGAAATCGGAATGGCGCCGCCTTCGCGAGTTTGTGAGTCATCTTCATCCGGCCTTGGCACCCGATAAGGCAAAGCTGGAAAGTCACATTGAGAAGGTGCGCGTGGCGGCAGGCCGGATCAGGCCGCTCTTGGACAAAGTCCTGATTTTCTTCATCGTGCTCGGCATGACCCTGCCGACCATGCATCAGTCCGCGCTGGGCTCGCTGATGCTGGTGGCCACCACCAAGCTGAACCCGCTCTGGCACACCGGCTTCCTGCCGCTGCTGTTTCTGATCAACTGCATCTACATCGGCTACTCGATCGTCATCCTGGAATCAACCATATCGTCATACGCGTTCAAGCGGCCGTTCGAGGTCAAAGAGCTGTCCGGCTTGGCTCGCATCATCCCGTGGCTGACGGTGATCTGGCTGACGGTCGTGCTGGGCGACCTCGCCTACCGACACCAACTGGGCGCCGCCGTCAGCTTCGACTTCTACTCCTGCTTCTTCCTCTTGGAGTTCGCGCTGGTCGCCCTGGGCTCCAGCATCCTGTTCTACAAGAGGAACCGGTGGTCGCCGCGCTGGCTCTTTGTTTCGGCGATCCTCATCGTCCTGGGCGGCGCCCTTTACCGCTTCAACGTCTATCTCATCGGCTTCAACCCGGGCGCGGGCTGGACCTATTTCCCCTCGTTGTCAGAGCTGATGATCACGGTCAGCATTGTCGCTCTGGAGCTCCTCGCTTACCAAGTGTTGGTGAAGCTGGTGCCGGTTCTCCCGAAGATCCATCTTCACGGCCACGGGAAGCCCGGCAAGAGGAAGCCGGAACAGCAAGCGACCGCTTAACTATTTTGGAGAACACGGACTATGGCAGCACGAACCATCACACTGGACCCGGTTACGAGAATCGAAGGCCACCTGCGGATTGACGCCGAGGTCGACAACAACCAGGTGTCCAAGGCGTGGTCATCCGCCCAGATGTGGCGCGGGCTTGAAATCATCCTGAAGGGGAAAGAGCCGCAGGACGCCTGGATCCTCGCCCAGCGCATCTGCGGCGTCTGCACCACGGTCCACGCCATCGCTTCGATCCGGTCGGTCGAGAACGCGCTCAAAGCCGCCGTGCCGATGAACGCGAACTACATCCGCAACATCATCATGGCCCAGCATTCCGTGCAGGACCACATTGTCCACTTCTACCACCTGTCGGCGCTCGACTGGGTCGACGTGCTGTCGGCGCTGAAGGCCGACCCGAAAAAGACCGCCCAGCTTGCGCAGAGCCTCTCCGACTGGCCGGGCAACAGCGAGACCGAGTTCAAGGCCGTCAAGGACAAGCTGGCAAGCTTCGCGGCGGGCGGAAAGCTCGGCATCTTCTCGTCCGGCTACTGGGGCCATCCGGCCATGAAGCTTTCTCCCGAAGTCAACCTGATGGCCGTGTCCCACTACCTGAAAGCGCTGGACTATCAGAGGAAGGCGGCCCAGGTGCAAGCCATCCTCGGAGGCAAGAACCCGCACATTCAAAATCTGGTTGTCGGCGGCGTGGCCACCGCGATCAACGTGGATAACCTCGCGACGCTCAACATGGAGCGGCTGGCTTTCATGCGTGCGCTCATAGAGGAAACCCGCGACTTTGTCCGACAGGTCTACTACCCCGATCTTCAGGCCCTCGCCGGCGCCTATAAAGAGTGGTTCAAATACGGCGCCGGCGTCACGAATTACCTCGCGGTGCCTGAGTTCCCGGAAGACTCGGCCAACACACGGTTCAGCCTGCCAGGCGGCATCATCACCCAGGGCGACCTGCAGAAGGTCCGGCCCGTCACGAGCCACAGCGACCCGTATCTGATCGACAATATCCAGGAGTCGGTGGCGCACGCGTGGTACGGAGGCAGCGACTCCCTGCACCCGTGGAAGGGCGAGACCCAGGCCGATTACACCGACTTCAAGCCGGACGGGAAATACTCCTGGTGCAAGGCGCCGCGCCTCGCCGGCCAGCCGGTGCAGGTCGGCCCGCTGGCCCAGATCCTGGCCTGCTATGCGGCCGGAAACGACCGGGTTAAGAAGCTGGTCGACGAAGCGAACGCCACGCTGGGCATCGGCATGGGCGACTACCACTCGACCATGGGCCGCATCCTGACCCGCGGCATGCAGGCCTGCGTGATGGCCGATATCTCGCTCGAGCAGCTCGACAAGCTGACCGCCAACATCGCGTCGGGCGACCAGACGTACGCCAACCCGGTCGAAATCCCGAGCGGGGAGTTCAGGGGCGTGGGCTTCCACGAGGCGCCGCGCGGCACGCTCTCCCACTGGATCGTGTTCAAGGACAAGAAGATTGAGAACTACCAGGCGGTGGTGCCGACCACGTGGAACGCCTCTCCGCGCGACGAGCGGGGCGCGATGGGCCCGTACGAAGCGTCGCTGGTCGGCAATCCTGTGGCCGAGCCCGACAAGCCTCTGGAGCTGCTGCGGACCCTTCACTCGTTCGATCCCTGCATCGCGTGTGCGGTGCATGCCGTCGACCCTGAGGGCAAAGAAATCACCAACGTCAAAGTGATTTAACCGTATGAAAACCCTGATCCTCGGGGCCGGCAACCTTCTCCTTTCCGACGAAGGTTTCGGCGTGCATGTGGTCCGCTACCTTGAGCGGAACTTTCTGTTTCCCGATGACATAGAGCTCTTTGATGCCGGAACCATGGGCATCATGGCAACCCACAAGATTGAAGAGTCGGAGCGGGTCTATATTGTCGACGTGGTTGCGGTGGACGGTGAGCCGGGCACCGTGCTGCGGTATGGCAAAGAAGATTTTATGCTGAACAGGATTCCGGTGAAGCTGTCGCCGCATCAGGCCGGCGTCCAAGAGATGCTGCTGGTTTCTGAGCTGCGCGGGCGCTGTCCCAGCGAAATCTACCTCCTGGGCGTCATACCCGCCTCCACCGAGCCGGGAAGCGAGCTGACGCCCCTTCTGGAGAAGCGGCTTGAGGACGTTGCAGGCGCGCTGGTGAGCGAACTGCGCGCGCGCACAGGACTGAGCCTGCCTGCCCGCTGAGGGGCTTTGGTGTTCACGTATAGACGTATCGCCGGCCCCGACTAGCTCCGCTTCTTTCGCTTCTTGGCCTGCTTGTTCGCTTTGCGTTCTTCTTCGCCGTTCCACCGGCTGTCTTCCCAGCGGGGCGGCTGCATGGTGGCGTTCCAGGCGTCGAAGAGCGCCTGCAGCTCCTGTTTCTTCGCCGGGTTCTGCGCGGAAAGGTCCTGCTGCTCGCCCCGGTCCGCCGCGAGGTTGACGAGCATCGGCTCCATGCCCTTCGACGCTTTCACGAGCTTCCACTCGCCTTGCCGCACGGCGTATTGCACCCCGAACCGGAAGTAGAGCGCACGCGGCGCAAGCTCCTCGGTTTTGCCTTCGAGGAGCGGGAGCAAATTCACGCCGTCGAGCTGCCACTCCGGCTTCACCTCCGCGCCCGCGGCCGCGAGCGCCGTGGGCAACACGTCGAGCTGGATGACCGGCTGGCTAGAGACGCGCCCGCCGGGCACGCGCCCCTTCCATGCGGCGATCCACGACACGCGGACGCCGCCTTCCCAGCAGAGCCACTTGTGGCCGCGCAGGCCGCCCATCTCGGCGTTGGCGTAGGACCCTCCGTTGTCGCTGATGAGAAAGATGAGCGTGCTCTCCTCCAGCCGGAGCTCGCGCAGCTTCGCCAGCACCGTGCCGACGGCTTCATCGGCCTCCGCGACCAGCGCGGCGTACTGGCCGTCGCGCTTAGGCAGGTCCTTGAATTTCGCGAGCCACTTCTCCGACGCGACGTGCGGCGCGTGGACGGCGTTGAGCGCGAGGTAGAGAAACCACGGCGTGCTCCGGCTCGCCTCGATGAACTGCGCCGCCTCGCGCGCGTAAATCGGCGAGGTCACGGGCGCGCCGGGCGGGGCGGGTATCGCCTCTTGGCCGCGATAAAAGGTCGGCCCCTGCCCCTCGCCGAGGTTGCCCATCGTGCCGAAGGAAGCGTCGAAGCCGCGAGCGGCCGGCATGAACGCCGGGCTCGTGGTGCCGAGGTGCCACTTGCCCACGATGCCCGTGGTATAGCCAGCCGCCTTCAGGCGCTGCGCAAGCGTCGTTTCGGCGAGCGCGAGCTCGGTGCCAGGCCGGTTGGGATTTCCGTCGTGGCCGCTGCGCGCCTGATAGCGGCCGGTCATGAGGCCCGCCCGGCTGGGCGAGCAGATGCAGGCGGAGACGTAGCCGTCGGTGAAGCGCACGCCGCCCGCGGCCAGCGCGTCGATGTTCGGCGTCGCCGCCATCTTGCCGCCGTAGCAGCCGGGCTGCGCCCACCCCATGTCATCCACGTAGATGACGAGGACGTTGGGCGCGCCGGGCTTGGGCACCTCGGCGGCGTGGAGCGCGGCCAGCGGCGCCAGCAGAAGCGTAGCGAGCGGCAGGAGTGAGTGTGGTTTCATAAAAGGCCTGAGAGAATGAGGGCCGAGGGCTCCGCGCTGATTAACTGGTTCAAATGCCGGTTCAGCGTCGTCTTCAGCTCCAGCTTAAACGCCTGCGCGTCCGCTGTGAGATCAAGCAAGTCGCGGTAGAAATCCGACCTCTCTTTCCCGGCTAGTGGACGCGGGCCTGCGTGCGTGCCGAGCCCCTGGGTCGAGGGAGTGTCCGCGCTGAAACGCGCCCACGCAGGCAGGCTGTCGCCATTCGGGTTTCCAGTCTTGACGAAGTTCGCCCAATACGACGAGGCGACATCCGCGACCCGCCGATCCTCCTCAGTCCACGTCCGGTCTGCGTCGCTCACGTCATTGAACCAGTAGGCCAGGTCGGAGCCATGAAAGGCCCCGCGCTCGGAAGAGGCGGCGTGCTCGAAGATATAGGTATACACGGGCGTCTTGGCGGTCTTGGCCCGGCGCACAGCCCAGTCGAAGACGGTCGCCATCCGGTATTCGGCCTGCAGCCGCTTAGCGGTTTCGCGAGCCTCTTGGTCGGTGGTCACAGGACACAGCGCCAGCAAGTCCTCCCGCTTGGCCAAGAAGGCTTCGCGCCTCTCCCCGAACAGGGAGGCGACCTCGGCGGCAAAGGTTGCCACGGTGGTCTTCAGCTTGCTTGCGGGCGGGCCGAAATCGTCAGCCGTGAAGCCTGTCAGGGTTGGGACGTCACTAGCCAGCCCCTTGTCGAGTGCGTCGCGGTAGGCCTGCGGGAGGAACCAGCCGTCGCGCGCCACGGCGCTCGCCAAGTGATGGAGCTTCGCTTGGGCGACCGCAGGCCCTGCGGCGGCGAGATCCGTGGCCGGCAGCCTGCGCAGGTCGTCCAGTGACGCGGCACCGCTCATCTTGGCGAACGCGACTCCGTTTTCCTCCTTTTGCCGGACGAAGGGAATCGTGTGCGGCTTCATCAGATAGTCGTAGGGAAAGCTCACGGCAATCGCCCCGTGAAACAGTCCCTTAGCCGCCGGGCTTGTCGTCAGGTAGTGGACGTTGTTCGCGCCGCTGGACTGCCCCGCGATCGTCACGCGGCCCGGATCTCCGCCAAAGGACGCGATATTTCTTTGCACCCAGCTCAGCGCGGCGATGATGTCCAGCATGCCGTAGTTGCCGCAGACGTGATGCGGCGACTCGGCGCTCAGCTCGGGATGGCCCATCCCAGCGAAGAGCCCCAAGCGGTAATTCAGCGTGACCACCAGAATGCCCTTCTTGGCCAGCTCTTCGCCATGCATGTTCCCTGAGCCGTAGAGCCCGGCACCGCCGTGAATGAAGAACAGGACGGCGAGCTTGTCTTGGGCTGTTCGTGCGGGCGTCCAGACGTTCAGAAACAGGCAGTCCTCGCTCATCGCGGCCGGACGCTTGCCGCTCGGGCTCGGGGGCTGCGTGCAGCTCGCTCCGAAGTTGGTCGCGCCGCGTATCCCGCCCCACGGCGCGGCTGGCTGCGGCTCCCGCCAGCGCAGGTCGCCAACTGGCGGTGCCGCATAGGGAATGCCTTTGAACGCAACGACCGTGTTCTCCGGATTGGGCGAGCCTTGCACAAGTCCGGCTTCGATCCGGACGGGCGCGTGAACGTCGGCCCACGCAGCGCCCAGCGGGATCGGCAGAACCAGCAGCAGCGCGAGATGTGCGAGGTTGGCTTTGCTCATGCGCGAACACCCGTGATAACCAAGCGCCCGGACGGGCGCGAAAACATCGCGCGCCATCCGGGCGGAGAGGCCAAACCTACGCATCGTCAGACGGCACTCGCGCGCCGCCTGACGAGCCTCTGTCCCTGTTACTTGAGCCGAATGAGCGTGCCGTCCACGAAGATCAGCTGCACGCTGCCGTCGGCGCGATAGACGACATGCCAGCGGCTGTCGGGGAGGTTGTTGGACTTGAACGTCCCGGTCCGCGTGCCCGTGCACGACAGGATCGTGTAGACTTTGCCGCGGACGAGCGCGCCCGTATCCACGATCTGCAGCTCCAGGTTCGACAGGTCGATGCTGCCTTGGATGTTCACCCGGTCGCTTTGGCCGCCGGCGGTCACATCGGCCACGTAGGTGCCCTTGACCGTGGTGTTGCTGCCGAAGGCCAGCGTGTTGGTGCCGACGACGCCGGGGCCGGCGGGAGAGAAGTCCGTGACGAGGGTGCCGTTGGAGACCACGCCTGTACCGCTGATCACATTCGTGACGGTGAAGCCGTTGAGGTCGAGCGTGCCACCCGCGAGCGTGATCGGCGCGTTCGGCATCAAGGCGCCCGCGATGCCCAGCTTGAGCGTGCCCGCCGCGATGGTCGTAGCGCCGGTGTACGTGTTCGCAGCCGCGAGCGTGAGGGTGCC
>CAYLUN010000108.1:0-16944 GCA_964386865.1 uncultured Lentisphaeraceae bacterium | reverse complement strand
TGCTTAAAGGAGGCGGAGCGTCCACGGCTAAAGCTGCCACGGTGGCGCCAGCCGCGGCGGCTGCGGGCGGCGCGGCCTGTTCGGACGGGTCCTGTAGCGTGCCGTAGGCGCGATCCTTGCGTGATTGGTGTGATAACTGATAACGGACGGCGGGTTTATATCCTGCCGTCCTTTTTGCGTAAGGTTCTAAACGCCGAGCGGCACGATGGCACGCTTGACAGCGTCCATAAGGGCGTCACGTCCGGGTTGAGAATATCTCCCATGCATCCCCGCCGGCGCGTGTCCGGTGATTGCGTCGCACACATGTGGCGGCACACCTGCCTCATCCATAGCCGAGATGAATGTCGCTCGTAGGCTGTGAAAGCTTGCTCGACCGAAATCGTTATCCTTCACGTCTGCACGTTCCCAGGCCAGCCCGAGGCACTTGTTAAGCCATGCCCCCGCTAGTCTGGGAAACAGCAATTTCTCGCCGATAATGTCTTGTGCCTCGCTGGCATTTCTCGCCAACCTGTCAATTACTGCGCGAACTTCCTTTTGCATGGGGATCAGCAGTACTCGGCCTTTCCGGCCTTCCGTCTTTGCAGGAATCACTCGGAGGAAATCCCCGTCAACATTCCTAACGGTTAGACTTACGCAATCTCCTCGCCTAAGCCCCGTATGATATCCGACAAATACGAGATCTGCGATATCCGGTAACGCTTTTACAGCCCCCTTTACAAATTTGCCGTCCTTGCGCTCCGTCTTCTTGCCCTTCCGCAACACCCGTACGATTTGACGCACCTCATCCACCGTCAGTCGCCGATAACGTGTCGCCGCTTTGACACCGCCACGAACAATAGCGGCACCTTGCCAAACCGGAACCATGCCAAGATCACGCCAAACCCTTTTAAACAGTGCCACATCGCGTCCTGCACTGGACCGCATCTTCGCACGCTCCAAAGCGTAGGCATTCGCCTGTAATGCAGAAAGCCCCGGTGGCGTCTCAATCCCGAGATTCCTCGCCCAACGCGCCAGAACTCCGATCTGTAACTCGTAATTAGTTAGCGTAGCCCTGTGTGTAGTGAGCCGCCGTGCAGCCTTGCGCCATGCCTCAAACAGTTCGCCCCAAGTCAAACCCACGCAAGCCGTCCTTGCATCCGCGCCAACCAGTTCACGTCTGGCCCATTCGCCTGCGTCGACCAGCGACTGTAACCATGCATCCCTGTCATCAGTTCTCAGAGCTGTGCCAGCATGCGCGGCAGCCCGGCGTGACGCCTCCTGTTTATCCCGCGTTTTCAGTGCCGTCCATTTCAATTTGCCGTCCGGGGTTTTCGCCACGAAATACCACAATCCCCGTTTTTGTTGCAGGCTTCCACTTCCGCGCATACCGACCTCCTTTCTAAACCCGTCTAAAGATGTCTAAAAATACCCTCGTTTTGGGGGTAATATTAGCACAACGAGCGGTTTTGACACAATCCTCAATAAAAACAAAAAACCCCAATAAAACTTGCGTTCTATTGGGGTTTAAGATGGTAGGCCTGGCCGGAGTCGAACCGGCGACCCCCAGATTAGGAATCTAGTGCTCTGTCCAACTGAGCTACAGGCCTGCGGATGACGCGAAACATACCACACGGGGGGCGTCCTGACAAGCCGCGTCGCATCTGGCGCTTGCGGGAAACGGGCTGCTATTGCTATGATGGGGGCAATCTGATCAACGGGAGGAAATCACATGAGGGGCATGTTTTCGCGCAGGGAGATGCTGGGGCGAATCGGTTTGGGCGGCTCGGCCGTCGGCATGGGGATGCTGGCGGGGCGCGGCTTTGCGGATGAGGCCACGGACGGCGACCCGGAGCGGGCGGGATTCGCCAAGAACATCAAGATGGTTTCGCCCTCGACGCAGGACGGTCCGTCGGCGTATCTCGAGGGCGGCAAGGTGCTGCAGCCGGCGCGCGAACTGCCGGTCTTCCACACCGCTGACGTGTGCGTGGTGGGCGGCGGCTTCGCGGGCGTGTGCGCGGCGGTGGCGGCGGCGCGGACCGGCGCAAAGGTCGCGTTGGTGGAGCGGTATGGCAGCCTCGGCGGCCTGTTCACCAACGGCATGGTGCTGATCGTGATCGGCACGGGCGAGCGGGTGAACGGCGAGTTCAGGCTGGTGACGCGCGGCCTCTGCGAGGAGTTCCTGAAGCGGCTGGAGGGCCTGGGCGAGGGCGCCATCGTCTGCCGCGACCCGAAGGTGTACCAGCCGACGGTCGACCCCGAGGCGGCCAAGGTGTTGATGGACGACATGGTCCAGGAGGCGAAGGTGGACATGTTCTTCCACTGCTGGGGCGTGGACGTGATCCAGAGCGGCAACGCGGTGCAGGGCGTCGTGTTTGAGAGCAAGGAGGGCCGCAAGGCGATCCTCGCGAAGGTCGTCGTGGACGCCTCGGGCGACGGGGATGTGTTTCATCAGTCGGGCGCGACGTACCAGCAGATCTCGCACGCGATCGGGTTCGTGTACCGCTTGGGCAACTACGACCGGATCGACAAGTCGAAGGCACCGCCGAACACCAAGCTGAACTTGGGCGGCGTGGAGCCGATCAAGTCTGCCCGCTGGGTGAACAACCTCGGCCCCAAAGGAAACGGGCTGGACGTGCGCGACTTGTCGAAGACCGAGATGATGCACCGCAAGTCGGCGTGGGACTATGTTCAGCGCATCCGCAAGACGCCGGGGCACGAGGAGGTCTTCCTGATGGAGACCACGCCGTTCCTCGGGGTGCGGGCCACGCGCCTGCTGGAGGGCGTCAAGCGGATCGACAAGAAGGGCGCGGTCTCGGGCCAGGCGTTCGACGACGTGGTGGCTTTCTCTGGCGACGACGCGCTGAAGAAGCCGGCCTTCGCGATCCCGTATGGGGCGCTGCTGCCGAAGAGCGTGGACAACGTGATTGCGGCGGGGCGCTGCATCTCCTGCGCGCCGGACCTGATCGACCGCGTGCGGCTAATCCCCGTGTGCGGGGTCACGGGCCACGCGGCCGGCGTGGCGGCAGCGCTGGCGGCCAAGGCGGGCGTTCGGCCGCGCGAGGTGCCGGTCGCGGAGATCCAGAAGGTGCTGAAGGCGCAGGGCGCGTATTTGGGCGCGTGAGTGATTCGTGTCTGTGTGGTCTGAGCGTGTGCTTCAGCTCCAAGTGGCTGGAAGTGCGGCGATCGCGCTGGGCGACGGCACCGGCACGCTGTACTTCGCAGACAGCGGCAGCCAGACCTGGTCAGGCTTGCTGAATATCACGGGGACGTGGACGCCGACCCCTCTGCGCGTCGGCACCGGGAGCGGCGGCCTGTCGCAAGCGCAGACCCACAGCTTTAGCTACAACGGCGATCGCGTCTGGGTTCAAGTCGACGCGAACGGCTATATCTGGAAGATGTCCGGTACGCTGCTGCGCCTTATGTAGGTTGGCGCGGTCGCGTGTCGACAGCGAAGGCGACAGACGCCATCCGTTTGAGGCGCCTGTCGTTTTTTATTGAGTGACAGGGAGATTCGATGTACAGGCTGAACTGGTTGAACCACGCGTATTCCGGCGTTGTCATCGTTGGCCAGTTTGTGGCTGGGATGGGCGTGGCTGAAGTCCGCCTGCAGGAGGGTGGCGCGTCGCTGGTGGTCGCGCTGAGTCCGGAGGGCCGCTTGAAGTACGCGCCGGACGCCTTTGGGAATACCGTCCCCGATTTCTCGTTGGCAGGCTACCGCTATGGCGGAGTTGCTCTGCCGGTGGCAGCGGTAGCTGAGACGCTCTTTCCGCAGGCCGATTCGACGGATGACAGCGTGCGAATCCAAGCGGCTATTGATCGCGTGGCGAAGGCTCCTGAGCGGGCAGAGGATGGTGTCCGAGGTGCCGTGCTGCTGACACGCGGCACCTACCGCTGCGGCTCCACCCTGCGCGTTCCCGCCGGCGTTACCCTGCGGGGAGAGGGGCCGGGCGCGGAGGGCACGGCCATCATCGCGACCATGCGTCCGCTCAAGGCCGATGGAGGTCCGACGCTCATCAGTGTGGGTGGCTCGGCCAAACCGCAGGTGGACACAGTCGCACACGATATCGTGGACGAAGCAGTGCCCTTGGGCGCGCGGCAACTGAAAGTCGCCGACGCGGGAGCCTTCAAGGCCGGCGATCAGGTGGTGATCGAGCGGAAAGCCGTGCAGACGTGGATTCACGACCTGAAGATGGATCAGATCGCCTTGCACGCGGGCGGAAAGCAGTGGAGCCCGAGCCAGTACGGCCGGACGTGGCAGTCTCGCGTCGTCAGCGTAGACGGCGACACAATGACTTTGGATACGCCCGTCCTGTGCGCCCTCGAACGACGATATGGCGGCGGCTCGGTTTCCAAGTGCGTGTCCGACCCGCGCGGCCGAGGTGCGGCGGTGGAGCGGATGCGGTTGGACTCGGTGTATGAGATTGGCAAAGAGGCTCTCGATGAGAACCACGCCTGGACAGCCATCGCCCTCAGCGGGGTGGTCGATTCTTGGGTGCGAGAGGTCACCGCGCTGCACTTCGCGTACGCCTGTGTCAGCGTTGGTAGGAGCGCCGCGCGGATCACGGTGCAGGACTGCGCCATGATTGACCCCGTGTCGAAAATCACCGGTGGCAGGCGCTATTCGTTTTCCGCCGGAGGCCAATATGTGCTGTTCCAGCGCTGCTACGCCCGAAACGGACGTCACGATTTTGTCAACGGCCCTAACGACGTCGGGCCCTCTGTCTATCTCGATTGTGTCGCGGAGAAGACACACGCCGACATCGGGCCCCATCACCGTTGGGCTTGCGGCCAACTCTATGACAATGTCAAGGGGGGGCAGATCCATGTGCAGGACCGAGGCGGCTCCGGTACGGGGCACGGCTGGGCGGGGAATTGCCAGGTGCTCTGGAATTGCGAGGCGACGTCGCTGGTCTGTCAAAAGGCCTGGATACCCAGTGCCCAGAACTGGTCCATCGGCTGCGTGGGAGGCCGGGGGAAAGCGGCGTTGCCAGGCCGTCCCGACGGCTGTTGGCAGAGCTTTGGCCTGCATGTCTCACCGCGCAGCCTCTATCTCGCGCAGCTTCAGGAACGCCTGGGCGCGGGCGCGGTGAAGGCCGTAACTTTGCCCGAACAACTCAGCGGCTCCGCTGCCGACTTGCTGATCAGCCGGTACGGCCGCGAGGCGGGATATTCGGCTGTTCCGGCCGGAGCCGGATCTGCGCGCGGACAGGTGCCTGCGAAGGAGCGTACGGCGCGGCACCCAACGCTTCCCTAGTCTGAGCGCTCGCTCCGTTTCCGTTTTGTGGTGCCGTTTTCTGTTGGAAAGGACAAGTATAATGTGCGATAGCAGGAAGATGGTTGTGATGCTGCCTCTCTTAGGTTTGCTGTGCTGTTCCGCAGGTGCGGCCGGCTCTGAGACATGCTATCTGTCTGGACACGGCAAGGATGACGCGGTGCCGTGGGAGTTCTTCTGCACGGCCGGCATGCGGAGCAACGTGTGGACGACGATTCCGGTGCCTTCTTGCTGGGAATTGCAGGGTTTTGGTGCGTACGGCTATCAGGTCGACCCGCTCGCCGAGAGGGGCCTCTATCGCCACCGGTTCGCCGTGCCCGCCGCGTGGCAGGGCAAGGTGGTTCGGATCGTGTTTGAGGGTGCCATGACCGATACCGAGGTTTCGATCAACGGCCAATCCGCCGGACCGAAGCATCAGGGCGGGTTCACCCGGTTCACCTACGACATCACCCGCCTCATCACGTTCGGCGCAACGAACCTGCTGGAGGCGACGGTCGCCAAACATTCCTCGAACGAGGGCGTCAACCGGGCCGAGCGCACGGGCGACTACTGGAACTTCGGCGGGATCTTCCGCCCGGTCTATCTCGAAGCGCTTCCGGCGACCCACATCGACCGCGTGGCGCTCGACGCGCGGGCGGACGGCTCGTTTCTGCTGGAGGTGTTCCTTGGCGGCGACCTCGCAATGGCCGAGCGCGTCAACGCCGTAATTGAAGGTTTGGGTGCTGCCACCGAAACGAGGGTCGGGCAGGGGGACGGCAAGGTTGTGCTCAAGACGCGGGTTGGCGGCCAGAAGAACTGGACGGCTGAAACGCCGAACCTCTATCGGGTCAAGGTGACGCTCATTTCGCAGGGCGGTGCTGCGCATGAGATCACGCAGCGCTTCGGGTTCCGCACGGTCGAGGTGCGCGAGGGCAAGGGCCTGTTTGTGAACGGGCAGCGGGTGCTTTTGAAAGGCGCGTGCCGCCACTCCTTCTGGCCGGAGTCGGGCCGCACCCTGAGCGAGGCAGTCAGCCGGGCCGACGTGGCGCTCATGAAAGCGATGAACATGAACGCCGTGCGCATGTCGCACTACCCGCCGGACGCGCACTTCCTCGACGTGTGCGACGAGCAGGGGCTCTACGTGCTGGACGAGCTTTCGGGTTGGCAGAAGGCGCACGACACGGAGGTCGGCGAGAAGCTCGTACGCGAGCTGGTGACGCGCGACGTGAACCATCCGTGCATCCTGCTGTGGGACAACGGCAACGAGGGCGGTTGGAACACAGACCTCGACGATGACTTCGCCGCGTGGGATCCGCAGGGGCGTCACGTGATGCACCCGTGGTCCGTGTCGCAGGGCATCGACACCGCGCACTACAAGAACTACGAGGCGGTCAAGAAATCCTGCGCGGGTAACGTGGTCTACCTGCCGACGGAATTCCTGCACGCGCTCTACGACGGCGGCGGCGGGGCGGGGCTGGACGACTACTGGGAGGTGATGCGCACGTCGCCGGTGAGCGCGGGGGGCTTTATCTGGGCGCTGGTGGACGAGGGCGTGGTGCGCACGGACTTGGGCGGCAAGGTCGACGTCCACGGCAACCGCGGGCCGGACGGCTTGGTCGGCCCGCACCGCGAGCGCGAGGGCAGCTTCAACGCGGTGCGCGAGATCTGGTGTCCCGTGCAGGTGCGACTCAAGCAGATGCCTGTGATCGAGGTCGAGAACCGCTTCGACTTTACCGACCTGAGCCAGTGCCGCTTCGAGTGGGCGCTGCTCTCCTTTCCGCCGCCGCTCCGGATGCCGGAGGGCAGCGTCGTCCTCGCCAGCGGCTCGGTGCCTGGGCCGGCGGTCGCGCCGCACGCGCGCGGCGAAAAGGCGCTGCCGCTGCCGGGGTGGGGCGAGGCGGACGCGCTGTCCGTGACCGCGCGTGATCCGGTCGGGCGCAGCCTGTGGACGTGGACGTGGCCGCTCCAGTCGCGCGCGAGCCTGGTGGCGCGTGCCAAGGAGCCGCCGCCCGCCGCCGGGGCGTCCCCCGCGTTCGAGGAGGACGCCGAGCGCCTGCGCGTGTCGGCCGCTGGCCTTGCGCTCGCCTTCGCCAAGGCCGACGGCAGGCTTGCCGCCGTCTCCGTGCGCGGCAGGCCGGTCTCGCTCGCCAACGGCCCCCGCTTCGTGGCGAGCGCCACGCGGAGCGTCAAGCAGGAGCAGGGAAAGGGCAAGAAGCCCAAGAACGTGACAGAGGCGCTCGACCTTTCGGGCGCATGTGCGCTGCGGAGCCTGACGCACCGCGCGGACGGCCCGTGCGCGGTGGTGGAGGCGCAGTACGACGGCGCGCTGCAACAGGCGCGCTGGACCGTGGGGGCCGACGGCTGGATCAGGCTGGACTACGCCTACCGCCTCGACCAATCGTGCGACTTGGCGGGCGTGCAGTTCGACTATCCCGAGGGCAAGGTCAAGTCGGTGCGCTGGCTGGGGCAGGGGCCGTACCGCGTGTGGAAGAACCGGCTCAAGGGCACGCGCTGGGGGGTGTGGCAGAACGCGTACAACGACACCGTGCCCGGCGAGAGCTGGGGCTATCCGGAGTTCAAGGGGTACTTCGGCGACTGGCTGTGGGCCGCGTTCGAAACCGAGGAGGGAACGATTACGCTGATGACCGAGGCCGAGCGCTCCTATCTTGGAGTCTACCGTCCTGTCGAAGGCCCCGACCCCGCTAAAACCAAACTCTACATGCCGCCGACCGGACTCGCCTTCCTCGACGCGATTCCGCCGATCGGCACGAAGTTTTCTGACGCCGACCAGTACGGTCCGCAGTCCCAGCCCAACCCCGCCCCAGGCCTCTGCCGCCGGACGGTCTACCTGCGCTTCGAAACCGCACCGTGATAACGATCTTGAGTGATCTCAATCAGTCAAAGAACCAAGTATAGGCAAAGACCCTGGGCGACAAGCGCTATTCTTGGACATCCTGCGAAAAGTGCAACGCGCGGTTCAGGAAATGCAATTGCTGTCGGATGCGGGCGGGCCCTAATATAGAACACTATTCCACTTGATGTGGTTCAGCCTGACACCTTCCATGCGCTTGAAATCCCATAGTTGCCTGGCGTGCTGTTTCCTGCTCGCCGCCGCAGTAGCCGCACACGCGGAGCTGCCGGCTTTCCCCGGAGCCGAGGGGTTCGGCGCGCACGCGACCGGAGGACGCGGCGGCGACGTCTACTACGTCAGCAACCTCGGTGCCTCGGGCGCAGGCTCGTTTGCCTACGGCGTGCAGAATGCGCCGCCGGAGGGGCGCACGATTCTTTTCAAGGTGAGCGGGCACATCCGGCTGCCCAGCGGCAGCGGCGGAGGCCTCACGCTGTCCAAGAGCAAGATCACCGTGGCGGGGCAGACTGCGCCCGGTGACGGCATCTGCTTCTGGAACAACACGATGAACCTCACCGGCAACGACCTCGTCTTCCGCGACGTCCGCTGGCGCTACGGATATTCTGCGGCAGGCGGGGATTCGGTTGATATCAGTGCGTCGCAACGGATCATCTTCGACCACTGCGACGTGATGTTCTCGACCGACGAGAACCTGTCGTCCTTCGGTACCGCGCCGGAGCATATGACCTTTCAGTGGTCGGTCAACGCCTGGGGCTTGAGCGGCCACTCCTGCGGCGGGCTCTGGAAGATGCGCCATGCGACGGTCCACAACACGCTCTGGGCCAACAACCACACCCGCAACCCCAAGCTGATCGGTTGCGACGTGTTTGACTGGGTCAACAACCTGACCTTCGGCTGGGACCTCGGCTTCAATCTGGCGCCGGAGAGTTACGAGACCGGCGCTGTCTACCGCGTCAACATCCGTAACAGCTCCTTCGTCCACGGCGGTTCGGCCAGCTCGGCCATTTATGGGGGCGGCACCAACGTGGCCGGCGAGATCCTGTTCAGACTCCACATGGCCGACAGCGCGCTCGACGGTAACAACAATGGCGTGCTGGACGTCTCGCGCAGCAACTACAGCCTCGTCGAAGGCGGCGTCCTTTATGCCCAAGTTCCCTCGGCCTGGCCTCAGACCACGAATGGCGAGGCGGCCAACCCCGTGGTCGGCGTGCCGGTCGCCGTGGCGCCGCGCATGACAGCCTACAAGAAGATACTCTCGCAAGTCGGGGCCGTGCGGATGGAGATCAGCACGCGCCCGCTGCGCGATGAGATCACGGCGCTCTGCGTAGCCCGCGCAGCCGCCCTCCAGCGCGGGATCATCTCCGACCCGCTCGAACTCAACCTGAGCACCGGCTCGGCCTTCGCGCCGCTCCAGTCTGAGACCGCGCCGTTCGACACGGACTTGGACGGCATGCCGGACGACTGGGAGTCGTCCGTGGGCTATGATCCCGCCACCGCCGATAACAACGTCGTGCTGTCCGCCCCGGCCTTGGCCGCCTCGTTCTTTCCTGTCGGCTCGCCCGTAGGGTACACCCGGCTGGAGGAGTATCTCCATTTCAAAGCCGTGCCGCACGGCGTAGTCGCCAAGAACACGGCCGACTCGCCGTCGTTCATCGACATTGATTTGCGCCGCTTCACGTCGGGCTTCACCGACAGCCCCGTCTTCACGCTGTCGTCGGTCACCGGCGGCACGGCAAGCAGCTCCGGCCCCGGCAACGCCGTCGTGCGCTTCACGCCGGCGCAGAACACCTCCGGTCGAGCCGGCTTTCTCTTCACCGTCACCGATGCGGACTGTGACACCTGGACGCAGCCGTGCTGCCTGCTGGTCGCCACGCAGCCGCAGCCGCGTCCGGTCACCTGGGTCGGCGACGGTTCTGGCAACGCATGGAATTTCACCGCAACGAATTTTGCGTCGCTGCTCGGCCCCGTGGCCTTCACGAACGGCGATGCGGTGACTGTCGACGACACGGGGTCGGCCTCGCCCGCTCTGACGGTAGCCGGCACGCTTGTGCCAGCTTCGCTGACCGTGGACAACAGCGCCAAGGCCTTCACGATCGGCGGTAGTGGCAGCCTCGGCGGCTCGGGCGGCCTGACCAAACTCGGCAGCGGTCGCCTGACTCTGGGCGTGAACCACTCCGGCACGGGCGCGGGGCTGATCGACGGTGGAACAGTCGTGCTCGGGGGCCTGTCTAATGTAGGAACCCTGCCCTCAGGCCCGCTCACACTGCAGGGCGGCGCCGTGATCTCGAACGCCTGGCCCTCCTCGGCTAGCACGCAGAACATTGCCGCTCCGCTCTACATTCCCGAAGGTCAGGCAGCGACGATCTACACAGGCCGCCGCGTCCAGCTCAGCGGCTCCGTCACGGGCGGAGGCGACCTGACCATCGTCCACCAAGGCATAGACGGCACCGTTCAATTCCGCGGGGCGATGAACACCTTTGCGGGAAGCCTCAACCTGCTTTTTGCCGGCTCCAACGGCGCGCTGGCGACGGTCTTTAACGGCGGCGCCTTTAACGGCTGGGGCGCCGCGCGGGTTATCCTCGGCACGGGTATCAGCGTCAACCCCACAACCAACTCGGGCGGCAACACCTTCCCTATTGGCGAGCTGAGCGGGACGGGCACGCTTGGCGGCGGTTCGGCCGGAGCGCCGAACTACACGCTCGGCGGGCTCAACACCGATATGACGTTTGGCGGCGTGTTCAGCGGTAATGCCAAGGTTACGAAGACCGGTAGCGGCACGTTGACGCTGGCTGGCGCCAGCACGCACACCGGTGCGACCGCCATCAACTCGGGCACTCTGGCTTTTACCGGAAGCTTTGGCGCGTCGCCCGTGTCGGTCGCGGCCAACGCCGTGTTAGCAGGCACCGGCACGTTCGGCGGTTCGCTCACAGTCGCCGCCGGCGGCCTCGTCTCGCCCGGCGCGAACGGCGGGGCCAGCGCCGGCACGCTCACGGCCGCCGCGCTGAGTATGACCGCCCCGTCGCTGCGGTTCGATCTCTCCGCCACTCCCGGCGGCACGAACGACCGCATCCAGATCGCTGCGAGCGGCGCGATCGCCCTGACGGGAGTGCAGACGTTTGGCTTCACGTTCACCGACGGACTGCTTGGCGCTGGCATCTACGATCTCATCTCCACGGCAGGCGCGCTCGTCACAACCAACGTTGCCTGGGTCTCGAATCTCCCGGCCGGCACGCGCCAGACCCTGTCACTGACGAATAGCCCCGTAGGCGCCACGCCGGGGTTTGTCCGGCTGGATGTCTCGGGTGCGCCCGGCAATCTGCTGTGGACCGGTGCCAACGGCGCGCGCTGGGACGTGCAGACCACCGCCGCCTGGAGCGGTGCGACGCCTGCGACGTTCTATGCGTTCGACACGGTGCGGTTCGACGATACCGCCTCCGTCGGCTCGCTCACGATTGCCGAGCCCGTTGCGCCGCAGCGGATCACGGTCAGCAACACCGTTGCGCGGGCCTATACCTTCACCGGCGGCCCCATCACGGGCGAGGGGATGCTTGTCAAGCAGGGGGCCGGCACGCTCACGCTGTACGTGCCCCAGTACGTGCTGGCCACGTCCATCACCTCCAACAGCCCGGCCGCGACCGTCGCCTCTACAAACGGGCTGGTTCGAGGCATGACGGTCATCGGCACGGGCATTCCCGCCGCCACCACGATCGCCGCGCTGGCCAACGCCACCACGCTCACGTTCTCGACCAACGCCACCGCGACGAGCGCCGCCGCGAGCCTCACCTATGAGACCCGCAACACCTATAGCGGCGGCACGGTTCTGAACGCCGGCACGCTCGTGCTGGCCTGCAACAACTGGCAGTATTACAGCTCTTCGACGCCACCTCCAGCCAATCCGTTTGGCTTGGGCTCCGGGCCGATCACGCTTAATGGAGGAACCCTCACGCTGCTGGGTAACACCGGCAATGCGCAACACCTGTATGGCGCCTTGCCCAACGACCTGATCGTCCCCGCCGGCAAATCCGCCACCTTGCAAACAACCCTCCGAGGCACGAGCTTTAATGACTTCGCGGGCCTCCGCGGCAGCCTCACCGGATCGGGCGTCCTTAATCTGGTAGTGAATTTTAAATACGGGGTCATCACCGGTGATTGGTCAGCTTTCGCGGGCGAACTGAATGTCACACGGCCAAGCAGCGACGCCAATGACCCGCGCTTCCAACTCGGAAACGCCCTGGGCCTGCCGCTAGCCGCAGTCAGCCTCGAGCAGGTTCAGCTCGAATACTGCGCAACCCTTCCTGTCGACGGCGTTACCCTTCCCATCGGCAACCTCTCCGGTATCGCCACCGCCGTCATCTCCGGCGGCCAATGCGGCACCGCACCGGTCACTTGGCGTGTGGGCGGGCTGAATGCCAGCGCGACCTTCGCCGGCTCGTTCACGCCCTATTCCGCTGGCGGGCCGATCGGCCTGTCCAAGGCCGGCACCGGAACCTGGACGCTCACCGGCTCCGGCGCAGTCAACGCCGGCCTCACGGTCGAGTGCGGTACGCTCTCCTACGGCGACGCCGCGACCGACTCGCTCGGCGGCGTCGGGCCGCTCACAGTCCGGTCGGACGCCACGCTGCAGCTGAACAGCGGCGCGACGCTCACGGGCGGCTCTTGCGACGTGCTCGTCGGCGGCACCTTCCGCGGACGAGGCACGCTGGCCGCCGACCTCTCGTGTGGCGGCACCTTCGCCGTCACCGGCGGCACGCTGGCGGTCTCGGGCGAAGCCTATCTGGGCGGCGTCATAAGCTTCAGTGCGCTGACGGACCGCCTGGACGTGGCGGGCAACCTCGGCCTCGAAGGCCGGATCGACCTTCCGTCCACCGGCCTGTCCTATGGCCGCAAGCCGTTGCTGACCTACGCGGGCACGCTGACGCTGGGCGCCGTCACCTTCGGCGCGCTGCCGCTCGGCTACCTCGCCCTGCTCGACACCGGCACGCCGGGCGAAATTGCCGTGCGGCTGGAAAACCTGACCGCGTACCAGACTTGGCAGACGGCGAACTTCGGCAACACGACTGATCCGGCCGGCCTTCCGACAGCTGATCCCGATGGCGACGGCATGCTCAATTACGAGGAGTACGAGGCCGGAACCCACCCACAGAGCGCGGCTTCCGCGCTTCCGCTGGTCTGGCTGGGCGGCGGAGCGAACCCGTGGGATCAGGCCCTCACCGCGACCTGGCAGGAGAACGGCGCGCCGCGCGTCTTTCGCGACAGGCGGCAGGTCATCATCAACGACGCCGGAACCAACACCCCGGCGCTCGACCTGCGCGGCAGTCTGCAGCCCGGTTCGCTCGTCGTCACCAATACCGCCAAGGCCTTCACGCTCGGCGGCGTGGGCTCGCTGGACGGGCCGATGACGCTGACGAAGGCCGGCTCCGGCACGCTGGCCGTTGTCACGGAGAACGGCTACACCGGTGCGACCGTCATCGCAGCAGGCGTACTCGCGATCCAAAGCGACTGCGCGCTCGGCAGCAACCGGGGCGGCACGGTTGTCTCAAACAACGCGCGGCTGGAATTGCAGGGCGGCCTCACCGTCTCCGGCGAGGCGCTGTCGCTCGCAGGCCCGGGCGGCGCGTCCTTCTACACGGGGGCGCTGAACAGCAAAAGCGGCAGCAATGTCTGGAGTGGTCCGCTCATGATCACCGCGCCAGGCACGCGCATCGGCGCGCAGGCCGGCGCGACGCTGACGGTCACCGGCTGCATCGGCAGCGGCGGCCTCGCCAACGGCCTGACCGTGCGCCCAGCCGACGCGACGGCGGTGGTTGTGCTATCGGGCACGAACAGCTACCTCGGCGACACGGCCGTTTTCGGCGGGCCGCTGCGGCTTGCGGGCGGCCACGACCGCCTGCCGACCGGCACGACGCTGCGGTTGGGCAGCGGCGGAGTCTCAGGCGTCGTGGATTTGAACGGCTGGAGCCAGCGCGTGGCAGGCGTAACGCTGGTCAGCGGCTCGGCAAACCGGGTGACCAACTCGTCGACCACCGCCAGCGTGTTGACCATCGCCAGCGCGACGACCGCGACCAACGCCGTGCCGCTGGGCGGCAATCTGGCGCTAATCAAAGCCTCGTCCGGCACGCTCACGCTCACGGCACCGTGCTGTTATACCGGCGGGACGGCGGTCGACGCCGGCGTACTGGCGCTCAGCTCGGCGGGCTCGCTCGGCGCGGGCCCGCTGACGGTCGCAGCGGGGGCCACCTGCTCGCTGCAGAATGTGGCCGGCGCGATCGCCGACACCGCCGCCGTGTATCTGAACGGCTCCGGCACGGTGATCGTGGCCGCAGGCGTGGCCGAAACCGTCAGGCGGCTCTACGTCGAAGGCGTCATGCAGCCGGCAGGCGCGTGGGACGCGGGGCGCGACCCGCTTCATTTCTCGGGTGCCGGTCAGATGATCGTCTCTGAAGGCGTACCGGCGGCGCCGAGCAACCTGACGGCGACCGCGGGCGACACGCAGGTCGGACTCTCATGGTCTGAGGTCTCCAACGCGACGGGCTACGTCGTCCGGCGCGTGACGATGCCGGGGTCGGATTACCAAACAAACGCTGCGCCAGCCGAGACGGCTTGGACGGATTCGTCGGTGGTCAACGGAACGACCTACGCGTACGTGGTCGCCGCCACCAATGCGCTCGGGACGGGCGCGGCCTCCGCGCTGGCGAGCGCGACGCCGCAGGTTCCGGCGTTCGACGGGGTCTGGACAAACATGACGGGCGGTGTCTGGAGTGCGCCCGGCAACTGGCTGAACGCTACGGTCGCCCGCGGCGCGAACCGAACGGCCACCTTCTCCGCCTCCGCCGCCGTGGCCGTGACCCAGGATCTGACCTCGTGCTTCATCGGACGCCTCGTCTTCACCAACGCCAACCACATGCTACACGGCGGGGCGCTGACCCTCGACGCGGGAATAGCCAAACCTACCATCGAGGTCGCAGCCTCGCGCACGGCGACCGTCGTCGCCAACCTGAGCGGGACAAACGGGTTCGCCAAAAGCGGCCCCGGCACGCTGCTGCTCTCCGGCGCGAAGGGCTACACGGGCGGCACGCTACTTCAGTCCGGCGAGCTCCAACTCGCCAGTGGTGCCACCGCCGGAACCAGCCCGGTCACCTTCGAGGGCGGCACCCTCCGGATGAACGGCGGCAACGACGATTATCTCTCGCTCAACAACGCCCTCGTCGTTCCAGCGGGCCGAACCGCCACGCTGCTCCTGAGCCCGCGGGTCGAAGTGAACGGCACGCTCACAGGCGCGACCAACAGCACGCTGAACCTCGGCGTCAAGTACGTCCGGGACAACTTCAACGCGAACTGGTCCGGCTTTTCTGGCCTGCTCACTCTTTCGGGCACGAGCGCGGAGTTCCGGATCAACAACACCAATGGGTTGCCCAACGCGCGGCTAGCCATTGGCACGGGCGTGACCGCGTACCAAGTCATCGCGCCCTCCGGCACGGCCACCGTTCAGGCCCTCGGTGAGCTTTCCGGCGCCGCGGGTTCGTTCCTCGGCGGAAACCCGACTGCGGGTAAGTTCGTCGACTGGCGCGTGGGCGGCCTGAACACCGACTCCGCTTTCGCCGGCGTGATCAAGAACGGGACGGGCGCCGCTAGACTCACCAAGGTCGGCACCGGCACGCTGACGCTGACCGGCGCCAACACATACACGGGCGAAACCGTGGTGGTGGCCGGCACGCTCAAGGTCGGCGCGGCCGGCGCGCTCCCGGCCGCCAGCGCGCTTACGCTGTCGCCCGGCAGCACGCTGGACCTGGGAGGCTTTGCCGCATCAGCTGCCTCGCTTGCGGGAAGCGGCACACTCAAGGTCTCTGCGGCCGGCACGCTGGCGCTCTCCGGCACGTTGACCGCCGACCTGTATATCGCGGTTAATCCGACCGGCCTCCATGCTGGGCAGACCTATGCGGTTGTGACCTGCGCCAACCGGCCGCCAGGCACCTACGGCTGCAACCTGCGTTTTCCTTGGGCGCTCAAAGCCGTGAACGGCGCGCTGCTGTTGTACGCC
Organism: uncultured Lentisphaeraceae bacterium; assembly: GCA_964386865.1. Taxonomy (GTDB): domain Bacteria; phylum Verrucomicrobiota; class Kiritimatiellia; order RFP12; family UBA1067; genus CAYLUN01. Next base: position 807 of record CAYLUN010000108.1, on the reverse strand, counting down.
TCAAACGGGACCGTGCTTATGGCTAACTGATTGCGGTGAGCGAACCGAATGAAGCCCGGGGCGGCAGCTGAAAAGCGAAGTTTTGCTAAATGGCGAAAGGGTGATAGTCAGGCGGTTCGGAAACGGGCGCGGTAACGCGAGGGCGGGACGCCGTTGAGCTTTTGGAAGAAGCGGCTGAAGTAGAACTCGTCGGCAAAGCGCAGGCGCTCCGCGATCTCCTTGATCTTGAGATCCGTACTGATGACCAGTTGAAGCGCTTCCTGGTTTAAGCGCCGGTTGAGATATTCCTTGGGCGAGATTTGTGTGCTGGAGGAAAAGGCCATTGAAAAAGCGTGCAGGCTCGTGCCGTGCGCTTTGGCTAGCTTCGAAATCCTCAGATCCGCGCCCAGCTTCTGCTCAACGAGGCTGAAGACCGGTGTGAATCTGGCGTGCGTTTCGAGATGCCGGCTGAGTAGCGTATCCAGAGGAGGCAATACGCCAGCCAGCCAGTTTTCCACCTGGGCGTGAAGCCGCATTAAGGCGTTTACATCGGCATAGCTCTCGCGCTTCAGCCACGACTGCCATTCCTGCGTTGCAAACGGGCCGATGAGCGTGGGCGTGCGTTCCGTCCAATCCAGGAGCGGGTCCACGCCGGGCAGCCATTCGCAGCGGAATTTGAGGTAGAGCACGCGCCCCTTCTGCAGACAGTGGCGCTCAACCGGCGTATTGCCCGGCAAAAAATAGGCCATGCCGGGTTCGATGTCTATGCAGCTAGAACCGTGAACCACTTGGCGTCTGCCGGTAAACGCCAAGTCAATATGATGCACA
>CAYLUN010000107.1:0-17139 GCA_964386865.1 uncultured Lentisphaeraceae bacterium | reverse complement strand
GTGAACCTTTTGTTTTCCGTTCGCCTGACGGGAACGAGCTGTGCTGCCTGCTTCGCGAAAACACGCACAAGGGACGCAGCCTGATCATCTTCAGCACGGACGAAGGGAAGACATGGACTCAGCCAGTGGACACGCCCTGGGGTCTGACCGGGGACCGGCATATCGGCGTGTATGCGCCAGACGGACGTCTGGTGATTGCCTTCCGCGACATGGCGCTGGGCTCGCCGACGCGCGGTCATTTCGTGGCGTGGGTCGGAACCTATGCGGACATCAAACAGGGCAAGCCGGGGCAATACCGCATCAAGCTCCTGCACCACTTCAGCACCGACACCTCGAACGCGGCGATCCGCCCCAACGGCAACGGCGACTGCGGTTATCCCGGCATGGAGCTGCTCCCCGACGGAACCATCGTCGCCACCACGTACATCAAGTATCATGAAGGAGTCGAGAAAAACTCGGTAGTCAACACCCGGTTCACGATGAAAGAGATCGACCAGATGCTGAAGAATCTGAAACGAGCTGAATAATAATGACATCAAAAGAACGTGTATTAGCTGCTGTCCATCTGGCCGAGACTGACCGTGTGCCCATCGACCTTCTGCCGAACCGCTGGGTGGAGGAACGGCTGCACCGCGACCTTGGCACGCGCACGCACCGCGAACTGCTGGAGCGGCTGGGGTGCGACGTCGTGGATTTGCGGGGCGTGGTCGACCCCGTCTACCGCGGCCCGGTGCCGCTCGTGAGCGAGGTCGGCGACGGCGTGCGCGAGAACCTCTGGGGCTGGAGGCAGAAGGTCGTTCAAACCGCGACCGGCCCGGAGGAGCAGTTCGTCGGGTTCGCGCTGGCTGGCGCGGCTTCAATCGAAGATTTCGCGCGCCATCCGTGGCCGAGCCCGGACTGGTTCGACTTTTCGGACATCGCCGCGCGGCTCGAGCCGTGGCGCGACTTCGCGGTGATGGCCAGCGGCCCGAGCGTGTTCCAGCACCCGACCTTCCTGCGCCGCACCGACAATCTGCTTATGGACATGGCCGCCGAACCCGAGATGGCGCACTGGCTGATGGATAAATTCACCGACTATTATTTGGCGTTCTATGATCGCATGCTGACGGCGGCCAAAGGGCGGATCGACATCCTGCGGACAGCGGACGATCTGGGCATGCAGCACGGGCTCTTCATCAGTCCGGAGATGTTCCGCACCTTCATCAAGCCGCGGGTGAAGAAGCTGATCGACATGGCTCACAGCCACGGCGTGCAATTCATGTTCCACTCGTGCGGCGCGATCCGTCCGCTAATCGGCGAGTTGATCGAAATCGGCGCGGACATTCTCGATCCTCTGCAGGCCGCTGCCGAGGGCATGGAGCCGCAGGCGCTGAAGGACGCTTACGGCGGACTCCTCTGTCTGCATGGCGGTATCTGCACGCAATACCTGCTGCCCAAGGGCACTCCGGAAGAGGTTCGGGCGGAGACGCGGCGGCGGGTAGCGATTCTGGGCCAAGGCGGCGGGTATATTCTCTCGCCTTGCCACGTGGTGCAGGCGGATGTTCCGACGGCGAATATCTTGGCTATGACCGAAGCTGTCTTCGCTGCGGGGACTAGCCCATGAGCGAGCCCTCCACCCCGGTCATTAACAAGAGCGGACAGCCTGGCGGGCACGCTTGGATGGTCGTCGCCCTGCTGTGGCCGGTGGCTTGCCTGAACTACCTCGACCGCTTGACGATCACGACCATGCGCGATTCCATCAAGGCGGAAATCGCGATGACCGACGCGCAGTTCGGCTTGCTGACGTCGGTCTTCCTGTGGGTCTATGCGCTCGTGAGTCCGGCGGCCGGTTTCTTGGCGGATCGCTACGGGCGCAGCCGGATGATCGTCGGCAGCCTGTTCGTCTGGTCGGCGGTGACGTTGCTCACCGGACAAGCTGGCGACTTCCACCAGTTGTTGGCCGCGCGGGCCCTGATGGGTGTGAGCGAGGCCTGCTACATCCCTGCGGCTGTGGCGCTCATCGTGGACTGCCATCGCGGCCCTACGCGCTCGCTGGCCACCGGACTGCATATGAGCGGCCTGTACGCCGGAGCGGCGCTGGGCGGGCTGGGCGGGGTCTTAGCCGAGCGGGCGGGCTGGCACCAAACGTTCATTGCCTTAGGTGCCGTCGGAATTTGCTACGGACTTCTGCTCGCCTTTTCTTTGAGTGACGGCCCTCGCACGGGCGCGACTGAGCCGCGCAGGGGAGATGCCGGCGCCGTAAGGCTGTCATCCGCGCTTTCCTGCCTGGCGCGCCAGTCCGGTTTCTGGATACTGCTGACCGCCTTCTGCCTCTTTTCGGTCGCCAACTGGGCGATCTACGGCTGGCTGCCGACCTACATGGGCAGACAGTTCGGGCTTGGACAGGGCGCCGCCGGCATGTCGGCGACCTTCTATCTCCAGAGCGCGTCTCTCGCGGGCGTCCTCGTCGGCGGAGTGTGGGCTGACCGGTGGAGTCGCGTGAATCTGCGGGCGCGGATCTACCTGCCGCTGATCGGGTTCCTGGTTGCCGGGCCGGCGCTCTTCACCTCCGCGACTACGCACGTGCTAGCCCTTGCCATTTGCTGCCTCATCGTCTTCGGCGTGGCCAAGGGCTTCGCCGACGCCAACATCATGCCTATCCTGTGCCAAATCGTGGATCCGCGATACCGCGCCACCGGCTACGGGGTGATGAATTTCATGGGGTGCATCGTGGGCGGATTGATGACCCTTGCGGCCGGCGCGGTTAATGACGCAACGAGCGACTTGACTATCGTTTTCCAGTGTGCCGCGGTTGTCGTCGTGGTCGCGGTGCTGCTGATGTTGTTGATCCGGCCGCGGATAGAGTTGGAGGAAAAATGAAGCCTTTGTGCGCAGAGCAGATTCGCGGAAACTGGGCCACGCTGCTGTCGGCGTGGAACGCGGACGACTCCCTCGACCTCGGCCGCGTGGCGGCGGAGATCGACGCGTTGATCGCTGCGCGGGTGGACGGCATCTACTCGCACGGCACGGCCGGCGAGTTCCACGCCCAAACCGAGGAGGAGTTCGACCGCGTCGCCGCCTGCCTCGCTGAGAAGTGCGAGGCCGCCGACATGCCGTTCCAGATCGGCGTCAGCCACATGAGCGCGCAGCTTTCGCGCGAGCGCCTGCGGCGCGCGCTCCCGCTGGCACCCGGCGCGGTGCAGGTGATCCTGCCCGACTGGTTCCCCGTGGCGGAGGACGAGGCGGCCGCGTTTATCGACGGCATGGCCGAGGCGGCCGCTGGCATCGGGCTCGTGCTCTACAACCCGCCGCACGCCAAGCGCGTGTGGACGCCGGAGCTGCTCGGCCGACTGGCCGTGCGCGCACCCTCGCTGATCGGGATCAAGACGGCGGGCGGCGACGATGCGTGGTACGCGGAGATGCGCCGGCACCTCTCGCGGCTCAGCGTCTTCGTGCCCGGCCACCTGCTCGCCAGCGGCGTGGCGCGTGGGGCGGCAGGGGCCTACTCGAACGTGGCCTGCCTGAATCCCGCTGCGGCCCAGCGCTGGACCGACCTGATGTGGCGCGACCTGCCGGCCGCGCTGGAGGTCGAGGCGCGGCTGCGGCGCTTCATGTCCGAGCACATCGCGCCCTTCATCACCGAGCAGAAGTACTGCAACGCCGCCTGCGACCGGTTCATGGCTTTGCTTGGCGGCTGGGCCGACGTGGGCCCGCGCATGCGTTGGCCGTACCGCTCAATCCCGCTGGACGAGGTGGCGCGGCTGCGGCCTGTGGTGCGGGGGCTCATTCCGGAGTTTGCATGAACGACAGGCTGGAAAACGTGCTGGAGATTCTCTGCCGTACGGCGGACGCGCGGCGGCAGGCTGACATAGACGAGCGGCACCGTCGCGCATTAGCTTGGGAGCCGGTGGACCGCCTGCCGGTCGTGATGAGCGCGCCGCCCGACGCGAGCGGCCCGTTCGAGCCGTTTCCTCACCGGGAGATTTTCGGCGACCCGGAGAAGATGCTGTTCAACGAACTGGTGTGCGCGTTCGACACCAGCATCGCGCGATCTTGCGAGATCGAAGCGGATTTGCCGCTCACGATCCGTGCCAACTTCGGCACGGTGCTGGTCGCCTCGGTCTTCGGAGCGGACGTGCGGCAGGTGGGCGATAACCCGCCGTGGGTGCTGCACGGCGAGCGTGACGACGTCTCGCTGGAGGCGGTCGCCGCGCACGACCCGCAGGACGTCGCGCGCGGCTGGATCGTGCGGGTCGAAGAGACGTACGCGGCTTACCTCCGGATACTGGATGCGTATCCCGAGCTGCGGAAGCTCATTCGCCTTGTGCTGCCTGACCTGCAGGGGCCGTTCGACAATCTGGAGTTGATCGTCGGCAGCGGCGTGTTTGAAGATCTGGTTCTAAACGAGGCGCTTGTTGACCGCGCGCTTGACGCCGTGGCGCGGACGCAGGTCGCGCTGGCGCGGCGGCTGGCGCCGCTGCTGAGCGACGGACCGGAGGGCTTCGCGCACCAGCACGCGACGATGATCGGGGGGACTGTCCTGTTGCGCAACGACTCGGTAATCATGATGTCGCCGGAGATGTACCGGGCGCAGGTCGCGCCTCACGACGCCCGAGTGTTTCGGGAACTGGGCGGCGGCGGGATTCACAGTTGCGGACGAGTAGAGCGGCATATCCCGGCCTTCCTTGCCGTGGAGGGTCTCCGCTGTTTCGACTTCGGACAGTCGGAACTGAATGACATCGACCGGCTCTACGTACAGGCGGCGGAGCTGCGCGTGTCGCTGGTGCGCGTGGCGGCGTCGGAGGAGGAGCTGGTCACGGGCCGCGTCCTAGAGCGCTTCCCGACCGGCGTGTCGCTGGTGTTCCGCGCCGCGTCGCGGGCAGAGGCGGCGCGGGTGATGGACGCGTATCGGCGCGTGGCGTCAGTTGGACGACCAAGTCTTAACCATCAAAATGTGGGATTGAATTTCTGTGAACGCAACCGGGAGAGGATTCGTGTATAGTGATTATACCTTTGACTTGGGTGGATGATTCTCTACGAGGAGGGACTGTTCCGTGATGAGACTACGTTCCCAGACCGGTTTTGACGCGTGGTTGGCCGTGGCGCTGCTTCTTCCCGTGGCGCTGCTGAACTATCTTGACCGCCAAATCTTTTCGACCATGAAAATGTCGATGATGGCGGATCTGCCCAGTATCGGGACGGAGCAGCAGTTCGGCACGCTGATGGGCATTTTCCTCATCGTCTACGGAACGTTCAGCCCGATCGGGGGCTATCTGGCTGACCGTTTCAATCGCAGATGGGCCGTGATTGTTTCACTGGGGGTGTGGTCGCTGGTTACCTGGCTGACCGGGCACGCGCAGAACTTCGAGCAGATGTGGTGGGCGCGTGCCGCGATGGGCGTGAGCGAGGCCTGCTACATTCCAGCCGCCTTGGCGCTCATCGCCGATTTTCACGCCGGGCCCACGCGGTCGCGCGCCGTGGGGATCCACCAGGCGGGCATCTATGCGGGCATCGCGCTGGGGGGGCTGGGCGGGTTCATCGCGGACTCGGTCTACGGTTGGCGCGCGGCGTTCAACTGGTTCGGGCTGGCGGGCGTGCTGTATGCGTTCGTGCTGGTTGCGTTTCTGCGCAATCCTCCCAAGCCGGAGGTCGCCGCGGGGCAATCGGCTCCATCCCTGAGCCCGTGGACGGCGGTGAAGTCGCTCCTGTGTCTCGGCTCTTTTCTCCTCTTGGTGCTCTACTTCACGTTGCCCGCATTTCCGGGCTGGCTGATGAAGAACTGGCTGCCCGCGATCTTGGCGGACACGTTCCACCTCGGCCAGGGCAAAGCCGGAATCAACGCGACGCTCTGGATCACGCTGGCGTCGCTGGCTGGCGTGCTGGGGGGTGGGGCGCTGGCCGACCGCTGGATGCGGGCGTCCCCGCGCGGCCGCATCTTCACCAGCGCGCTGGGGATGGTGCTGATGATTCCCGCGCTGTTCGGGGTGGGTTATGCGCCGACGCTCGGCGTGGCCATTGGGTTCTTGATCCTCTTCGGCCTGGGCTGGGGGTTCTTCGACTGCAACAACATGCCGATCCTGTGCCAGATCGTGCGGCCTGAATTTCGCGCCACAGGCTACGGGATCATGAACTTTGTGAGCATCACCGCCGGCGGCCTGTTCACGGCGAAGATCGGAGCCTTGAGAGATGCGGGCGTCGCACCGGCGCTCATCTTCTCTTTCTGCGCCGTCGCCGCGGCCGTCTCGGTCGCGTTGGTCCTGTGCATTCGCCCGCGCAGCTTCCAAGAGGTGCAACGGTGAGCCCTGCCGGCAAGGTGGGCCGGGCGGCAGAGCCGCGAGCAGGCGGGCGCGTCCTGCTCCGGGGCGCGGCGCTAATCGCTGTTTGCGCTCTGCAGGCGGGTTGCGCCTCGCCGTCCGCGAGGCTGGTGGGGCACTGGCGCATGGCGGACGCGGCGTGCGCCGCGCTCATCGAGGACGCCACCGGCAGCGGGCGGCGCGCAGCGCCCGCTGCGGGCTTGCGTCTCGGGTGCGGCGCGTCGCGGAACGCGGCGAGCTTCTCGGGCCGCGCCGACGCGGCGGCGACGTTTGACGCGCCGCCGCTCACCAATCTGTCCGTGGCGGCGTGGGTGGCCGTGGAGAGCCTGGGCGCGGGCGACAAGCCGTACCCGCGCGTGGTCGAGCTGCCCGGCTGCTTCCTCCACGTGACGCAGCTGGAGCCGGGGCGGCTGGGGCTGACCTTCGGCGCGGGCGGCGGCAGCTGGAGCGGCGCGGGCGCGACCTTTCCCACCGGCGTCTGGGCGCATGTGGCGGCGATGTATGACGCTGGCGCGCCGAGCAACGCGGTAGCCCTTTTTGTCAACGGCAAGCGCGTTCCCTGCGTGTCCGCGAAGCCAGCGGCCGCGCGCGCCGCACTGAAGGCGGGCAAGGGCACGCTGGGCAACAGCGCCTCGGGAAGCCGCCCTTTCCACGGCTTGCTGAGCGACGTGCGCCTCTACGACGGCGCGCTGTCGCCACGTGCGGTCGCGGCGCTCGCGCGGCGCACGCCGGACGGCTTGCCGCCCGTGGAGGCGCAGGCCACCTTCCGGGACCAGCTGCCGCTCGCGGACATCTCGCTCCAGACGCGGAGGCACGTCGTGATCGCGGCGGGCACGAAGGAGGTCTATCAAGGACATCCGACCACGCTGCTGATGCTGGACGGGCGCACGCTGTTCGCGGTCTGGTGCATCAACCACGGAGGCGCGGCGGGGCCGATGGCGCGGAGCGACGACGCGGGCCTGACGTGGACGCGGCTGGACGACGCCTTGCCGCGGGGCTTCAGCAAGCATCGGAATTGCCCCAGCATTTACCGCATCGTGGACGGGGCGGGCCGCGAGCGGCTGTGGGTCTTCACCAGCTCGCGCGGCATCGACCGGCTGATGAGCGAAGACGGGGGCCGGTCCTGGGCTGAGAGGCCGCCGCTCGGCTTCACATGCGGCATGCCGTTCACGGGAATGGCGCCGCTGAAGGACGGCCGCACGGCGGCCTTCGGGCAAATGCGCGCCAAGGGCGAAGACCAGGGCGTGATCATGTGCGTGACGGAGGACGGCGGGCTGACGTGGACGCCGCCGCGCATGATCGCGCGAAAGGCGGGCAAGAACCTCTGCGAGCCCACGGTGATCAGGTCGCCCGACGGCGCGGAGTTGTGTTGCCTGATGCGCGAGAACCGGCACACCGGAAACAGCATGATGTGCTTCAGCCGAGACGAGGGCGCGACGTGGAGCGAGCCGGTCGACACGGCATGGGGACTGACGGGCGACCGCCACGAGGGCGTGCAGGCGCCGGACGGCCGCTGGGTGATCGCCTTCCGCGACCGCGCGATTGGCAGCTCCACCTACGGGCAGTTCGTGGCGTGGGTGGGCACCTACGACGACATCCGCCAGGCGCGCCCGGGCCAGTTCCGCATCAAGCTGCTGCACCACTTCGGCAGCATGAAAGATGGCTACGGCTGGGCCTACACGGATACGGGATACCCCGGCATGGAGGTGCTGCCGGACGGCACCATCGTCGCCACGACGTATATCAAGTACTGGGACGATGACCGCAAGCATTCTGTGGTTTGCACGCGCTTCAAATTGGAGGAGCTGCGGGTCGCGAGCAAGTAGCGGGCGACACGGAGGTCGCCCCTCCAGGCGAGGCTCGTCGTCCCGGCTTGGCCTCGCGCGGGGAGGGCCGGGTTCCACCCCGGCCGGCGGGTGAAGGGTGGCGTTGAAAGAGAGGATGCGAATGAACGCGAAGAACCTTACTGTGGTGGCCGCCATTTGGGCGGCGGCATGCGTGGCGGTAGGCGGCGCGGCGGAGGCGGATGCCGCGCGTGCGGTCGAGGCGGCGCATGAGGCGTTGTGGGCGAAGTTCGTCGGCCCGGACGGCGTGATCCGCGACTACGTGGGCGAGCTGCCGACGCCGGAGGAGTGCGCGCTCGGCAAGCCCAACGCCATCGGCTGGTGGAGCCCCATCGAGAACGGGCCGATGTTTACGGGCCTCTATCTGCCCGCGATGTGCGAGCGTGCGCGGCGCAGCGGCAAGGCCGAGGACAAGGAACAGGCGCGGCGGCTCGCCGAGGGGCTTCTGCGGTGCGCGTCGGTGTCCGACGTGCCGGGCATGGTCGTGCGAGGCATGGGCAGCGACGGCACGTGCCACTATCCCCTCGGCTCCGACGACCAGACGCATCCGTGGTTCTACGGCCTGCACGCCTACGCGACGAGTGGCCTGCCCGACGACGCCGAGCGCGCGCGCATCGTCGCCAAGATGCGCGAGGTGGCGGACGTGCTGGAGTCGACGGGGTGGCGCTGCCCCTGCGACGGCGCGTTCAAAGGCGATTTCAGGGGCGGCTACAAGGGGCATCTTTTTCGAGACGCTGTGCGCTACCTCCATCTGCTGCGGGTGATGGCCGATGTCACGGGCGACAAGGTCTGGCTCAAACGTTACCACCAGGCGCTCGCCGAGCGGCCGGAGAAGTCGGACAAAACGCGTGCGGAGATCTGCGCCTTCGGTTATCCGCTGGATCGCGAGGCGATCGCGAAGATCGACGAGTCGGCGCTCTGGATCTACGTCGGGTCGCAGGGCGCGCTGGCCCGGCTGGCGTCGCTGGAGAGGGACGAGGCAATCCTGAAACACTACCGCGCCGGACTCGCGGTGAACGCCTCAAGCGCGCTCGCGTCGATCGGGGTGCATCGGGAGTTCGACAACGCCGACACGAAGGTGTTCGGCCATGCGAAGTGGCGCGAGGGTTACCCCGAGTGGTTTCCGCAGAAGACGCAAGACGACGCACTTCGGCTGTCCAAGACCGGTGACAAGGCGAAGCTCGGTCCGCGAAAAGGGTACGAGGCCCGCTTCATGAGGAATCCCCTCGCAGCTGCGGCGGTCGTCGCGCTGGCGGGCGGGGGAGAGGGGCGCGAGGAGATCGAGCGGGCCGTTGTCCATTACGATTACGCGAAGTTGAACATGGCCGAATTCTTCTTTGCGGAGTGCGCGTACTACGCGCTGCCGATGCGCGTCGCGGCGCAGGAGGCCGGGGCCGTTTTCATCGGCGGCGGGCGCCAGCTCTTTCTCGACGACAGCCTGCTGGACCTCGGGCTGACCCGAGGCGTCACGCGCACGTTGAATCCGCCCGGCGACGTCCGCCGCGTGCTGGCGCCGGAGCAGCCGTGGGAGGCGCTGGGCTTCATCTTTTACAGCAGCGTCGTGGAGGACGGCGGGGAGATCAAGCTCTACTACGGCAGCTACACGCGGGACGACAAGCTTCAGCGGCATTTCTGCCTGGCGACGAGCCGCGACGGCGTGACATTCCAGCGGCCTTCGCTCGGGCAGAAGGCGTTCAACGGAAGCACGGAAAACAACCTGCTCGCGCTCACGGCGATCGAGGCGAGCGTTTTCCTCGATCCGCGCGCCGCGCCGGAGAAGCGCTACCGGATGATCTACTCCGCCTTCGGGCTGGAAAACCTCGAGAAATCGGGCGTTTACACGGCGGCGAGCCCCAACGGCACCGAGTGGACGGCGGCTGGAACGCGCGTGCTGCCCTTCGTGCCGGACAGCCAGCACACGGCCTACTGGGACGAGCGCTCGCAACGCTACGTGATACACATGCGCTCGTGGGATCGCGACGGGAAGAAGCGGCAGGTGTGCCGCGCGGCCGTGGCCGACATCGAGCAGCCGTGGCCGTACGACCGCTCCGCGCCGGCCTATCAGGTGTGGGGCAAGGACAAGATCCCCACGCTCAGCCGCGAGTACCCGGCCGTGATCGCGGCCGACGGCGACGATCCGGAGAACCTCGACATCTACACCAACGTGGTGACGCCGTACCCCGCTGCGACCAACGCGTTCTTGGCGTTTCCGGCGGTCTATTTCAAGTACATCGGGCCGGACTGGAAAGAGCGCGCCCTGAGCGCCAACGACGGCACGTTCGAGGTGCAGCTCGCCACGAGCGCGGACGGGGCCTCTTGGAGCCGCTGGCGGCAGCCGTACGTCGCGGCTGGCAGCTACGACGGCGTCGACCTGCGGCTGGTCAGCATGGCCCGCGGGATGGTGCGGCGCGGGCGCTGGCTGTACCAGTACTTTGTCGGCTGGCCGCACACGCACGGCCGCCCGAACACGTGGGAGCGCGATCCTGCGACCGCGGCGGAGTGGATGACGCGCGAGCGGGGGGGCATCTACATGGCCCGGCAGCGCGTGGACGGCTTTGTTTCGATGGACGGCGCGTACGCGGGCGGCGTGATCACCACGCGGCCTCTGATATTCGCGGGCGACCGGCTCTGCCTCAACCTCGACACGCGGGGCGCGGGCTGCGCGAAGGTGGCTTTGCTCGAGGCGGACGGGAGGCCGATACCGGGTTTCACGCAGGAGCAGTGCGTCGCGATCAACGCCGACGAGGTCGACCACCTCGCACGCTGGGCGGGCGGCGCGGACGTCGGCGCGCTCGCGGGCCGGCCGGTGCGCGTGCAAGTGGCTATGCGGAACACGAAACTCTACGCGCTACAGTTCATGCGCGGCCAGTGAGAGCACGTTGAGCGGCTGAGGGTTGAAAACGGACAGAACGGGCGTAACGGAAAAGGAGACAGGTCAGAATGAACAGGGGACTGCTGGTGATGGCCTCGCTGTGCGCGGCAGGGGTGGTGACGGGCGCGGGCCAAGCGGATGAGCTGAAGGCGCGGTGGAAAGCCGAGGCGGCGTTTCCCGTGATGGATCTGTCGCAGGACGCGGCGCGGCAGACGGTGGTCGCGGCGGGCACCACGAATGTTTATCAGGGGCATCCCACGACCGTACTGATGCCCGACGGCAAGACGATTTTTTGCGTGTGGTGCGTCAACCACGGCGGGGCGGCGGGCCCGATGGCGCGTAGCGGCGACGGAGGCAAGACGTGGACGAGGATGGACGACACGCTGCCGCCGGGGTTCAAGACGCACCAGAACTGCCCGAGCATCTACCGCCTCGCGGATCCGCAAGGCCAGGCGCGGCTGTGGGTCTGGTCGGCGGCGAAGGGAACCCGCCAGGGCGTGCCCATGCCCAGTATCATGAGCGAGGACGACGGCAAGTCGTGGAAGGAGATGCCGCCGCTGGGCGAGGATTTCTACTGCGTGATGACCTTCAGCAGCATCGTGCGCCTCAAAGACGGTGCTTACCTCGGCCTCTATCATCGGGGCGAGGCCAAGGGCGAAGGCAGGAAGACGCTCGAGGTTGTGCAGAGCGTGACGCCTGACGGCGGCTTCACCTGGAGCGCGCCGCGCGTCGTTGCGAGGGTCGAGGGCAAACTGCCGTGCGAGCCGTACGTGTTCCGGTCGCCCGACGGCAGCGAGCTGTGCGCCCTGCTGCGCGAGAATACGCATAAGGGGTGCAGCCTCGTGATGTTCAGCGCGGACGAGGGCGCGACGTGGAGCGCGCCGAAGGACACGGCGTGGGCGCTGACCGGCGACCGGCACATGGGGGTGCGGACGAAGGACGGGCGGATGGTGATCGCCTTCCGCGACCAGGCGCCCGAGTCGCCGACCAAGGGGCACTTCGTCGCGTGGGTGGGCACCTACGACGACATCAAGCAGGGCAAGCCGGGCCAGTACCGCGTCAAGCTGCTGCACGGCCACAAGCTCGGCGACCTCGGCTATCCGGGCGTGGAACTGCTGCCGGACGGGACGATCGTGGCGACCACGTACCTCAAGTACTGGGGCGACGAGCGCAAGCACTCGGTCGTCAGCACGCGCTTCACACTCGCCGAAACGGACGCGCGCGTGGGGCGGTGAGGTGCCGTGCGCTTGGCGGGGACGGCGGCCCCTGCCGTCCGCGGCCGCCGGCCGCTCGAGTGCGCTCGCGACAAGCGGGGCGGCGTCCCTGCCGAGCGCGCTCGTCGTTTCCGGGCGCGGATTCAAGTGATTGAAGTTGACACCCGCGCGGGGTACGCATACGCTTTGCGGCTAACCAAACAGAACAAGGAGAACGCGATGAAGCACAGGTGGATGGCGATGGGTTTGATGGCGGCGGCGACGGCGCTGTTCGGGGCTGACGGGCAGGCGGCCAACACGCTGACGGAGCAGGAGAAGGCGGACGGCTGGAAGCTGCTGTGGGACGGCGCGAGCGGGGCCGGCTGGCGCAGCATGGGCAAGGACGAGTTTCCCGCCCAAGGGTGGGAGATAAAAGACGGCGTGCTGACCGTGCTGCCCAAGAATCCGAAAGGCACGGGCGGCGACATCATCACCAAGGAGAAGTTCACGAACTTCATCCTCAAGGCCGACTTTCTGCTGACGCCCGCAGCGAACAGCGGCATCAAGTACTTCTTTGACCCCAAGGTGAACGGCGGCACGACGCTCGAGTACCAAGTGCTCGACGCCGCGCACCCCGACGCCGCCAAAGGCCGCGACGGCAACCGCAAGGTCGGCTCGTTCTACGACGTGATGCCAGCCGTCAACGCGCACCCCAAGCCGCTGGGCGAGTGGAACACCGCGATGATCGTCAGCAAGGGCAAGAAGGTCGAGCACTGGCTGAACGGCGAGAAGGTGCTGGAGTTCGAGCGCGGCTCCGAGGCGTTCCGCGCGGCGGTCGCCCTGAGCAAGTTCAGCAAGAGCCCGAACTGGGGCGAGCAGGCGTCGGGCAGCATCCTGCTTCAGGACCACACCGACAAGGTCTCGTACCGCAACCTCAAGATCAAGGTGCTGGAGTAGGGCTGCACGCCGGACGTGCGGACGCACGTCCCTCCCGCGCGAGGCTGGTCGCTCCGGCTCCGCGTCGCGCTGGAGGGCGAGCGGGGAGCAACGGTGATCCACTGGGTCTGTAGTTCCGGCGCTGTGTCGCCGGAAACACGCCTCCTCTCCGCCGACAGAGCGGCGGAGCTACAGGTCGGCTAGCCTTGCGTCATCGAGCGACGGGCCAGCGGTCGCCGGTGCGCCCGGGCGAGCGTGGGTGCGAGCCGCGGACTTCCCCTGCGCCACCTCTTCGCTTATGATGGTGTCCAGCGAAAGGGGAAGCATCCATGGAGCGTGTGGTGAGTCGATTGGCCGTGGCGGTCGCGCTGGCATTCGCGGCGGGCTGCGCGGCGCTGAGGCTCGGCGGCGGGGCCGCTCAAAGCGAAGCGACCGTCGACTGGACGGGCGCGCAGTGGATCGGCGACGGCAAGCCGCAGCCGACCAACGACGCGGCCTTCTACGAGGACGACCCCGCGCCGCTCTTCCGCAAAACGTTCACAACGACACGTGAAATCAAGTTGGCTCTGTTGCATATTGCGGGCCTTGGTTTCTATGAGGTGTACCTGAATGGGCAGCCGCTCACGGATAACGTGCTCGCACAGCTGTGGACACCCTATGGCAAGCGTGTGCTGTATGATACCTACTTGGTGATCGATGAGCAGCTGTCGCACACGGGCGAGAATGTGCTTTCGGTGGAGCTCGGCAACGGCTGGTATAACCCTCTGCCGATGCGCATGTGGGGCCGTTTCAATCTGCGCGAGGCGCTGACGGTCGGGCGTCCCTGTTTGATCGCAAAAATGGAGATCGAGTATGCCGATGGCTCGCGCGAGACCGTCGTGAGCGACCCGTCGTGGAACGTGGCGGACGGGCCGCTGCTCCGCAACAGCCTGTACCTGGGCGTGGTCTACGATGCGCGCAAAGAGGCGTCGGCCTGGCGTCAAGCGGTCCGTGTGACAGGGCCTGCGGGCCGGCTACAACCGCGCGAGGCTCCGTCGGTAGTGGTGCTTGAAAGGTGGCAAGCCAAACGCGTCGGCGAACCCAAGCCCGGCGTCTATGTTGCGGACATGGGGCGTAACTTCGCCGGGTGGGCGAGCGTTCATTTGGGTGCTGGCGCGGCGGGTGAGCGCGTGACCTTCCGCTATGGCGAACTGCTGAACAAGGACGGTACGGTCAACAGCCTGACGGCGGTGTGCGGCCAGATCAAGCGTGCGGGTGCGGGCGGGCCCGGAGCTCCCGCATTGGCGGAACAGTGCGACGTGTACATCCGTCGGGGAGGAGGAAAAGAGCTTTTTGGTGGCCCGCTTTTCACGTGGCACGGCTTTCGGTATGTGCAGATCGAGGGTCTTAAGCACGCTCTAACGGTGAACGATGTCAGCGCAGCGGCCCTTGCCTCGCGGGTGTCGGATGCGAGTTCTCTTGAGTGCTCGGACACACGCTTGAACGACATTCACAACGTGTGCCGGAACACCTTCCTGAGCAACCTGATCGGCGTGCAGTCGGACTGCCCCGCGCGGGAGCGGTTCGGCTACGGCGCGGACATCGCCGCCACGACCGAGGCGATGATCTTCAACTTTGATATGCGCGCGTTCTACGCGAAGACGCTTCAGGACTTCGCGGATGAGGCGGAGGACGACGGCTGGTTCACCGAGACCGCGCCGTACGTCGGCATTGCGGACCGCGGCTTCGGTGGGCGCTCCGGGCCGATCGGCTGGACGGTCGGCGTGCCGGTGATGATGCGCGACCTGTACCGCTACTACGGCGATCGCGAGGTGATCGCCACGCACTACGACGCGTGTGCGCGGTATGTGGAGCTCGTGAAGGGCAAATGTCCCGACCTGGTCATCCCACAGTGCATCGGCGACCACGAGGCGCTGGAGAAGGCGCCGGAGACGCTGACCGCCACGGCGCATTTCTATCAGTGGGCGCGGCTGGTCTCTGAGTTCGCGGCGATTCTCGGCAAGGCGGAGCACGCTAAGAAGTATGGGGCGCTGGCGGATGAGATCCGAGCGGCGTTCCAGACGAAGTTTGTGGTGGGCGGTAAGGTGGGGCAGGGGCGGCAGGGCGAGCAGGTGTTCGGGCTCTACCACCGGCTGATCCCCGAGGCGAACCGCGCGGCCGCGCTGGAGATCTTGCGCGCGGATATCGCGGCTCACGGCAACGCGCTGACGACGGGGATTTTCGGCACGAAGTATCTGCTGGAGGTGCTGAGCACGGAGGGACAGGAAGAACTGGCCGGCAAGCTGGTGGCGCGGCGCGAGTTCCCGAGCTGGGTCTACATGCTCGACAACGGCGCGACCACGCTCTGGGAGACGTGGAAGGCCTCGGACAACACCTACAGCCAGAACCACCCGATGTTCGGCTCGGTTGACGAGTGGCTCGTGAAGCACGCGCTCGGTATCGCAGTGCCGGAGGATGCGGTCGGCTGCGATCGCGTCGTCATCCATCCGAAGCCGGTGGCGGGGCTGACGGGGGCCAAAGGCGAATACAGGTCGGTTAAGGGGCCTGTGCGGGTGGACTGGAAGATCGCCGACGGAAGGATGAAGCTTGCAGTCGAACTGCCGACAGGCGTGACAGCGAAAGTGTGGTTGACAGAGCAGAAGAAGTGGGCCGAGGTGGGCGCGGGAAAACACGGTTGGTGATGGCGCGAAGGGGCGGATGCGGGAGGCGGCTCGGCACAGCCTCGCCCCCCAAGGGGCCTGAAGGGATGTGGACGGATGACAGAGCTGGAGACGGGTGCGGCGTTCTACGACACGCACGCGCATTTTGAGGGTGCGCCGCTGGAGACGGCGGCGGTGCTGGAGCGGGCCTTCGCGGCGGGCGTGACGCGCCTCGTGGCGGTGGGCGGCAGCGTGTCGCTCAACGCCGGCGCGCTGGCGGCGGCTCAGGCGTATCCGGAGAACGTTCGGCTGGCGCTGGGCTTCGACCGCGACCAGGCGACGGCGGCGACGCCGGAGGTCTACGTCGAGACGCTGCGGCTGCTCGCGGCGGCGCACCCGCTGGCGGCGGTGGGCGAGACGGGGCTGGACTTCCACTACCATCCCGAGACGGGCGCGGCGCAGTGCGCGCTCTTTGCGGCGCAGCTGCGGCTGGCGGACGAGTGGCGGCTGCCGGCGATCATCCACACGCGCGAGGCGGACGAGGCGACCTTGCGCGTGCTCGACGACACGCCGTGGCGCGGCGTGGGCCTGCGCGGTGTGGTGCATTGCTTCACGGGCGACAAGGCCTTCGCGGCTCAGCTGCTGGAGCGGAGTCTTGCGATCAGCTTCAGCGGCATCGTGACCTTCCGCAACGCGGACCTGTTGCGCGCGAGCGCGGCGATGGTGC
The DNA here is from genome assembly GCA_964386865.1 of uncultured Lentisphaeraceae bacterium. GTDB lineage: Bacteria > Verrucomicrobiota > Kiritimatiellia > RFP12 > UBA1067 > CAYLUN01. The sequence goes on along the minus strand of CAYLUN010000107.1, from coordinate 635 downwards.
CGGACGAGCGGCTCTTGATCGAGACCGACACGCCCTTCCTCGCGCCGGTGCCCAAGCGCGGCCAGCGCAACGAGCCGGCCTTCGTGACGCATGTGGCGGAGTGCCTCGCGGCGGTGCGCGGCACGACCGCCGAGCGCATCGCGGAGATTACGCGAGCGAACGCGCGGGCGATGTTTGGGTGAGGGGCGATTGATTCTATCGATTGAATCGATGGAGTCGACTCAACATAACCTACCCCAGCACGATCTCCGTCTCCTCGCGCGTGGCGAGGTTCTTGCGCTTAGCGACGCCCTTGGCCACGTCGTCCGGGCCGATGAAGACCGCGTCGGCCGCGGCGCTGGCGCTGGCGCGGGAGAAGAACTGCTTGGGCTTCTGGCGGGCGAGCATGAGGTCGACGGTCTCGCCGGCCTCGCGCAGGGCGCGGGCGAGGCGCGTCGCGGCTTCGCGCTGCTCCGGGAACATGTAGCCGATGATGACGCCGCGCTTCTCCGCGGCGGCGGCTTCGCCGAGCAGCTCCTTGAGCACCTCCACGACGACCACGTCGCCGAAGCCCATGCCCACGGCGGGCGTGGGCGCGCCACCGATCATGGTGAGCAGGCTGTCGTAGCGGCCGCCGCCGAAGATCGCGCGGAACT